>CAWDRD010000118.1:0-25806 GCA_963804455.1 uncultured Actinomycetes bacterium
CGCAGCGCGAGGTGCGCCTCGTCGCGGCTCTCTGGCTGCATCGACTTCACCGGGGACCGCCAGACGGCGGCGACGTGCATGGTCATCGGCTCCTCGCGTCACGGGGCCACTGTCTATGCCGGGCTGCTGGTCCTCACCGTCCGTAGCCGCCGGGTCAAGGTGCTGGTTGTCCGGGCGTTCCAGCGCTGGACCATCAACCCGCTGATGCGCCTGCTGCTGACGATCGGCATCAACCCGCTGGGCCTGGCGATCCTAGAGACCCGCGGACGCAACTCCGGCAAGCTCCGGCGGGTGCCCGTCGGCAACGGCCGAAAAGGTGACTCGTTCTGGATCATCGCCGAGCACGGCATGCGTGCGAACTACGTGCGCAACATCGCCCACGACCCGCGGGTGCGGGTGCGGCTGCGGATCGGATGGCGCTACCGTCATCCCCAGCCCGCGCCCGCCCTCCCGGACGGTCGGCGGGAACTGGCACTTCAGACGAACAATCCTCGCCTCAAGCCGGGGCGGGTGAGGCGGTGAGCGCGGCGAGATGCTCAGCTAGTATCGTCAGCGCCCAGCTGGCCGAGGTGCGCCGGGGCGTCGTGACAAGCTGGACCACTAGGCCGTCGACCAGCAGCCGCAGACGCGCCGCCTCATGCTCCGGGTCAAGGTGTGGCGGTAGCTCGCCCGCCTGCACTGCGTGGGCGATCCGCTTGGCGAGCGGCTCCTGGAGCCGCCGCGCGGCGTCCTCTGCGGCGTCGGCCACGGCGGGCACCACCGCGGCCTGCGCCAAGAACGCCAGGTAGACCAGCGCCTCCTCGCGCCGGAGGGCGTCCAGCGGGAGCAGCTCGGTGGCGGCGGCGCGCAAGTCAGCCAGCGTCATCCCCCCGGCGGTACGGCGCCGGATCCGCTCGTTGAACGCGCTCTCCCACCCGCCACAACGCCGAGGCGACCAGCGTGTCCTTGTCCGGGAAGTAGTACCGAATGGAGCCGATCGACCACCCAGACTCGGCGGCGACATCGGCCAGCGTCGTGGCGGCCAGCCCGTTGCGCGCGATCACCCGGCAGGCCGCATCGGCCAGCTCGCGCCGCCGGGCCGCGTGATCAACATATTTGGGCACGACCCTAATATAGCATTGCGATACTAGCATCGCTATGTTAGCATAGCCGTGTTATAAAGGGCAGGAGAAAGAATGACGATGCCAATGCTAGGTGCGCCCGCTCGCCGGGGGGTGTGCCGCGACGCCACCTCACTGACCCTGATGTTTGCCGCTGGGCCCTCAAGGCCGCCTCTGGAGACATCCATCCTCTCCCCTCCTGAGCTCCGGTACCCTCGGGGCCATGAAACTCCACGTCGGATGCGCGATGTGGACGTACGCACCCTGGCAAGGCCGTTACCTTCCTCACTCGCTGTCACCGCGCGACCGCCTCCGCGCCTACGCGACCTGGTGCAACGCCGTAGAGGGCAATACGACCTTCTATGCGACGCCGGCCCTCGACACGGTGAAATCGT
This sequence comes from uncultured Actinomycetes bacterium, assembly GCA_963804455.1. Lineage (GTDB taxonomy): Bacteria > Actinomycetota > Actinomycetes > Streptosporangiales > Streptosporangiaceae > RYN-230. The sequence continues at coordinate 1,496 of CAWDRD010000118.1, forward strand.
GGGCCGAGCAGACGACCCCTGACTTTCGGTTCATCCTCAAACTGCCGAAACCGATCACCCATGAGCGCCGCCTCGCCGGTGCCGACGACCCGCTCCGCGCGTTCCTGGCCGCGATCGAACCCCTCGGGCGGCGTGCCCATGCTCTCTGGATTCAGCTGCCACCGTCCTTCGGCCCCACCGATCTCGGCGCTCTCACCGGTTTCCTGCGCCGTCTCCCGCACGAGCACCGGTACTCCGTCGAGGTACGGCACCGCGCGTTCTTCGAGGACCCGCGATCGGAACAACAGCTCGAGAGGGCTCTCGGTGACGTCGGCGCCGAATGGGTGACCTTCGACACCACCGTCCTGTTCGGGAGCCCTCCGGTGAGCGACGCTGAACGGGAGGCGTGGACGAAGAAGCCGCGCCTGCCCCGCCGGTCACGGGCCCTCACTTCCTATCCCGTCGTCCGCTACATCGGCCGGGACGACGCGGCACGTACAGTCGCGGGATGGCAGCACTGGCTCGGCGCAGCTGCCGGCTGGCTGCGTGAAGGGCGTTCCCCGACCGTCTTCATCCATACGCCCGACAACGCCGGCGCGCTTGAGCTGGCACGCCGATTCCACGACGAGGTGCGAGCCCGGGTGCCCGAGGTCGAGCCGCTCCCAGAGCCGATCCCCTCCAGACCGCCGACTCTCTTCTGAGTCAGGGATGGCCGGCCCGGCCGGGCCGCGCGATCGGGACCCGGTGCTCGCGGCCGGGGTCTGTCATGGCCCGCATGATGAGGATGCCGGCGCTGGCCACGATCGCGATGTCGGCCACATTGCCGACGAACCACCCGTGGCAGTCGATGAAGTTGACCACCCGCCCTACGCCGGGGCCGGGGGCGCGGAAGAGCCGGTCAGCAGGTTGGCCGCCGCGCCGCCCAGCAGCAGTCCCAGTGCTATCGCCCGGCCCCGGGACCGGGCCCGGGCAGCGAACCCGGGGAACGATGGCCACTGCCGCCGTGGCGCACAGCGTGAAGACCCAGGTCGCGCCGCTGCCGAAGGAGAACGCTGCGCCCGGGTTGGAGATCAGCCGCAGTTCCACCCAGCCACCGGGCAGCACGATGGCCTGATGCCCAGCCAGCCGCGACAGCGCCCACAGCTTGGTCCCCTGGTCTGCCGCGACGACAGCAGCAGCCGGCGCCAGCACGGGGAGCAACCGCCCGGCAGCCTGTGCAGGCAAGCAGCGGGCGATCGCGTTGGCGGCCCGTCAGCGGCCGAGGAGGGCCAGGTCGGCTTCAGCGATGCGGCGAGGGTCGTCGATGAGGTCGATCGCGGCGATCTTCGCGCCGGTGATGGTGAACGCTATGAGTGTGATCGGCCTGCCGTCCGCGGCCGTGACGACGCCGGCCGCTCCGTTGATCAGTGCGGGCAGGGTGACCTGGGCGATTCGCGTGAAGGGGAACGCGCGCCGGGCCACCGCCGCCGCACCGCGGACCGCCTCGGTGCCGTTGGAGCGCAGCACGACGTCGGGGTCGAGCGCCTCCAGCAGCGCGCCGAAGTCGCCGTTGCGGGCGGCGGTGAGGAAGGCGCCGGCGATTGCCCGCTGCCGGGTCAGATCGGTGCCGGGGACCGGAGTCACGCCCTGGACCCGCCGGCGGGCGCGGCTGGCCAGCTGGCGGGCCGCGGCGGGCGAGCGCCCGACGATGGGCGCGATGTCGTCGAACGGGACGGCGAACATGTCGTGCAGGACGAACGCGAGCCGCTCGGCGGGCGCCAGCGTGTGCAAGATCACCAGGAGCGCGGGCCCGATGGAGTCGGCAAGCAGCGCCTCGTTTTCGGGGCCGGTGCCGTCCGCGCCGGTCACGACTGATTCGGGCAGGTGTATCCCCACTGGCTGTTCCCGGCGTGACTGCAGCATGTTCAGGCACACCCGGGCGACGACCGTCGTCAGCCATCCGCCGAGATTCTCGATGCTGGCGGGGTCGGTGCGGCTCAGCCGCAGCCAGGCTTCCTGGACAGCGTCGTCGGCGTCGCTGGCCGAGCCGAGCGTCTGGTAGGCGACCGCCCGCAGCCGGGCCCGGTGGGTCTCGAACCGTTCCGCGAGCACGTCATGTTCGTCCATCGGTCACATTCTCTTGTCGTTGCCGGACATAGAAGTGACCGTCCAGACCCCGCCGATGTGACAGGAGGCCGGCTTGGTGTTCAGTGTCCCGGTTCAGCCGCGGCCTACACGGAGGAACAATCGTGCATCCACGGACGAACCACAACGACGCGGACGTAACTCACCTCTCTTTGAGGGCTAATTGGCGTAAGGAGAGCCCATGGCCTCGCCCGTCCTTGTCACTGGCGGCACCGGTCGCCTCGGGAAGCTTGTCGTCGCGCGGCTACAGGACAGCGATTGTGACGTCCGCGTGCTCGCCCGGCACGACCGGCCCATCCCGCAGGGCGTCACTTTCTTCACCGCAGACCTGCGGACCGGCCAGGGCATCGAGCCGGCCGTGACCGCAGCGGCGGCCATCATCCACTGCGCGACCAGCACGAGGGGCGACGCCGAGGCAACCCGCAACCTGGTGGCAGCCGCGTCCCGGACGGGGTCTGCCCACCTGGTGTACGTGTCGATCGTCGGTATCGACCACATCGCCTCCTGGGGATACCCGAAGACGAAGCTCCAGGCCGAGCAGATCGTGGCCAGCTCCGGTCTGCCCTGGACGATCCTGCGAGTCACGCAGTTCTACGACTACTGCCTGGCCAATGCGCAGAAGCTGAGCCGGTTCCCCGTGGCGCCAGTGCCAGCGGGCTTCACCGTCCAGCCGGTTGATCCCCGCGACGTGGCGGGCCTGCGTCGAGCTGGCACTGGGCGAGCCCGCCGGCCGCGCGCCGGACATGGCCGGACCACAGGTGAGCAACTGGACGGACCTGCTCCGGGGGTACCTGAAGGCCAGCCATCGCCGCCGATGGGTGCTGCCGGTCCGGATACCGGGCACCCGGGCAGTCCGCAACGGCGCTCTGCTGCCACCGCCAGGACACACCGCCGGCTCCCGGACCTGGGACCAGTTCCTCACCACCCAACTGCGGCAGCAAGCCACCACAACCGTCTAGCCCGGCCCGCAGGCCGGCCACCACCGCCGGCCGCACCATCCGCCATCCCTCCCGGCATCACACAGACAGCAAAAGGAGCGCCGCAATGCAAGCCCGAATGAAGAACCCGGGAGTGGTCATTCCGGACGCCATGACGGCGATCAGGGCACTGAACGAGGCCATCAAACAGGGTGGCGTACCACCGAGGACACTCGACCTGGTACACCTGCGAGCCAGCCAGATCAATGGTTGCAGCGTGTGCGTCGGCGCCGCGGCCAAAGCCAGGAAAGACGGCGAGACCGACGAACGACTGTTCACCCTGGTCGCCTGGCGGGACACACCCTTCTTCACCGACGCCGAACGCGCCGCACTGGCCCTCACCGAGACCGTCACCCGGCTCAGCGACCGGACCGACCCGGTGCCCGACGAGATATGGAACGAGGCGGCCCGCCACTACGACGAGCCAGCCCTGGCTGCACTGGTTCTCTGGATTGCCGTGGTGAACGTCTTCAACCGCGTCAACGTCGCCACCAGGCAGGTCCCCGGCAAGTACCCCGGCTAAGCCCGGGCGTGCGCGGCGACGTCTGGACCTGCCAGTGCGATACCACCCGTTCCACGGTGGAGTTCAGCGATGGCAACCGGATCCAGACCGTCCGGCACGAGCGCGCCGACGACGCAAAGACCTACTCAGCCTCCATGAAGGTCACCCTGATCAAAAGTGGAATGAGAGAACCCCCCCGGCGTCGAGATCGCCGATCAACCTGTTCGTAGCGACCGTCCTTGCGGGGGCCGGAGATGGTTCCCTCACCGTTGTGCCGCATTGTCAATGCCGGGACTGGTGTGCCCAGTGGCCGTAGCGGTGTCGGTACAGGAGGTAGGCCGGCAGTCCGGCGCACAGCGGAAGCCAGTAGGAGGCGAGCCGGTAGGCCAGCGTGGCCAAGAGCGCGTCACCGCCGTGGACGCCGGCCAGGACCAGCAGGCCGCCCAGGCTGGCCTCGACCAGGCCGAGCCCGCCCGGGGTGACCGGCACGAGCTCGATGATGTTGGCGGCCGCGTAGGCCAGCAGTACCAGGGCGTGCCGGGGGTGGGTGCCGGTGGCGCGCAGGGCGGCTAGCAGGCAGCCGAAATCGAACCCGAGCCGGCCGACGGTTAGCAGGAGCGCCTGCCACCAGTTATGGCCTATGACCGACCTAATCGTGTCGCGTTCGGACAGCAGCCGCGTGTCCAGGCCGGTCAGCGGCGGGCGGCGGCCGCGGGTGATCCGGTTTCGCAGCGCCTGAGCGGCGCGGCCGACCGCGGCCAGCGGCCGGTCGGTTTTCAGGAGAACTGTGCCGACGATGGCAAGTAGGCAGAACATGCCGAGTCCAAGCAGCGCGGTATGCACGAGTCCAGGGCTGACGGCCGTGCCGGCCAGCACGGCGGGCACCACGACCACGGGCAGCGCCAGCAGCGCGCCCACCTCCAGCAGCGAGAAGGCGGTCAAAGCGGCGGCCGCGGCGTCCGTGTCGAACCCGGCGTTCGAGAGCATCTCGAACTGGAGCCCGGCCCCGGCCGCGGCGCCGCCCGGCAGGATGCCGGACACCGCGTTGCCGGCCAACCCGGCAGTGACCACGGAAAACCATTCGCGCGTCTGCAGGGCCAGCCGCTGCAAGGCGAAGGTGCACGTAAAGGAGGCCAGCTCGGCGGCCAGTGCGACAGCCAGCCAGATCCGGTCCAGCGTGAGCAGGCGGGGCCAGGACGCCAGCACCCGGGTCAGGCTCGGCAGCACCAGGTAGATGGCCAGGCCAGCTGCCGCGAGGGCCACCGCCCTGGTGACAATGGTCTTCCGAGTTAGCGGCCACGACCGCGCCGACTGGCCGGATGCGTCCCCCGCAGCAGGCGAGTGCTGGGCAGGGCGTGGCTCCCCAGCGGTAGCATCTTTGCGCTTCGTGCGCGCCTGTGCGCCCGGTTCGGTGCTAGTCGGCTGTGACTCACCAGGAGGCCGCGCCCGGTCGGGATGCGGATCGTGGCTGGTCACGATGTGCCCTCCAAACTTCCTTGCCTTCCTGTGGAAGGAGGGGATCAGACACCAGCGCTGACCCCACTGCGCTCCGCCGTCAGCGACCACCTCCAGTATGTGCCTCAGCCCTGCCGCCCACGCGCGTGGCCGCGCAGATCATCCATTCGGGTGCTGCACACGCGGGCGGGCCGGGCTCTCCGGTGGTCTGTCTTGCTCGTCGTGCTGGCAGTCGCCGGAGGCGGGCAGCGTCTGCTTCGCTGCCAGAGCGTCCCGGAACGCTGATGGTGGGCCTGGCTCCGGGATCTGGCGGAAACGGCGCGGGGCTGGCAGGGCTGGTGCGGCCGTAGCGGTGCGCGGGCCCAAGGTCCCCGGTCGTGCCGGCCATTGGGCCTGGCCCGCGACCAGTGGCCCGCGCGATGGTGGGCAATGGCGGCGCTGCCGTCATGGTGGTGGCGTGTCGCCTGGCCTGGCGGGAGCAGGAGGTGACCAGGGGGAAGCCGAATCCCTGGGCGTGGCAGGCCCCGGGACCGGCAGCGTGATCACCGCCCGCGCCAGGACATTCTCTGCAGGCTTCACACGAGGAAGTGGAGGCAGTGATGGCAGTGATCAGGTTCGAGCCCTTCCGGGATCCTTTTGAGCGGCTCATCTCCATGGCCGCGACCGGGACGCGTGCCCCGCTGGGCATGCCAATGGATGTCTACCGCACCGAGGATGGCAGCTACCACGTCGAGGCCGATCTGCCCGGCGCAGACCCCCACAGCGTCGAGGTGACCGTCGAGCACAGCACCTTGACGATCCGGGCCGAACGCACCCCGGACTACGGCGAGAGTGAGCAGATCATTGTCGCCGAGCGGCCCCAGGGGTCGTTCACCCGCCAGCTCTCCCTCGGCGAGGGTGTGGACTCGGAGAACCTCACCGCGGGCTACGCCGACGGTGTCCTGCATGTGACCATCCCCGTCTCGCCCAAGACCCAGCCCCGCCGGGTCGAGATCACCCGTGCGCCCGGCGGCAGCCGCACTATCTCGGGCAGCACAGCCGAGCAGAGTGAAGCGCCAGCCAGCAGCACGGGCGGCGCCGGCTGAACATCCACCCGATCAGGCCGACCCCAGCCGCATCGGCATCCGGCATCGGGCCGCATGCAGGTCCGGCGCGGCCGGGGCGGTCGCCCGCACCGCCTGCAGACGGGTCCGGTCGCCTGCGACATTACAGCCCGACTATCAACCCGTCCTCGCCCGCGCCGATAAGCAGAAGTGGAACGCGCTGTCATGCCGCGGAGTGGTGGTAATGGGCGCTCACGCGAGGAGCGCAGCCACCTTGAAACCGGCCGCCATCCGGTCGCGCCCACGAGGCCGTGAGCAAGTGTTCACGAATTTCCGCCGCTACGTACCTGTTGGGGCCTCGGTGATGGGGAGGAGGGTCGCCCCCGAATTCGCTTGACGCCTGCGCCCGCCGCCGATGGGCTGGTGCTCAGCGACCGGATGTGGACGTGCGGGCGCCGGAGTGCGCCGTTGAGGAGAGATGCTGATGGTCGTGCTGCAGCACGTTGTAGCTCCCGATGGGGTAGCCGCTGGGCGCGGCTACAGTCAGGTAGTCACCCTGGCGGCGGCGCAGATCCGGTTGGACGTCACCCATCGATGCCTCGCCGTGGTGCAGTGCCGGCCCTGAGCGTTCTGGGATGCGGGTAGGCAGAGGACGCGAAGAGATCGATCGGAGTAACAGTCATGCCGAGACGTCCTTCCTGCGTTGGTCTTTCATCTGGTGCGTTGTGGCGTGGAGGCGGTGGTCTGGTCGGCCGCGACCAGGCCGACCGCCTCACTCGGCCAGGGCGCGGCGCAGGGCGGCGGTGAGTTCGGCGATCTGCCGCTGCGACACCTCGGCAGACAGGATCGCGTGCGACCCGTGGAAGGTGCCGGCCCATTGGTGCAGCTCGACCGGCACGCCGGGTTGCGCGCATCATTGTCACTGCTCGCCATCATCGCGCTGATCGCACTGTTCGCGAGCCGCTGGATCCCAACCCAGCAGCCCTCCGCAGCGCCCACGAGCGAGCTCGCAGCCTGATCATCAGGCCAGGACGGGCTGCTGGCCGCGCCGAACGGAAGCGCTCGCGCCTGAGATTACCGGTCACTTTCCGTGACTATTCTGGCCGTGCGTGCGGATGCGCGCCGTGCGGTTTGGTAGAGGCTGATCAGTTCGCTGGTGGTGGTGGCGTCCGTGGCGGCTTTGTCATCGCGCCATCGTCCGGTGAAGCGCGGGAATCGCATCGCCAGCCCGGTCTGCGCTTTGATCTGTCCCCAGCCAGCGGTGTAGTTCGGTGAGAGGGTCAGCTCGGCGCTGAGGACTTCCAGGACCAGCCCGGGTTCGAACCATATGTCGGGTTCCTGCCGTGCGTTGACCCGGGCGGGCCGCTCGGGCCGGGCCAGCGGCGCCAGCCGGGCGGGCAGCGCGGCCAGGTCGGCGTCGGAGAACCCGGTGCCACACTTGGACACCGCGCGGAAGGTATCGGCATCTGGGTCGTAGGCGGCCAGCAGCAGGGCGCCGTAGACACCGCGGCGGCGGCCACGCCCGGCGAACGCGCCGACGATGGCCAGGTCGACGGTGTCGGACAGTTCGGTGCGGTAGTCCCGCTTGAGCTTGATCCACAGCCAGCCGCGGGCGCCAGGCCTGATAGCCCGCGGCTGGGCTCACCGACTTGCACACCAACCCCTCGCAGCCATCGGTCACCGCCTGGTCGAACGCCGCGTCCAGGGCGGTGGGGGTAGCGACGTCGGTGGCGGTGGACAGCCGTAGCTGGGGTGAGGGTGTGATCGCTTCGGCCAGCCTGGCCCGCCGCTGCGGATAGGGGAGCTGGGTGAGGTCCTGGCCGTCGGCGTAGAGCAGCTCGAAGCAGAACAGGCCGACCGGGACGTCGCGCACGGCCTCGTTGATGCCGTGCTTGCGCCGCCGGAACATGACTTCCTGGAACGGGTGCAGCTCCCCGGCGGCGGGGTCGAACGCGACGACCTCCCCTTCGATGATGGCCTCGCCGGGCCCCAGCCCCGCCGCGAGAGCCCCGACGATGTCGGGGAACTGATGGCTGACTCGCTCCAGCCGCCGGGTGAACAGCTCGATCGACCCGTCAGCGGTCTTGTGCGCCTGGACCCGGACGCCGTCGTATTTGTACTCGGCCGCGCATTGCCCGCCGAGCTTGGCCAGGATCTCCGAGGCGTCCGACAGCCGCTGGGCGAGCATGGCCCGTACCGGGTTACCGGGGCGCACCTGGAGCTGCTCGACCGCCGCCAGACCGCCGCTGGCCAGGGCAGCGGCGACGCGGCCCAGATCACAGCAGATGTTGTAGGCGCGTTCCAGTACCGGCCGGCCGGCCCGGCCGCCGGCATACACCTGCGCGAGCGCATCAAGGATGGTGGGCGTACCGATGCCCAGCCGCAAACCCCCGGTGACCAGGCGCAGCAGGTAACGCGCCTCGACCGGGGTGGCCTGGGCGAGCAGGCTGGCCAGCAGGTCCAGCTTGCGGCCCTGCGAGCCCGGCCCTTCAGCTTCGGCGATCCGGTGCAGGGTCTCGACCACCTCTGTGACCTGCAAGCTGGCTGGCCGCCCGGCCGCGGTCACCATCAGCAGCTGCTCGGCGGCCTGGCCCAGGTCGCCCGTCTCCCGCACACCCGCAGCGACCTGCTCGGGGGCAGCGCCGGCAGCGGTGGCGACAGCGCGGATGGCAAGCTTCTCGGCCAGGCCAAGGTCAACGCCAGCGAATTGCGGCGCGATCAAGCCCTGACACAGGTAACAGAGCACAGGCAGCAACTCGGCTGGGGCCTCGGCGAGCAGCGCGGCGAGACGGCCGGTCAGCTCCAGCCGGCCGGTGGCCCGCTCCAGATCGCGGTAAGCCCCAGCGACGGTCTCATACTTCACGGCCCTCCCTTGCTTCACCCGATCATCACACGCCGAAACCCGGGAGCCTGCCCTGGCAGATCAGGCCCGCAGCGTACGCACCGGCGAGGTGCGGCCGTGACCGCAGGCCGCGATGGCGGCGAACCGGGAGGCCCGCGCCGTTTGTCTCAGACTCCGTCAGTGCTCGTGGACGTGATCGCCATGCTGGAAGTGGCGGTGGCCGTCGTGGACGTGGTCCACATGATCGCCGTGGGCGACCGTCTGGCAGCCGTCTCCTTCTGCGTGCGCGCCCGCGTGGCCGGCGTGCACCGCCTGCTCGGGATGGTGCTCGCCGCTGTGCACGTGATCGACGTGCTCGTCGTGCTGGACGGTCTCGCACCCGTCGCCCGGAAGGTGCTCGTGATCGATCGATTCGGTGTGGGAGGTCATCTCAGCTCCTAGCCCCCCGTCGATGACTGATGACACCAGCGTGCGCCGCTCGCGCCGCTCACCGCAACACCACTACCGCGCAGCCGCCAGAGGTGCGTGCCAGGTGCGTGACCCGATCGCAGGCGCTGATCCGGCGGCTCGTCGCTCGCCTTTGTACATGGCCCGGCGGTTTTGCGATGTCACCCTCGGTGCATGGCGGCAGGCAGGGCGCTGAACCGCATCAGGACCTCGTTCAGGGTGCGCGGGCTGGACGTTTCTGTGCCCGGGGATGGGGGAGGCCCAGACGGGAGTGTGAGGGAGCAGTGGTGGGTGTGGCTGAGACTTCTGACTGGTATGACCCGGCCGTCTATCCCGAGCTCCGCAGCGCTGCTCCCTGGGTCATGGAAGACATGATCCAGGCGCAGGTGATGCTGCCGGAGACGCTGGGCGATTCCCTGGCCAGTTCAGCGCCGCGGCTCGTGGAGATGCTGCACGCCGCTGCCGGCGCTGGCGAGCCGGTTGTGGTGTCGGCGGTGGGCACGTCGGGGCATAGTGCGCGCGCGGTGGCGCTGATTCTCAACGGCGCCATGGGAGAGTCGGCGGTCGCGGCGGGCCCGGCCGAGGCCCGCGAGTCTGCCGACCAGGCACTGGCACCTCGCCGGAAGGGCCTGTGCATCGCGATCTCCCACGGCGGGCTGTCCACGTCGACGGTGCGGGCACTGGCTGCCGCCCGCGCGGCGGGCGCGAAGACCGCCTTGATCACGGCGGCCGGCCACACGCCCGCCGAGGACCTCGCCGATGTCGTACTGGTCACCCCGCTGCGCGACAAGTCCTACTGTCACACGGTCGGTTACACCTCGCCGATGCTGACCGGGTTCTACCTCGCCTCGGCCTACCGCCAGGAGGAGTTTCCGGCCGCTGACCTCGCCCGGTACCTGCGTCAGCTGCTCACGATGCGCTCCGGCGCACTGGCGATCGGCGGCGAGCTGGCCCAGGCTGAGCGCCTCATCGCCGCGGGAAGCCTTATCGACGTTCCCACGGCGCGGGAACTGGCCCTCAAAGTCGCCGAGGGGGCATGGGTCCCCACCACCATGCTCGGCGTCGAGGACACGCTGCACGGCCACCTGGTCGCGCATGACGCGAACAGCGCGCTGGCGGTCGTCGTCACCGGGGGCCCGGGCGCCGAACGCGCGGCTGAGGGGGCGCACGAACTGCTGATGGCGGCCCGCCGGATCGGGCTGCGCACCGCAGCGATCCTCAGCCCCCGCCTGGACGGCGCGATCCTGGGCGACGATGTCACCGCCGGCCAGCTGGTGATCCCGGATGCGGAGCTGCCGGAGCTGGTGACCTCCCTGCTCGGCGGCGCTGTGGCCGTGCAGTTGCTGACCATCGGCCTGGTCCACGCGCGAGGGACCAACCCTGACCTCCTGCGTAGAGAGCAGGCACCCTATCGCGAGGCGGTCGCGGCGGGCAGGGCCAAGCAGCCACGGCGCTGAGTCGCCAGCGGGCCGTCGAAGCCTTTCCGATGTGGCCATATCCGTCCGGGGCGTCTGGTGTTCGTGGCGGATGGACGGTCAGCACTGGAGAACTTCCGCCGTATGCGGAGCGATCCCTGGCGGGTTTCGCTGCTGGCACCGGCCTGGATCGCGGTTACGCTCGCAAGAACAGGCCAGGGTCTGGGACGGCAGGCGGGAGGGCGCGGTGCGGCTGACCGGCGCGGGTGGCCGGGCTGGCGGAGCCGCCAGCCCGGGGGTTGGTGCCCGGGTCCCGGCGGCTGTGGCGGAGCAAGCAGGCGGCTCGCGGCTGGGGCCAGCCCGTGGTGGCCTGCCGCTGCGCTGGGCGCTGCCCGTGGCCCTGGCCGGTGGCCTTGCCCTGGCCGCTGCCTTCCCACCGGTGGGCGCCTGGCCGCTGGTTATCGCCGGGCCGGCGCTGCTGGCTGTGGCGCTGTGGCGGAGGAGCCTGCGGGCAAGTCTCGTGGTGGGGCTCGTGTTCGGCGTGGCGGTTTTCGTTCCGCTGACGTCCTGGCTCATCAATGTTGCCTGGTATGTCTGGGCGGCTCTCGCGGTCGGCCAGGCGGTGAGTTTCGCCGCGCTGGCTGTGGGCCAGCGCCTGCTGCTGCGGCTGCGGGCGTGGCCGGTGGCGGTGGCGGGCTGGTGGGTGGCTGCTGAGGCAGTGCGGGATCGGTGGCCGTACGCCTTTCCCTGGGGCAGGCTGGCGATGAGCCAGGCCAGTGCGCCCACGGTGCGCTGGGCTGCGATCGGCGGCGCCCCGCTGCTGACGTTCCTGCTGGCCCTGGCCGGCGCCTGCCTGGCCTGGCTGCTGCTGGGGCCTGGCGCAGCAGCAGGAGCCGCTGATAGCACCACGGTGCCAGGAGCGCTTGCCCTCATCGGGAGGCGGGGGGTGCCTGCCCGCGCTGCGCCGCCGCGCCCTGCCCGTGCTGGCCTTCGCCGGCGCCGCCGGGCTGGCGCTGGCCGGCCGGCTGCTTCCGGTGGACCAGGGCATTCCCGGTGGCCCGGCCGCGACCGTCGCCGCCATCCAGGGGGATGTACCGCACGCGCGGGACCTGCCTGACCTCTGGCGCGCCACCAGGGTCACGCAGTATCACACCGTGGCCACGGAGGAACTGGCCGCCCAGGTCAGGGCAGGGTCCCGGCCGGTGCCTGATGTGGTGATCTGGCCGGAGAACTCTGCCGACCTGGACCCTGGCTTTGACCCGGTCATCTACGCCACGATCCAGAGCGCTGTCGCCGCGATCGGCCGGCCGGTGCTGGTGGGCGCCGTACTGCAGAACCCGCGGCGCAACGCGGGCCAGCTGTGGCTGCCGCGGCGCGGCCCCGTCGCCGTGTACGTCAAGCGCCAGCTCGTCCCGTTCGGCGAGTACATCCCGTTCCGCGGCCTGCTGTCGCACATCACGTCGCTGACCGCGCTGCAGCCAGTTAACTTCGTCCCCGGCCACCAGGCAGTGGTGTTCCGCATCGGGAAGATCAGGCTCGGCGATGTGATCTGCTACGAGGTCGGGTTCGATGGCCTGGTGAGGTCGGAGGTGACTGCCGGGGCGAACCTGCTCGCGGTGCAGTCCAATGACGCGGACTTCGAGCTGGACGGCCAGCTGGGCGAGACGCAGCAGCAGGTAGCGATGGCGCGGATCCGCGCGATCGAGAGTGACCGGGCTGTGGTGTACGCGTCCACGACCGGACAAAGCGCGATCATCTCCCCGGACGGGTCCCTGATCGCTAGCAGCGGGACCTGGCGCCGGGCCGAGCTCGACGCGCGGGTGCCGCTGCGCACGACCGTGACCCTCGCCGACCGGCTGGGCGGCTGGCCCGAGGGCGCGATCAGCGCGGCGACGGCGGCCGCGCTGGCCTGGGCGCTGGCCAGCGCGGCACTTGCCCGCAAGCGCTCGCGCCGCGAGCGCCGGCCGCCAGCCCGCTGACCGTGCCCGCTGGGCAGCGTCAGCCGTCGTCGTCGGTGCGGGCGCGGCTGAGGGTGGCGAGCAGGTCTTCGTGCAGTTCCATCCACACGTCGTGGTAGGAGCCGGTCATCGGCTTGGCCAGCGCGTCCCCGTCGCCGCCCTGGAAGGCCGCGAGCGCCGCCGCGAGCCGGCCGCGGTAGCGGGCAAACCGGGGTGCGACGGTACCGAGCTGGTCCAGGATGATCACGGCGTCGGCCTGGACCGCGGCCAGCCGGTCGGCGGTCCCGGCGGTAACGGCGGCGTCGGCCTGGCCCGGGTGCAGCTGCCAGTCGGTGATGAGCTGCTTGAGCGCCTGGTTCGGCCCGAGGAACGACTGGTACGCGGCGGAGATGACCGAGGCATCGTGGGCGGAGAGGCTGTCGCCGAGCAGCAGCACATGCCGGGCCTTGCCGGCCGGGGTCAGGCTGTAGCCGCTGATCCGGCCCTGGCGCTGCCGGGTGTGGCCATGCCCGGTCGTCCGGTCGAGCACGGAGCTGACCGTCCCGGTCTCGAGTCCGGAGGCTTCGGCGATCTGCTCCGGGCTGGCGAAGCCACGCACCCGCAGGGCGTGCAGCACCCGGAATTCAGCGTCGCCGTCCGCCAGCGAATCCGAGACCTGCTCGGGTACCGGGTTGCCCCACGACCCGGTCAGGAACAGCCGCGGGATCATCTCGGTGGCCACCCCGCTGATGATCGTGTCGTAGCAGGCCTGCACGGCCGGGTGGATCTCCAGGAAGCCGTAGTCCCGGACCAGCTCGTCGTACATGCCAGCGGCCCGCGCCACCGGCAGCGCAAAGCCGGCTGTGTAGACCATGGCACCCGCCTCGATCTTCTCCCGCTGGCTCATCGACGCGATCCGCCCGTACAGCGCGGCGGACTGCTCCTCGCAACGGTCCCGTAGCACGGCCATGTCGTCCAGGGTGAGCACGGCGATCTCCGTCATCGGGGTGTCCCAGGCCTGCCGCTGGTAGACCGCAACGCCCCGGACGAACGGCAGGTAGTAGGCGGGCGTGGTGAACACCGTGGAGATGTCCATCATCTCGGCCTTCAGCCCGGAGTCCGGGCCGAAGAACATGGCCACCGTGATCGCGTACGGCAGGCCCGAGGTGGCCTGGGACCACGGGAAGGCCGGCTCGTTCAGGATGATGTCGCGGGCCAGCACCATGCCGCCATCAGCCAGGTGGTAGGGACCGTGATCGCCGACGCCGAGCCGGTTGTCGAAGTGCAGCAGGAAGCCCATCAGCTCGGCCGCGCCGTTGAACCGCTGGAACGCGGCGCGGGAGGAGTCGTCGTCCAGCGGGATCCGGTCGGCGGTGAACCGGTCGATCCAGGACCGGTCGAGGACGGGTCCCTCGAACTGCCGCATCGAGGTGAGGATGGGCCCGTCCCCCCACAGGCCCTTGTAGAGCCGGCGTACCACCCGAAGCAGTCCCGGATGCGGTCAGCCTGGTAATCGGCGTCGTGCAGGTTCAGTTCCAGGGCGATGCCCCGGCCGAAGCTCGGCGCGGTGGCCAGCGCCCAGATGTGCAGCATGTTGATCTTCGTGCCGATTTCGTGGCAGCCGCGCGAGCCGATCTCGATGATGCCGTCGATGCCGACCCGGTCCTCGATCGCCCGCAGCCACCCCGGGTGCTTGAACCAGCAGTTCATGATGCCCATCGCCTCGTACTCCTGGCGCGGGATCAGGCCAGACTCGCCCTCGGTGGCGCGGGACGCCAGCGCGTTCCACTCGTTCCAGGTGTAGTAGCGGATCGCCTCGTTGACCTCTTCCACCGTGAGGTCGCGGTGCATCGAGTCGTCGTCGGCGAACAGCACCCGGGTGGTCATCGGCGCCCGCATGATCTCGTCACCGGCCACCCCGTGCGGCACTTCACCCTGGAACTTCTCCAGCAGCAGCCGGATCTGCGCCATCTGCTCCTCGGTCATCCCCGGGCCAGCATCCGGCGGTGGGGAGTCGTCTACCGGCGCACCGGCCTCCGCACTGACCGTGCCCTGCGGGGAGGTGGAGACGTCGAGCCGGTATCCGGACGCCGTCGGCGGGGATGATCTCGCCGCGGCTGGTGCGTACGCCGTGGGAGAAGGCCACGGACATGAGGCACGGGATGCCGTACTCGCGGCAGAGGATGCCGAGGTGGCTCTCGGGCGCGCCCTGCAGGGTGACGACGCCGCGCACCCCGGCGTTCAGCGCCATGGTCAGGAACGTGGTGGCGCCACCGCGGGCGATGACCACGACGTCGCTGACATCGCTGCCGTCGGCGAAGGCGATGACGTCCTCGGGCGTCTCCAGCCACCGGGCCACACCCTCGACCGGGTCGGCGGACTGGTAGACGTTCAGGCCGGTGCCGACCTGCTCGAAGGAGGGCGACGTGCCGACGTCTGCCGATGTGACCTGTGTCATGGGAACCTCCGGTTGGGCGGCCCGCGGTGGCCTAAGCGCGGGATCCTGGCGGACTAGATAGAGAGGGTGGGCCAGGTAGGGGCGGAACTGAGGCGGCACGGGCGGTGGCCGTGGCCAGGCTGACGCACTGGTCCACGACGCCGTGGCCGATGTCGCCGTCACTGCTGGTGATGCGGACGAACTGCAGCGCGCGGTGGTTGCAGCGCGCCAGCAGGTCCTCGTCGTCCAGGCACCAGCTGTCCCGGACGACGTGCGGCAGCCGCGGGTAGGCCACCAGCGAGGCTGGCCCGGACCCCGGGCGGGACCAGCGCAGCTCCACCCGCAACGTGTCCGCGGTGTGCCCGATGCCGATCGGCTGGCAGCTGATACCGGTCAGCTCACTGCTGGCGCCCGCGACACCCGTGGCGCGCAGGGCACAGAGCAGGTCGTGGCGGTCGATCCGGTCAGCGGTGACCGGGGCGCGATTCACCGGGGCCCGGTCAGGCCATGGTGAGGCCGCCGCTGACCGACAGCGTCTGGCCGGTGATGAAGCGGGCCGCGTCGGAGGCGAGGAACGCCACCGCGGGGCCGATGTCCTCGGGCTGGCCGAGCCGTTTCATCGGCACGGCCCGGGTCATCCCGCCGATCACCTTTTCCGCGTCACCGGCGCCGGTGGCGAAGGCACGCAGCATGGGCGTGTCGGTGGGCCCGGGGCAGACTGTGTTGGCGGTGATCCCCTTGCTCGCGACCTCCCGGGCCAGCGTCTTCGTGAACGCGATGATGCCGCCCTTGGCCCCGGAGTACACCGCCTCCAGCGATGACCCCACCCGGCCCGCGTCGGACCCGATATTGATCACCCGGCCGAAGCCGCGCTCCATCATCCCCGGGACCACCGTGTGCAGGACCCGCAGCGCGCCCTTGAAGTTGATCTCCAGGACCTTGTCCCAGAACTCCTCGGTGGTCGCCACGAACGGCATGAAGGCATCCCACCCGGCGTTGTTGACCACCACCTCCACCGGGCCGAGCTCGGCCTCGACGGCCCGCACCCCGGCCTGCACCGAGGCGGTCTGGGTCACGTCGGTCTCGACCGCGATCACGGTGCCGCCCGCGGCGGTGAGCTCCTTGGCGGTCTGGGCCGCGGTGGCCAGGTTCAGGTCGGCGATGCCTACCCGGAAGCCCTGCTCGGCCAGGGAAGTGGCGATGCCCCGGCCGATGCCCTGGGCGCCCCCCGTGACCATGGCGACGCGGTTGCTCATCTCGCTGCCTCCTCTATATCGGGCTGAGCTCCGTCTGACTGAGCGGGGGAATCACCCCAGCGGACCGGGCCGGCCACGATCGACTTGCTCGACAGAGTGCGGCTCAGCACCGACTGCGCCGTGCGCGCCGCGTCGATGACCCGGCCCAGGTCCAGGCCGGTGGCCACGCCCATCTCGTGGAACATGCTGACCAGGTCCTCGGTGGCGATGTTGCCGGTCGAGCCCTTGGGCACCGGGCAGCCGCCGAGCTCGCCGAAGCTCGACTCGAAGCTGGTGCAGCCCGCCTCCAGTGCCGCGTACGCGTTGGCCAGGCCCTGGCCGCGGGTGTTGTGGAAGTGCGCGGTGATCTCGACCCCGGGCAGCCGGTCCAGCGCGGCCGCGAAGAACCCCGAGACATAGGCCGGGTTGGCCATGCCGGTGGTGTCCCCGAAACCGATCTCCTGCGCGCCCGCCTCCGCGAATTCCTCGGCCAGCCCGAGCACCCGGTCCAGCGGCATCTTGCCCTCGAACGGGCAGCCGAATGCGGTCGCGATCACCGCGCAGAACTTCAGGTCCTCGGCCAGGATGCGCTTGCTCATCACCCGGACGTCCGCCAGGGTCTCCTCGACCGTGCGGTTCACGTTCTTCTTGTTATGCGTCTGCGAGGCGCTCACGAACAGCGTCGCGTCGCTGAACAGCTCGCGCACCCGGAGCGCGTGGTCCAGGCCCCGGCTGTTCGGGATGAGCACCATCCGCTCGACGGTGTCCGGCAGGTCAACGGCGCGCAGCACCTCCACCCCGTCGGCCAGCTGCGGGATCACATCCGGGCGGACGAAGCTGGCCAGCTCCATCCGGGTGAAGCCGGCCCGGCCGAGCGCGTTGATCAGCGTGATCTTGTCCTGGGTGGGGATGTGCTCGGGCTCGTTCTGGAACCCGTCCCGCGGTCCCACTTCCCGGATCCGTACCTGGCGGCCCTCGCCCGCAGTCTGGTTACCCGGTGCTTGATACTCCAGGGTCACGCCGACACCTCCTGCTCCAGTGCTGGCCCGGGGGGGGCGACCCCCCGGAACCCCCCGCGGGTCGCTGGCTCGGAGGGGACACGCCTTCGGCGCGCCCCGCCTCGTCAGTGCTGGCCCGGGGGGGCGACCCCCCGGAACCCCCCGCGGGTCGCTGGCTCGGAGGGGACACGCCTTCGGCGCGCCCCGCCTCGTCAGCGAGGCTCCGCTCCAGTGCGTCCCGGTGCTGTGGCGCGGCCACGTTGATCAGCCGCCGGGCCCGCTCGGCCACCGAGCATCCGGTGAGCATGGCCACCCCGTGCTCGGTCACCACCGCGTCCACGTCCACCCGGGCGGTGGTGACCACCCCGCCGCGCAGCCGGGGGGTGATGGTGGACTCGCCGCGCGACTCCGACCGCAGCGCGATGATCGACCGGGCGCCGGTCAGCGACGCGGCCCGGCTGAAGTCCACCTGGCCGCCGACCGCGCCGACGTGCACGCCGCGCCGCAGTTCCGCGCCGACCTGGCCGAGCAGGTCCACCTCGATGGCCGAGTTGACCGACACCAGCGACCGCAGCTGGGACAGCACCGCCGGGGCGTGCGTGTAACTGGCGGGCCGGAACTCGATCGGGAACTCGTGCAGCCGCTGGTAGAGCGCGGTGGAACCGAGTGCGGCGCCGGTGATGACCAGGCCGCGGTCGATCTCCTTCTTCTCACCGGTGACCACGCCCCGCTCGATGAGGTCGATCACACCGTCGCTGACCAGGCCAGTGTGGAAGCCGAGTCCCGCGTGCCCGGACAGCGCCCGAAGTACCGCGGACGGCAGCGAGCCGATGCCGATCTGCAACGTGGCGCCGTCCTCGATCAGCCCCGCGACGTTCCGGGCGATGGCCTGGTCGGTGCCATCTGGCGGCCGGATCGGCGCCTGCCGGAGTGGGCGCTCGGTCTCGACCGTGGCGGCGAACGCGGTGAGCGGGATCCGCGCCGAGCCGGTCGTCGCGGGCATCGCGTGGTTGATCTCCGCGATCAGGGTCTTGGTGTGGGGCAGCGCGTCGGCCACGTACTCCACCCCGATGCCCAGCGAGACCAGGCCACGGCGATCCGGCGGCGAGACCTGGACCAGCCCGACGTCACAGGGCAGCTTGCCCTGGGCGAACATCCGCGGCAGGGCCGAGTAGTGGCACGGCACGACCTCCAGCAGGCCGTGCCGGCTCAGCCCGCGCAGCTCGCCGAGTCCGCCGTAGGACAGCACGGTCAGCTGGTCCGGCAGGTCGCCGGACAGCCGCTCGTTCCAGGTCAGGCCGCAGAACGCGCGCACCGGCCCGATGCCGCCGACCTGGTCGAGGAGCGCGTTGACCAGGGGCTCCGGCTCGGCCCCGCCCTGGCCCCACCACACCCCGTCGCCAGCGGAGATATAGGCCCGCAGGTCGATCATCCGTCGATCCGCTGCACCAGGGTGGCGGTGCCCAGACCGCCACCACAGCACATGGTGACCAGGCCGATCTCGGCGTCGCGTCGCTCCATCTCGGCGAGCAGCGTGCCGAGCAGCCGCGCACCGGACGCGCCGACCGGATGCCCCAGGGCGATGGCGCCGCCGTTCACGTTCACCCGGTCCGGGTCGGGCTTGAGCTCACGTTCCCAGGCCAGGACCACGGAACTGAACGCTTCGTTGACCTCGAACAGGTCGATGTCGCTGATGGACATGCCGGTGCGCTCGAGCAGCTTGCGGGTGGCCGGGATCGGCCCGGTCAGCATGATGATCGGGTCCACGCCCACCGTGGTGTGGTCCAGGATGCGGGCCCGCGGCCGCAGGCCGTGCCGCCGGGCGCCGTCCCGGGAGGCCAGCACCACGCCCGCCGCGCCGTCGCTGAGCGGGGACGAGCTGCCTGCGGTGATCCGGCCGGTACCGGGCCGGAACACCGGTTTCAGCTCGGCCAGCCCGGCCGTCGTGGTCTGCGGGCGGATGCCCTGATCGCTGGCGCGGGTCTCGCCGTCCAGCCGCATCGGGATCATCTCGCGGGCGAACCGGCCCGCCGCCACGGCCTGGGCGGCCCGCTGATGCGACCGGGCCGCGAACTCATCCAGCTCGGCCCGGGACAGGTCCCAGCGCTCCGCGATGAGCTCGGCGCTCTCGCCTTGCGGTACGAAGTCATACCGGGCCCGCAACGGCTCCGGCCACGGGTCGCCGTACAGCTCGGAGATCTTCGCGGGTGAGTTCATCGGCACGTGCCCCATGTGCTCGACGCCGCCGGCGATCACCACGTCGTGCGTGCCGGACGCCACGAACGCCGCGGCCACCTCGACCGCGGTCTGGGCCGAGCCGCAGCGCCGGTCCAGCACCATGGCGGGTACCTCGGGTGGGTAGCCCGCCTGCAGCCAGGCGTTGCGGGCGATGTTGCGGGACTGCTCGCCGAACGGCGCGGTGCAGCCGATGACCAGGTCCTCGACATCATCCGGTGCCAGCCCGGTGCTCGCCAGCAGGGCCTGGTAGACCGCGCCCAGCAGCTCGTTCGGATGGGTGTCGCGGAACCAGCCGCGCTCGGCATGGGCCCGGCCCATGGGCGTCCGCAGGGCCTCGACGATCAGGGCCTCGCCGCTGCGGGCGGTCAGCGGGCTGGCATGCATCAGATCACCGTTCCTCCGTCGACGGGCAGGACCTGGCCGGTGACATAGGAGGCGGCGTCGGAGGCGAAGAACACGAACGCCCCGGCGACTTCCTCCGGGCTGGCCCAGCGGCCGAGCGGGATGCGGGCCAGAGTCAGCGCGGCGAGCTTTTCGTTGCGGCGGACATTTTCGGTCATGGCCGTCGCCGCCAGCGGCGCCACCGCGTTGACGGTGATCTGTTTTTTCGCCAGCTCCCGCGCCAGTGACTTGGTCAGGCCGATGATGCCGGCCTTGGCCGCGCCGTAGTTGACCTGGCCGATGGTGCCGGTCAGGCCGGCCGCGGAGGTCACGTTGATGATCCGGCCGGCGCTGTCGGTGGCCAGGAACGGCAGCGCGGCCTGGGACACGGTGAACGTCCCGCCCAGGTGGATCCCGATGATGAGCTGGAACTGCTCCGGGGTCATGTTGGCGAACATGGCCGGGGCGATCGCGCCTGCGTTGTTGACCAGGATGTGCAGCGTGCCGCCGCCCAGGTCGGCGGCTTGCGCGACGGCCTGCGCCGCCTGACCGGCGTCGCGCACGTCCACAGCGGCTGACTCGGCGCGGCCGCCCGCCGCGGTGATCTCCGTGGCCACCGCCGCTGCCGCGTCCTTGTCGATGTCGGTGACCAGCACGCTGGCCCCGGCGGTGGCCAGGGCCCGGGCCACGGCGGCGCCGATGCCCTGGCCCGCCCCGGTAACCAGGGCGGACCGGCCAGAGAGGGAGAACAGGCTGGGGGAGGACATCAGTAGCTCCGGGGCAGGCCGAGCACGTGCGAGCCGAGGAAGTTGAGCACCATCTCCTGGCTCAGCGGGGCGATCTTCAGCAGCCGGGCTTCCCGGAAGTACCGCGCCACGTGGTACTCCTCGGAGTAGCCCATGCCGCCGTGGGCCTGCAGCGCCCGGTCCGCGGCGTCGAACCCCGCGTCGGCGCACAGGTACTTGGCCGTGTTGGCCTCGCGACCGCAGGGCTTGCCCTGGTCGTAGAGCCAGGTTGCCTTGCGTAGCACCAGTTCCGCGGCGTCCAGCCGGGCCAGGGAGTCGGCCAGCGGGAACTGGATGCCCTGGTTCTGGCCGATCGGGCGGCCGAACACCTCCCGCTCGCTGGCGTAGCGCACCGCCCGGCGCAGCGCGGCCCGGCCCAGGCCCAGCGCCTCGGCCGCGACCAGCATCCGCTCCGGGTTGAGGCCGTCCAGCAGGTAGCGGAACCCCTCGCCCTCCTCGCCGACCCGGTGGGCGGCGGGCACCCGCAGGTCGTCGATGAATAGCTCGTTGGAGCTGACCGCGTTGCGGCCCATCTTCCGGATGGGCCGGATGTCGACGTGCTCACGGTCCAGGCCGGTCAGGAACAGGGTGAGGCCCTGGGTCTTCTTGGCCGCATCCTCGAACTTGGTGGTCCGGGTCAGCAGCAGGATCTTCTCTGACTCCATGGCCTTGGAGATCCAGATCTTGCGGCCGTTGACGATGTAGTCATCGCCGTCGCGGCGGGCGAACGTGGTGATCTTGGTGGTGTCGAGGCCGGCTCCCGGCTCGGTGACGCCGAAGCAGACGTGCAGGTCGCCGCGGGCGATCCGGGGCAGCGTCTCCTGCTTCAACTCGGCCGAGCCGTGCACGATCACCGGGTGCATGCCGAAGATCGACAGGTGCATGGAGCTGGCGGCGTTCATCCCGCCGCCGGACGCGGAGACCTCTTCCAGCAGCAGCGACGCCTCGGTGATGCCGAAGCCGTGCCCGCCGTATTCCTCCGGGGTGGTGATGCCGAGCCAGCCGGCGTCGGCAAAAGCCTGGTAGAACTCGGCCGGGAACTCGTGCGCGGCGTCCTTGTCCAGCCAGTACTGGTCGTCGAACCGCGCGGCGAGCTCGGCGACCGCTTTGCGGATGATCGCCTGATCTTCGGTGAGCTCAAAATCCACGGCGCTGGCCTGCCTTCTCCTCGGCTGCCGTCGGGGTGGCTGCCTGCTCTCCGGCCGCCTCGTTGCTATTTGGCTTGATGATAACAAAGGACTGACCAAATCCCTAGAGCGCGGCCGCCGGGGATGGCCGCCGGTCCCCGAGGTGTGTTCGGAACCGTCACTCCCCGGGTCGCTGCGGATCTCCGCATCCACCTAAGAGTGCGGGATGCGCCCGGGCACCCGTGATGACATGAATAACAGTTCGAATTTTTGCCCCTCTGAGGGCAAAAATTCGAACTACTGATGTCTGGCGCCCCGGCATACGCCTCGGACTGGGGAGTCACTCATCCAGCGGGTTCGGGCCGGGTGGCCGGGGGCCGCTGGGGACTAGGGCCAGGCTGTCGGCGATCCGGTCGTACCAGGCGGCGGGCGGGCCGTACAGCTGCTCGTCCAGCTTGGCCCGCTTGTAGAACAGCTGCAGGTCGTGCTCCCAGGTGTAGCCGATCGCCCCGTGCAGGGTCAGCGCGCTGTCGGCGGACGCCGCGCCGTCCGCGGTGACCTGAGCCTTGGCCGCCGCCGCGTGCAGCAGCGCCTGCGGGTCGCCGGCCTGGCCCGGGGCGGCCTGGCCCGGGTTGGCTTGCACCGGGTTGGCTTGCACCGAGGCGGCGGCGAAGTACACCACGGACCGGGCCGCCTCCACCCCGACCAGGATCGTGGCCGCGGCGTGCTTGACCGCCTGGAACGAGCCGATCGGCACGCCGAACTGGTACCGCTGCTGGCTGTAGGTGACCGCCATGTCCAGCATCCGCCCGGCCGCCCCGAGCGAGTCAGCGGCGACGAGAACCGCGGCCCGGGCCGCGGCGGACGGCAGCACCGCCGCGGGATCGGTGGGCAGCAGTTCCGAGGGCGCCCCGTCCAGGACCACGTCCGCCACCGAGCGGCTGCGGTCGAGCAGGTGCCGGGGCGTCACGCTGACCCCGGCCGCGTCCGCCTGAACCAGCCGCAGTTCCGGGCCGGCGCCGCTGTCCGCTAGGACTACGAAGCGCGCGGCCCTGCCTGCGGCCAGCACCCGCGGCACCGCGCCGGTGACCGCCCCATCGGCGGCGGCCGCCAGCGGGGCGGCGGTGTCCGGCATCGCCTCGGCCGGAATGAGCAGTGCGAAAGTATCCCCGGCCAGCGCGGCCGTGATCAGGTCAGGCTGCCCGGCCAGGGCGGGCGCGGCCAGCACCGTGGCCAGCCAGGCGGCGGACGGCGCCGCCGCCCGGGCCAGCTCCTCCGCGGTCAGCGCGAGCTCGGTGAGCCCGCCGCCCTCGCCGCCCAGTTCCTCGGGCAGGCCGACCCCGGCGAAGCCGCTGGCGGCCAGGAGGCTCTCGAACGTGGCGGCGTCGCCATCGTCCAGCCACGTGCGCACCGTGGCGGGCGGGGCGGTGTCCGCGAGCCAGCCGCGGAACACCTCCCGGTACGTATCCTGCTCCGCCGTCAGCGTCCCCTGCACGACTCGTCCTCTCCTTCGCCCGCCACTCCGCCGCCCGCCGCGGGCGGTCCCGGCTCTCTCCGCTTACGCAGGGTGCGCGGTCCCCGCTCTCTCCGCTTACGCAGGGTGCGCGGTCCCGCTCTCTCCGGTCCCACATGACGCGAGCAGTCCCTTCCGGCCCGCCGTGCGGGGGAATAGCGCGCGGCGATGGTAGATTCGGTATGACCATAGGGCCATAGGTATAAGGTACGACCAAAAGAGGCAGGGTAACCGAGCGCATGACTGAATCAGCCACGTCTGGCGGGGTGCCCAGCCGCCCGCGGGTGCAGCTGGCCCCCATGCACGTCCCCAAAGCCTCGGACGTCCTCGCGGACGAGTTGCGTGAGCGCATCCTGCGCGGGGAGTTCGCCGAAGGCATGGCGCTCCCGCCGGAGCGGGAGTTCGTCACCCAGACCCGGATGAGCCGGACCACCGTGCGCGAGGCACTGCGCATCCTCGAGGTGCAGGGGCTGGTCCGGATCAAGACCGGCCGGTCCGGCGGGGCGTTCGTGCAGCGGCCGGACGGCGAGTCGGTGGCCAGTTCGGTCAACCTGCTCATCCGCGGCCGCCAGGTGCGGATGGCCGCGCTGCTGGAAACCCGGGAGGCGATCGAGCCGGCCTGCGCGCAGCTCGCCGCCAAGTACCGGACCGAGGAAGACCTGGCCCGGCTGGAGCAGGCCAACGACGCGATCTCCGCCGCGACCGAGTCGCTGGCCAGCTTCTTGCAGGCCAACGTGGACTGGCACGTCGCGGTGGCCATCGCCAGCCACAACGAGCTGCTGACCGGGTTCATGACGGCGCTATCGCGGGCCATCTACGCCTCCACCGACAACCAGGGCTTCGTGGACGCCGAGGTGCGGCCGGTTCGGTGACGCA
>CAWDRD010000119.1:0-41814 GCA_963804455.1 uncultured Actinomycetes bacterium
GACCCCGGTCAGCTCGACCAGCCCCGCCCCGCCGCCGCCGTACTCCTCCGGCAGGTGCACGCCGAGGAAACCGGCCGCGCCGAGTTCCTCGTACAGCTCGGTGGGTTCTTTGTGCCGCCGCGCGCAGTTGACGAAGTATGCGTGCCCGTACTTGTCCGCTATCTGGCGCGCGGCCGTGCGCAGCTCGGTCAGCTCGGGCGTGGCCGGGATGATGTCAGCGGATTCCACGACGCTCCGTCCCAGCGCATCTTCTAATTCCCGTTAAAAGATAACACGGGCCGCGCAGCGGCTCCAGAATCCCGGCCGCGCGGCGTAGCTCCCGCGCGGCGTAGCTCCGCGGGGTGTGGGGCCCGCGCGGCGCAGCGACCCGCGGCGCAGCGACCCGCGGCGCAGCGACCCGCGCGGCGGGCGGGGGGACCAGGGGGCGCGGGAGCAGGGGCTGGGCTCCGGTCAGTGCGGGAACGGCTGGGCTCTACCCGGGGTTAGACGGCGGGTTCTAGCCGTGGGCTGATGTACGGGGGAGATGCTGGCGTGACTATGAGGGCATGACTGAAGCGGATGTTGTCACCAGGCGGAACCCCGGGCCGGCCAGCGGGGCTGGCTGGGCGGCGATGCGGGCCGCGGACCAGGACCGGCAGGAGGTCGTGGACCGGCTGCGCGCCGCACTCGCGGACGGGCGCCTGACCATGGACGAGTACCTGGACCGGATGGGACGCGCCTACCAGGCGGTGACCTACGGCGACCTGGCCCCGCTGCACGCTGACCTGCCCGCGGCGGGGCCCAGGGCAGCGCCGTCCGCATCCCCGCCCAGCGCCGCGTCCGGTGCCCCGGCGGCCGCGGTCGGCTTGGGCCGCGGCGGTGCCTTCGCGGCGCTGCCAGCGGCGCTGCGCGTGCTGTGGACGATCTGGCTGATGGCCGTGTCGGTCAATGTGGTGATCTGGGCCCTGGTCAGCGTCAGCGGCGACCACCTGGCCTACCCCTGGCCGATGTGGGTGGCTGGCCCGTGGGGCGCCATGCTGTTCGCGCAGTCGGTGGTGATCACGCAGGTCCGCCGCGGCCGGCCGGGCGCCACGCGGAGCCACTGACCCAGGCTGTTTCCGCCGGCGGTCCCAGCGCGTTCCGGCTGGACGGTCCGGCACGCCCGGCGGCTGCCAGCCTGGCCTGCCGTCGGCGATACCTCCCGGTCAGCCCCCGGCCGCCGGCCGGAGGGGCCGGCGGTCACGGGGTCGCGGTCGGGCTGCCCGTGGGAGTGGGCGAGGTGGTTACAGTCGGCTTCGTCGTGGGGGTGGGGCTGATCGTGGGTGTGGGTGACGTGGACGGGGATACCGTCGGGGTCGGTGTCGTCCCCCCGGTCACCTGGTTGTGCACCACGGACAGCGTGATCTGGGCGCCCGCCCCGGCCGTCTGACCGCCCGGCGGGCTCTCGTTGGCCACAGTGCCGCTCTGCAGGTTCGGGTCGGCCAGGTAGACGAGGGCGATGTTGTGGAAGCCCGCGGCCGCCAGGCGCTGCTCAGCGTAAGTGACGTAGTCGCCCACCACGTTCGGCACCGCGGCTTGGATGGCCGAGGGGGAGGCCGAGGCGGACGCTTTGGTGGTGCCTTGAGCCGTGGGCACGGCGGCCCGGTGCGAGCTGGCGGCGACCTTCGGCGTGGTATGACCGTGGTGACCCAGCATCGCGTACGCCACTCCGCCCACCAGGGCCAGGGCGACCAGGATGCCCAGCATCCAGAGCAGCGCGGTCCGCCTGCGCGGCGGCGGGCGGCCGGCCGGGTCATCCGGCCGGTACGGCGGCCTGCCCGCTGCCCGGGGATCGGTTCCCACGGTGAGGGCCCCGCGCGCCAGCGTCGGCCCTGCGCCTGCGCCTGCGCCGGACAGGGCAGTGCGGCCCGCGGCCGCGTGGGCAGGCGGGCGGCGGGCGGCTTCCGTGCTCCCGGCCGTGCTCCCGGCCGCCCAGGTCGGCGTCCGGCCGGCCGTCCCGCCCGCGGCCGCCACCGGCGGGGCGTAGCTGCCAATCACCTCGGTGAGCGGCCCGGGCAGCCAGTCCTCGGCCGGCTGCGCCGAGCCCAGTTCCGCGAGCAGGTCAGCGGTGGTCGGCCGCTGCTGCGGGTCCTTCGCCACGCAGCGCTCGATCAGCGACCGGATCTCGACCGGCAGGCGGGAGGTATCCGCTGGCTGATGGACCACCCGGTACATCAGGGTCGGCGGGGAGCCGCTGCCGAACAGGCCCTCCCCGGTAGCGGCGAAGGCCAGCACCGTGCCGAGGCTGAACACGTCGCTGGCCGCGCTGACCTGGCGGCCCTCAGCCTGCTCCGGGGACATGAACCCAGGTGAGCCCATGACCGTGCCGGCCTGGGTCAGCACACTCGCCTCCGCGGCCCGGGAGATCCCGAAATCGATCACCCGCGGGCCGTCGTCCGCCAGCAGCACGTTCGTGGGCTTGAGGTCCCGGTGCACGATGCCCGCGGCATGGATCGCCTGCAACCCTTCCGCCAGCCCGGCCGCCAGCGTCAGCACCGAGTAGGCGGGCAGGGGCCCATGCGTGTCCACCGCGTCAGACAGTGACGGCCCGGCCACGTACCCGGTGGCCAGCCACGGCACCGGCCCGGACACATCCGCGTCCACCACCACTGCGGTGAACAGCCCGCTGACCCGCCGGGCCGCCGCCACCTCCTGGGCGAACCGGGCCCGGAACCCTGGCTCGTCCGCCAGTTCCGCACGGATGACCTTGACCGCGACCAGCCGGCCCCGGCCGACCGGGCCAGGAACACCTGTCCCATCCCGCCCGCACCCAGCCGTCCTACCAGCCGGTACGGCCCTACCTGCTGCGGATCCCCGGCCTCCAGCTTCCCCGCCATTCCTGACCCTTCCCGCCGATGCCCGTAGCAATAGTTCCGCGCCGGGAACGGCCACGGCAACAAGCGATCTCGCCGAGAGACTACCGGCAAGGCCGCGCCGAGTAGGACTGTGCCGGGAACGGAGATCCGGCGCACAGTTTTCAGCGCGGTCCGCGCCCGCGGGGACGGCGACCGTCCAGGGGGGGGTTGTCACCCTCCGTGGAAGCCCGGCGGCCGCCGTTCCAGGAAGGCGGCGATGCCCTCGCTGGCGTCGGCGCTGGCCCCCGCGGCCGACATCTCCGCGGTCTCGGCGCTGAGCTGGCCCGGCAGGTCCGCGGTCCACGAACCGCGGAGCAGCCGCTTGATCCGGCCGAGCGCCTGGGTCGGGCCGGCCGCCAGCCGCTGCGCGATTTCCCGCGCCCGGTCCTCCACCGTATCCGCGGGGACAACCTCGGTGACCAGGCCCCAGTCGAGGGCGTCAGCGCCGGTCAGGACCCGGTTGAGCAGGAGCAGCTGCTGAGCCCGGCGCATCCCGACCAGCCGGGGCAGGTACCAGGTGTTGCCCCCGTCCGAGGCCAGGCCGATCGCCGCGTACCCGAGCGCGAACTTGCTGTCCTCGGCCGCGATCACGACATCCGCGGCGTGGACCAGGCCCAGGCCGCCGCCGGCCGCCGCCCCCTGCACCGCGCACACGACCGGCGCGTCCATGCTGGCCAGCCGCTCCAGCGCCCGGTGGTACAGGTCGGTCATCTGGCGCAGCCGGAGCGGCAGCTCACCGGGCGGCAGCGCGCCCAGCATGGCCAGGTCCCCGCCGTTGCTCAGCGACCGCCCGGCCCCGCACAGCAGGACCGCGCGCACCCCGGGATCCGCGGCGGCACGGAACACCGCCTCATAAAGATCTTCAACGAGAACCACGTCGATGGCATTGCCTGCGCCAGGACGGGTGAGCCTGATGGTGGCGAGGCCGTCCCCCACGCTGTACTGCACCGCGCGCAGTTCGCGCTGGCCAGCAGGTGGCGCCGGGGGCGCGGGAGGCACGGGCAGTGCGTCTGTCCAGCGCTGGCTGTCGGTGTACTGCGCCAGCGCGCTGATCTGGCCGCCGGTGAAGTGGAATACATGGGCGAAGGCAGCGTCGAGCGGGCGGCCGCCGTCCCGGGCCGTGCCGGTGTAGCGGCCCAGCACGAGCAGGCCGCCGCCGGCCAGCGGGAGGAACTCACGGGGCTGCGCCCGGACCCGGAAGTGCCGCCCGAGCGCCCACCAGAAGTCCTGGATCATCGCCTCCCGTCCGGTGTACCGCCCGCCCAGCCCGAACGGGAGCCCTTCCGTGGCCTGCCCGGTAAACGAGGGATGCAGCAGCTGGCTGAGCGCCTCCTGATCGCCGCCGGCCAGGGCCCGGTACACGGCACGGACCAGTCGCTCGTGCTCGGCGGGTGCAGCGGCGTCGCTGCCCGGCTCGCTGCTCAACTCGCTACTCGACACGGGGGCTCCTCCGGCTCGGCGGCGGTCAGCTGACATGATCCCGCAGGCGGGTGCCGGGCCGGGCCCGGCCACCCTCCCGGGATGGCCCGGGCCGGTGGCCTGGACTTGTCACGATGTGAGACGGGCGGCCACCGGTTGCCGTGCCAGGGTCGGTGCACACGGGCCGCAGCGCACCAGCAACCCGAAACGGGGAGTCATGACGGAGACAGGATCCGCATCGCCACGCAATCCGATGCTGACGGTCGCGCTCGATCTGCCGTCCGCGCAGATCCTCGCTGATCAGGCAGTGATCATCCAGGATCTCCAGTTCGTCATCGAATGCTGTAAGCGGCTGCTGACCGAGCTGGCCCGGCCCGAGGACGACCGGGACCAGGTGGTGCCGAACGCGCTGTGGTCCGGCGCCCTGGTGGCCTACGCCCGGTGCTTCAGCAAGGGCAAGCGCTTCGGCCTGGCCACCGAGGACGTGCAGGCCCTCCCACTCGAGGGCGAGGTGCTCAGCTTCCATAAGTGGATCATTGGTGAGCGCAACAAGCTCACGGCTCATCCCGCCGACCCGTTCGAGAGCGCGAAGGTGGGGGCGGCCCTGGCTGGGCCGGGGAAGGCCAGGCGGGTGGACGGCATCGCGATCCTGTCCACCAGCCATGTGCTGGTGGACGACACCGGGGTGCGGCAGCTGGGCGGTCTGGCCTCAGCCCTGGCCAAGCAGACCGCGGAAAGAGCCCAGCAGCAGCAGGACACCGTGCTCAGCGAGGCACAGCAACTCGACATCGATCGGCTCTACCGGCAGCCGCCGCTGAGCAGCGCGCACCCGCTGCCGCAGCTGCCGACCCTGCCCGCCACCGCGGACCGGTCCTGATTCCGCCGCCTGCCCGCCCGGCCAGGAATCAGCCCTGACGCTGCCTGCCCGGCCCGCCCGGGACCGGTCCTGACCCCGCCCGGCCGGCTCCGGCTGGGCCGGCGTGCAGGTCCGCGATCTGGCGCGCGGTGCGGGCGACCTGGGCGCGCAGCTCCGCCGGGGAGATGACCTCGACCTCGGCGCCCAGGGCGAGCATGTCCAGCACCGCGGCATCAGCGGAGCCGATCCGGGCCCAGGCTTCCACCCAGCCAGCGCGGCCGGGGACTGGCGGGCCGCCGCGGCGCAGGCGCAGGCCCTCGGGCCGGCCGAGCAGCGTGGCGAGCCGCCGTCCGCGCGGTGACAGCCGGATCAGGGCCCGCTGGGCGCGGCCAGCGGGCAGGCGCCCGGCCCGGCCCGCCGCCCCGTTCCCGGCTGTCCCGCTGAGGGCCGGGCGCCGGGCGCTGCCCGGCAGCTCACTGGTGAACCCGTCCAGGAGCTGGAACCCGCCCAGCCGCCCGCGAGTGGCGTAGACCGGGATCCCGGAGCCGTTGAGGGCTTCGATGTCGCGGAGGATCGTGCGCGGGGAAACCTCCAGCTCAGCGGCGAGCTCGGTGGTGCTCAGCTGGCCCCGGGCCTGCAGCAGGCTGAGCAGGCTGATCAGCCGGCTGGCGCGCATGGCAGCCACGATAGCCCGCAATCACGACACAAGATGTCATGTATTGGCTGCCATAATCACCAGGTCCGCGACAAGGGGGGAGCAAGCATCATGACCAGCACCGCGACCGGCTCGGGAACCGCCGCCGATCCGTGGATCCTGACCACGCCACCCGGCAAGTCCGAGTTCGAGGCCTGGCGTGACCCCGGGGCCGACCCGCCCGCGCTGGTCGTCCAGGTGGGCGGCACCCAGCTCCGTTATCAGCTGCGCTGCATCGACGACCTGCACGCGATGCTGAAAGACCATGGCGACTGGATGCCGCTGGGCAACGCCGATGAGCAGAAGCCAGCCGCCGAGGGGACCGTGGAGGCCTGGGGCCGCTCGCCCAGCAACCCGGTCGGCGGCTGGTACGGCCTGAAGAAGGGCCTGCGCGGCCGGTTCGGCAACTACGTCCCACCGGTGCTGGAAGTGCTCGGCCTCGCCGAAGTCGAGCACAACGCCCGCAACAACCGGATGCGCGCCCAGTAGCGGTTCGCGGGCACCGGCCTGCCGTCCACTGGATGCCTGGCATCGGGTGCCGGCCCGCCGGGCGAGAGGGCATGCTGGGGCGGGTGAGCGATGACGTGACGCCGTTCCGGATCTCCGTGCCCGAAGCTGACCTGGCGGACCTGCGCGAGCGGCTGCGCCGGACCCGGTGGCCGGAGGCCGAGACAGTGCCGGACTGGTCCCAGGGAATCCCGCTGGACTACACCCGCCAACTGTGTGACTACTGGCTGGAGCACTACGACTGGCGGGCGTCCGAGGCCCGGCTGAACTCGTTCCCGCAGTTCCGGACGCAGATCGACGGCCTTGGTATCCACTTCCTGCACGTCCGGTCGCCGCACGGCAGTGCGCTGCCGCTGGTCATCACGCACGGCTGGCCCGGCTCGATCGTCGAGTTCGGCAAGGTGATCGGGCCGCTCACCGATCCGGTGGCGCACGGCGGGGCCGCGGCCGACGCCTTCCACGTGGTCTGCCCGTCGCTGCCTGGCTATGGCTTCAGCGGCAAGCCCAGCCGGCCGGGGTGGGGCACGGAGCACATCGCCGATGTCTGGGACCAGCTCATGGGCCGGCTCGGCTACGCCCGCTACGGGGCCCAGGGCGGCGACTGGGGCGCCCAGGTGACCACGGCCCTCGGGGTGCGCCACCCTGACCACGTGACCGGCATCCACCTCAACATGCCGATGGCCCCAGCCGACCCAGCCACCATGGACGACCTGACCGACCGGGAGCGCTCCGCCCTGGCTGCTATGAAGCACTACCGGACATGGGACTCGGGCTACTCCAAGCAGCAGTCCACCCGGCCGCAGACCGTCGGCTACGGCCTGGTCGACTCACCGGCCGGGCTGTGCGCCTGGATCGTCGAGAAGTTCTGGTCCTGGACCGACTGCGACGGCGACCCGGCCAACGTGCTGACCCGGGACGAGATGCTCGACAACGTCATGCTGTACTGGCTGCCCGGCAGTGCGGCCTCATCCGCCCGGCTCTACTGGGAGAGCTTCGGCCGGCCGGTCCTCGGCCCGGTGCCGGTGCCGGTCGGCTGCTCGGTCTTCCCCAAGGAGATCTTCCGCCCGTCCCGGCGCTGGGCCGAGCGGCAGTTCCCGGACCTGCGTTACTGGAACGAGCCAGACCGGGGCGGCCACTTTGCCGCGTTCGAGCAGCCTGCGGCGTTCGTGGACGAGGTCCGCGCCGCTTTCCGCGCCTTCCGCTGACCCCAGGCCCGGGGGAGTGTTGCCCGGGTTCGGGCAGGTATGGACATCGCCGGGCCCGGGGCGGGAGAGTAGGGCGGGGCCGTTGTTCTCTCCAGGAGGTCTGTCGCGTGGCTGCGATCTATCACGCTGAGCATGTCGGCAGCCTGCTCCGGCGGCCTGGCTGCTGGAGGCGCGGTCCGCCCGCCAGCAGGGCCGGCTGACCGCGGCCGGGCTGGCCGAACTCGAGGACCGCGCTGCGCGGGACGCGATCGATTTACAACGCCAGGCGGGCATCGAGGTCTTCACCGACGGCGAGGTGCGCCGGGACACCTGGATGGCGGGGCTGCTGGAGTCGGTCGGCGGGGTGGTCCCGGCGGAACTCGCGCCGGTGCGATGGCACCGCGGCGGCGAGATGGCCCCGGCGGAGGAGACAGAGTTCGCCACGGTGGCCGCGAACGCCACGGTGACCCGCCAGGGGAACCGGACCAGCACCGAGGCAGCCTTCCTGGCGGAGCACGCGCCTGGCCCATTCAAGATCACGATGATCAGTGCCTCCATGGGCGGGATGCTGTGGCAGCCCGGGATCAGCGACGTGGCCTACCCAGCGCCCGGCGACCTGGTCCGCGATCTGGTCGCGCTGCAGATCGCTGAGATCAGCGACCTGATCGACCAGGGGGTGCGCTGGATCCAGCTCGATTCCCTGGCCTACAACCAGGTGTTTGACGAAGACTTCCGCGCCGCCACGGGCCTGGCCGGGGTTCCCCCGGAGCGGATCCTCGACGCAACGATCGCGGCCGACACGGAACTGGTCCGCGCGGTCAAGCGCAAGGATGCCGACGTCACCATCGGCATGCACATGTGCCGCGGCAACAACCGCAGCGCCTGGATGTCCCAGGGCAGCTACGAGCCGGTGGCCGAGCGGCTGTTCGGCGAGGTCGAGGTGGACCGGTTCCTGCTCGAATACGACACCGATCGCGCGGGCGGGTTCGAGCCGCTGCGGTTCGTCCGCCCCGGCACCACGGTGGTCCTCGGCCTGGTCTCCACCAAGGTGCCCCAGCTCGAGTCCGCCGATGACCTGCAGCGCCGGGTCGAGGAGGCGTCCCGGTACGTACCTGCCGGCCACCTTGCGCTCAGCCCGCAATGCGGGTTCGCCTCCACTTCCCGGGGCAACCTGCTCACCGTGGACGACGAGCGGCGCAAGCTCGAACTGGTCGCCAGTACCGCCCGCACGATCTGGGGCTAACCGGCGCCCGCCGGCTTGGTCATGACCGCGGGCGGCGCAGCCGCTTCAGGGCCGCGATGTCGGCCGCCTGGGCCGCTTTCGGGCCTGGCGTCTCGATGATCACCGGCACCCCCGCGGTGGCCGGGTGCTGCAGCAGGGCCCCGAAGGCCGCGCGCCCGATCTGCCCGGCGCCGATGTTCTCGTGCCGGTCGCGGTGCGAGCCGCACAGGTCCTTGGCGTCGTTGGCGTGGATGAGCCCGAGCCGGGACGGCTGCCCGCCCAGCGCCGTCCCGCCCGGTCCTGTCTGGCCCGGTGCCGTCCCGCCCAGGGCCGCGGTCAGCGTGTCCAGCATGGCGGCCATGCCGCCGGGCGCGGCGAGGTCATGTCCGGCCCCGAACGCGTGGCAGGTGTCCAGGCAGACCCCGGCCCGCGGGTGCCAGCCGAGTCCGCTGAGGTAGGGCTCCAGCTCGGTGACGGCCCCGCACAGCATCTGCCCCTGCCCAGCCATCGGCTCCAGCAACAGGTCAGGGCCGTCGTCCGGGATCGAGTCCAGCAGCGGTAGCAGGCATTCCCAGGCCAGCCGCAGGCTTTTGTCCCGGTCCCCGCCAGCCGCCGAGCCCGTGTGCACGACGACTCCGCGGGCGCCGATCTCCCGGCCCCGGCGCAGTGAGTCGCTGAGCGACCGCATCGACCGCTCCCGGGTCACCGGATCGGGTGACCCCACATTGATCAGGTACGGCGCATGCACGAACACCGGCAGGCCGGTGCTGGTGACGCGGTCCCGCAGCGCCAGATCCTGGTGGGCGTCGCTGGCGGCTTGCGTCCACGCCCGGGGGTTGGCCGTGAACACCTGGATCGCCTCGGCCCCGATGTCCGCCGCGTACCGCAGCCCTTCCCGGGCCAGGCCGCCACCGACCGGCACATGCGCACCGATCGGCCGCACCGTGCTCGCGCTCACCGCTTCCCCCTTGCGGCAGCCGGGCTTATGGGTAGCCGACGAAGATGGTGATCGTGCTGCCCTGCGCGGCCTGGCCGGATGGGCTGTAGTTGAACACGTTGTCGATCGGCCCCACCTGGGTCACGCTGACCTGGAAGCCGGCCTGCTGCAGTGTCTGCTGGGCCTGGCTCGTGGTCATCCCGTCCACGTTGGGCACGTTGGTGGACTGCCCGCCGGTGGAGATGTTGATGGTGATGACCTGGCCGTTGCTGAACCCGCTGCCCGGGGCCAGGGACTGGCTGGTGACAACACCCGCGGGCTGGCTGCTGTTGTTGTCCGCGACCTCATTGAGCGAGACCCCGTTGGCCTGCGCCCATTGCTCGGCCACCGAATGCTGCTGGCCGACGAAGTTGGGCACCGGCTGCCCGGCGCTCACCACCAGGGTGACCGGCTTGCTCTGCGGCCAGGACACGCCCGCGGCGGGAGTGGTGCCGATCACCACCCCGCTCTGGATGGTGGTGGACGTCTGGTTCACCACCTGGCCTGGCACCAGGCCCGCCTGGCGCAGCGTGGCCTTGGCGGCCGTCACCGAAGCGCCGGTCACCTGCGGCATCGTGATCAGGTGCGGTCCCGCGGACACCACGATGGACACCGTCGTGCCCTTGGTGACCCGCGAGCCGCCCGCCGGGCGATGGTGCCGATGACGTTGCCCTTGGCCACCTGGTTGTCGAATCGCCCCCGGATAACCTTCGTGTTCAGGCCCTCGTTGTGCAGCTCGAGCTGCGCGGTACTCGCCAGCATCCCGCTGACCTGCGGGACCGAGGCGTACTGGCCGGCCGTCTGCCACCAGACCAGCAGGCCGATCAGCAGCACCGCGGCCAGGCCGCCGAGCAGGTAGACGAGCTTGCGGCTGAACAGCCAGTGCTGCAGCCCGGGATCCGCCGCCCAAGCTACGCCTGGCCCGGGTGGTAATCCTGGCCGGGCCCGGGCGAGGCCACCACCAGCGTGTGGTTCGCGGAACGGTAGAAGTCGTCGCCTGCCCGCGTCCGGTCGGGGCCGCCGAAGCCAGGCTCGCTGAAGCCGGGGCCGCCAAAGCCGGGCTCATAGCCTGTCCCGCCGGAGTCCGGCGGGCCGAAGGCGGGCTGCGGGGCCGCCAGGCCGGGCACGATCCCGGCATCCTGCCGGGTGCCGCCCAGGCTGGGCACGATTCCGGGGTCCTGCCGGGTGCCGCCCAGGCCGGGCACGATTCCGGGATCCTGCCGGGTAGGGTCCCCCGCGGCCCAGGCCACCGGCTGGGCGGCCGGTGGCTGCGTCGCCGGGGGAAGCGGCACGGCGGGTGGCTCGGTGACGGGGGGCTGCACAAAGGCCTGCACCGCGGTGGACGCCAGCGCGGCCGGCCCAGCCCGCGCCCACGGTACGTCCGCGCGGTGCCCGGCGAAGTCATCCCGGGCGGGGCCGGGCCCACCCGGGCCGGCCAGCACGATGCTGCGCCGCGCCTCGGTCACGGCGTGCAGGTACTGCCCGGCGTCACCAGGCCGCAGTTCCGGGTCCCGGCTGGTGGCCAGCGTCACCAGCGAGTCGAGCACGGCCGGGAGCCCTGGCACGAACCGGGATGGGGGCGGCACCGGCTCGTTGACATGCTTGTAGGCCACGGCCAGCGGCGTCTCAGCGGTGTGCGGCTGGGTCCCGGTGAGCAGCTCGAAGAGCACGATCCCGGTCGCGTACACGTCCGTGCGGGGATCAGCGGCGCCACGCGACACCTGTTCCGGCGCGAGGTACGCGGCGGTCCCGATCAGCAGGCCGGTCTTGGTGTGATGGCTGTTCCCGGACAGCATCCTGGCCAGCCCGAAGTCAGCGACCTTGACCCCGCGGCGGTCGGTCAGCAGCACGTTCTCCGGCTTGACATCGCGGTGCACCAGGCCCGCGGCGTGCGCCGCGGCTAGCCCGGACAGCACGCCCTCGATGATGTCCAGCGCTTCTTGCGGGCTGAGCCGGCCACGCTCGTTCAGCAGGTCGCGCAGGGTCTGGCCGGGCACGTACTCCATCGCCAGGAACAGGACGCGGCCATCAGCCCCCTGGTCGTACACGCCGACCACGTTCGGGTGCGACAGCCGGGCTACGGACCGGGCCTCGCCCACGAACCGGCGCACGAAGTCCTCATCGTTGGCGAGCTCGGGATGCATGATCTTGAGCGCGACCGTGCGGTCCAGCCTGGTATCCGTGCCCAGGTAGACGGTTGCCATCCCGCCACGAGCAATAAGGGACTCAACCCGGTAACGGCCATCGAGGACCTGGCCGACGGGTGCGCGGGCAAGCGTCGTGTCCATATCGGCTCGATTGTATGGCCGAGGTGGGCCAGCGAGGCTCGGAACACAGGTACCGTGGTCAGCTGGTGACCAGTAGTGACGGACATGGCGGGGCGGGCGGTACTGAACGCCTGCCTGGCGCCCGTTGCTGGCCCGGGGCGTGCGTCTAGCCTAAGTGCTCGTGCAGAGTGAGCGGCTGGTGCGGCAGGTGGTCATCGTCGGCGGCGGCCTGGCCGGCCTGCGCAGCGCGGCGGAGCTGCGGGCTCAGGGGTATACCGGCGCGCTCACCATGATCGGGGCGGAACGGCACCCGCCCTACGACCGGCCCCCGCTGTCCAAGAAGCTGATGCTGGGCGAGCTGGACGACTCCTCGCTGGACGCGGACGCGGCCGCGCTGGACCTGCAGCTGCGGCTGGCCGAGGCCGCCACCGCCCTGGACGATGGGCTGGTCCGCACCAGCCAGGCGGAGTACCGCTTCGACCGGCTGATCGTGGCCACTGGGGCCGCGCCGGTCCAGCTGCCCGGCCCCGGGCCACAGCATGTGCTGCGCACGGTTGACGATGCCCTGGCCATCCGCGCGCTGCTGGTGCCTGGTACCCGCCTCGCCATCATCGGCGCTGGCTGGATCGGAGCGGAGCTCGCCACCGCGGCCGCCGCCCGCGGCTGCCAGGTGACCGTGCTGGAGGCGGCGGCCGCCCCGGTCGCCGGGGCACTCGGCGCCGAGATTGGGGCCCGGATGGTGCCCTGGTACGCGGCGGCCGGGGTGGACCTGCGGCTCGGCCAGCCGGTGCAGTCGGTGGAAACCGGCGGGCTGGCCCTGCCCGGGGGCGGCTGGCTGCCCGCCGACGTGATCGTGACGGCGGTCGGCGTCCGGCCGGTCACCGGCTGGCTCGAGGATTCCGGGCTGGAGCTGGGCAACGGGATCGTCGTGGACGGGAAACTGCGCGCCTCGCGGTCCGGGGTCTACGCCGCCGGGGATTGTGCTGCGTTCTGGTCGGGCCGGTACAGCCGGCGGCTGCGGGTGGAGCACTGGGACACCGCGCTGCACGCGCCGCGTGTGCTGGCAGCCAACATCCTGGGTGCGGACCAGGACTACGACCCGGTGCCGTATTTCTGGTCTGAGCAGTTCGGCCGGATGGTCCAGTACAGCGGGCAGCACGGGCCCGGCGACCAGCTGATCTGGCGCGGCGACCCGGACGGGCCGCGCTGGTCAGCTGGCTGGCTGGGGCCGGCCGGCGAGCTGGTAGCCGTGCTCGCCGTCGGCCAGCCGCGTGATCTGCTCCAGGGCCGCCGGGTGATCGAATCCGGCCAGCCAGTGGACCCGGCCCGGCTCGCGGATCCCGCCGTGCCGATCCGCGCCACGGTGCGCGATTGAGCCCCGCGCCGATCAGACTGGCGTATCTGGGTTTGGCTCCGGCTCTCGGGTGGGAAATTCGGGACGTGGCACAGATTGACCCCCCGGCCGACGCACTCGTCGGCGACTGGTTCACTCTCCCCCAGGCAGCTGACCGCCTCCGTATCCCGCTGGGCCGGGTCCGGCAGCTGCTCCGCGACCGCAAGCTGCTGGCTGTCCAGCGCCCGGACGGCACCATGTCGGTCCCCTGTGCGTTCTTCGACGATCACCAGATCCTCAAGGGCTTGCACGGGACCCTCACGCTGCTGTTCGACTGCGGGTTCAGCGAGCTGGATGCGCTGCATTGGCTGTTCACCGCCGATGACTCGCTGCCCGGCACGCCGATCCAGGCGATGACCGAGCGCCGCGGTACCGAGGTGAACCGGCGAGCCCAGGCCCTGGCCTTCTGAGCTGGCCGGCGCGGCAGCCCGCCGGGCTGCCCGCCGCCCGCCCAGGCCCGGTTCCTGGTCCGGTGCAGGTGCACCGTGGGCTGTCTTGGGGTCAGCCCACGGTGCAGCTGCCGCTGGCGCCGCTCGTTCCCGGGTTCCCGGCCGCCCGGGCTCCGGCCGCGCCGGTGCTGGGTACCGGCCGCGCCGGTGCTGCCCGAGCGGGTGCTGGCTGTCACGACGGAGGCAGTCATGACCGAGGCTGGGATGGCAGGCGGGGAGGGTGCCCGCGAGCGCGCCGGGCGGCCCGAGGACCTGGGCCGGTTCTTTGTTGACCGGGCCAACGCAGGTGACCTCGACGGGCTGGTGGCGCTGTATGAGCCGGATGCCGTGCTGGCCTCGGCCACCGGCCCGCCCGCTGTAGGGCACGCCGCGATCCGTGCCGCCCTGCAGCAGTTCCTGGCCGGGCGCCCGGCGCTCACCGGGGAAAGCCAGCCCGCCCCGCGCTGCGGCGACCTGGCCCTGACCTCCACCCGGTTTCCCGGCGGCGCCACCGCGGAGATCGCCCGCCGCCAGCCCGATGGCAGCTGGCTCTGGGTCGTCGACCAGCCGAGCATTTACCGTGCCTAACCGGGCGGGACACCCCGCTTGGTCCTGATATGCCCGGTGCGCCCGGCCGCGCCGGGCCGGGGGAGGGCCAGCTACCCGAGCGGTCGCCGCCAGCGCCGACTAGCCTGAGCCCATGTCACCTGGCGTGCCACACCGCGCTCCCGCTATCCGCGATCTGCTGGCCTCCGGCGAGGAGTCGTTCTCGTTCGAGTTCATGCCGGCCAAGACGGAAGCGGATGAACGCCAGCTCTGGCGGGCCATCCGGCAGCTGGAACCGTTGCGGCCCACCTTCGTCTCGGTCACCTACGGTGCAGGCGGCACCACCCGGGACCGGACGATCCGGGTGACGGGCCAGATCGCCGCGGAGACCACGCTCACCCCGGTTGGGCACTTCACCGCGGTCAACCATTCCGTGGCCGAGTTGCGGCACCTCATCGGCTCCTACGCCGGGGTCGGCGTGCGGAACGTGCTCGCGCTGCGCGGCGACCCGCCCGGTGACCCGAACGGGGAGTGGATCGCGCATCCGCAGGGCCTGCAGCACGCTGCAGACCTGGTCCGGCTGATCAGGGCCGCCGGGGACTTCTGCGTGGGCGTGGCTGCTTTCCCCGAAGGACACCCGCGCTCGCCGGATCTCGCGTCTGACACCGCCTATTTCGTCCGCAAGTGCCGGGCCGGGGCCGATTTCGCGATCACCCAGATGTTCTTCTATGTCGAGGACTACCTGCGGCTGCGGGACCGGGTCTGTGCCGCGGGCTGTGACGTGCCGATCATCCCGGGCATCATGCCGATCACCAGCCTGCGCACGCTCGACCGGATCGTTCTGCTGTCCGGCGCCAAGTTCCCGGACTGGCTGCGCGACCAGCTGCACGGGGCCGGGGAAGACCGGGCCGCGGTACGGGAGATCGGCGTGGACTACGCCACCGCCATGTGCGAGCGACTGCTCGCCGAGGGCGCGCCCGGGCTGCATTTCTGCACCCTGAACGGCTCCCGCGCGACGCGGGAGATCTATCAGCGGCTCCAGCTCGCTGACCGGGCTGGCGCCGCGGCACCAGTCGCGCCGGCCTAGAGCCTGTGGCCTAAGCCTGTCCTGTCGATCTTGTGAGCCAGGTCAGGCCCGGGACGGCTCGGTCAGGTCCTGGGTGCCGAGCACGGCGAGGAGCCGGAGCTTGCCCGCGTCGTCGCTGCCGGGCGGCGCGGTGAACGCCACTACCCGCAGGTCACTGCCTGCGACGGTGAGCACGTCGCAGTCCACGGTGATGGGCCCGAGTTCCGGATGGTGCACGGTCGTGCGGTCCCGGTCGTGGGTCCCGACCGCGCGCCCGTCCCACAGCTGCGCGAACCGGGGGCTGGCCGCGCGCAGGTCGGCCACGAGCTGGCGCAGGCCTGCGTCCCGGGGATACCGGGCCGCCGCCGCCCGCAGGTCGGCCGCGGCAGATGCTTCGAAGCGGGGTGGCCTGAGAGCGGGGTGCCCGGGTGAGACCGGGTGCCCGCCCGCCGGCCATTAGGCGGGCGGGCGTGCTCCGGGCCCGGGCGGGCGGCGCAACGGCAGTACCGCGCCCATCACCGCATACGGTGGATCGGCCCCGTGGAACCGGTAGCTGGTGAGCAGGTCGGTGAAGCCGAGGCTCCGGTACAGCCGGCGGGCCCGGCTCTCCGAGTCCTGGGTGGACAGCACCGCCGTCCGCTCCAGCCGCGGGAGGGCCAGCCTGGGCACCATCGCCCGGCCGATCCCGCGTCCCTGGTAGCCGGGGTGTACGTGCACCTCGGCCACTTCGAATGAGTCGTCCAGCCATTCCCGCGCGCGGCCGAGGCCGCCTCTCACCGTGAGCGCGGCGCGGACCAGGTCATGCCACCACTGGCCATCCGCCCCGTGGAAGCCATAGGCGAAGCCCACGATCCTGGGCTGGGGCCTGGGCGGCCTGCGCCGCCCGCCAAGCAGGTTCCCAGACCGGTACTGCTCAGCGTGGTGCGGTTCAGCGTGGTGCGGTTCAGCGTGGTGCGGTTCAGCGTGGTGCGGTTCAGCGTGGTGCGGTTCAGCGTGGTGCGGTTCAGCGTGGTGCGGTTCAGCGTGGTGCTCGGCCCTGGGCAGGTCGCCGGTCAGGGTCATGGCCACGCAGCGGAACGAAGGAAAGCTGGCGTGCCGCTCCATGATCTCCTTGCGCCCTGGCAGCTGCAGCGGCGGCGGGTGCATCGCTGCCGCATAGACGTCGATCAGGGCCTCGAGTTCCGCGAGGAAGCGTGCCTTGCCGAATTCCAGCAGCTCTGTTCCAGAGCGCACTCGCGTAGCGTACGCGACACCGACGTGCGCGACTACCAGGCAATTGCTGCTTAATCCCAGCTAGCAGGCCCGGCCGCGGACCCGGGAGGCTGGTTTTGTCGGACCCCCTGGGTATCTTCGAACGCAGGTCCAAACGACTGGACTTGTAGCCGAATGTATGTTCGACTAGAAGCAACGGAGCTGCCTGGCGGCCCGCCCCCCCCGGGCCGCCAGGACCGGGCCAGGCGGAGTGCGGGGAACGCCCCGCCTGGCCCGGGCTCCGGGACGGAAGGAGGGCCATGAGCACGGCCTTGTCAGCGCGCCCCGGACAGCCACGCTGCCGCGTGGCCCCCACGGCGCTCACGCTCATCGAATCTGCTCGTCGTGGGCTGGCCGACGCGTCCGGCGAAACTGGGCCGGGCGGCAGATACGTAGCGGCGCACCTGGCCGCGCTGCGCGCCGCCGCGGCGGTCGTGGCCGTGAAGACCGGGCCAGGGGCGGTCCCGCGCCGGAAGGCGCCGCGCAGCGTTTGGGAACTGCTGCCGCGGGTCGAGCCCGCGCTGGCGGAATGGGCTGCGTTCTTCGCCGCGGGAGCGGGCAAGCGGGCGGCCGCGGAGGCGGGCCTCACCCGGGCGGTGTCCGCCCGGGAAGCGGATGACCTGCTCCGCGACGCGGAAACGTTCCTGTCCCTGGCTGAAGAGGCGCTCGGCCTGCCCGCCCAGGCCGCCCTGCCGCTGCGCCCGGCTGGCTAGCCACCCACAGCGGTACAGCCACAGCGGTACAGCCACAGCGAGTACAGCCACAGCAGGTACGGCCCGGTCGATACGGCCACGGCTATGGGTGTGCAGAAGATGGCGGTGCAGAAGATACAGCCACGAGACCGCGGCGATACCGGGGCCCTGGAACCGCATCAGCGGCCCGCCAGCTGTCGCTGGCGGGCCGCCGGACGGGGGCCTATGCGGATCGCCGCACCCGCAGGCCGGGCCGGTCAGTGGCCCAGTGGGGTGCAGTCCGGGGTCTCCGGTCCGCGGGCCTGGCCGCCAAGGGGCCGGGCCCGCGGACCGGTCAGCCGGTGCCGGTCAGAAAGCCTCGACCGCGCCCCGTGCCTCGGAATCCAGGACGCCCCAGCCGATCAGTTCCTCGGTGAGGTCGATCGGGGACTTGTCATAGATGACCGCCAGTGACCGCAGGTCCTCCTGGCGGATCGAGAGCACCCGGCCGTTGTAGTCGCCGCGCTGGCTCTGGATGGTCGCAACGTAACGGGCCAGCGGGCCAGCTTTGTCCTTTGGCAGCTGCCCCATCCGCTCCAGGTCGATGACCAGCTTGGGCGACGGGACAAGCGGCGTGGGCGTTGCGTCGCCCGGCAGCAGCTCGGACACTGGGACGCCATAGAACTCGGCCAGCTCGGCCAGCTTCTGCACGGTCACGGAACGGTCGCCACGCTCGTAGGAGCCCACCACCACGGCTTTCCACCGGCCGCGGGACTTCTCCTCCACTCCGTGCAGGGAGAGCCCTTGCTGAGTACGGATGGCACGTAGCCGTGCGCCGAGAGTCTTGGCGTATTCAGATGGCATGTGGTTCGGCCCCCTGGCCAGTCGTCGCTTTCGGTAATGGTTACGGACAGTGACGGTAGGCCGCAAGTGCGACCAGGTCAAGCCGAATAGCAAAAAGTGGGTCAACTTACGCTTCTCGTCGCTTGCGCCCGGTCAGGCGCGGGTGACCCACCCGATGTCCGAAACACCCGGTCCGTAAGGGTTTCGGCGGAATCGAGAGCCATGCCAGCAGGCCTTCGCAGATGCCCAAGTGCGAGTGTCCCTAGTGTGGCACGAATCACGCATCGTCACCCAATCCACGCGCTTAGCGGCGTGCCCCGGCCCGCGGCCGGGTACTGGCCGCTGTCCGGTCACGGCAAGTGCGGGCCGGGGCCCGGCGGACCTGCCCAGTGAGTGTCTGCGCCGGTCCAGGCGTTCCGCCTGGTACCGTGTCAGGGACAGATCATCCTTTAAGCCCGTCCCGTGAGGCGGGGAAGGAGGTCAGTAGCATGCCTGCTGCGCAGCCTGCCGGGGACGATCCGGCCGGCAGCAAGACGGCCCCGACCCCGGCCGCAAGGTGGTGCTGGAACCCGCTGAGATCAGGCGGGCGCTCACCCGGGTCGCTCACGAGATCCTGGAACGGACCGACGGCGCTACCGACGTCGTGCTGCTCGGGATCCCCACCCGCGGCGTCCCGCTGGCTCGCCGCCTGGCCGACCGGATCGAGCAGGTCGAGGGCCACCCGGTGCCGCACGGATCGCTCGACATCACCATGTACCGCGATGACTTGCGGTTCCGCCCGGCTCGCGCGCTGGGCCGGACTGAGGTCCCGGCGGAGGGTATCGACGGGGCCATCGTGGTCCTGGTCGATGACGTCCTCTACTCGGGCCGCACGGTGCGCGCGGCCCTGGACGCCCTCAACGATCTGGGCCGGCCGCGGGCGGTCCAGCTCGCCGTGCTGGTCGATCGCGGCCACCGCGAGCTGCCGGTGCGGCCGGACTACGTTGGCAAGAACCTGCCGACCTCCACCCAGGAGGTGGTCCGGGTCCTGCTCACCGAGGTGGACGGCACGGATGCGGTCCTGCTCGGCCGCGCCCCGGACGAGACTGCCCTCCGCCCGCCTGCCCGCCGCGCGGGTGCGGGCGCCGCCGCCGGGACCGGCTCATGAACCGCCACCTGATCTCCGCCGGGGACCTGACCAGGGACGACGCCCTGCTGATCCTGGATACCGCGGACGAGCTCGCCCGGGTGTCCGACCGGCCCATCAAGAAGCTGCCCACGCTGCGCGGCCGGACCGTGGTCAACCTGTTCTACGAGGACTCGACCCGGACCAGGATCTCGTTCGAGGCCGCGGCCAAGCGACTGTCCGCGGATGTGATCAACTTCTCGGCCAAGGGATCCAGCGTCGGCAAGGGGGAGAGCCTCAAGGACACGGCGCTCACGCTGGAGGCCATGGGCGCGGACGCCGTCGTGATCAGGCACAGCGCATCCGGTGCGCCGCACCGCCTCGCGGGCTGGGTCCGCGGGACCGTGGTGAACGCCGGCGACGGTGCGCACGAGCATCCCACCCAGGCCCTGCTCGATGCCTTCACGATCCGGCGCCGGTTCGGCCGCGCCGCTGGCGCCACGCTCGACGGGCTGCGGGTCACCATCGTCGGTGACGTGCTGCACAGCCGGGTGGCCCGGTCCAACGTGCTGCTGCTGAACACACTGGGCGCGGAAGTGGCG
This sequence comes from uncultured Actinomycetes bacterium, assembly GCA_963804455.1. GTDB lineage: Bacteria > Actinomycetota > Actinomycetes > Streptosporangiales > Streptosporangiaceae > RYN-230. The sequence continues at coordinate 19,904 of CAWDRD010000119.1, forward strand.
CTCGTCGCGCCGCCCACGCTGCTGCCGGTGGCGGTGGACACCTGGCCGTGCGCGGTCAGCTACGACCTCGACGCGGTGATCCCCAAGAGTGACGTGGTGATGATGCTGCGGGTGCAGCAGGAGCGGATGAAGTCGGCCTACTTCCCGAGCGTGCGCGAGTACAGCCGCCGCTACGGCCTGGACGGCGCGCGGATGGCGCAGCTGCCGGAGCACGCCATCGTGATGCATCCCGGCCCGATGAACCGCGGCGTGGAGATCGCTGCCGACGTGGCGGACTCGGCCCGGTCCACGATCACCGAGCAGGTGGCCAACGGCGTCAGCGTCCGGATGGCCGTGCTCTACCTGCTGCTGGGCGGGGCTGAGGGCCAGCTGTGAGCCCGGCCGGCCGGAGCATTATGAGAGCGGGAGGGCTCTGTGAGCGATAACATCCCGGGTAGCAGCACCCCTGGCGATGGCACCCCGGGCCGTGGCCCGGCGGCCTGGCTGATCCGCGGCGCGCGGCCGCTGGGCGGTGCCGCCACCGACATCCTGGTCCGCGACGGGGCCATCGCCGGGATCGGCGACGGGCTGGCCGCGCCCGGGACCCGGGTGCTGGACGCTGCGGGCCTGATCGCTCTGCCCGGCCTGGTGGACCTGCATACCCACCTGCGGGAGCCGGGCCGGGAAGACGCCGAAACGGTCGAGACCGGGACCCAGGCCGCCGCGCTGGGCGGGTTCACCGCCGTGCACGCGATGGCCAACACCGACCCGGTCGCCGATACCGCCGGGGTCGTCGAGCAGATCTGGCGGCTCGGCCGCCAGGCCGGCCACTGCGACGTGCACCCGGTGGGCGCGGTCACCGTGGGCCTGGCCGGCGCGCAGCTCGCCGAGCTGGGCGCGATGGCCGACTCCGCGGCCCGGGTCCGGGTGTTCTCCGATGACGGCCGCTGTGTGTCCGACGCCATGCTGATGCGCCGGGCGCTGGAGTACGTCAAGGCGTTCGACGGCGTCATCGCCCAGCACGCCCAGGAGCCCCGGCTCACCGAGGGCGCGCAGCTGAACGAGGGTGAGGTCTCCGGGCGGCTCGGCCTGGCCGGCTGGCCGGCCGTGGCCGAGGAGGCGGTCATCGCCCGGGACTGCCTGCTGGCTGGGCACGTCGGCTCGGTGCTGCATATCTGCCACGTGTCCACCGCCGGGTCGGTGGACATCATCCGCTGGGCCAAGGCCAAGGGCTGGCGGGTCACCGCCGAGGTGACCCCGCATCACCTGCTGCTGACCGACGAGCTGGCCGCGGAGTATGACCCGGTCTACAAGGTCAACCCGCCGCTGCGCACCGCCGCGGACGTGGCGGCGCTCGCAGGCGGCCCTGGCCGACGGCACCATCGACTGCGTAGCGACCGATCACGCGCCGCACCCGGTGGAGGACAAGGAAACCGAGTGGGACACGGCGGCGTTCGGCATGACCGGGCTGGAGACAGCGTTGCGGGTGGTGCAGCAGGCGATGGTGGACCCAGGGCTGCTCGACTGGGCGGGCGTGGCCGACCGGATGTCGCGGCGGCCCGCCCTGATCGGCCGCTTGCCCGGCCATCAGGCCCCGGACCTGACCGTCGGCCGGCCAGCCAGCCTGACCCTCTATGACCCCAGTGCCCGGGAGCCGGTGGACCCGCGGGCGCACGCCTCGAAGAGCCGCAACAGCCCGTTCGCTGGCATGCTGCTGCCCGGCCGGGTGGTGGCGACGTTCCTGCGCGGCACCCCGACCGTGCTCGACGGGAAGCTGGCCTGATGCCGCCCGCCAGCACCAGCCGCGCCAGCACCGTGTCAGCCAGCACCGTGTCAGCCAGCACTGGGCCCGCCAGCGCGCCGCCCGCCATCCTCGTCCTCGAGGACGGCACCACGTTCCACGGCACGGGGTTCGGTGTGGACGGCGAGACGTTCGGCGAGATGGTCTTCAACACCGGCATGACCGGCTACCAGGAGACACTCACCGACCCGTCGTACTGCCGCCAGATCGTCGCGATGACCGCGCCGCATATCGGTAACACCGGCGTCAACGATGACGACCCAGAGTCCCGGCGGATCTGGGTCAGCGGCTACGTGGTCCGCGAGCCCGCCCGGATCGCCTCGAACTGGCGGTCACAGCGCAGCCTGGACGCGGAACTGCGGGCCCAGGGCATCACCGGGATCGCGATCACCGGCACCCGGGCGCTGACCCGGCACCTGCGCGAGCGCGGCGCCATGCGCGCCGGGATCAGCACGCTCCCCTCGGACCCTGGCCAGCTCCGCGAGCGGGTGCTGGCCAGCCCGCCGATGATCGGCGCGGACCTGGCCCGCGAGGTGTCCACCGCCGCGGCCTACCAGGTCCATCCCCCGGACGGCGCTGGCGTCCGTTACCGGGTCGCCGCCGTGGACCTCGGCATCAAGACCGCCACCCCGCTGGCCATGGCCCGCCGCGGCTGCCAGGTCACGGTGCTGCCCGCGGCCAGCACCGCCGCGGAGATCCTGGCCAGCCGGCCCGGACGGGGTGTTCTTCTCCAACGGCCCCGGCGACCCGGCCGCGCTCGGCTACGCGGTGGAGGCGGTCCGCGGCGTGCTGGCCCAGGGCGTCCCGGTGTTCGGCATCTGCCTGGGCAGCCAGGTGCTCGGCCGGGCGCTCGGCCTGGGCACCTACAAGCTGCGCTTCGGCCACCGCGGGGTGAACCAGCCGGTCCAGGACGTCGCGACCGGCCGGGTGCACATCACCAGCCACAATCACGGGTTCGCGGTGGCCATGCCCGACGGCGCCGCGCCCGGCACCCCGTTCCGCACCGACTTCGGCCCAGCCCAGATCAGCCACGTCAACCTCAACGATGGCGTGGTCGAGGGCTTGCGGCTGCTGGAGGCGCCCGCGTTCAGTGTGCAGTATCACCCCGAGGCCGCGCCCGGCCCGCATGACGCGTCCGGGCTGTTCGACGAGTTCTGCGCGCTCATGGACCGGGCCAGGGGAGGCGTGCATGCCCAGGCGTGAGGACCTGCGGTCGGTGCTGGTGATCGGGTCCGGCCCGATCGTGATCGGCCAGGCCTGCGAGTTCGACTACTCGGGCACCCAGGCCTGCCGGGTGCTGCGCGAGGAAGGCATCCGGGTCAGCCTGGTCAACTCCAACCCCGCCACGATCATGACCGACCCGGAGTTCGCGGACGCCACCTACGTCGAGCCGATCACCCAGGACATCCTGGAGAAGGTGATCGCGGTCGAGCGCCCCGACGCGATCCTGCCCACCCTGGGCGGGCAGACCGCGCTGAACGCCGCGGTGGGGCTGCACGAGGCCGGCACGCTGGCCAAGTACGGGGTGGAGCTGATCGGCGCGGACATCGAGGCGATCAAGGCGGGGGAGGACCGGAAGCAGTTCAAGGAGATCGTCAGCGGCCTCGGCGCCGAGGTGCCGGACAGCCGCATCTGCCACACCCTGGCCGAATGCGAGCAGGCGGCGGCAGAGCTCGGGTACCCGTTGGTGGTCCGGCCCTCGTTCACCCTCGGCGGGTCCGGTTCCGGCATCGCGCACGATCCCGGTGACCTGCGCCGGATCGCGGGCGCGGGGCTGGATGCCAGCCCGGTCACCGAGGTGCTGCTGGAGGAGTCGATCCTCGGCTGGAAGGAGTTCGAGCTCGAGCTGATGCGCGACCGGCATGACAACGTTGTCGTGGTCTGCTCGATCGAGAACATCGACCCGATGGGCGTGCACACCGGCGACTCGGTCACGGTCGCCCCGGCCATGACCCTGACCGACCGCGAGTACCAGCACATGCGGGATGTCGCCATCGCGGTGATCCGGGCGGTCGGGGTGGACACCGGCGGCTGCAACATCCAGTTCGCCGTCCACCCGCAGACCGGGCGGATGGTCGTGATCGAGATGAACCCGCGGGTGTCCCGGTCCTCGGCGCTGGCCTCCAAGGCGACCGGCTTCCCCATCGCGAAGATCGCCGCCCGGCTCGCCATCGGCTACACGCTGGACGAGATCCGCAACGACATCACCGGGGAGACCCCGGCCAGCTTCGAGCCGGCCCTCGACTACGTGGTGGTCAAGGTGCCCCGGTTCACCTTCGAGAAGTTCCCCGGCGCCGACCCGGAGCTGACCACGCACATGAAGTCGGTCGGCGAGGCCATGGCCATCGGGCGCAGCTTCCCCGAGGCGCTGCAGAAGGCGCTGCGCTCGCTGGAGAACCCGGCCGCCCCGCTGCAGCTGGCGGGAGCCGCCCGGCGACAGGGCGGCCCTGCGTGGCCCGCTGCGCGGTGCCGCACGACGGCCGGCTGGCCACCGTGCACCAGGCGCTGCGGGCCGGGGCGACCGTGCGCCGAGCTGGCCGGCGCGACCGGCATCGACCCCTGGTTCCTGGACCAGATCCTGGCCGTGGAGGAGACCGCCCAGCAGCTGGCCGCCGCCACCGGCCTGCGGGCCGGCGCCGAGCCCGCGGTGGACGCGCTGCGCGCCGCGAAGCGGGCCGGGTTCTCCGACGCCCAGGTCGGGCAGCTGCAGGGGCTGCCGGAGGACCAGGTGCGGCTGCTCCGGCACGCCTTCGGGATCCGGCCAGTGTTCTGCACGGTGGATACCTGCGCCGCCGAGTTCGCCGCCCGGACCCCGTACCTGTACTCGACCTACGACGAGCAGTCCGAGGTGCCTTCGGGCGACGTGCCCAAGGTGATCATCCTGGGCAGCGGGCCGAACCGGATCGGCCAGGGCATCGAGTTCGACTACGCCTGCGTGCACGCGTCCTTCGCGCTGGCCGCGGCGGGCTACGAGACCGTGATGGTCAACTGCAACCCGGAGACCGTGTCCACCGACTACGACACCTCCGGCCGGCTCTACTTCGAGCCGCTCACCCTGGAGGACGTACTCGAGGTGGTGGCCGCGGAACAGGCCGCCGGCCCGGTGGCCGGGGTGATCGTCCAGCTCGGCGGGCAGACCCCGCTGGGCCTGGCCCGCGCGCTCGCGGCCGAGGGCGTCCCGATCGTCGGGCACCAGCCCGGACGCGATCCATCTGGCCGAGGACCGCGGCGAGTTCGGCCGGTGCTGGCGGCGGCCGGGACTGCCCGCGCCGCAAGCACGGCACCGCGTCCAGCTTCCCCGAGGCGCAGGCGGTCGCCGACCGAGATCGGCTACCCGGTGCTGGTCCGGCCGTCCTACGTGCTCGGCGGGCGGGGCATGGAGATCGTCTACGACGACGCGACGCTGCGAGGCCTACCTGGCCCGGGCCACGGCGGCCAGCCCGGACCACCCGGTGCTCATCGACCGGTTCCTGGACGACGCGATCGAGATCGACGTGGACGCGCTGTACGACGGCGCGGAACTGTACCTCGGCGGGGTGATGGAGCACATCGAGGAGGCCGGCATCCACTCCGGTGACTCGGCCTGCGCGCTGCCGCCGATCACCCTGGGCCGCGCCGACATCGACCGGATCCGCGAGTCCACCGCGGCGATCGCCCGCGGGGTGGGCGTGCGCGGGCTGCTCAACGTGCAGTACGCGCTGGCCGCCGGGGTGCTGTACGTGCTGGAGGCGAACCCGCGGGCGTCGCGCACCGTGCCGTTCGTGTCCAAGGCCACCGCCATCCCGCTGGCCAAGGCGGCGGCCCGGATCATGCTCGGCGCCGACCATCGCGGACTTGCGCGCGGAGGGCATGCTGCCGCCCGAGGGGGACGGCGGCAGCCTGCCGCTGGACGCGCCGATCGCGGTCAAGGAAGCCGTGCTGCCGTTCGACCGGTTCCGGGACGCGCGCGGCCAGGGCGTGGACACCGTACTCGGCCCGGAGATGCGCTCCACCGGCGAGGTCATGGGCATCGACGACGCGTTCGGCACCGCTTACGCGAAGTCGCAGGCGGCGGCGTACGGGCCGCTGCCGGTCAAGGGCCGGGCGTTCGTCTCGGTGGCCAACCGGGACAAGCGGTCCATGGTGTTCCCGGTGAAGCGCCTGGCCGACCTGGGCTTCGAGATCTGGGCTACCGAGGGAACCGGCGAGGTGCTGCGGCGCAACGGCGTTCGTGCCACGATCGTGCGGAAGCACAGCGACGGCCCTGGCCCGGACGGCGAGCCCGACATCGTGGCCAGGATCCTGGCTGGGCAGGTGGACCTGATCGTGAACACGCCGTTCGGCAGCCCCGGGCAGTCCGGGCCGCGGCTGGATGGCTACGAGATCCGCACCGCCGCCGTGCGGCGCGGGGTGCCCTGTGTCACCACGGTCCAGGGGCTCGCCGCCGCCGTGCAGGGCATCGAGGCGATCCAGCGTGGTGAGGTGGGAGTGCGGTCATTGCAGGATTACGCGGCCACGCTGCGCGCGGCCAGGCCCAGGCCGCTGGCCCCGCCCTGGCAGGCCCTGGGCCCGCTGGCCTGCGTCGTGACCACCGCCGACGGTGAGCCCGGCGCGGCCTGCGTCCAGGTCCGCGGCACGGTGCTGACCGTGCGCAGGGTGGACGCCTACTACGCGATGACCGTGGTCGCTCCGGGGATCGCGGCGCGCTTCCGGCCCGGCCAGTTCGTCGCGCGTCGCGGTCGGCGGCCCGGATACGTCCATGCTGCTCCGCCGCTCGTTCTCCATCCATGACGTGCGCCCGGATCACGGCGGCACGGTGGAGTTCGTGTTCGCCGCGGTCGGGCCGGGGACCCGCTGGCTGGCCGAGCGCCGGACCAGGGACGTCCTCGACCTGGCCGGGCCGCTCGGGACGGCCGTTCCCGGTGCCCCGCGACCCGGTGAGCTGCCTGCTGGTCGGCGGCGGCTACGGCAGCGCGCCGCTGTTCCCGCTGGCCGACCGGCTGCGCGAGCGGGACTGCCAGGTGGATTTCCTGCTCGGCGCGGCCAGCGCGGACCGGGTGTTCGGCGCGCTCACCGCCCGGCGCACCGGGCGCACCGCCGCGGTCACCACCGAGGACGGCTCGCATGGGCGTGCGCGGGCTGGTCACCGACCGGCTCACCCAGATCATCCACGAGGCGCGCACCGACGTGATCTACGCGTGCGGCCCGATGGGCATGCTGCGCCAGGTGACCACGCTGGCCGGCCGGTACGACATCCCGGTGCAGGCCGCTGGTCGAGGAGTCGATGGCCTGCGGCATCGGGGTCTGCATGACCTGCGTGCTGCCGGTCGTGGGGGAGCGACGGGGTCACCCGGATGGTCCGGTCCTGCATGGCCGGCCCGGTGTTCCGCGGCGACGCAGGTGCGCTGGGACGACATCGGCACGCATCCCGTTCGACGCGCTGGGCGCGCCGGGCTGGAAGCCGCGGCCCGCGCCGCGCGCCCGGCCCGCGGCCGGCAGCCGCGCCCGGTGTCCTGCGGAAGGAGCAGCATGGCGGTTGACCTGCGGACCCGGCTCGGCCACGTCGAGCTGCCGAACCCGATCCTGACCGCGTCCGGCTGCGCGGGCGCGGGCCGGGAGCTCGCCCAGTTCTTCGACGTCGCCAAGATCGGCGCGGTCGTCACCAAGTCGGTGATGCTCGCCCCGCGCGCGGGCCGCCCGACGCCCCGGATGGCCGAGACGCCGAGCGGGATGCTCAACTCGATCGGCCTGCAGGGCCCCGGCATCGACGCGTTCCTGCAGCGCGACCTGCCCGTGGCTGCTGTCGCGCGGCGCCCGTGCGGTGGTGTCGATCGCGGGCAGCAGCGTGGACGAGTACGCGGAACTGGCCGACCCGGCTGTCCGACGCGGCCGGGGTGACCGCCATCGAGGTGAACATCTCCTGCCCGAACGTGGAGGACCGCGGGCAGGTCTTCGCCTGCGACCCGGGCGCCTCAGCCGCGGTGATCGAGGCGGTCCGCGGCCGGGTCCGCTACGACGTCCCGGTCTTCGCCAAGCTGTCGCCGGATGTCACCGACATCGTGGCGATCGCCCGGTCCTGCGTGCGGGCGGGCGCGGACGGCCTGTCGCTGATCAACACCCTGCTCGGCATGGCCATCGACACGCGGACCATGCGCCCGGTGCTGGCCGGGGTGACCGGCGGGCTGTCCGGCCCGGCCATCCGGCCGGTCGCCGTGCGGTGCATCTGGCAGGTCCGCAAGGCGCTGCCCGACGTGCCGATCATCGGCATGGGCGGGGTACGGACCGGCCGGGACGCGCTGGAGCTGATCCTGGCCGGGGCCGGCATGGTCAGCGTCGGCACGACCATCTTCCATGATCCGTCCGCGTGCATGCGGATCGCTCCGCGAACTCGACGAGGAACTGGCGCAGCGCGGGGATCGAGCGGCTCGCCGATGTCATCGGCGCCGGCGCACGAGCCGCGTGGCACCGCGGCCCGGCGGCTCTCCGGAACCGCTTCGTAGCCCGGCGCCGTTGAAGCTGAGGAGGAGAGTTGAGCCAGCCAGCGCCGATCGCCGTGGCCCTTGACGCGCCCGACCTGGAGACCGCGGCCCGCTGGGCCGGGCTGGTCACCCCGCACGTGAGCACGGTCAAGATCGGGCTCGAGCTGTACCTGCGGTACGGCCCCGAGCGTGGTGGCCTCGATCCGGGGTGCGAGCGGCGTCAAGGTCTTCCTCGACCTGAAGCTGCATGACATCCCGGCCACCGTGGCCGGGGCAGCCCGGGCGGTGGCCCGGCTCCGCCCGGAATTCGTCACCGTGCACGCGGCCGCTGGCCCGGAGGTCATCCGGGCCGCGGTCCAGGCCGCGCCGGACACCAAGATCGCCGCGGTGACCGTGCTGACCTCGATCAGCCCGGCGGACCTGGAGGCGATCGGAATGCGCGGGCCGGTCGGCGACGCGGTGCTGCGGCTCGCCGCGCTCGCGGTGGCGGCCGGGGCGCGGGCCCTGGTCTGCTCGCCCCGGGAGGTGGCCGCGGTCCGCAGCGAGGTGGGGCCGGGCATCACGCTGATCACCCCCGGTGTCCGGCCCGCCGGCGCGGACCGGAACGACCAGGCCCGGGTGGCCACTCCGGAGGAGGCGCTGCGGGCCGGCGCCGACCTCCTCGTGATCGGCCGGCCCATCACCGGTGCACCCGACCCGGGCGCGGCGGCCTCGGCGATCGCGGCGCCGCTGCGCAAGCTCGCGCTGGCCCAGGAGTGAATGAATATCCCAGGTAGCGGGTTCCACGTGCAGCGTCGCTGGGTGATGATAGCGACATGGGCATGACCAGTTTGACTACGTTATGTATTCGGGTCGCGACACAGAGTAATATCAGCCAATTTATGACGTAACAAACGGGTGTTTGCGTTGCCCTGGCGGGCTGAACTCGCTACTTTCCCTTCCCGACCGCAGTTTTCGATTCTGAAACCCGAGGTGAACCGGAGTGGCTCTTCCTCCCCTCACTCCCGATCAGCGAGCCGCTGCCCTTGAGAAGGCAGCAAGGGCGCGCAAGGAACGTGCAGAGGTCAAGAACCGGTTGAAGCACGGTTCTACGACCCTGTCCCAGGTCCTCAAGGACGGCCAGAGTGATGACATTGTCGGAAAGATGAAAGTCTCCGCGCTACTAGAAGCCGTCCCGGGGATCGGCAAGGTGCGCGCCCGCCAGATCATGGAGCGGCTGGGCATTGCCGAATCCCGCAGGGTACGCGGCCTGGGTGCGAACCAGCGCGCGGCCCTGGAGAATGAGTTCGGCGGCTCTATCTGACGCGGGCTGATGACCCCGGGGGCGGGCGCGGCAGACCAAGCCCAATGGCCGTTGCAACCGGCTATCTGGCGCGCGGTACCGCGCTTGTCCGGGGGGGCGGGGGCCCGCCCGGCTGATTGTGCTTTCCGGCCCTTCCGGGGGCGGCCGTGCAGTGCCGTGGCTGGGCCGAGGTGGAATGCCGGAAATCGGGCTCCCGGCATCGGTGACTGCTCAGTATCATTGACTGTTCGCTAGCCGGGACCAGGTGACCACCACCGGTCCCGTGTGCTGCTTTGTCGGTATCCGAAGTTCCCTGGGCGGACTATGCCAGCCGGATGCGGTGGCCAGCCCGGCCGGTCCTGCTCAGTACGGCTGGATGGGCGTGCCGGGCTGGTAGCCTAGAGCCTGGCTTAGCAGGCCAATTACCCGTGCATCCCAACGGAAGGCAGATGGTGGCCGGAAACCCCGCCGCAGAAGGCATCACGAACCCGCCTATCGATGATCTCCTCGAGGTCGTGGACAGCAAGTACCGGCTGGTCATCATGGCGGCGAAGCGGGCACGCCAGATCAACGCCTACTACGCCCAGCTCGGCGAGGGCCTGCTGGAGTACGTCGGCCCGCTGGTGGAGACCCGGGTCCAGGAGAAGCCGCTGTCCATCGCGCTGCGCGAGATCCGGCAGAACCTGCTGTCCGTCGTGGAGACGGCCGAGCCCACCGGCTGATTCCCGGCCGCGGCGATCAGCTGGTGCCCGCCCCATGCCATCGCGCATCGTGCTCGGCGTCGGCGCTGGTATTGCCGCCTACAAGGCATGTGAACTCCTCCGTCGGCTCACCGAGTCCGGGCACCAGGTCCGGGTCGTGCCCACCAGCGGGGCGCTCCGCTTCGTCGGCGAGGCCACCTGGGCCGCCCTGTCCGGCCAGCCCGTCAGCACCGCCGTGTGGGAGGACGTGCCGCACGTCCCGCACGTCCGGCTCGGCCAGGACGCCGATCTGGTGCTGGTCGCGCCGGCCACGGCGGACCTGCTCGCCCGGGCCGCCGCGGGCATGGCCGACGATCTGCTCACCTCGATCCTGCTGACCGCGCGCTGCCCGGTGGTGTTCGCGCCCGCGATGCACACGGAGATGTGGCAGCATCCCGCCACCCAGGCCAACGTGGCCACGCTGCGCAGCCGGGGCTGCGTGCTGCTGGAGCCCGCCTCCGGGCGGCTGACCGGCCACGACAGCGGCCCGGGCCGGCTGCCCGAGCCCGCGGAACTGTACGAGGCTGCCGTCCGGGTGCTGGCCCGCGGGGCCGCCGGGCTGCGGCCCGACCTGGCCGGGCGGCATGTGGTGGTGTCCGCCGGCGGGACCCGGGAGGAACTGGACCCGGTCCGGTTCCTCGGCAACTGGTCGTCGGGACGGCAGGGGTACGCGCTCGCCCGGACCGCGGCCGCGCGGGGCGCTGAGGTGACCCTGGTGTCCGCGAACGTGGCCCTCGACGATCCAGCGGGCACCCGGGTCGTCCCGGTCACCTCCGCCTGCCAGCTGCAGGAAGCCGTGACCGCGGCCGCCGCGTCCGCTGATGCCGTGGTCATGGCCGCCGCGGTAGCCGACTACCGGCCGGCCATCCGGCACGACTCGAAGGTCAAGAAGACGGGCACGGCGCCGGACCCGGTGCCGCTGGTGCTGAACCCGGACATCCTGCGGCAGCTGTCCGCGCACCGGCCCCGGCCCGGTCAGGTCATCGTGGGGTTCGCCGCGGAAACCGAGGACCTGCTCGGCAACGGCCGGGCCAAGCTGGCCGCCAAGGGTTGTGACCTGCTGGTGGTCAACCAGGTGGGCTCCGGCCTCGCCTTTGGCACGGCCGACAACGAAGCCGTCGTGCTGGCCCCGGACGGGGAGCAGACGCACGTCCCGCGCGGGCCCAAGGAGGTCCTCGCCGACGTGGTCTGGGATCTCGTCGCCGCCCGGTTCTGACCCCTCCCCGGCCGGCCCGGGCAGCGCGCTGCGCATTCAATAAGTTACTCTGTGCGTATACATTGCTGCTGGCCATTGCATTGCGGACAGCTGTTCGCTGCGGGCCAGGAATTTGCCGCGTAACTACCCTCGTCAGGCCCGGTCAGGCCGCTCCCGGTCGGGCGGCCCGGCTAGACTTCGGCGAGTCCTTGTCAGCGCACAGAAATGGGAGTCAGGTGGCCCGACGTCTTTTTACCTCCGAGTCCGTGACGGAGGGTCATCCGGACAAGATGGCGGATCAGATCAGTGACGCCATCCTCGATTCAATGATCAAGGATGACCCGAACAGCCACGTGGCCGTGGAAACCCTGATCACGACCGGTCAGGTCCATGTGGCGGGTGAGGTGACGACCGAGACGTATGTCGACATCCCCGGCATCATCCGGGAGAAGATCCTGGAGATCGGGTACGACTCCTCGCTCAAGGGCTATGACGGGGCGTCCTGCGGCGTGTCCGTGTCCATTGGCTCCCAGTCCCCGGACATTGCCCAGGGCGTCCTGCACGCGTTCGAGCACCGGGAGGGTGAGGGCTCCTCCGAGCTCGACCGGCAGGGCGCCGGGGACCAGGGAATGATGTTCGGCTACGCGTGCCGGGAGACCCCGGAGCTCATGCCTCTGCCGATCATGCTGGCGCACCGGCTGGCCCGCCGCCTGGCCGAGGTCCGCCGCAGCGGCGACGTGCCCTACCTCCGCCCGGACGGCAAGACCCAGGTGACCATCGAGTACGCCGGGGACAAGCCGGTACGGCTGGACACGGTGGTGGTCTCCGCGCAGCATGCCCCCGACATCGACCTCAAGGAACTGCTGGCCCCGGATGTCCGGGATCACGTGGTCGCGCCGATCGTCTCCGCGCTGGACATCGACACCAGCCAGTACCGGCTGCTGGTCAACCCGACCGGGCGGTTCGAGATCGGCGGCCCGATGGGTGACGCCGGGCTGACCGGACGGAAGATCATCATCGACACCTACGGCGGTATGGCCCGGCACGGCGGCGGCGCGTTTTCCGGTAAGGACCCGTCGAAGGTGGACCGCAGCGCCGCCTACGCCATGCGCTGGGTGGCCAAGAACGTGGTCGCCGCGGGCCTGGCCGACCGGTGCGAGGCGCAGGTCGCCTACGCGATCGGCAAGGCTAAGCCGGTCGGCCTCTTCATCGAGTGCTTCGGCACCGAGCGGCTGCCGGTGGAGCACATCCAGGACGCCGTGCTGCAGGTGTTCGACCTGCGCCCGGCCGCCATCATCCGGGACCTGGACCTGCTCCGGCCGATCTACGCGCAGACGGCGAGCTACGGTCACTTCGGCCGGGAAGAGCCCGACTTCTCCTGGGAGCGGACGGACCGGTCGGACAGCCTGCGCTCAGCGGCTGGCCTGTAGCGGTCACGTCGGGGCGGCCGGCTCGTGCGGGCGGCTGCCCGCCCGCAGGTGGCTGCCACCTGTGAGGTAGCTGAGTAATTGCTCCCAATGCGCATTTCCACCCTGGACATCACAGAGCACCAAAATCTACGCTCATTACGCTCGGTTTAGCTATCAGGGAAGCTCCCTGTACCAACCCATGAGCCGGTGAGCATGTGACGTCGACCACAGCGCGGGCCGCGCCCCCGCCCGAGGAGGGTCCTGGCCGGCCCGCTGACGCTGGCCCAGGCCTAGCCCCTGGCCCCGGCACCCAGCCGGCCGCGCGGCACGGCAACTGGCACGCCACCGTCGCGTTGCTGTGCGGGATGCTCGGCGGCGCACTGGTCACGATCGCGGCGGGCCTGGTCTTCGGCATCCTCGGCCTGCGCCGGGCTCAGCACGGCGCGGGCGGTGCCCTGCGCTGCTGGCTCGGCATCGGTTTCGCGCTGGCCTGGGCCGGGGTCGCGGGCTACCTGACGCCCCATCTGATCCGCGCGGTGGATCCTGGCTGTGTCGTCTACAAGGGCTCCGCGCTGACCGCCTACGACCGCGTCGCCGACGATGTCGGCACGGGCGTCAGCCGCGGTGTGCTGTCCCGCGACCTGACCACCGCTATCAGCCAGTTCAACCAGGCTGCCCGGGCCACCAGGAACCCGGCGGCCGCCCGGTCCCTGACGGCGCTGTCCCGGCAGATGCGGATCGTGGTCTCCGACCTCCGGGCCGGGGTGGTGGTGCCGCGGCAGGTGATGCTGGCGGCCAACCAGGACGCAGCGTTCACCGACCGGGCCTGCGGCACGGTTCACCTGTAGCCCTCCGGCAGCCGCGCCAGCGGTCCCAGCACGCCACCGGTACCCGCGGCAACCGTTACCAGACTGTCCGAAGGCTCTGGTAGGACAGGACCGTGGCAGGGGCAGCGACTCAGCAGGCGACCCGGCGCTCCGGGCCCGCCCGCTCCCGCCCGGCCGCCAGCAGAACTATCCAAGGCGACGTCCTGACTGCGGCGGAAACCCGGGCGGCGGGACCCCCGGCCGGTGATGCGCGCGCGGCTGAGTCGGCGGCGGCTAAGCCAGCGACAGCCAAAGGCCGGCCCAGGAAGACACCTACGGCGGGCACCCGCACCAGCCGGGGCGCGCGCCGGGACAGCGGGCCGGACGCGGCCGACCTGCCGGTGGCCCGGGTCCTGGTGGATGTGCCGCTGGCGCACCTGGACCGGCCGTTCGATTACCTGGTCCCGCAGCGGCTGGCCGACCAGGCGGTACCTGGGTGCCGGGTCCGGATCCGGTTCGCCGGCCAGCTCACCGACGGGTACCTGATGGAGCGGGCCGCTGTCAGCGAGCACCCGGGCCAGCTGGCGCGGCTGGAGCGGGTCGTCTCCCGGGAGCCGGTGCTCAGCCCGGAAATCATGTCCCTGGCGCGTGAGGTGGCCGACCGGTATGCGGGCACCATGGCCGATGCGCTACGGCTCGCCATCCCGCCCCGGCACGCCCGCACCGAATCAGCCGCCCCCCAGAGCGCCCCCGCCGCGGAGCCCAGCGCCACGAAGCCCGGCGCCGCGGAGTCCGGCAGCACGGAGCCCGGCAGCACGGAGTCCGGCAGCACGGAGTCCGGCAGCACGGAGCCCGGCAGCACGGAGCCCGGCAGCACGGAGCCCGGCAGCACGGAGCCCGGCAGCACGGAGCCCGGCAGCACGGAGCCCGGCAGCACGGAGCCCGGCAGCACGGAGCCCGGCAGCACGGAGCCCGGCAGCACGGAGCCCGGCACCAGGGAGCTGGCTGCCGCGGAACCAGCCGCCAGCCAGCCTGCCACCGCAGGGGAGGCGGTCAGGGCCGGAACGCCCGCGGCCCTGCCGCCCCGGCCCGCGCCGGGACCCTGGACCCGCTACCCGGCGGGCCTGGCCTTCCTCGCGGCCGTGGCCAGCCGCCGCCCGGCCCGGGCCGTGTGGTCCGCGCTCCCTGGCCCGGACTGGGCCGAGGCGATCGCCCGGGCCGCGGGGACCGCCGCGGCGGCCGGCGGGGCGTGCTGATCGTCGTCCCGGACGCCCGCGATCTCGGCCTGATCGATGCCGCACTGGCGGCCGTGCTCGGCCCGGGCCGCCACGTCACCCTCGCCGCGGACCTCGGGCCCGCTGAGCGGTACCGGCGCTGGCTGGCCGTACGCCGCGGCACCACCCGGATCGTCGCCGGGACCCGGGCCGCGATGTTCGCGCCCGTCGCTGACCTCGGCCTCGTCGTGCTCTGGGACGACGGCGACGACCTGCACGCCGAGCCGCGTGCCCCCTATCCGCACGCCCGCGAGGTGCTGGCCCTCCGGGCGCACCGTACCGGCGCGGCCGCGCTGATCGGTGGTTTCACCCGGACCGCCGAAGCGACCAGCCTGGTGGCCAGCGGCTGGGCCCGCCCGCTCACCGCTGGCCGCCCGGATCTGCGCGGCCGGGCCCCGCAGATACGGGCGGCGGGCGGTGACGCGGAACTGGCCCGGGACGAGGCGGCCCGGTCCGCGCGGCTGCCCAGCCTGGCCCTGCGCACCGCACGGGACGCGCTGGCCAGCGGCCCGGTGCTGGTACAGGTGCCCCGGCGCGGCTACCTGGCCGCGCTCGGCTGCGAGCGGTGCCGGGACCGCGCCCGGTGTGCGGCGTGCGGCGGCCCGCTGGCAGCATGGCCCACGCAGGGCGCTGCGCTCCGCTGCGGCTGGTGCGCTGCCGCGGACGAGCAGTGGCGCTGCGCGCGCTGCGGGCACCAGAAAGTGCGTGCCCTGGTCACCGGCGCCGGGCGGACCGCCGAGGAACTCGGCCGTGCGTTCCCGGGGGTGCCGCTGCTGACCTCGGGCGGCGCCGACCTCATCCCGGCGGTGCCCGGCTCGCCCGCGCTCGTGGTGGCCACCCCAGGGGCGGAGCCGTATGCGGTCGGCGGGTATGCGGCGGCCCTGCTGCTCGACGGCTGGGTGATGCTGGGCCGCCCGGGCCTGCGTGCCGCCGAGGAAACACTCCGCCGCTGGCTGAACGCGGCCGCGCTGGTCCGGCCCGGGCCCGCGGGCGGCCGGGTGGTGGTGGTCGCGGACGTCGGCATCCCGGCGGTGCAGGCGCTGGTCCGCTGGGACCCGGTCACGCACGCGGAGCGGGAACTCGCCGAGCGCGCCGAGCTCCGCTTCCCGCCTGCGGTGCGGATGGCCGCCCTGACCGGGCCGGCCAGCGCGGTCGAGGCGCTGCGGGCGGCCGCGACGTTCCCAGCGGTGGCCGAGTGGCTCGGCCCGGTGGAGGACACCGCCGGCAACATCCGCATGCTGCTGCGGGTGCCCAGGTCAGCAGGGTCCGCGCTGGCCGCGGCGCTGCGCGAGGCACAGGCGGCGCGCAGCGCCCGCAAGGACCCAGGAGCGGTCCGGGTGCAGCTCGACCCGGCCGAGCTGATCTGAGTTCTGCCGAGGAGGCCGTAGGGTGCTGGGGTGGCCACGTCACGACGGAATCCGGGCTCACGGACCGCGCCAGGTACGCGCGGGACCGCGAAGGGGCCAGCCAGCAGCCAGGACGGTGCCGACGATCAGGACGGTGCCGACGGCCAGCCCAGTGCCGACGGCCAGCCCAGTGCCGACGGCCAGCCCAGTGCGGCCGAGCCTGGCCAGCCCGAGCCCACCAGCCTGGCTAGGGAGTCCGGGCCCGGCGGGCCGCCCCCGGTACGCCTGGCCCCGCGCGACGAGCTGGCCGCTGCCGCCCGGGTGGCCCCGCTGCTCCGTGCCGCCCGGGACGTGGCCCGGTGGGTCGGCCCAGGCCGCGCGCTCACCAAAGCGGGGCGGCTGCGCCGCGCGGACGCCGTCGCTGCTGCCACCGATCTGGAGCTGATCCTGGCCGAATTCGAGGCCGCGTGGCGGGTCGCCGTCGCCGCGCAGCTGCTCCGCCTGGCCGATGGCCAGGTGGAGGCAGGAGAGCGGCTGGATGTGCTGGCATCTGGCACCGCCGATGAGGTGCTCATCGCCTGGGATGCCGCGCTCTCCGTCATGCTGGAGGCCGAGGACCTGGATGGCATGGCCACCGCCCTGTACACCGTGGGCGGCCCGGTCCGGATGGACGCGCTGTTCGATGCGTACATGGCGGCGGCGGGCGCCCGGGACCAGCAGGACCCGGCCGGTAACGCCGGCGCGGCCCAGGACGAGGGCGCGGCGCTGTCCGTGGCCCTGGAAGCCCTGGCCGACCTCGGCGTGGTCGAGCTTGGCGCGGACGAGTTCGGGGCCGAGGAGCCCGGTGGTGCCCTGACCGTCACCCTGTCGCCGCTCGGCGTCTGGGGCGTGCACCGGCGGCTGCGCGCCCAGGGCTGGTACGTCCCGGTCGTCGGCGGGGGAGCGCGGGGTGATGCGGCTGCCCTGCTGGCCACGCTGGCCAACTGTGACGTGGAAGACGGCGAAGCGGAAATCGCCAGCTGGCTGGCGGACCGGACGCCGCAGCAGGCCGCGGACGAGCTGATCGCGGCCGCGAGCCACGGCTCGCCCGGGCTGCGCGGCGCTGGGTTCGCCGTGCTGGACCGCATCGGCAAGGACGCCGTTGCCGCGGTCCGGGAAGCCCTGGACGATCCGGTGCTGCGGGCGCACGCCGCGGTCTGGCTGGTGGAGCACGGCGAAGATGCCGAGCTGGGCCGGGAGGACCGGGCCTGGCTGCTTGTTGACCTGGGCGCGGGGCTGCTCGAGGAAGCCGACCCGAAGGACGTCGTGGCGGAGTTGCTGCCGGACGTGCCACCGGGCGCCCAGGCGGAACTGGTGGCCGGGTTGTGGCGGGTCCGCCATCCGGGTGTGACCGACCTGCTGACCGCGCTGAGCGATCACCATCCGGATCCGGGCGTGGCCCGTGCGGCGCGCAAGGCCGCGTTCAAGGCCAGGTCCGTTGCGGCCAGTGCTGACCCGGAAAGTTCATAGACTTGACCACGGGAGGCCCACGGCGATACGCCCTCGTGCGGGCCTGGACGGGAAGGACGGTGCGCCATCAGCGTCAAGCCGATTCGCATCTTCGGCGATCCGGTTCTGCGCACCCCGGCCGACCCGGTCCGGGACTTCGACGCCGAACTGCGCAAGCTGGTGCAGGACCTCACCGACACGATGCTCGAGGCGCCCGGGGTGGGCCTGGCCGCGCCGCAGATCGGCGTGGGCCTGCGGGTCTTCACCTACTTCGTGGACGATGAGCTGGGCCACCTGATCAACCCGACCCTGGACCTGTCCCAGGACACGGAGACCGACGACGAAGGCTGCCTGTCGTTTCCCGGGCTGGCCTTTCCCACGCAGCGCTCCTACGGGGCGGTGGCCAAGGGCTTCAACATGTACGGCGAGCCGGTCACCGTGGAGGGCACCGGGACGCTCGCCCGGTGCGTGCAGCACGAGACCGACCATCTCGACGGCGTGCTGTTCATCGACCGGCTGGACGCCCAGCAGCGCAAGGCGGCAATGAAGGCGATCCGCGAAGCGGAGTGGTGGGGCGAGCCGGTCCCGGAGATCCGGGCCTCGCCGCACGCCACCCAGGGGAAGGCAATCTAGGGCGCCGCATGCGATT
Organism: uncultured Actinomycetes bacterium; assembly: GCA_963804455.1. GTDB lineage: Bacteria > Actinomycetota > Actinomycetes > Streptosporangiales > Streptosporangiaceae > RYN-230. The sequence continues at coordinate 38,331 of CAWDRD010000119.1, forward strand.
GGTGTTCGCAGGTACCCCGCAGGCCGCCGTGCCCGCGCTGGATGCCCTGCTGGAGTCCCGGCATGCGGTGGCGGCCGTGCTGACCCGGCCGGATGCGCCCGCAGGCCGCGGCCAGCGGCTGGCACCGAGCCCGGTCGCGCAGCGGGCCGCGGAGGCCGGGATCGAAGTGCTCAGGCCTGCCCGGCCGCGTGACCCGGAGTTCCTCGAGCGGCTGCGGGCGATCGCTCCCGGCTGCTGCCCGGTGACCGCCTATGGGGCGCTGATCCCGCAGGCCGCCCTGGACATCCCGGAGCACGGCTGGGTGAACCTGCATTTCTCGCTGCTCCCGGCGTGGCGGGGTGCGGCGCCGGTGCAGCACGCCTTGCTGCACGGTGACGACATCACCGGGGCGACCACCTTCCGGCTCGTTCCCGAACTGGACGCCGGCCCGGTGTATGGCGTGCTCACCGAGCCGGTCCGGCCAGACGACACCGCGGGCGACCTGCTCGGCCGGCTCGCCATCGCTGGTGCCGAGTTGCTCGTCGCCACCATGGACGGGATCGAGTCCGGGCGGCTCGAAGCCCGGCCGCAGCCGTCCGAAGGGATCACTCTCGCGCCCAAGCTCACCGCCGAAGATGCCCGGGTGCGCTGGGAGGCTCCCGCCACCGCGGTGGACCGGCAGATCCGGGCGTGCACCCCCGCACCCGGTGCGTGGACCGAGCTGGGTGACACCCGGCTGAAACTCTGGCCGCTGGCCCGGACTGCGGCTGGCCTGGCGTCGTCCGCCGCGAGCGGGCCGCCCAGTCCTGGCGGCGTGCCGGCCCCGGGGGAGCTGCGGGTACTGCGGTCGGCGGTGCTGGTCGGCACCGGCACCACCCCGGTCCAGCTCGGCGATGTCCAGCCGCCGGGCAAGCGCCGGATGAGCGCGGCTGAATGGGCCCGCGGGCTGCACCTCAGCAGCGGCGCGCCCGGCCAGGCCGCACTGGTGCTGGCCTGATATGACGGCACTGATATGACGGCACTGACATGACAGCCTGCAGGACAGCATCGGGGCTGACGGCAGCTGACGTGACGGCCCTGATGGCGGTACCGGGATGACCGCGTCCGGCAATGCCCGCCCGGCCCGCGCCGCGGCGCCCGGCGCTGAGGGCCGCCCTGGCCAGGGCGGCCCTCAGCGCCGCACCGGCCACAGCCGGCCTGGGCGCCGGGCCCGGGGATCCGGGCGGGCTGATCCGGCCCGGCGGGCTGCCTACGACGTGCTCGTTGCCGTGGCCCAGCGGGATTCCTACGCCAACCTGATGCTGGCGTCCATCCTCGCCGAACGCGGGCTGACTGGCCGTGACGCGGCCCTGGCCACCGAGCTCAGCTACGGCACGCTGCGCGGCCGCGGCACCTACGACGCGGTCCTCAGCGTGTGCAGCGACCGTCCCCTTGACCGGGTGGACCCCCCACTGCGCGAGGTGCTCCGCCTCGGCGCCCACCAGTTGCTCGCCACCCGGGTCCGCCCGCACGCAGCCGTCGCCACCTCGGTCGATCTGGCCAAGGACGTGGCTGGCCAGCGTTCCGCGGGCTTCGTCAACGCGGTGCTCCGCAAGGTCGCGTCGCGGGACCTGGAAACCTGGATCGAGATGGTGGCACCCGCCCGTGACGCCGATCCGCTCGGCCATCTCGCGGTCCGGTACAGCCACCCACGCTGGATCGCCGCGGCCATGGCCGACGCGCTCGGCGGCACCGGGCCCGCCGGGAGTGGGCCAGGCGGCGCTGGGCTCGCCGGGAGTGGGCCAGGCGGCGCTGGGCCCGCCGGCAGTGGGCCAGGCGGCACCGGGCCGCCGGCAGTGGGCCCGTCGGCACTGGGCTGGCCGGACGGGCGCCGGCCGAAGGTCACCCTGTGCGTGGTACCCGGACTCGCCGACCCCGCTGAACTCGTCACCGGGGGAGGGAAACTGACCAGGTGGTCTTCGTTGGGGGCCTACCTGGAGGGCGGCGACCCCGCAGATCTCGCCCCTATCCGCGAGCGGCGCGCGGCCGTGCAGGACGAGGCGAGCCAGCTGGCGGCGATCGCACTGGCCCGCGTGGATGTGGCGGGCCGGGACAGCCGGTGGCTGGACCTGTGTGCCGGTCCCGGCGGCAAGGCGCGGGTGCTGGCTGGCTTCGCCGCACAGCGCGGCGCCCGGCTGCTGGCCGCTGACGCGCGGCCGCACCGGGCGCGGCTGGCCCGTGACGCGGTAGCGGTCACTGGCGCGGCGGCGGCGGTCACCGCCGACGGGACCCAGCCCGCCTGGCGGCCAGGGTCGTTCGACCGGGTGCTCGCCGACGTGCCCTGTTCCGGCATTGGCGCGCTGCGCCGCCGCCCCGAGGCCCGCTGGCGCAAGTCACCTGCTGACGTCGCAGCCCTCGGTAGCCTGCAACGCCGCCTGCTGACCACGGCGCTGGACGCCGCCCGGCCGGGCGGCGTGGTCGGCTACGTCACCTGTTCGCCGCATCTCGCCGAGACCCGGGCCGTGCTGGCCGACGTGCTCAGCGCCCGGGATGACGTTGAGGTGCTCGACGCGCCCGCCGTGCTGGCCGAGGTCCCGGGCCTGCGCGGCCCGGAGCCCGGCTGCCGCTACGCCCAGTTCTGGCCGCACCGGCACGGCACGGACGCGATCTTCCTCGCCCTGCTCCGCCGCACCGGGCCAGCCTGAGGCAGCCAGGCGCACCGAACCGGGCGAGCCTGAGGAAGCCCGCCGTACCACCATCCTGAGGAAGCCCGCCGTACCGGGCCAGGCTGGGGCAGCCGACCGTACCGGGCCAGGCTGGGGCAGCCCGGCGGACCGGGCCAGGCTGGGGCAGCCCGGCGGACCGGGCCAGGCTGGGGCAGCCCGGCGGACCGGGCCAGGCTGGGGCAGCCCGGCGCGCTGGCTACCGGGTGCCACTGAGCGCGCGCCTCCCGCCCGCCCGGACCCGGGCCGACCCGATATCCGCCTTCTGGCCTTCGGCATACCCCGCCCCGTAACCACTGCCGGTATAGGTGACCTGCGTCTTGCGGGTCACCGGGTACACCTGCGCCACGTTCTGCCGGATGACCAGCTGCCGGTCGGCCAGCACCAGGGCCGTCCGGTCCCCGGACTCGGCCGCGGGTGACGTCGCCCGGGCGGTGGCCCGCTGCTCAGCCTCCCGGACCCGGGACACCACCGCTGAGGTGAAGCCGAGCAGCCAGCTCCGCCGCCACGCCCGCGGGCTGCGGCTCCAGCCCGGGACCTCGGCTGCGATCAGTCCCTGCCACATCTGCACCAGCAGCGAGGTGTAGAGGACCTCGGTCCGCTCCAGGTCGGACGCGAAACCGAACATGTGGATCCGGGTGCCCGGGGTTGGCCGGGCGAGCACCACGCACTGGCAGCGCAGTACCGCGGCCAGGCCGCAGACCAGGTGCGCCTGGACCCGGGCCCACGGGTTGTCGATGTCCAGCACCCGGTCGGCCGGGCGGTCGGTCTCTGGCCGCTGCGCGGCGAGCAGCGCCCGGTCG
>CAWDRD010000120.1:0-85210 GCA_963804455.1 uncultured Actinomycetes bacterium
AGCGAGGAACAGCCTCCTGCGGGTTGGCGTGTGCGGGGTCGCTGGCTGGTTCCCCGGGTCGCGTGTGGCTGGCGGAGTGGTCTCACATGCACCCATCCGGCGCCTGCCTGAGGCTGGCAGGTCGCTCATGACCGTGACTCCGGGGACCGGGCTGCTCAGTCAGGTCATCGAGCGCGGCGGGGGCCGGCTCATGCGGTTTCGCGAGCTTGCCCGGGGCTTGGCGACCTCCCGGCTAATGGGGCTCACCGCCGCTGCTGGCGTCGGTGAGCAGATGATAGGCGCGGGTGAGGAGCTTGCGGGCGATCGCGGTGGTGGCGATCTTCTTGCCGCGGCGGCGGGCGATGTCCTGGTAGCTGGCGGCGAACTGCGGATGCCGCCTGGCGGTCTGCGCAGCCTCGCACAACACCCACCGCACCCAGGCCGGCCCCTGCTTGGAGATGTGCCCGTGCCGGACGGTGCGATCCGGGCCGCGCACCGTGGGGGTGAGACCGGCCCAGGACGCCAGCTTGCGCGCGGACCCGAACCGGGTGATGCCGCCGATCTCGGCGAGCAGGACCAGCGCGGTGAACGGGCCCACGCCGGGCAGCTGGGTGACCACCTTGACCCGCGGATCGGCTTTTGCCCGCTGGCGCACCTCCCAGTCCAGCCGGCCCTGGCTGCTGCAGCGCGCCGATCAGCGCCAGGCCGTCCTCGATCACCTCGCGGGAGACGGCGGGCAGCTCCAGCGAGGCCAGCCACTGGCGGCCAGGGCCGCCCCCGGCAGCCCTCCGGCCGGCCGTGACCGTGATCGGCGCGACCGCGTGGATCCGGTTGCGCAGCAGCGTCCGCAGCCGCACCAGCTGCGCCCGGTGCCGCAGCATCGCCCGCAGCTGGCGCACCTGTGGCGGGGCGATCCACGCCTCCGGCAGCAGGCCGGCGCGCAGCAGCTGCGCCAGGGTGGCGGCATCGACCTTGCCGTTCTTCAGCCGCGCTGAGGCGATCGCCTTGCACTGCAGCGGGTGGACCATGTGCGGCCCGGAGCCGTAGCCTTCTAGTAGCTCCAGCAGCCACCCCCAGCCGAACGCGGCCTCCTACGCTGCCGGCGTGCCCGCCGGCAGGCCGCCGATCACCGACAGGACCGGCTTCACGCCGTTGGGCACGTTGCGGCTGGCGAGCACCTCGCCACCCTGATCGATCACCGCCACCTGGGAACGCTTGCGGTGGACGCCGATTCCGACGTAGACAGACATCGAGGGCCTCCTTCCCGAGCTCGTATGTCACCCCGGAACGTAAGCTCACCGGGCTGAGCAGGGAAGGGGGTCCGGCCTGACGCCCGGCCCCTATAGGGTCAGGTCAGCTCACACCGAGGAGGTCGCTGGTTCGATCCCAGTATCGCCCACCAGTTCAGACCCTGGCGTAAGGCCAGGTCAGAAGCTCTATCGGACAGGCCTCATCCTACTCGGAGGATGGGGTCTTCCTTCTTATTGGGAGAAATCTGGGAGATCACCTTCCGGGGGGCTCTCAACGGTGTGGTTTGCTGGCTTGCAGAGGTGGCCGAGCAGCCCGTCGAGTAGCGGCTCAGGTTGACTGGGTTCGCTGCGGCTCAGGTTGATTCAATTGTTCGGTGGTCTGCCTTCTGGGTGGCTGCGTCGAGCCTGGCGGCCGCGTCCAGCCAGCCTTTCAGCCCGGCGGTGATCTCGCTGATGCCGTCGGTGCCCATCTTCCAGCGGATCGCGGTGCCACCGCAGGCGGTGAAGGCGGCGCAGTTGTCGGCGCGATCGTCGATGAGCACGGCGTCGGCGAAGCCCATGCCGTGCTCGTCCAGCCAGGGGCCGAAGAACGCCTGCGGGTCCTCGGCCTTGAGCGCGGCGACGTCGCAGGAGCAGATGATGTCGTCGCAGACCACCGCCCAGTCGGCCAGGGTCTCCCAGGCACCGGCGCGGTAGCGCCTGCGGTGGCGGGCGCGGGCGAAGGCGCGGGCGAAGCAGTCCATGTTGTCGGTGGCAATGACCACCATCGCCTCAGCCCGCATCACGCGCAGCACCTCGAACAACTCGGCGTTGACATGCATCCGGGCACAGTCCAGGTCCAGGCGGCGGCCCAGGAAGTCGTCGCGGAACCGCCGGTCCAGCTGGATGCCCATCTCGGCGATGACCTGACCGGAGGACAGCAGCCCGGTCATCCACTCGTTGGCCAGACCGCGCTCGCTGGCGAACACCCCGGCCATGCCCGCTTCCAGCTGGGCGTGCAACGGGTGGTTAGCGCTGCCGCGGATGGAGACCCAGAAAGGGTCGCGGGACAGCACGCCGTGCCAGTCGGAGAAGATGACCCGGCCCCACAACGGCACCTGTCTCATGCCGTACCAGGCTCCCCTGTGCTGGTCGCGGCGCGCGTCGCCAGGACGGGGATGGCGGCAATCTTCTCGGCTGTCAGGTGCTCCCAGTAGAGGCCGCCAGGGCGTCGCGGGGGGCCACACTCGATCACTTCGTCCGGGGTGACGATCAGGTTGACGCTGAAGTCGTGCTCGGTCTCCGGGAGTGCTTCGCTGATGACTTGCAGCGGGTGGACGGTCGTGGCGATCACGGTGTTCGGGCCGATCAGCCCGGCCTCTTGCAACAGCGCCACCTCGATGTCCGAGTAGCCCGCGCCCTTGCCGAGCCGTGCTCCGTCGCGGTTCACGGCGACGCTGCCGCAGATCACCAGATCGACGGGACGCATCTGCGCCACGCTGATCTTGCGAGCCGCCCGGGCGGCTTCTTCCCTCGATGCTGCTTCGGCGGGCGGCACGGCGAGGCTGGCCGGATCCAGGAGGTAGAAGGGAAGATCGTCGGCGAGCTTCGGCACGGCCATGTACAGCAGTTTGCCGTCCCGCAGGGCCTGTTCCCGGACGGGCTGTTGAGCCCGGTCGGGGACTGCCTTGATGACTTCGGCCGCGAGCCAGGCGGGGAGCTGGGCGAGGCGATCTGCCGCCGCGTCAGCGCCGGTGAAGGCGGGGATGTAGCCATGCACGCCGTGCTCGACGACGTCTTCCCGTTCCAGCAGATCCCACATACGCATGCGGATCGCCTGCTTGGCTGTGTCGATTCCAGTGGTCAAGACGGCTCCCTTACGCCGCCATCAAGGTCATGATCCGGTCGTACACATCCTGCACCTCGGAGTTGCCCCGCCATGGCCGGAGCTGGCGGCCTGCGGCGCAGATGATGTTCAGTCCGCCGCCGCCGCGGTGGCGCTCGGTGACGTCGATCGCGGCGTTGAGCCAGGCGACCGCCGCGTCGAACTGGCTGAGCCGGATGTAAGCGAGGGCGAGATTGCCGAGGACCACGGCCTGGGACTTGGAATGATCCCGCAGCGCCTGAGCTGTCTCCTCCAGGATCGCCGCCGCCCCTCTGGCGTCACGGAGGAAGAGATAACACGATCCCGCCAGGCGCCCGGGCTAGGTCGGGGAGAACAGGTCGATGGCCGGATCGCCTGGCTGGATCCGGGCGAACTGCCCGCTGGCGGCGTCCAGCGCTTGCTCACACGCACGGCGATCGCCAAGCATGGCGTGCGCTTCAGCGACATGCAGCTTGGCCAGGCCGTTGAGGACATGGCTCGCGCCGGCGGTCGTGCTGGCAGTGTGCTGGGTCAGGCTGAGCCCAGCGCCCGGATCCCGCCTCCCGTAGAGCGCCACGAAGCTCTTGCGGAGCAGGGCAAGTCCTGCGGCCGACTTGTCGCCGTGCTCTTGGGCGGCGCGGAAGGCCTGGTCGAAGTAGGCGACCGCAGTGTCGTGCTCACGCCGCTGGGATGCGTCCCAGACAAGCTGGCCCATCAGGGTCGCCGCTTCGGCTTCAGCAGCGTGCAGTTCCCGGCGCACGTAGCTGCGCCTCGCGTGAGAGCCCAGGAAAGAGATCTGGCCCAGATGCTGCCCAGCCTCAGAGATCAGGGCAGTTGACGGTGCGCGATCGTACTGCTCGTCAAGACGGCGCACCTGTTCGCGGAGGTAGGCCACGCTCATCAAGTCAACGCTGCCCGGATGCGCGAGTACGTGCCTCATCCGCTCGCCGGAAGGGAACCCGGCTGCTGGCTGGATGTCGCTGGCCCGGCGGGCCTTTGCTGCTGCGGCGGCCCGGTCGAGTTCGGCGGCAGGGAGCTGCAGGACGGCGGCCAGGTGAACGCGCCAGTAAGGAGTGGGGATGCGCCGACCCGTCTCCCACCGGGCCACCATGGTCCGGTCGGGAGCGCCATCGCTACGCCCGGAGACCTCCCGGAGAGCCTCGGCGAGAGCGTATTGCGACTTGCCCAGCCGTTCACGCGCCCGGCTGATTAAGTCCCCGGTCGTTTCTTCGCCCAGCCACCAGTCGGCCATGTGACCCCTTGTCGCCGCTATGGAACTGGTTGTGGCCCCTATAGTGGCCCCCTCGCTGGCCCTCCGCCAACTCCAACCACCGATGCAAACGTTGCGTCGTGAGCAGCAACCTTCAGCGGCAGCGCGCCGCCAACCAGCCGGAGTTGCCGTGAGCGAGACATCGCCAACTGCAGCGCAAGTTCTGCCAGGACTCATCCAGAGTTACGAGGACAGTCCGACGGCGCAATCCGCGCGCCGCCCTGGGTGCGCTCCCGGCATGCTGTCTTGGGCACGGGCTTTTCCCGGGATCGCCGCGCAGGCCCGAGTCGCTCGGCACTTTGTCGCGTCGTTGCTCGATGGCTCAGCGCTGCGCGACGACGCCGTGACGGTTTTGTCGGAGCTGTTCACCAACGCGCTGGAGCACACCGCTTCCGGCCTGCCCGGCGGGCTGATCATCGTTCAGGTTAGCCGGTGGCGGCACGGCGTGCGGATTGCCGTGACTGACCAGGGATCACTCGCTCAGCCCGTCATCCGCGACCCCGGTGCTTCCAGCGGGCCCGCCGAGAACGGTCGCGGTCTCTACCTGGCCGCCTCCCTCGCATGTCAGCTCACCTGGCACGACGACACATGCGGTCGCACCGTCAGCGCCATCCTCGGCGCGCCCCCGCCTCGCCAGCGCCGTCCGGAATCCCTGGCACTCAGACCTGGATTTCCGCGGCATCAACCCAGCCCAGGGAAGGAGACATCGCCGTGAAGCAGGCCGGTGCCGGGCCGCAGGGACCCGCCGTGTACATCGCCGTAGACGGTGCAACAGGGTCGGCAAGACGACACTTGCCTCCAAGCTGTCTGCCCGGCTCGGGGGCGCTCTCGCGCTCGACCTGTTCGATCGCAATCCGTTCCTGAATGAGTACTGCCATGGCACACCTGCACAGCGAGCAGCGGTCGCGTTGCCGATGGAGATGGCGTTCCTGGCCTTGCGAGTGGGCGCGCTTCGCGGTATCGCGCGGCACTTACGCCAAGCAGATTCAGTCGTGGCGGACTGGGCTCTGATCAAGAGCCGGGTCTTTGCGGCCCTTACCCTCAGTGCAGCCGACGTTGACCTGTTCGGCCGAACGGTTGACGTGTGGGCGGGTGACCTGCCCGTGCCGGATCTCGTCGTGCACCTGCGTGCCGACAGCCGGACGCTGGCTGCCCGGGTTCGCGGCCGGGGACGCGGCATCGAGAAGGACCTGGTGCCCAACAGGATCACCCTGATCTCCTCCATGACCGTCAACGGCTGCCCGCAACCCGGCTACCCCGCGTGGGACTTGCACCGGCTGAACATCGTCGCCTGCAGGCTGGTCCTGGATGCCAAGCTCACCAGCGCCGAGCTGATCACCCACCGCATTCCCTTCACCAGCGCGGAAACCGCCTACCAGCTCATCGACGCCCGGCCCGGGGACACGATCAAGGTGGTGCTGACCCATGCAGCCTGACCCTGTCAGCTACAGCCGATCCCAACCTGTGCCAGACCGGTACGCGCCACCCCGAGGGACGAGACGGCCGCGATCAAGGAGGTGCTGGCCAGCGGCATGTTGTCCGGCGGCGCTCAGATCGTCGCGGACTACGAGGCCGCACTCGCCGCCCGGTTCGGCGCCACTCATGCCATCGCCGTCAACTCAGGTACCTCGGCGCCCAGACCTACGCCAGGCTGGGCCACCTCACCGGCCGCCAACACGGCGTGAACTACAAGCTCGCCGCACCTCTGGCTGCCATTGGCCTGCGTCGCCTGCCGGAACTAGACAGGCAGATTGCCGCACGCACAGCCAATGCCAGTATTATCGTCAGTGCGCTCCCCGCCGACTGCGAACTGGCTGAACTCACACTGGACGCAGGCGACACACCCAACTATTACTGCCTCGTCCTACGGACTGTCCCGGCGGCGGCCTCCCAGATCTCTGCTGCGCTGACCAGCCGCGGCCTGTGCCCGGACACCGTCCGCTGGCGGGGACTGCGCCGCCAGCCGCTGTTCGCCCGTTGGGCTAGGCCTTGCCCACACGCTGAGGCGCTGATCGCGGCAACCTTCCAGATCCCGATTCACCCTGGCCTGAGCCCGGCAACGCTACGCTACATCGCGAATGCCGTCCGGGACGCCGCCACCGAAGGGGACGACTAGTGATCCGCCACTTCACCGCCTCCGGGATCGTCCTGTCCGGCGACGACAACGTCTTGCTGGTCGAGCACCGCAAGCTCGGCTGGTGGCTATACCCCGGCGGTCACGTCGAGCCTGACGAAGACCCCGTGCAGGCGGTCGTCCGCGAGGTCGCTGAGGAAACCGGCATCACCTGCGAGATCATCTCCGAGACGCGGTTCAGCCATCCCGCGGTCACCGTGCTCCCGCCGCCGTTTACCATCTGCGTCCAGGACATCCCCGATGATGCTAAGACCGGGCCGCACCAGCACATCGATATGGTGTACGTGCTAACCCCAGCAGGCGGGACGGCCACGCCGCAGCTGGAAGAGGTGGCGGGCTGTGCCTGGGTGCCCCTCACCAAAGTCGCCGACCTCGACAGGCCGCCCGAGTTGCCGGTCCTGATCGAGAAAGCAGCCGAGTACAAACGCACGGTCAGCTGACGCTCCTGGTTAGCCGGCGGGAAGATCGGCGGGGCTGCCGCAGCCAGGGAATTTCGAGGGCAAAGCCGACCCGGAGCGCAGGGCCCCTGGCGGCCCGAGCACCGGAAGCGGCGCGGCAGCAGGGCATACCGGACTATCGGGCGGGGCCACGCGGCTGGGGCGCGCGAGGAGGGCGGGAGGCTGGCCGCGCGTCCTCGCCTTGCCCAGGCGCTGCTGATCGCGGCGGCGTGCCCGGCGGGAAGGGGAAGCTCAGGTCGGCCATGCTGGCCACGGTCCGGTCCGGGGGCGCTTGCCTGGCGCGTGGGTCACGCCGCCGACTCTCACGGCGTGCAAGTATTCGGCCGCGTTGCGCGCGGCCGTGGCCTGTGCGGCGTGGTGCTGGGCCGTCCGCATCTCGGCGAGAGCTTTGGCCAGCGCGACGAGCTGGGAAATGAGCCTGATGTAGCTGATCTGTGGCTCGTTGCTGGTGACCCCGGCGCCTGCAAGCAGCCGGGCGGCTTGGCGCAGGTTGTTACCGGCCGAGGCGGGGCGGGGGAGACGTCCATGGGGAGCACGGGCGGCGCGTTCGAAAGAGTCGGCTGCCTGACGGAGCACTCGGCTGCCAAGCGCGGACGCGGTGACGTGGAGGGTGTCAGCGGCGGCGATCTTGCTGTGCAGCAGGATCTGCATCGCGACACGAGGATGCACGTCGAGGGCCGCCAGCAGCGACCCGCAGTTGCGGTGGGTGTCGTGAACCTTGAGTTTCGGCCACCCTTGCGCGTGATCTTGCCCGGCCTGGGGTGGCGCCTATTAGAAGGATGGGCAGAAGTGAATGATCAGCCGTCCGCGTGGCTGGCCCGCGGGGTTATTGGCGGGCCATGGCCATGCGCATCTCGGCTTCGGTGTCGGTGATGAGGTCTCCGGACAGGTCGACGGTGACGGTGTGGAGTGTGCCGGTGAAGCGGAACGGGGCCGGGTAGTCCGGGGTGACGGGCGAGCCTGGGTTGGCGCCGCAGGTGAGCCCGCCGGGGTTGAAGGCGATGGGCGTGGTGACCGGGAACTCGTTCTGGGCGATGAGCTGGCCGTCCACGTACAGTTGCGCCCGGCCCGGGGCCCCCTTGCCCTGGGTGAAGTCGGGCTTGCCGGTGGGCTCGAACTCGAACCGGAGCTGATGCCTGCCGGCAGGCAACGGGTCTGGCGCGCACACCTGGTAGGTCGCCCGGGCGACGTAGTTGTGGGCGTAGCACAGCCTGCCGTCCTTGACGTAGAACGACCAGCCACCGGCGTTGCTGCCCTGGCACAGCAGCACGCCCTCGGCTCCGCCCGCCGGAATCTCGGCGTCGGCGGTGATGGCGTGCGGCCGGTTGCACACCCGCGGGCCGACCCACAGCGGCAGCGTCTGGGTGCCCGGCCGATAGACGTACTGCGTCCGCGGCTCGGCGACCTGCGGGCGCTCGGTCATCAGCCGCTCCGCCGCGCTGCCGTCGATCGGGAACACGTTGTATTTGCCGGCTTCGGTGTACCACATCGCGATCAGCTCGATGAGCTTGTCCCGGTGCTGCTCGGCGAGGTTGTGGTTCTCCGCCGGGTCGGTGGCGATGTGGTAGAGCTCCCAGTGGTGGGCGTCCAGGTCGGTCAGCGTCTGCGCGGTGATCGGCGCGCCGAACGGCTTCCCGGCCTCGGCGAACGACGGCCCGGGCCATGGGCAGACCGCCCGCCACCCGTCGTGGTCGAGGGCGCGGTGCCCGAACATCTCGAAGTACTGGGTGCGGTGCCGCGTCGGAGCGGCCGGGGCGTCGAAGGTGTGGGCGAAGCTGACCCCGTGGATCGGCGCCTGGGTCACGCCCCGGACCGTGGCAGGGGGCCGGAGGCCGAACGCGTCCAACACGGTGGGCACCATGTCGATGATGTGTGCGTACTGGGTGCGTATCTCTCCGCCCGCCTTAATGCCGGCGGGCCAGTGCACCAGGAACGGATCGGCGGTCCCGCCCCGGTAGGTTTCCCGCTTCCACCGGCGGAACGGGGTGTTCCCAGCCCAGGTCCAGCCCCACGGGTAGTGGCCGAAGGTGGCCGGCCCGCCCAGCTCGTCGATCTTGGCCAGGCTCTCCTCCAGGGTCTCCGGCGCGTTGTTGAAGAACTGCAGCTCGTTAGTGGTCCCGGCGGGGCCGCCCTCGGCGCTGGCCCCGTTGTCGGAGACCACCATGATCAGCGTGTTGTCGAACTCCCCGGTCTCCTTCAAGAAGGCGAGCAGGCGGCCGATGTGATGGTCGGTGTGCGACAGGAACCCGGCGTACACCTCCATCATCCGCGCGGCCAGGCGGCGCGCCTGCGGTGGCAGCGACCCCCAGTCCGGGACGTCGGGGTCGTGCCGGGATAGCTCCGCATCGGGCGGCATCACGCCGAGTTCCTTCTGCCGGGCCAGCACACGTTCCCTGTAGGCGTCCCAGCCGTCGTCGAACTGCCCGGCGTACCGGTCCGCCCACTCCTTCGCCACATGGTGCGGGGCGTGCATCGCGCCGGTGCAGAAGTGCAGGTAGAAGGGCTTGTGCGGGGCGACCTGCTTGGCGTCGGCGATGAACTCGATCGCCTTGTCCACCAGGTCCTCGGTCAGGTGATAGCCCTGTTCCGGGGTGCGCGGCGGCTCCACCTGATGGTTGTCATGAACCAGGTCCGGGTGCCACTGGCTGGTGTCACCCCCTAGGAACCCGTAGAACCGCTCGAACCCGCGGCCCAGCGGCCACCGGTCGAACGGCCCGGCCCCGGACTCGAACTCCGACGGCAAAAGGTGATACTTGCCGACCATGTAGGTGCTGTAACCGTGCGCGAGCAGCATCTCCGACAAGAACCCGTTCTCGAACGGGATCTGGCCGTTGTATCCCGGGTACCCGGTGGCCAGCTCGTTGATCGCCGCCGTCGCGTTCGCGTGGTGGTTGCGCCCGGTGATGATGCACGACCGCGACGGCGAGCACAGCGCCGTGGTGTGCATGTTCGTATACAGCAGCCCGCCCGCCGCCAGCGCGTCGAAATTCGGCGTGGCGATCGGGCTGCCGTAACAGCCGAGTTGCCCGTACCCGGTGTCATCCAGCACGATCATCAGCACGTTCGGCGCACCAGGCGCGGCCCGCAGCGGCCGCGGCCACGCCGGGCTCGACTCATCGGTCGTCCGCCCGATCACACCCGGGAACGCCGTGCCCGGCTCATACTCCTCCAGTGGCATGCCGTCCAGCTCCCTTTCGCTTACCCGCCTGCAGATCTCACCGCCAGTGAACGCCTCATGCCCGCTGCCTGACATCACCCGTGACAGGTGGCAGCTAACGGACCAGCCCCCGCACCCTGCACACCGATGGCACCTGGCACACCCGCCGCGTGCTTGCCCGGCTGCCTGCAGGGCGAGGCAATCGACAACTCGACCGCGCACCCGGGCTCCCGCTGCCTCCTGCGCGATGCTCCCCAGAACGGGTGATGTGCACTGTTCCTGCCCGATGGATACTGAGGGCCGGTGATCACGGACATGCGGTACGGACGATCGGGGCTGGGGCATTGTTCGGCAAGAGACGGCGAGAGCGGCGCTTTGACCAGGAGGCCACCCGGTACCAGATGCGCCAGCGCATGATCTCCATCGGCGACGACTACGTGATCGAAAACGACCGCGGCGAGCGGGTGTTCAGGCTGGACGGCAAGGCTCTGCGAATCCGCAAGACCATCCTGTTCGAGGACATGGACGGGCACGAGCTGTACAAGATCCAGGAACGAATGCTGCACATCAAGGACAGCATGGAGATCGAGGGACCAGACGGGAACCGGGTCGCCACCGTCAAGAAAGCCATGATCACACCGTTGCGCGAGCGGTGGATCGTCAAGATCGAAGACGGCCCGGACCTGCACGTCCAGGGCAACATCGTCGACCACGAGTACCAGATCGAACGGGACGGGGCAAAGGTCGCTGAAGTCTCCAAGCGGTGGTTCCGGGTCCGGGACACCTACGGAGTCGAGGTGGCTCCGGACGAGAACGACGTCCTGATCCTGGCCACTGCCGCAGTGCTGGACACCATGGCCCACCCGGCCAGATAAACCCTGCGGCGAGGAGACGGTATGCGGGGCAGCGGTACATGATCCTCGCAGCGGTTGCGGCCGAGGCGTCGGCTGAGACGTTCACGGGGCTGATGGATCACGTTGCCCAGGGTTTCGAGGCACTGGGAGCCGCGATCCTGGTCGTCGGCGTGGTCTGGTCGTTCGTGCTCGCGGTGGTGGCCGCGCGGCGGTCCGGCTGGTCGGCAACGGCTTACCTGGTCCTGCGCCAGGCATTCGGCGGGACCCTGCTGCTCGGGCTGGAAGTTCTGGTCGCTGCCGACCTGGTGCGCACCGTTGCGGTCGCGCCGACCCTCGACAATGTTCTCGTGCTCGGGCTCATCGTGGTCATCAGGACATTCCTGAGCTTCTCGCTGGAAATCGAGATCGAGGGCACTCCGCCGTGGCGGCGGGCCCTGATCGGCGGCGCTGGGACGCTCCGCCGGGCCTCGGCTAGCGCACTGCAGTCCAAGACGCCACCCTGATACCGTTCCTGTTGAGCTAGCGGGAGTTAGTCCGGGCTAGCCGGCGGCCCCGGACGGTCCTGGGCTGCCTGGTCGCCCGCCATGATCCTTTGAGGCTGCCTGGTCTTGGTGCCGGGTGGCTGCCGGGGGCCTCGTGGGGTGGCGGGCTTCCTTGGTGCGGGCCTGGCTGCCGGTGTGGTCCGGGGCCGCGCCTGGGCTGGCCGTGCCGCCTCCTCCGGGGCGGTGCGGTTCCCTGCCGCGCGTCTCCTGGCCCGGTGGCCGAGGCCGCGTCGCCCGGTCACCAGCGCTGCCGCGTGGTGCCCGGTCGCCTTCGGGTGGTGTTCCCGCAGGGGGCCGAGCCAGTACTCGGCCCCCCACCGGGACGTGTAGGCCGGGTCCACGACGATCACGTGCAGGCCCGCGTTCGCGGTCATCTGCGCGAGCCGGTCGCGGAACTTCCCGGTCGGGATGCCGGAGACCAGCCGCCGGAACCCGCGGCCCCGCCGGCCGCGCGAGGGCCGGTTTCCGTGCCGCTCGCGGCCCTGCTCGCGGGCCTCGGCGAAGTCCAGGTCCTCAATCACGATCGCGCGAGCACCGTGCTCTTTCGCGGTGGCGATAAGGATGCTGATGGCGGCCCGCAGCCGCCCGTCCCGGGCCGTGGCGGGCAGCCCGGCCAGGTCCAGCGGGACCGTGACGGGAGTGCCGGTGACGTTCCCGTCCGCCGCGACGACCGCGACCGCGAGGTGCCCGGCGTTGACATCAACCGCAACGACTGGCTGCCGTCTCAGCTCCTCCAGCGACGGGACCGGTGCCGGGTCGGTCGTCCAGGACGCGTCCACGTACCACCGGTCCCGTGCCGGGTTCCAGGTGATGTCATACCGGATGGCGCCGGTGGCGGCCTGCGCGGCGACCTCATCGCCCCGGTAGGTGAAAGCGACTTGGCACGACAGCCGGTACCGGCCGTGCGGCCGGTTCGCCACGTGCGCCAGCGGGGCGGGCAGCTTCAGCTCCAGCCAGCCCTCGTCCGGGTGCACGCGGATCGTCTCATTCCCCCACGGCTTGCCCTTCTCCCCGTCGGCGGTCAGGAACAGCCGCGCCGACTCCCACTCCGCCCGCCACTCCGCCTCGGTGATTCCCGCGGTGGCGAGGTTGCCGCGCTTACGCAGCAGGCCCCGGCCGCCCCGCACCACCGATACCGCCCCCGCCTCCAGCCGCCGGTCCACCCGGGCCAGCCTTGCCCTCAGCGCGTGGAGACGGATCACTTTCGCATGCCGCTCGGCCGGGGTGGCATACCCGCGGGCCCGCCCGGACTTCCCGCCCGCCGGCACGGCGAGCCGCGCCTCGATCCGGCGGACGCGGGCCTGCAGGCTGGCCCGCTCCGCCCGCAGGTTCTGCCCGGCCAGCCGCAGCTGATCCTCGCTCGTACGGGTGATCGTCCCCGCCCACCGGGACGAGGATTCCGCCGTCAGCGCCCGCTTCCGCACCGCACGCGAGACTGCCTCCCCTCTCGCGTCCACCCGGCCCTCCGCGCACCGCGCCGCCAGGTCACGCCCCGCCAGCGACCCCAGATGCGTGCCGGCCGCCCGCAGCACGGCTTCGTCCTGCGGGGATACGCGGAGCCGGGCCCGCACTCGCGCCCCGGCGGGGGCGGCCGCCACGAACGGGCCGGCGATGGGGCGCAACTCGCTCACCCGGTATCCCCGCACGGGGCGCTCCCCCCCTCCAGCACGGCCTGCGGGCCGATGTCCCGCTGGGCGCACCCGACGGCCTTCAGCGCACGGTTCCGTGCCGGCCGGCGCCCATACAGGCGGGCGCAGAACGACGTCAGCACCTCGATCATGTCCCGTACCAGGTCGTCAGTCACCTCGCTGTCGTCCAGCACCACCAGGCGGCGGCCATGGGCGGACAGGGCGGCCTCGACCAGTTCCGTGTTCATCCTCCCGAGCCGGTCGCGGTGCTCCACCACGATCACAGCGGCCGCCGGGCCGGCCAGCAGCCGCCGCGCCCTGGCCCTGGCACCGTTCATCCCGGACCCGACCTCGGCCTCCACCCGGACCACAGGCATCCCCGCCTGCACCGCCCACGCCGGCAGGCGTGCAACCTGCCGGTCCAGGCCGGCCTTCTGGTCATGAGAGGACACGCGCGCATACAGGCCTGCTCCTCCCTGCGAGGAGGCAGCGACCGTATCGGGGACACCAGGATGAGCCGGCCGACTTTCCGCGCAGGAACGAGCAGCGCGCCCTCCCGGTACCAGCGGTACGCGGTCGTCACATGGATGCCCTGTGCGCGCGCCCACTCCGTCAGGTTCACGCGACAAACCTACTTTCTAGAACATGCGTTCGCTATCCAAAACACGCTGAACGACATAACTGCTCTAACCCCCGGCGCCGCGCCCGCGGCGCGTCGCTGGCTCGCCACCTCAGCCACCGTCCTGCAGCGGGTAACGCCTAGCCGCCGGCCATTGCCCCCACGATCAGGAAGGGCTCCGTGCCGGATGCGACCTCCCCGGGCAGCGGGGTGTCGGGCCGCTCGTGCGACAGGTCCTGCTGGCAGGCGAAGAACCGGATGAACGCCCGGCGCCGCCCGCCGTGGTGGTCGCGGATGGTTCCGCGCAGCACCGGGTAGCGGGCCTCCAGGGCATCGAGCACGGAGCCCTGGGTGACCTGGCCAGCCACGGCGAGTTCCACCTCGCCGTCGACCCGCGCGAGCGCGCGCAGGTGTGCGGGGAGCACCACCCGGATCATGGCAGCGTCTGCACCTCGACCGACAGCACGGAGGGCAGGTCCCGGACGATCGGCGCCCAGTGGTCGCCAGCGTCCGCCGAGGCGTATACCTGCCCGCCGGTGGTGCCGAAGTAGATCCCGCAGGAGTCAAGGGAGTCCACGGCCATCGCGTCCCGCAGCACGTTGACGTAGCAATGCTGCTGCGGCAGCCCCGCCGTGAGCGGCTGCCAGTCGTCACCGCCGGTCCGGCTGCGGTAGACGCGCAGCTTCCCCTCGGGCGGGAAGTGATGAGAGTCGCTGGTGATCGGGACCACGTACACGGTGTCCGGCTCATGCGCGTGCACATCGATGGGGAACCCGAAGTCGGTCGGCAGGTTCCCGCTGACCTCGCGCCACGACTCACCCGCGTTGTCGCTGCGCATCACGTCCCAGTGCTTCTGCATGAAGAGCACGCCCGGGCGCGCGGGGTGCAGGGCGATCCGGTGCACGCAGTGGCCCACCTCGGCGCCGGGATCAGGGATGCCCTCGGAATGCAGGCCGTGGTTCACCGGGCGCCAGGTCTCGCCTGCGTCATCGGACCGGAACGCGCCGGCAGCTGAAATGGCCGCGAACATCCGGCCGGGCGCGGCCGGGTCCAGCAGGATCGTGTGCAGGCACATCCCGCCCGCACCCGGCTGCCAGGACGGCCCGGTGCCGTGGCCGCGCAGCCCGGGCAGTTCCTGCCAGTGCTGCCCGCCATCCGTCGACCGGAACAGGCCCGCGTCCTCCACTCCCGCGTAAACCGTGTCCGGGTCGTCCAGCGCGGGTTCCAGGTGCCAGACCCGCGCGAACTCCCACGGATGCGGTGTCCCGTCGTACCACTGGTGCGTCCCGGGTACGCCGTCGTAACTGAACTCGTTGCCCACCGGCTGCCAGGTCGCGCCGCCGTCGTCGGAGCGCTGGATCAGCTGCCCGAACCAGCCGCTGGACTGCGACGCATACAGCCGGGACGGGTCTGCGGGGGATCCCTTGACGTGGTAGATCTCCCAGCCCGGGAAATGGGGTCCGCTGACCTGCCACCGTTCCCGCTTGCCGTCCGAGGTCAGGATGAACGCACCCTTCCGGGTACCGACCAATACTCGCACGTCACTCATGGCCGCTCTACCTCCACCGTTGCCAGATTCAGCGTTCCGCCTGGGTCGTGCCCGGCGTGACCTCCTGGACCGGCTATCGCCTACCAGGGGATTATCACAGCGCACTGACGTTCTGACGGTGGCCGGGCCGAAGAATCATCGGCCGGATGGATCAGGCCGCGCTCACCACGAGGTATCCGGTGAGGACCGCACAGGCCAGCGCACAGCAGCTGGCCGCCGCCACTCCCGAGTCGGCCGGAGGGGGAGGGCGCCCGGATCTTGCGGGACACTGACCGGCCGGGTCATCAGGATCCTCCTGGTCAGCAGTAAAGTGAGCGCATGCTCACCTTCATGATGAGTGGCTACTCATTTTGTCAAAGAGGGGAAGCGCTGGGTGTCCGGTGAGAGGGGGGCCGGGCGCCGGCCTGCGGACGCCCGGGACATGCGGGCCGATGCCCGCCGGAACCGGGCCCGCATCCTCGCCGCCGCCAGGGACGTTTTTGCCGAGAAAGGACCCGGGGCCAGCACAGACGAGGTCGCGGAGCGGGCCGGAGTGGCGATCGGGACGGTCTTCCGGCACTTCCCTGCCAAGCAGGCCCTGCTCCAGGCCATCATGAAGGACCTGCTGTCCCGGCTGGCTCAGGAAGCTGCCACGCTCATCGCTGATGGTGATCCCGCGACCGGGCTGTTCACCTTCTTCACCCAGACGGTGAGCCAGGCAGCACAGCAGAAGACCGTCGCCGACCTGCTCGCCGGGACCGGGCTGACCCTGCAGGCGGCAGGCTCGGTGCAGCTGCTGCGCCCGGAGATCGAGGGCCTGCTCGCCCGGGCCCAGCAGGCCGGCGCGGTCCGCCAGGACGTCCGGGCGGATGAGGTGCTGGCCCTGCTCGCCAGCACCTGCCAGGGCGCACTGGCCGGTGGCTGGACCGCCGACCTGCAGCGGCGCACTCTCACGATCATTTTCGCTGGCCTGCGACCCGGGCCCGGCTGACGCCGCGGGCAGCTGCTCTCGGGCGCCCTACGGCAGCCGTCAGTGCGACCGCAGGTGATCGGCGGTGTCCGTGGGCACGAATCGGCCGTGATCGTGACGCAGGACCCGGGGCGTATCGCTGGCTGCGGAGTAGCTCGTGATCACCGGCGGGACGCGGAAGCCCTCGCGCTGGTAGAGCGCCTGGACCCGGCTGGGCGGGACGCTGGCCGAGCAGGTGGCCGCGGCCAATTCGTCCAAGGCGGCGAGCTGCTGCGGCCCCGGCTCGGCCACCCCGTCGGCAACGCCCCAGTAGTCCCACAGCAGCATCTCGTTCTTGGCCAGGGCAGCCAGGTCGTGCACGAGGTTGTGGCGCAGGTAGAGCCAGCCGCGGGTCACCGGGATATCCAGGCCAGGGTCCACCACGAACCGTGCCGGGTCGGTGATCGCCACCCGGCAGGACCGCCAGGCGGCCGGGCCGGTCAGGAACCGGCTGGCGGGCACGTCCTCCGGGTCGATCCGGGCCCCGTCTGCGGGGTCCGCATGGTCGTCGGCCAGTTCCGGGTCGACCAGCCGCCAGCGCTGCCCGGCCGGGTCCCAGACCTCGGCGACCATGTGGTCGATGAACCAGCCCGGGGTGAAGTAGGTCGCGAATCCGACCCGGGCCCGGGCTGAGACGCCATGCTGGCGGGCGATGGCCAGGAACAGCACCGTGAAGTCCCGGCAGCAGCCCACGAGCCGCTGAGACGGGGCCCGCGGGGAGCCCAGTGGCAGGTCAGCCAGGTGGACAAGCCGTGCCAGCATGTCCTCGGCGTACCGGGTGTCGATCTCGGTTATCCGGCCGGCCTCGATGCCATTCTCGGCGAAATCGCCGTCGCTACGGTAATGGAATACCAATTGCCGGGCCGCGGCCCGCATCGCGGGCAAGCTGGCAGGTATATCGCTTACCCGGGCCGCGAATTGGCCTGGATCGGTGACGGGGCTATGTGCCGCGTAATACGCCTGACTGGTCACGCTGGCGATGCTACGAAATTCATCCCGGGAAATTCAACCGGGTGCAGGGCTCCGGGCCTGCGCGGCTGCGGGGCTGTGGGATTGCTAGCGGTGCTGGCCAGAAACCTCAGGCCTCGCCCAGAGAGGCGTACGAGCCGCGCCAGAACAGCAACGGGGCAGTGTCCGCGCTGTTTGTCTGCACGTCACGCACCCGGCCGACGACGATCTCGTGGTCACCGCCAGGCAGCCGGTGCTCGACCGTGCATTCCAGCGCGGCCAGCACCCCGTCCAGTCGCGGGCTGCCGGTCAGCCCCGGGCGGTGCCGGACGCCATCCCAGGCCGCCGCCCGGCCGCGCTGGGCGAAGTTGGCCGACAGGTGCTGCTGCCGCGCGGCCAGCACATTGACCACGAACGCGCCGTGGCCGAGCACGGCCTGCAGGGTGAGGCTGGCCTGGTCGAAGCAGACCAGCACCAGCGGCGGGTCCAGGGACAGCGAGCTGACTGCGCTGGCCGTGGTGCCGACCGGCTCGCCCTCCGGGCCGACCGAGGTCACCACCGATACCCCGGTGGCGAAATGGCCGATCGCGTGCCGGAACTCAGCGGCGCTGACGTCCACGGTGGATTCGTCCAGGGCGGTCATGATCAGAGCTGCCCGTGGTTCGGCAGCAGCACCTCAGCCGTCATGACAGGGACCTCCATCGGCATGTGATCGTGGCCAGCCAGCGGCAGTATCGAGGACATGACGACATTATCCTATTATCTCGATCGAGAAACAAGAGTAATCTGCGATGACCAGGCATCCGTCCCCGCCTCACCCAACTGATCGGGGTGGGTGAACTGAGCAGGGTCGGTGAACTTCGACCTGTCCTGGCTGATCCTGGGCCGGACGGGGTCACGGCATCCTCCGGTATCAGCGTGCGGTGAAGAACTGGCGCAGTTCCGCGGCGACCCGTTCCGGCTGGCCGGTGTTGTCCGGCGCCAGGTGACCGCAACCGGGCAGCTCGGCCCGCCTGGCCCCGGGCAGCACCCCTGCCAGCGCGTCCAAGGCGGTCTTCAGATAGGCAGGGCTCCGGCTGCCGCCGAGCAGCAGCACCTCGGCGGACAGGGCGGCGTAGGCCGGCAGTGTCCCCTCGCTCTCGGCGGCCAGCTGCGCGTCGTAGTGCATGGTGGGCACGAGCGCCCGCAGCGGGACCTGTTCCCCGTGGCCGTCCGGGCTGGCCCGCGCACCGGGCAGCCGCAGCAGCGCGGTGAACAGCACGTCCAGCACGGGCCGCGGGGTGAACCGGATCGGCGGCGGCGCGGTCTGGGTGCCGCGCATGGCGGTGACCACGGCCGGGCCGAGCCGTCCCCGGGCCACCTCGCGGTCGTACCGGGCCACCCAGTCCAGCGGGACAGAGTGATCAACTGACAGGGGCGGTTCGTATACCGCGACCCGGCGGATGGCCGGCCGGGCCAGTGCGGCCTGGAGTGCGACCAGCGCCCCTGAACTCAGCCCGAACACGTTCCGGGACGCGGTCTTCTGGGCCAGGACGGCGATGTCCGCGGCCTCGGCCGCCAGGCCGTAGCGCGCACCATGCGGCCCGCTCAGCCCGCGGCCGCGGCGGTCTGGCACGTATACGGCGCACGACCCGGCCAGCGCCTGGGCCAGCTTGGTGAAGTTCTGGGCGGCCTGCAGGCCGCCATGGACCAGGATGACGCCGGGGCCCTGGCCGAACTGGCGGTAGCCGATGATCGTGCCGTCGGCGGAGGTCACCGAGCCGGTGGTGTACCCAGCCTGCGCAGTCACCGCCATTACCAGCCGCTCGGCTCAGGCGTCGGCCATGAGACGCAGGATGACCTGACGGTGCGCGCGGCGGGCGGCGTCCAGCACCACGTCGAGCTCGTCCTGGCGCAGGTACTCAGCGGCCTCGACCAGGATCACCAGCGGCTTGTCGCCCGTTGCGGCCTGGCGGACGACGTCGCGCACCTCCTGCGCCTGCTGTCGCAGCGCCTCGGGGGAGAGTACCGACAAGACGACCTCACCGCGCTCTGGCCGTCCCAGCCCGCTGCCATCTCCCTCGCCGGTGGCGAGATGGTCCAGCACGACCTCACCGGTCAGCAGGCTCGGGGGCAGATCGGCCCGGAGGTTGCGGTCTACCGCGCTGTCGCGCGGCAGCTGCACGATGAGTTCGGCCTCGCTTGTCATAGCGCGGATAGCCTACCCGCCCGGCACCTGCCTCGCTGGCCGGACCGCCGGTCCGGGCTGGCCGGGCCGCTGGCCACGGGCTGCCCGACCCGCTGGCCGGGGCTGGCCCGACTGGCCGGGGCTGGGCCGACTGGCCGGGGCTGGCCCGACTGGCCGGGGTGGCCTGCCAGCCAGGCCCGCCCAGCCGCACGATAACGATTTGTGCTCGTAAGCCGGGCCGCCCGGGCAGGAAAGCTATTGGCTGATAAAACGATGACAAATCAATGGCAAAGTCTTCACTCCCCGTATCTCGGCAATATCGCTGAAAACATGTCAGGGCCGGTCATTATCTGACCGGAATCGGCCGGCCGGTACACTGGCACGGCTCCACTTGACGGGGCACAGGCACCAGCCGCACTGGCCTTCGACATTGCCTGCACCGTCCACCTCGCCGGGACCGGCGAACAGTCATGAATCCAGCGCGGAGCAGCACGAGGCGGGGAAACGGATGGACCGAGTGGACCTTGATGGGCAGGCGCCGGCAGCGCCGGGCGCGGACGGCGGCGTTGACTCCGCCGACCCGTCCTCTCCGGCCGCGCCAGCTCACCCAGAGTCAGCTCACCCAGAGTCAGCTCACCCAGAGTCAGTTCGCCCAGAGTCAGTTCGCCCAGAGTCAGGCCGGACTATGCCGGGCCGCACCCGGCCAGGCCGCCCTGGGCCAGCCCGCACCCGGCAGGGCAGCACCAGGCCAGGCGATCCTGCCTCCACCCCCGCCCGGGCTGTCCGCCATCCGGTTCTCGGCCACCTGGTCATCCTCGTCGGCTTCCTGGCCGCGGGCATCGGGGTGTCCTGGCCCCGCGCCACCTACCTGACCGGCAGCCTGCCCGACACCCGGGACGCGGGCAGCTACGTCTGGGGCTTCTGGTGGGTGGCCCACCAGATCGAGCATTTCGGCAACCCGTGGTTCACCCGGTCCATCGCCGCGCCCGTGGGCACCCAGCTTGGCCTGCACGCCCTGGTCGTGCTGCCCAGCGTGCTGCTGATCCCGGTCACCGCGGTATTCGGCCCGAGCGCTTCCTACAACCTGCTGTCGCTGGCCCTGCCCGGGCTGATGTGCTACGCCATGTACCGGGTGGCCCGGCTGTGGCTGCCGTCCCAGGTCGGCGCGATCGCCGCGGGTGCGTTCTTCGGCCTGTCCTCCATGCTGACCTGGCGGTCCTGGTACCACATGAACCTGGCCGCCGGGGCGCTGTTCCTGCCGATCGTGCTGGAGGCGGCGGTACGGTTCACCCGCCGGCCGGCACCGGCGGCAGGCCGTCATCCTCGGCGTGGCCGTGGGCGCCGCCCTGCTCACGGACCAGGAACTGGCCGTGCTCGCCATCATCCTGGCCGCCTGCCCGCTGCTGCCGTGGCTGCTGCGGCGGCCGGTCACCGCTCAGCTGAAGCCGGCCGCGCTGGCCCTGGCGGTGGGCGCCGTAGTGGCCAGCCCGCAGATCATCGCGATCGTCCAGCAGTTCGCGTCGGGTGGCGCTGGCTCCCCGACCGGGGCCCTGGCCACCTCGTACGTGGTAAGCGGCGTGCAGCTGCCGGACATGTTCCTGCTCTCGCCGCGGGTGGGCAACTACGGGCTGGGCGGTCTCGGCTTCGCTTACAGCGGCCCGACCGGCGACGGCATCGCCACCTACGGCCTGGTGCTGTCCTTGCTCGCGGTGTTCGGCGTGGTGGTGGGCTGGCGGCAACGGCGGACCCGGCGGCTGGCCCTGCTCTGGCTGGGCTGCATCCTGCTGTCCCTCGGCGCGGTGCTGAAGATCGGCTCGCACGAGTTCATCCCGGTCCCGATGTCGCTGTACGGCCGGCCGGTGTCGGCCATCATGCCGTACAGCTGGTTCGTCCGGATCCCAGGCATGTCCGGTTTCCGCGAAGCGAACCGGATCATGATGCTCGGCATCGTGCCCGCGTCCCTGCTGGCGGGAGCCGCGGTGAACTGGCTGCGCTACCACGCCGCCCCGGCCATCGCGGTGGTCGCGGTGCTCGCGTTCTTCGAGGCCGGCTGGTCTGGCAACCCGAACCCGATGGGCACCATGCCGACCTCGCTGCCTGCGGTGGACGGCCCGATCGCCGCCGACCACTCCGGCTCGCTGGTGGTGGACATCCCGTTCGGCATCCGGGGCGGCACCAACATCGTGGGCAGCGGCTTCGATCCGGAAGCGCAGGTGCTGCAGACCGCCGACGGTCATCCGCGTGCGGTCGGCTTCATCTCCCGGGTGCCGCAGCCGACCGTGACCGGGGTGGAGGCGCAGCCGTTCTACTGGAACCTGCTCAACGTCCAGGCCGGCCGCCGCTCACCGCGGCGGAGCTGGCCGCGGCCCAGCGGAATGCCCGGGCCATGGGCGTCGGCTGGGTCATCGACTGGAACTGGGGCGATGGCCAGAGCGCGGCCCTGCGCCGGTACCTGCACGCAACCGGGTTCCGCTTCGACTACAAGGCGGACGGCGCGTACGTCTACCGGCCCACCTGGCGGGGCCGGGTTGCGGTGCCTCACGCAAGCTGAGTTGCTCCAGCCGGCCGCGATGGTCGCGGACCTTGAAGGCTGGGCCGCCGCTACGGCTGGGTGCCGGATACCGCCCAGCGCTGGAACACCGCGATCCGCTCCGGCGGCCAGCCGCCGTCACAGGGCATCGAGCCGTCCCGCAGCCGGTCCAGGATCTCCGCGGCGTGCGCCCGGACATCGTCGGCGGACCACAGGTCGAACGCGAACGACATGGACTTCCGGTCGCTCTCCCGGAACAGCGGCCGGATGTGCGCCGCGAAGCTGACCGGTTCGCCGGGCCCGGGCACCGGGACCTCCGGGGTGGGCTGCTCCGGGCTGGACTGCTCCGCGGCGTCCGGCGGGCTGGCGGGCGGCCCGGCCGCGGTCCAGTCCCACCGGACCGCGGGCCGCCCCGGGCTGGCCTGTCCTGGGCTGGCCTGTCCCGGGCCGGACCGTGCCCCGGACAGCACCCCGGGCGCCCCGGCGGCGGTCCGCGACGCCCAGTCCAGGTACGAGCTCAGCGCGGCCTGGAACGCCGCATCCGCGGGCAGCCCGGCGTCCCGCGCGGCCTGGGCGGCCAGCGCCGCCCACCGGGCCCGCTGCTCCCCGGTCAGCTCGGTGGGCGGCAGGTCCGGGGGAGGACCGGCCGCCGGGCCGCCGAAAGCCTCGGCCAGGGCGCGGGCCTCCGGTACCGGGTGCCCCGGCGGCATCGGCGCGAACGCGGCCGCCAGCAACCCGTCGGCCGGGATGTGCTTCTCGTACAGCAGCCGGGTCATCCGGGTCAGCGCCGGGAGGCCGCCCGCCCACTCGAACAGGGTCGGCTCGGCGGGCGGCGCCGGGTCACGGAAGTTCACGTACCAGTGCATGCCGCTACAGAACGGCTTGTTCTGGGAGTGCCCGCACCGGCACAGCGCGTAGTGCTCCGCGGACGCGCCCAGGTCCCGCGGGATCTCGCGGCCGTCACCGCTGGCCAGGCTGATCCCGCCGGTGACCCGGTACGGCCCGTCCTGGGTAATCTCGATGGCTGGCTCGCGGGTCCCGGACCAGTCCCGCAGCGTGGGCTGCTCCTGGCCGTCGATGGCCAGGCCGAGCGCGCCGGACGGGCAGTCCCGCACCGCCCGGATGATCTCGTCCAGCCGCCCGCCGCTGGCCGCCACGAACGGCTCCTGGCTGGTCCGGAACACGGTGCCCAGCCGGTCCGTGCACAACCCGGAGTGCTGGCACAGGCCCCGGTTGTCCAGGATCGTGACCTGCTGGCCCGGGTAGCTGTCCCGCCGGTCCGGTACCCGCTTCGGGTCCTTGGCGCCGGTGAACCCGTTGCTGACGTGGCTGCCGTCGCAGAACGGCTTACGGGCTGAGCCGCCGCACCGGCACAGCGCTAGCTGAGGCAGGGCTAGCTGGGGCGGGGCGGGCACCGGCGCGCCCAGGTGATCGCGCAGCTGCGCGTTCGTGACCAGGTACGGGCCATCCGGCGCGACCCGGATCGCCGTGGGCAGCCCGGCCATCAGCTCCCGGAACCGGCCCGCGGCCGCGGCTGGCTCGGCGGCCCGCTCCACCGCCAGCGCCTGCAGGCCCGCGGCCGCCTCGGCCAGGCCCGGCGGGCCTGGCGGGCCGAGTGTGACCAGCAGTTCCGTGGCCGTGGTCGCCGCCTGCCAGATCAGGTCGTCCGCGCTGCCCGCCGCACCAGCCTGCTGGCCTGCTTCCGCAGCTGTTTTTTCCGCAACGGGGCGGGGTTCCGCGGCCAGCACCTGCGCCAGCGGGCGGAGCGCCGTGACGGTGAGGCGGGGCGCGAGGCTGGTCTGGTCCGGGCCGCCAGCGGCCGCCGCGCGCACTGCCGCGTACGCGATGGCGGACACCCGGCCGATGTCCCGGGCCAGCGGGTCGTCCGCGGGCGCCGCCGCGGCCGCTGCTGCCACGGCCGCGGCCAGCCGATCGGCCTGGTCCAGGGCTGCCGCCAGGTCAGCCGCATCCGGCCGCTGCTGGCGGGCCCGCTGCGCTTGCGGGCTGTCCGCCGGGAGGTGGGTGGCCAGGTCCTGGGCGATGCTGGCCAGCGCGTCAGCGATCGGGCCGAGCTGCGCGGACAGGGCCTGCCCCCGGCGGCCTGCAGTTCCTGGCACAGCCACACGGCCTCGTCCAGCCGTTCGGCCAACAGCATCCAGGCAGCTTTCCGGTGCGGCATCAGGTAGTCGTTCTCGTAGAACAGCTCGAAGCTGGGCCCGGTGGTGCGGCCTGGGTACTCCGGCCCGGCCGGCAGCGTGGTGATCAGGTCACCGAGCGGCTTGATGGCCCGCAGCATCAGCGTGACCGTTGCGTCCGCCAGCGTTGCGAGCTGGCCGGGGGTCTCCTCGGTGTGCGCGAAGTACCGCTCGAAGATCTGCAGCAGGATCTCGTACGCCACGTTGAACAGGTCGGTCACCCGGGCGGTCAGCGGGTCGGTGATCAGCGGTACCTGGACCGGGCCCTGGCACGGCCGCACGTTCGCGGCGAGCACCGGCCGGACCGGGTCGAACGCCGGGTTGGCCTGCGTCACCTGCTGGTATTCGTCCAAGATCGCGACGAACTGGCCGAAGTGGGCGTTCCGCCAGTGCCCGCGCGGGCCCTCGCCCTGCTCCAGGATCGTGTCGATGGCCCGCTGCGCGCTGGCCAGGTCGGTCACGGTGACCAGGTCCGGCCAGCGGAAGTCCTGCGGGGTGGCCTGCGCGCTGCGGTGGGCCGACGAACAGCCACTGTTCCCCGTACTTGGCGGCCAGCCGGGCGAACCCGCTTTCGATGGACCGGTACAGGTGCCCGACGGTGGCGAAGTCCTGGCCCTGCGGCACGATGTCCCGCTCGCTCAGCTGGTGCGCCGCGGCCCGGTTCATGGCGGCCAGGCCCTCGGCGTCCTGCAGGTCCATGCCCTCGGGCCGTTCCAGGAACATGAAGTGCCGCAGCGCGGCCTCGCCGAACGGCAGCAGCGCGAGCTGCACTCCGGCGGGATAGTGGTTGGCGGGCTGCGGCAGGTTCGGCCGGGACATGTGCGGGGCCGCGCCGATCGCCGACAGCAGGTTCTGCACCAGGGCCAGGTGCAGCATCTCCTGCGCGGCCACGCGGGAGATCTGGGTCCGCCATCGGGTGACCGCGGCCAGCTCGGCCGCGGACAGCCCTTCGTCCGCCGACTGCTTGAGCGAGAACACCGCGAACAGGTACTGGCACATGATGCCGTGCTCCAGCTCGGCCGCTTCGCACAGCATGTAGATGAGCGCCTCGCGGTGCTCGATCACGAACGGGGCCTCCGGGGCGGCCCGCCCGCCCCGGGTCGCGATCACCTGGGCCAGCCGGCCCTGCCCGGCCGCTGCCGCGCCGCCGCCAGTGGTGTCCTCCTGACCCGCGCTGTCACTCATCAGGTTCCTCCGTGAATGCCTCGTCTCCTAGTGCGCTGAACCGGCTCTGTCCGGCATGCCCGGTCCCGGGCCCTGGCACGCCTATCCTGGGCGGCCCGGCCGCGGTCTGGCCAACACTTACCGCGGACACCGCCACCCCCACCACAGGTAGCCCGAGGTCAGTCCCGGGGTCTCCCCGGCACCGGGGCGGGCACGGGTAGCCGGGCTGTTGTTCGTTGCGGATAAACAGCAGCGCCCGGGCGGCGAGGTTGCCTCGGCAGGTCATCAGCCGTGGTCCCGCCGGGCGCTGACGAGCGGGACGGCCAGGCGGTTAGCCGCGCGCACTGGCCGGGTACCGTGGAATCCGGGCAAATTTCTGGGAAATCCAGAATTAACGCAATCACTCTGGAGCATGACGTCGTGACGCATCCGCGGATAGGGCTGGTACTGGGCGGCGGCGGGGTCCTGGGTGCGGCCTGGATGACCGGGGCGCTGGCCGCGGTCCAGGAGCGGCTGCCGGTACCCGCCGCGGACCTGGACGTGGTGGTGGGTACCAGCGCGGGCAGCGTGCTCGCCGCCGCGCTGCGGTCCGGCTACACCGTGGCGGACCTGGTCGCGCACCAGAGCGGCGGCCTGGCCGGCCCGCTCAGCGCGATCGGCTCACCCGACCTGGGCGGCGCGGCCATGCCGCCCCGGCCGCAGCTGCGGATCGGCTCGCCCCAGCTGGTCAAGACAGCGCTGCGCGCGCCGCGCCGGGTGCATCCCTGGGTGGTGGTCAACGCCTGCCTGCCCCGGGGCCGGGCTGAGCATGACCAGTTGCGGGCCCTGCTCGGCGGCCTGACCGGGACGGCTGCGCCGGGTAGCGCGGCGGCCTGGCCGGACCGCGGCCAGACCTGGATCGTGGCCGTGGACTACGACTCCGGCCAGCGGGTGGCGTTCGGCCGCCCCGGCGACCCGCCGGCCTCACTGCCGGACGCGGTGGTCGCGTCCTGCTCGATTCCCGGCTGGTTCCGGCCGCTGGACATCGGCGGCCGCCGCTACGTGGACGGCGGGGTGCGCTCCGTGGCCTCCGCGGACCTGCTGGCCGGGCCGGCCTGGATGAGGTCTACGTGCTCGCCCCGGCCGCCACCCGGGTCCGGGTCCGGGCCCGCTCCGCGTGGGAGTGGACGGCCCACCGGATCAGGCGGATGCTCACCGCGGGGCTGCTCCGCGAGGTGCAGGCCATCCGCGTCAGCGGGGCCCGGGTGACGCTGCTGACCCCGGGCCGGGAAGACCTCGCCGCGATCGGCGCGAACCTGATGGACGCGAGCCGCCGGGCGGATGTGTTCGACTGCTCGCTGCGCACGTCCGCCCGCGCGCTGATGGCCACGGCCTAGCCGCCAGCGGCTCCTGGCGCACCAGGCGCTGGCCCGGGGACCGCCGCTCACGAGAACGCGATGGCCAGGCTGACCTCGCTCGCTGTTAGCAGGCGCACCCGGGTGGCACTATGGACGCAAGTGCGGATAGCGTGAGACGTCCGGGCTATGCGCTACTTCTGGCGCGATTACCGGCATCGGGCGGAGGTAACGGAGCGGGTATGGCACGTCCTTCGCCGCCGCGGCAGCCCGATGACGAGGTAGCCGCGCTGCGCGCGCGCAGCCAAGCGATCCGGCGGGCCGCGGCCGTTCCGCAGACCGAGCCAGCGCGGGTGCTCGACGCGGCCCTCACCGAGCTGGACGCCGCTATCGACGCCCTGGCTAGCAGCGGCGCCGCCACCGCGCCGGACGCCCATCAGGACACCGCGAACGCCGAGCGGCGGCTGATGCAGGCGGTGTTCCGGCAGGCGCCAGTGCCGATGTTCCTGCTGGACTCCGGCGGGGTGGTACGCCGGGCCAACGCTGCCGCGGGTGACCTGCTCAGCTCCGCGGCCGGCTACCCGACCGGCAAGCGGTTCACCGCGTTCGTGAACCTGCCGGTGCGGGCTCTGGCCCAGACCCACCTGGCCGCCGCGCTGCGGACCGGCGTGCCGCGCCAGTTCGAGACCAGCCTGCTCGGCGCGCACGGGACGGTGGACTGCACACTGACCGTGTCTCAGGTCAGCCTGGCCGGTGATGCCGACCGGCTGATCGTCACCGTCACCGGCTGGGCCGGCGCCTCCGCCCCCACGCTGGCCAGCTTCCGGGGCGTGGACGGCAACAGCGCCCAGGGACAGGCCAGCGAGGAGGTCGCCCTGGTCACTGAGACGATGACCCGCAGGCTCGACGTGGTCAGCGCCGCCGCCCGGCTGCTGCTGGAGCAGGCGCCGGTCAGCGAGTCGGTCATGCTCCAGCAGTTGGCCCGGCTGCTGGCCAGGGACCTCGGCACCTGGGTGATCATCGACATCGCCCGGCGGCAGCGGCTCCGCCGCCAGTGCGTGGCCGGGCCGGAGGACACCGGTGCCCGGGACCTGGCGAAGACCGTCGCCGCGGTGGACCCAGCCCCGGAGTCAGCGCCGGGCCAGGCCTACGAATCGCGGAGCTCGGTGTTCCTCAGCCACGTGGAGGACACGGGCTTGCTGGACAGCGACCCTGACGGTGTCCCGCTGCTCATGCTGCTCGGCGCGACCTCGGTGCTCGCGGTGCCGCTGTCCACCGGTGAGCAGTGCTACGGGGTGCTGACCCTGGCCAAGCCCGCCTCCGGCGGCCACTTCGGCATGGCGGACGCCGGGCTGGTGGAGGGAATCGCGGAACAGATCGCGCTGGCCATCCGGTCGCACCATATGTTCCGCGAGCGGGCCGATGTGGCGGACGCGCTGCAGGCGAGCATGCTGCCGCAGGAGCTGCGCCAGATCCCCGGCGCCGAAATCGCCGCCGTGCATGTGGCGGCTACCGGGGCGCAGACGGTGGGCGGTGACTTCTACGATGTCTACCCGAGCGGGGACGGGTGGGGGCTCGCCATCGGCGAGGTGTGCGGAATGGGGCAGGGCTCGGCCGGGGTGACCGCGGCGGCCCGGCACGCGATCCGGGTGCTGGCGCACTGGGAGGCCGACCCGGCGACCGTGCTCAGCCGCGCCAACGAGATCATGCTGGCTGACGACCTGAGCGGCCGGTTCGTCACCGCTGCCGTCGCCCACCTGCGCTGGCAGTCCGGCTCGCTGAACGTGCGGTACGGCAGCGCCGGCCATCCAGGCGGGATGCTGGTCACCGCGGACGCGCGGACCAGGCCGCTGAAGGGCGGCGGCCTGCCGCTGGGTGTGTTCCCGGACGCGGAGCCGGCCTCCCAGGAGGTCAGCCTGGCCCCCGGGGACCTGCTGTTCCTGTTCACCGACGGGGTCACCGGCGCGTCCGTGCCGGGGATGCTGGACTTCGAGGACCGGCTGGCCGACGAGCTGGTGGCCCAGGTGGGGCGGCCGCCGATGGAGATCGTTTCCCGGATCCGGGACGTGGTGCTGGACGTCAGCAAGGGCACCCTGCACGACAACCTGACCATGTTCGCGCTGCGCGCCACCGAGCCACCCGAGTAAGCCGCCGCCCGGGTGAGCGGAGTAATGAGCCCGAGGCAAGCGGCTCACCGGGCCCGGGCGAAGCTGGCGAGCGGGAGTGCGGCCGGGCTGTCCAGCCGCATCTGCAGCCGGATCGTGGTGCCAGCTGGCCCGGTCCGCATCTGCACGAGGTCACAGACGTGATTCACCACCCACAGACCCTGGCCCGGGGCTCCCGGCGGTGGCCGCCGCCGGCCCGCCATCGGGTCGGTGATCCACCCATCGTCGTGTACCTGGCAGACCAGGTGCTGGCGGGAGGTCCAGATGTGCACGGTGCCGCCGCCGCTGGTGTGGCTCAGGGTGTTCGCGGTCAGCTCGCTGACCGCGAGGATGAGATCGGCGCTGCGGTCCGCGGACAGCCCGGCGTGCTCCGCGTACCCGCCGACCAGGGCCCGCACCGAGTGCAGCTGGGTGGAGTAGGCCAGGAACTCGGCGGATGCTGGGGGAGGCGGCAGGCTGTCCTCGGCCAGCGGGCCGGAGTGCCCCCGGTAGGCCCGGCTCTCCGCGCGCTGCCCCCCGGCCAGGATCAGCGGGTGGGTGTGCCCAGCCCGGGCGATGGTGGCCCGGGTCAGCCGGGCCGCGTCGTAGGGGCACAGTACCTGGGCGGGGACCTTGGCCAGCGCCACGTTGACCAGGGCCTCGTGCTTATCCACCTCAGCGGCCTCGGCCCGGGCCCGGCCCGGCCACATCAGCTCGGTCACGCAGCGGACCGGCCGACCCGCATGCTCCTCGGCAAACGCGGCCAGGGCCAGGGTGATCCGGGCCGGGTTGCGGCCGAGCTCGTCCATGTCGGCAAAGGCTGGCGCACGGCCGGGCGGCAGCGCCGCGCGGACCTGCCGGGCCAGCTCCCCGGGCACCGCGATGAGGACCGGCTCGGCCCCGGCCAGGCCACCGGCGATGAACGGCAGCACGGACTCCAGGTACTCGCCCGTGCCGCGGTAGGGAAACACGAAGTGGCTGAGGGCGGCACCGTCGACCGCACCGGTCCCGGTCACCGTGGGCATCACGTCAGGCCCCAGCGCCTGGACGGGCCCATCGCCCTTATCCACGATGCCGCTGGTTCCCCGTAGCGGCGAGACCATGCAGGGCATCGCGCAGACATTGTTTCGGCATACGATAAGGCCGCGTTGGAATACCCAGAGTGCTGACCGTCCGGGAGCGTGCGTGGAGGGACTGCGGCTGTCGTCGAACCGTCATGGCCAGGCCGTGGTCATCGCGGTCAGCGGTGAGCTCGACGTGATAACCAGCCGTGAGTTTGACGAGTACATGATCACCGCGCGCAATCAGAGTGACCGCATCATTCTCGACCTGTCCGCAGTCGAGTTCATGGACACCAGCTCGCTGGCCGTCATTGTAGGGCACTGGAAGAAGCTCACCGCCAAGGGCGGAGTCCTGGCGCTGGCGGGCGCGCGGTACCGGTACACCAAGACACTGTGGATCACTGGCCTGGCCGACCGGCTGCCCCGGTACGACACGGCCGACGACGCGATCGCGGCGGTGGCGGCAGGCGGGACCCCGGCCAGCGAGACGCCGGCTGACGACACCCCGGCCAGCGAGAGCCCAGCCGGCGGGAGCGCGGCCAGCGAGGGATAGCCTCACCGGACGCTGACGGCAACCAGGCAGGCGTCGTCCCCAGTGTTGGACCTGGCCCAGGTCAGCAACAGGTCGGCGAAGCTGCTGATGTCAGCCACCGGCTGGCTGGCGAAGCGCAGCAACGCGGCGACGGCCTCGTCGATCGGCTCGTTGCGCCGCTCGATCAGCCCGTCGGTGAACATCAGCAGGGTGTCGCCCAGCCGCAGCGAGGTAGTTTCCTCCTGGTAGCGGGCGTCCGGGTCGGCGCCGAGCAGCAGCCCGCGCGGCTCGCCGAGATGGTAGGCCTGGCCGTCCCGGATCAGGACCGGCGGCAGGTGCCCGGCCCGAGCCCAGCGCAGCGTCCGGGTGACCGGGTCGTAGCAGCCGCACACCGCGGTGCCGATGGTGCCCGCCAGGTGACAGGCGGCCCCGTTCAGCCAGGTGAGCAGGGTGGCCGGGGCGGCCCCGGTAATAGCCAGGCCGCGCAGGTGATTGCGCAGCGCGACCATGCCGGTCACCGCGTCCAGCCCGTGCCCAGCGACATCCCCGACCACCAGCAGGACTTCCTTGTTCGGCAGCAGCACCGCGTCATACCAGTCGCCGCTGACCAGGTGACCGTGCCCGGCCGGGCGGTACCGGGCGGCGACGTCCAGCCCGGCCGCCTCGACCAGCCCCGAAGACTGCGGGGTGATGGCCTGCTGCAACCGCAGCGCCAGCCGGTGCTCCTCGGCGGCCCGTTCCTCGGTGTCGGCCAGCCGGTCCCGGGTCGCGGCCAGCGCCATCTCGGTGTGATAGTGCGCCGACACGTCCTGGTAGGCGCCGCGGACCGCGATCAGCGTGCCGGACGCGTCGGTGACCGGCTCGGCGAACGCGCGGATCTGGCGCACGCTGCCGTCGTCGCCGCGGATGATGCGGAACGCGGCGGCCGCCACCGTCTTGTCCCGCAGCAGGCTGGCCCGGAACGCGTGGACTGCGGGCATGTCCTCGGGCGGCACCTGGCCATCCAGGTCCGCGAGCCGGACCGGGTCCCCGGCGGCCCGCCCGAACAGGGCGAACGTCGGCTCGGTCCAGTGCACGCTGCCGGTGGCCAGGATTTCCTCCCAGCCGCCGAGCCTGCCCAGCCGCTGCGCGTGTCCCAGCAGCATGGCCAGCCGCTCGGCTTCGGCCGTATGCCGCCAGGCGATCGCGACCCCATCGAACAGCTGGGCGATCCGCACGGTCAGCATGGGGGCCAGGGCCGCCCCAGCCAGCTGGCTGCTGACCACCTCACCGGACGTGCGCACCGGCTCGCCGGTGGCCAGTACCCCGAGCGCGCAGTCGAGCAGCCCGCCGGGCAGCGCCGCGGACGGGTACGCCTCCAGCAGGGACCGGCCCACCAGGGCCGCCCCTGGGCGGCCGGCCGGGTCGCGGAAGTCCGTGCTGACCTGGTCGATCCGGAAGTCGGTGACGCTGCCCGCCGCGTCCCGGAGGGCGTAGGCGTACAGCACGGATTCATGCAAACCGTCGAGCAGCCCGAACAGCCAGGCCGACTGATAGCCGGGGGAGAGGTCGCCGTCCGGCGCGGCGCTGCCCAGGGCACGGGCCGCCACCTCGGCCAGGACGGCCAGCTGCCGGCGCAGCGCGGCCGGGAACGACTCCACCGGCTGCGCCCAGCAGGCCTCCAGCGCGCCGAGCATCCGCTCAGCGGAGCGCAGCGGCAGCGCCGCCCGGGCCCCACCAGGCCAGCGGCCGATCAGCGGCACCGGGTCATCCTCCGGGCGGCCAGCCATCCACCAGAACTCCGCGCCGGTGCTGGCGGCGCGCTGCGGCAGC
This sequence comes from uncultured Actinomycetes bacterium, assembly GCA_963804455.1. Taxonomy (GTDB): domain Bacteria; phylum Actinomycetota; class Actinomycetes; order Streptosporangiales; family Streptosporangiaceae; genus RYN-230. The sequence continues at coordinate 32,159 of CAWDRD010000120.1, forward strand.
GTGCTCATGCCGGGCGGGATGCGCCGCCAGCGGCTCGCCTCGCGCGGGCCGAACCCAGCTTCACCCGCCAATTCCAGGCCGCCGTCCGGGGCGATCAGCCAGAGCGCCACCGCCGCGGCCCCGGCCGGGCCGAGCGCCTCCTCGAGCAGGGCCGCGGCCACCTGGCTGCCATCGGCGGCGAACTCCACGCTGGCCCGGGCCAGGCTGGTGGTCTCCGGTGCAGGATTCACTGCCTCTGGTACGGGATTCACCGCCACCCGCGCAGGTACGATCGCCGTCGGCGCAGGTATGGTCACCGCTGGCGCAGGTAGGGTCACCGTCGGCGCAGATCCAGCCTCCGCCAGCGCGGACCCGCCGCCACGGACCCGCCCGCCACGGACCCGCCCGCCCGGACCCGTCCGCCGCGGGCCCGGCTCCCGGCGGCAGCGGCTGGCCCGCGATCTGGGCCGCCAGCTCGGTCAGGTCCAGGCTGGCCTCCCCAGACAGCCGGGTCAGCTGGTCCTGCGCCTCGGCCGCGCTGCAGCCCAGCCGTTCCATCAGGATGCCCGGGGCCAGGTCCACCACGGAGCGGGCCGCGGCCACAGTCCGCAGCCGCTCGGCTTCCTGCCGCTGCCGCGTGATCAGCTCGGTGAGCCGCGCCACGGAGAGGTCATCGCCCGGCTGCATCACCGCCGCCCGCCTCCCGGACTCGTCTGCCCTCCCGGACTCGTCTGCTGTGTGTTGCCTCCTGCCCGCAGGGCCGGCACTTCCCGGCACTGTCCGGCACCTCCGGCCCGCAAGCCGGCGGCCTCCGGCCGCTCCCGCCCTGCCCTGGCTGCCTGACGGTAATACCCGCCCACCGCAGGGTGGCAAAATCAGTGTGTCACAGGGGCAATTTTCCCGGCGGCGCCTGGCGGGCTGCCGGTCAGCCTGAGGAGCACGGATGCCCACGGCAATCCGGAGTGAGCGGCACAGTACCGACGACCGGCTGAGCCAGCTGCTGGCCGGGCTGACCGCGGTGCGCGGCGGCGACTTCAGCACCCGCCTGCCACAGGCCGACGATCCGCTCATGGACGAGATCGCCACGGTCTTCAACGGGATGAACGACCAGCTCGCCCTGGTCACGTCCGAGGTGACCCGGGTGGCCCGGGAGGTGGGCACCGAGGGCAGGCTCGGCGGCCAGGCCGAGGTGCCGGGGCTGGCCGGGACCTGGAAGGACCTGACCGACTCGGTGAACTCGATGGCCGGCAACCTGACCGGCCAGGTCCGCGACGTCGCCCAGGTGGCGACCGCGGTGGCCAAGGGCGACCTGAGCCAGAAGATCACCGTCACCGCCAAGGGCGAGATGCTCGAGCTGAAGGACACGCTGAACACGATGGTGGACCAGCTGTCCTCGTTCGCCGACGAGGTGACCCGGGTGGCCCGCGAGGTGGGCACCGAGGGCCGGCGGCGGCCAGGCCCAGGTGCCGGGTGGCGGGACCTGGCGGGACCTGACCGACTCGGTGAACTTCATGGCCGGCAACCTGACCAGCCAGGTGCGCAACATCGCCCAGGTGACCACCGCGGTGGCCAAGGGCGACCTCAGCCAGAAGATCACCGTCGACGCGCGCGGCGAGATCCTGGAGCTGAAGAACACGATCAACACGATGGTGGACGAGCTGTCCGCGTTCGCCGACGAGGTGACCCGGGTGGCCCGCGAGGTGGGCACCGAGGGCAGGCTCGGCGGCCAGGCGCAGGTGCCGGGGTGGGCGGGACCTGGCGGGACCTGACCGACTCGGTGAACTTCATGGCCGGCAACCTGACCGCCAGGTCCGCTCCATCGCCCAGGTGACGACCGCGGTGGCCGAGGGCGACCTGAGCCAGAAGATCACGGTCGACGCGCGCGGCGAGATCCTGGAGCCGAAGGACACCATCAACACCATGGTGGACCAGCTGTCCTCGTTCGCCGACGAGGTGACCCGGGTGGCCCGCGAGGTGGGCACCGAGGGCAAGCTCGGCGGCCAGGCCGATGTCCAGGGCGTCGGCGGGACCTGGAAGGCGCTGACCGACTCGGTGAACGTGATGGCGGCCAACCTGACCGAGCAGGTGCGGTCGATCGCCGCGGTGACCACGGCCGTGGCCGAGGGCGACCTGAGCCAGAAGATCACGGTGGACGCGCGCGGCGAGATCCTGGAGCTCAAGGAGACCATCAACACGATGGTCGACCAGCTGTCCGCGTTCGCCGACGAGGTGACCCGGGTGGCCCGCGAGGTGGGCACCGAGGGCAAGCTCGGCGGCCAGGCCATCGTTCGCGGCGTGTCCGGGACCTGGGAGGACCTGACCGACAACGTCAACGTGATGGCGTCCAACCTGACCGCGCAGGTGCGCTCGATCGCCCAGGTGGCCACGGCGGTGGCCCGCGGCGACCTGAGCCAGAAGATCACGGTCGACGCCAAGGGCGAGGTCGCCGCGCTGGCCGAGACGATCAACGGGATGGTCGACACGCTGGGCGCGTTCGCCGGCGAGGTGACCCGGGTCGCCCGCGAGGTGGGCACCGAGGGCATCCTCGGCGGCCAGGCCACGGTCCCGAACGTGGCCGGGACCTGGAAGGACCTGACCGACAACGTCAACTCGATGGCCAACAACCTGACCAGCCAGGTGCGCAACATCGCCCAGGTGACCACGGCGGTGGCCCAGGGCGACCTGTCCAAGAAGATCGACGTGGACGCCCGCGGCGAGATCCTGGAGCTGAAGACCACGATCAACACGATGGTCGACCAGCTGTCCTCGTTCGCCGCCGAGGTGACCCGGGTCGCCCGCGAGGTCGGCAGCGAGGGCCGGCTCGGCGGCCAGGCCGAGGTCGAGGGCGTGTCCGGCACCTGGAAGCGGCTCACCGAGAACGTCAACGAGCTGGCCGGCAACCTGACCCGCCAGGTCCGTGCGATCGCCGAGGTGACCAGCGCGGTCGCCACCGGCGACCTGACCCGGTCCATCTCGGTCGAGGCCCAGGGTGAGGTGGCCGAGCTCAAGGACAACATCAACGCGATGGTGCGACTCGCTGCGGGAGACGACCAAAGCCAACACCGAGCAGGACTGGCTGCAGACCAACCTGGCCCGGATCGGCGGCCTGATGCAGGGCCACCGGGACCTGGCCATCGTCGCGGACCTGATCATGAGCGAGCTGATCCCGCTGGTCGGGGCCCAGCACGGCACGTTCTTCCTGGCCGAGAACACCGGCGGGGAGACCCGGCTGCGGCTGATCGCCGGCTACGGACTGCGCGCCGACATCGAGGCGCCCAGCCAGTTCCGGCTCGGCCAGTCGCTGATCGGGCAGGTCGCGAAGGACCGCAAGACGATGGTGCTGACCGACGTCCCCGAAGGCTACGTGCGGATTTCTTCCGGGCTGGGCGAGGCGCGCCGGTGAACCTGATCGTGCTGCCGATCGTGTTCGAGGACCAGGTGCTCGGTGTGATCGAGGCGGCCTCGTTCTTCCCGTTCACCCAGGTGCACCGGGACTTCCTGGAGCAACTGATGGAGACCATCGGGGTCAACGTCAACACGATCATCGCCAACGCCCGGACCGACGCGCTGCTCGCCGAGTCGCAGCGGCTGGCCACCGAGCTGCAGGCGCGGTCCACCGAGCTGCAGGCCCGGCAGGACGAGCTGCAGCAGTCCAACGCGGACCTGGAGGACAAGGCCGCCCAGCTGGCCCGGCAGAACCGGGACATCGAGCTGAAGAACGAGCAGATCGAGCAGGCCCGGCAGGAGATCGAGGCGCGGGCCAAGCAGCTGGACCTGGCCTCGCGGTACAAGTCGCAGTTCCTCGCCAACATGTCCCACGAGCTGCGCACCCCGCTGAACAGCCTGCTCGTGCTGGCCCGGCTGCTGGCGCAGAACCGGGACGAGAACCTGACCCCCAAGCAGGTCGAGTACGCCAACGTGATCCACTCGTCCGGGTCGGACCTGCTCCAGCTGATCAACGACATCCTGGACCTGTCCAAGGTCGAGGCGGGCAGGATGGACATCCACCTGGAACGGTTCGCCCTGGCTAGCCTGGTGGACGACCTGCAGGCGGTGTTCCGCCCGCTGACCGTGGAAAAGGGGCTGGACTTCGCGATCGAGCCCACGCCCGGGGTGCCCGCCGAGCTGTTCACCGACAAGCAGCGGCTCCGCCAGATCCTGCACAACCTGCTGTCCAACGCGGTCAAGTTCACCGAGCGCGGCCGGGTCGAGCTGCGCATCGCGATGGCCGGGAACTGGCTGGCCGACGCCGGGCCCGCGGTGGCGTTCTCGGTGACCGACACCGGCATCGGCATCGCCGAGGACAACCTCAGCACGATCTTCGGCGCGTTCCAGCAGGGTGATGGCACGATGAGCCGCCGTTACGGCGGTACCGGCCTCGGCCTGGCCATCTGCCGGGAAGTCGGCGCCCAGCTGGGCGGCCAGATCAGCGTGCGGAGCGAGCTGGGCACCGGCAGCACGTTCACCCTGTACCTGCCGGTCAGCTGGCCCGGTGCGGACACCGCCGCGGGGGACGACGGCACTGCTGCCGCCACCACGGGCGCGGCCACGGCCAGCCCGAACGGCACTGTGGTTACCTCGCCGGCCGCGCAGGGCCCGGGGGAGCCGGAGGGTGACGCGGTTGCCGCCGTGCCCGTGTCAGCCGCAATCCGCCCGGTGGCCAAGGGGGCCGCGCACGAGCGCCTCCGTGGCCGCACGGTGCTGATCGTGGACGACGACCCGCGGAATGCGTTCGCCCTCACCGGCGTCCTGGAGCTGTACGGGCTCACCGTCATCCACGCCACCGACGGCCGCAAGGGCATCGAGGCGCTGCAGGCAGGCGGCGTCGACCTGGTCCTGATGGACGTGATGATGCCGCAGCTGGACGGGTACGCGACCACCCGGGCCATCCGGGACATGCCGCAGTTCGCCGCGCTGCCGGTGATCGCGGTCACCGCCCGCGCCATGCAGGGTGACCGGGAGAAGAGCCTCGCCGCCGGGGCCAGCGATTACGTCACCAAGCCGGTGGACACCGAGCAGCTGCTGGCCTGCATGGAACGCTGGCTGCCGTCCGCTCCCGAACCGGACTGAAAGGATCACACCGAAAACGGTGTTGCCAGGCGTGGGCCGCCGCGCTGCAGGGCGACCAGCTGCCCCGCCGCGCCGCGGACTGAGCAGCCCGTCGTCACGGCCGGCGGGGAGGCCGGGCCAGCCGGCCGGGACAATCCCCGGAGAGCAGCCTAAAACGTTTCGGGACGGGGGTAGCGTACCGTCGTTCCATGCAGCGATGGCGGGGCCGGGCCGCAGCGGCGGCAAGCCGGTCCCAAAGGGCAGGGGGAGGGGAATGATCGGCCTGATCGCAGTGACCGCGAGCGGGCGGGCCGCAGCGGACCGGCTGGCGCAGGCCTGGCCCGGCCGGACCCGCCTCTACCGGGGGCCGGCCCGGCAGGCGGTGCCGCGTGCCTGGACCCAGTGCGACGGGCTGGTCTGCTTCCTCGCGGTCGGTGCGACCGTCCGGCTGATCGCGCCCCTGCTGAACAGCAAATGGACGGACCCCGCCGTGGTCTGCGTGGATGAGTCCGCGAAGCACGCCGTGGCCGTGCTCGGCGGGCACGCGGCAGGCGCGAACGCGCTGGCGGTCCGGGTCGCCGGGGTGTTCGGCGCGGACGCGGTGATCACCACGGCCACCGACGCGATGAGCCTGCCCGGGCTCGAGGACCTGGGCTGGCCGACCGAGGGCGCGATCGGGGCCGTCGGCCGCGCCCTGCTCGACGGGGAGCCGGTCCGGCTGGAATCCGCGGACCGATGGCCGCTGCCGCCGCTGCCGGCCAACGTCGGCGACACCGGGGCCGACCGGATCCTGATCACTGACCGGCTGATCCGGCCGGACGCCCGGACCGCGGTACTGCGGCCGCCCGCCCTGATCGTTGGCGTGCAGGCAGACGGGAACGCCGGCCCGGTAGCCACCGATGCGGGATCAGCCAGCACCGGGTCAGCCAGCACGGGGTCAGCCAGCACCGGGTCAGCCAGCACGGGGTCAGCCAGGACGGTGCAGCGCCTGGTGGATGAGGCGCTGGTCGAGGCCGGGTTGTCCGCGGCCTGCGTCAGCGGCATGGCCGTGGTCCATCCCGCGCCGCCGGCCATCGTATCGGCGGCCCGGGAGGCGGGCTGGCCGGTGCGCCTCTACCCGCCCAGCGCGCTCACGGCCGCGCGGGCCCCGGGGACCCCGTGGCGGCCAGGGCGGCTGGCCCCGGGCAACCTGACCCCGGGCAGCCTGGCCGAGGCTGCCGCGCTGGCCGGGGCGGCCGCCGCGGATCTCGTGGTCCCGGAGCGCGCCGCGGATAACGTCCGGGTGGCCATCGCCCGGGTCCGCCCCCGGGGCAGGCTGGCCCTGATCGGCATCGGCCCCGGGCAGCGGGACCTGCTCACCCAGCGGGCGGTCAGCGAACTGCGCCGTGCCTCGGTCCTGGCTGGGCCGGGCCCCGTGCTGGAGCAGGTGACCGGCCTGGCCCGGCCCGGCGCCCGGGTGCTGGCCAGCAAGCCCGGTGACGTGGACGCGGGGACCAGGCGCGCGGTGGCGGAAGCCCGGACCGGGCATGCCGTCGGGATCGTGGTCAGCGGGGACGATGCCGGGGCGGCGACCGCCGCCCTGGTCCTCTCGCTGGCCGGGGACGACATCGAGGTGGTCGACGTCCCGGGCATCACGGCCGGGGTGGCGGCGGCGGTGGCGGCGGGCGCGCCGCTCGGCTCGCCGCACGCGGAGATCTCACTGTCCGGCTCCGACCTGCCCGGGGAGCTGGAACGGCAGGTGGCGGCCGCGGCTGGGGCCGGCTTCGTGATCTCCATCCCGGTCAGCCCGGGGCAGGTGCACGGTGAACGGCTCAAGACGGCCCTGGCCACGCTGCGCCAGTCCCGGCCGGAGTGCACCCCGGTCGCGGTGGTGTGGCAGCCCGGGCATTCCCGGCAGCAGGTCCGGCTGGCCACCCTGGGCGGCCTGGACGAGGCCCTGCAGGGCGCGCTGGACGGCGACGTGCCGGGCATGCTCATCATCGGCGCGCCCCGCACCCGCGTGATCGCCGGCCGCATGATCACCACGGATCTGACCACCACGGGCCCCGGGGACGGCTGACCCGCACGGCTGGAGCTCGACGACCGCCCAGCCGTGCGGTTCCACCCGGTGCGCCAGGTCCCGGTCGTTCCCGCTGCCCAGCAGGCGCTTGCCGGTCCCGCCCGGCACCGGGAACTGGCTGTAAGCACCACGCCACGCCACGCCGGGCAAAAGCCAGACTTGCGCGCGGGGCCTGGTATTACATGCAATGGCAGAGGACAGGAACCAGTGGTGCCCGGTGTGCGTTAGCGCGGGCACAGGGTAAGGGAGCGGGAATTTGCCAACTTCAGGCGTGGCGGCGGAGGGCAGCGCCCCTGAGGGTGAAGCAGCGGAGGCCGCCCCGCGTGGCCGCAGCCGGGTCAAGCTCATCCTGCTGTCCGCCGGAGTCATCGCCCTGGTGGCGGTCGTGGCCGTGGTCACGACCATGCTCGCCTCGGCCAGGCCCGCGGCGCGGGCCACCGCCGCCACCCCGCGGGCCAAGCAGGTTCCTGCGGTGCCGGTGCGGGTGCTGTCGGTCACCCAGGGCGGCCAGACCCGCGGCACCGACGGCGCCGACCCGATCCAGGTCACGCTGTCCGCCCCGCTGTCCGCGCATTCACCGCTGCCCACGGTGACGCCGCCTGTGCCCGGTACCTGGGCCCGCAGCGGGAGCACGCTGACGTTCACCCCGGACATCCCGTTCCAGCCGGGCACGACCGTGCAGGTGCGCTTCGCGGCCGGGCCGTCCGGCCTGCGGTCCGCCTCCGGTGGCCCGCTCGCCGCGGCCCAGCTGCAGACCGCCGGGTATTCCCTGCTACGCCTGCAGCAGCTCCTAGCCCAGCTCGGCTATCTGCCGCTGACCTGGACCTCAGCCACCGGGCCGGCCGCGGCCGGGGCCAGGACCGCCTCCGGGAACACCATGGCGGGCCAGCTGGCCGACATGTACTCACCGCCAGCTGGGACCTTCACCTGGCAGCCGGGCTACCCGCAGCTCCTGACCACGTTCTGGGCGCAGGGCAGCGACAGCCTGATCCTGGACGGCGCGATCCGGGCGGTCCAGGCCAACGAGGGGCTGACCATGACCGGGGTGGCCACGCCTAGCCTCTGGCAGGACGTGATGCAGGCCGCGGTGGCGGGCCACACCAATCCCAACGGCTACACCTACGCGCTGGCCAGCAAGTCCAGCCCGGAGACGCTGGAGGTGTGGCACAACGGGCAGGTGATCCTCAAAACGCTGGCCAATACCGGCATCCCGGCCGCGCCCACCGTGGACGGCACCTACCCGGTGTACCTGCGCTACAGCTTCCAGATCATGCGCGGCACCAACCCGGATGGCACGAAGTACGCCGACCCGGTCTCCTGGGTGGCCTACTTCAACGGCGGCGACGCGGTGCACTACTTCCCGCGCTACTCCTACGGCTCCCCGCAGAGCCTGGGCTGCGTGGAGCTGCCGTACGCCCAGGCCAAGCAGGTGTGGCCGTTCCTGACCTACGGGAGCCTGGTCACCGTCGCGGGCTGACCGCCACCCGGATACTCGCGCGCACCAGGTGCTGCGGCTCGATAGCATCGGACCCTGGGGTATCAGCCCCGACCGCCGATCCATCCGAGGAGCTACCGTGCCTGCCCAGCCGCTTCACATCACCCTCGCCGGACGCGAGCTTGTGATGGACGCGGGCACTACGGCCGGTGACGCACTGCAGAAGATCAGCAACGAAACCGCCAGCCCTGCAGGCAGCGCCGGGTCCAGGGTGATCGCGGCGCGGGTGAACGGCGAGCTGCGGGATCTGGCGTCGCCCCTGGCCGACGGGGACTCCGTCGCGCCGGTCGACATCGGCCAGCGCGGACGGCCGGGCCATCCTCCGGCATTCCTCCGCGCACGTCATGGCCCAGGCCGTGCAGGACCTGTTCCCCGAGGCCAAGCTGGGCATCGGGCCACCGGTGGAGAACGGCTTCTACTATGACTTCGACGTGCCGCAGCCGTTCAGCCCGGAGGACCTCAAGGCGATCGAGCAGCGGATGCGCCAGATCGTCAAGCAGGGCCAGCGGTTCTCCCGCCGCCCGGTCAGCGACGAGCAGGCCCGCGCGGAGCTGGCCGGCGAGCCGTACAAGCTGGAGCTGATCGGCCTCAAGGGTGCCGGCCACGGGGAGGATGCGCCCGGGACCTCAGCGGGATCGGCCAGCCGATCGGCGACGAAGAAGCTGTGGAGGTCGGCGGCAACCAGCTGACCATCTACGACAACCTCGACCCGGCCAGCGGCGAGCTGTGCTGGAAGGACCTGTGCCGCGGCCCGCACCTGCCCAGCACCCGGCAGATCCCGGCGTTCAAGCTGATGCGCTCCGGCGGCGCCTACTGGCGCGGCAGCGAGAAGAACCCGCAGCTGCAGCGGATCTACGGCACCGCGTGGGAGTCCCGCGAGGCGCAGGACGAGTACCTGCGCGATGCTGGCCGAGGCGGAGAAGCGCGACCACCGTAAGCTCGGTGCCGAGCTGGACCTGTTCTCGTTCCCCACCGAGATCGGCAGTGGGCTGCCGGTGTTCCACCCCAAGGGCGCGATCATCCGCCGGGTGATGGAGGACTACTCGCGCCGCCGCCACGAGGAAGCCGGCTACCAGTACGTCAACACCCCGCACCTGACCAAGGCGGAGCTGTTCGAGATCTCCGGTCACCTCGGCTTCTACGCCGAGAGCATGTTCCCGCCGATGGAACTGGACGGCGCCACGTACTACATGAAGCCGATGAACTGCCCGATGCACGTGCTGATCTATCAGTCGCGCGGGCGGTCCTACCGGGAGCTGCCGCTGCGGCTGTTCGAGTTCGGCACCGTGTACCGGTACGAGAAGTCCGGGGTGGTGCACGGGCTGACCCGGGCCCGCGGCTTCACCCAGGACGACTCGCACATCTTCTGCACCCGCGGAGCAGCTGGCCCGGCGAGCTGGCCTCGCTGCTGGACTTCGTCGTCGGCCTGCTCCGTGACTTCGGGCTCACCGAATTCGAGGCGCGAGCTGTCCACCCGGCCGGAGAAGTACGTCGGCGGGCCGGAGGAGTGGGCGGCGGCCGAGGCGGCACTGAAGCACGCGCTGGACAGCTCGGGCCTGCCGTACGTGGTCGCCGAGGGCGAGGGCGCGTTCTACGCGCCCAAGATCGACGTGCACGTGAAGGACGCGATCGGGCGCCGCTGGCAGCTGTCCACCCTGCAGGTGGACTTCCAGGAGCCGGGCCGGTTCGGCATCGAGTACCAGGCGGCGGACGGGTCGCGGCAGCGCCCGTACATGATCCACCGGGCGCTGTTCGGCTCGATCGAGCGGTTCTTCGGGATCCTGGTCGAGCACTACGCCGGGCGCGTTCCCGCCCTGGCTGGCCCCGGTCCAGGTGATCGGCATCCCGATCACCGACGCGCACGTGCCCTACCTGGAGAAGGTCGCCGCCCGGCTGCGCGAGCACGGCATCCGGGTGGAGGTCGACACCAGCGACGACCGGATGCAGAAGAAGATCCGCAACGCGCAGCGGCAGAAGGTGCCGTACATGCTGCTGGCCGGGGACGAGGACGTGGCCAAGGGCGCGGTCTCGTTCCGCTACCGCGACGGCGAGCAGCGCAACGGCGTCGCCCGTCGGACGAGGCCGATCGCCGAGATCGTGTCGGCGGTGGCCGAGCCGCGTCCAGGTCTGACCCGTGCCTCCGGACCAACTCTGTGCAGCCGGACGACGGGGTCAGCGAGGTCACCGAGCAGGACGGCGTCGGCGATGCCGGACGGCTTCGCCCGGCTGTGGATGCCGCACCGGATGGCCTACATCAAGGGCGAGAACCGGTCGGACGGACAGCCGGCGAAGGTGACGGCTGCCCGTTCTGCCGGATTCCCGACGCTGACCGATGAGGACGGCCTGATCGTCGCCCGCGGGCAGCTGGTGTTCAGCGTGCTCAACCTGTACCCGTACAACGCGGGCCACCTGATGGTCGTGCCGTACCGGCACGTGGCCGACTACACCGATCTCGACCCGGCGGAGACCGCCGAACTGGCCGAGTACACCAAGCGGGCGATGACCGCGCTGCGCGACCGCCTCGGGCGCGCAGGGCTTCAACATCGGCATGAACATGGGCGGCGGTGGCCGGCGCGGGCATCGCCGCGCACCTGCACCAGCACGTGGTGCCGCGCTGGGGCGGGGACACCAACTTCATGCCGCGTGGTCGGGCACACCAAGGTCCTGCCCGCAGCTGCTCGGCGACACCCGGAAGCTGCTGCGCTGAGGCCTGGCCGGCGGGCTGACGCCGCGCGGCCCGCCCGGTCAGCTGTCTTGCCGACGCACTCACGATCTTGTCGGCCAGGTGCGACGGCAGCGGCTCGTAGCGCAGGTAGCTGCGGCTGAACGAGCCGGTGCCGTGCGACATCGAGCGCAGGTCGATCGCGTACCGGGTGATCTCCAGCTGCGGCATCTCGGCCTTGACCAGGGTCCGGCCGCCCGGCACCGGCTCGGTGCCGAGCACCCGGCCGCGCCGGGACGACAGGTCGGACATGACCGCGCCCACGTAGTCGTCGGCCACCAGCACGGACAGCTCGTCCACCGGCTCCAGCAGCAGCGACCTTGGCCTTGTCCGCCGCGTCCCGCAGGGCCAGCTTGCCCGCCTTCTGGAAGGCCATGTCGGAGGAGTCCACCGAGTGCGCCTTGCCGTCGAACAGGGTGACCCGGATGTCCACCATCGGGTAGCCGGCCAGCACGCCCTGCTCCAGCTGGGCCCGCACGCCCTTCTCCACCGACGGGATGAACTGGCGCGGCACCACGCCGCCGACGACCTTGTCCACGAACTCGAAACCGGCTCCGGACGGCATCGGCTCGACCTCGATGTGGCACACCCCGTACTCGCCGTGCCCGCCGGTCTGCTTCACGTTCCGGCCCATGCCCTGGGCCTTGCCGGCCACCGTCTCGCGCAGCGGGACGCGCAGCTCCTTGGTCTCCACGCCCACCCCGTACCGCGTGGACGAGCCGGTCCAGCATCAGGTCGGAGTGGGCCTCGCCCATGCACCACAGCACCAGCTGGCGGGTCTCGGAGTTGTTTTCCATCCGCAGCGTCGGGTCCTCGGCCACCAGCCGGTCAGATGGCCTGGGACATCTTGTCCTCGTCCGCCTTGGACTTGGCCGAGATCGCCACCGGGAGCAGCGGCTCGGGCATCGACCAGGGCTCCATCAGCAGCGGCTGGTCCTTGTCCGACAGCGTGTCGCCGGTCTCCGCGGTGGACAGCTTGGCCACCGCGCAGATGTCGCCCGGCCGCGCACTGCGGCCACCGGGCGCTGCTGCTTGCCCAGCGGCGAGGTGAGCGCGCCGATCCGCTCGTCGCTGTCGTGGTCGGCGTGCCCGCGCTCGGCCATGCCGTGCCCGGACACGTGCACCGTGGCGTCCGGCCGCAGCGTCCCGGAGAACACCCGGACCAGGCTGATCCGGCCCACGTAGGGGTCGGAGGCGGTCTTGATCACCTCGGCCAGCAGCGGGCCCTCCGGGTCACAGCTCAGCCCGGCCACGTTCTTCCCGTCCAGCGTGGTTACCCCGGGCATCGGGTGCTCGCTGGGCGCCGGGAAAGCCTGGGTCATCACCTCGAGCAGCTCGGCGAAGCCGACACCGCCCTCGAAGCTGGACGCGGCCAGCACCGGGTAGAAGCTGCCCCGGGCCACGGCTTTCTCCAGGTCCTCGATGAGCACCTTGGGGTCGATGTCCTCACCGGACAGGTACCGGTCCATCAGGGTCTCGTCCTCGGTCTCCTGGATGATCCCCTCGATCAGCGCGCCGCGCAGCTCCTCGGCGCGGTCGGCGTAGGCCGGATCGGGATCGCGCTCGGTCCGGTGCCGCCCGAGTAGTCGAAGAACTTGCCGGACAGCAGGCCGATCAGGCCCGGACCTCGCCCGGGCCGTCGGTGACCGGCAGGTACAGCGGGGCACCGACATCGCCGAACGCGTCCTGGCAGGCGCGCAGCGCCTCGTCGAAGTCGGCCCGCTGGTGGTCCAGCTTGGTGATGACCACGGCGCGCGGCATGCCGACCCGGCGCACTCCTCCCAGAGCATCTGGGTCAGGCCGTCCACCCCGTCGGTGGCTGGCACGGTGAACAGGGCGGCGTCGGCCGCCCGCAGGCCCGCGCGCAGGTCCCCGGTGAAGTCGGCGTACCCGGGGGTGTCGAGCAGGTTGACCTTGATCCCGGCGTGCAGCACCGGCGCCAGGGTGAGGTTCACCGAGCGCTGCTGGCGGACCTCGACCTCGTCGAAGTCGCTGACCGTGGTCCCGTCCTCGACCCGGCCGGCCCGCTGGATCGCGCCGGTGATACGCGAGCAGCGCCTCGACCAGCGTGGTCTTGCCTGACCCTGAGTGGCCGACCAGCGCGACATTCCGCACGCTGTCGGGCTGGCCGGCCGCTGCTGTCCCGCCAGCGGCTGTCGGTCCCTTCTTGTCGGTCATGATCGCCTCCTGCTGGTCCTCCTGCCGTACGGCTCCGTTCGGCTGCCTCCACAACCAGCCTTTACCTCCCGGCCACCCGATCACAAGCCCTGAGACGGAATCATCCGAGCTGTCCCGTCGCCAGTAGGATCGGACGGCCATGCTGAACGCGCTGAGACCTTTGTTCGCCCGGCTGCTGACCCCGCTCGGCGAGGCGCTGGCGCGTACCCCGGTCACGCCCAACATGATCACGGTGACCGGGACGCTCGGGGTGGCCGCCGGCGCGCTGTGGCTGTTCCCCACCGGCCACCTGTTCGCCGGGACCCTGGTGTGCTCGGGCTTCGCCATGTTCGACATGCTGGACGGGCTGCTGGCCCGGGTGAAGGGCACAACCGGGCCCTGGGGCGCGTTCCTCGACTCGACCCTGGACCGGATCGGCGACGCGGCGGTGTTCTCCGGCCTGGCCATCTGGCTGGCCCGCAGGGCCATCAGCAGGCGCTGGCGGGCGTGGCGCTGTACTGCCTGGTCGCCGGGCTGATGGTGTCCTACGCCCGGGCCCGGGCCGAAGGCCTGGGGGTAAAGGCCGACGTGGGCGTCGCGGAACGCTCGGAGCGGCTGGTGGTCGCGCTGGTCGCGGCCGGGCTGACCGGGCTCGGCGTGCCGTTCGTGCTGGCCATCGGGCTGTGGTCGGTGGCGGTGGGCAGCACGGTCACGTTCGGCCAGCGGGTGCTGGTGGTGCGTAAGGCGGTCGGCCCGGGGCGTCACGCCAGCCACGGGCAGCCAGCACGGGGAACGGGAGCGACGGCGTCAATGAGCTCGCTGCGCGACCGGCTGACCGACACGGCGTACGCGCTCGGCTGGAAGCTCGTCTGCCGGCTGCCGGAATCCTGGGCCCGCCGGCTCTTCCTGGCCGGCGCGGACATCGCCTGGCGGCGGCAGGGGCCGCGGGTGGCGATGCTGGAGGCCAACCTGCGCCGGGTGCTCGGCCCGGACGCCACCGGGAAGGAACTCCGGGCGCTGTCCCGGCAGACCATGCGGTCCTACTCGCGGTACTGGCTGGAGGCGTTCCGGCTGCCGGTGATCCCGATGGAGCGGATCATGTCCGGAATGCACTGCCACCGGCGAGGAGCGGCTACAGGCGAACCTCGCGGCCGGCCGCGGGGTGATCGTCGCGCTGCCGCACATGGGGAACTACGAGCAGGCCGGGGCCTGGATCACTCAACCGCGGGGTGGGCTCGGTCACCACGGTGGCCGAGCGGCTCAAGCCGGAGTCGCTGTTCCGCCGGTTCCTGGCGTTCCGGGAGGGGCTCGGCATGGAGGTGCTGCCCGCCACCGGCGGCGCCAGCCGGTTCGGCGTGCTGGCCCAGCGGCTGCGCGCGGGCCGCCTGGTCTGCCTGGTGTCCGACCGGGACGTGACCGGCGGCGGCATCGAGGTGGACTTCTTCGGGGAGAAGGCGCGGATGATGGGCGGCCCCGCCGCGCTGGCCGTGCAGACCGGCGCCGCGCTGCTCCCGGTCACCCTGTGGTTCGAGGGCCCGGACTGGGGCGCGCACATCCACGAGGAGATCCCGGTGCCCGCCGACGGCACCCGGCGGGAGAAGGTCGCCGCGATGACCCAGCAGGTGGCCGGGGTGTACGAGGCGGGCATCCGCGCCCATCCGCAGGACTGGCACATGCTGCAGCGGGTGTTCACCGCCGATCTGGATCCCGCCCGGCTGGCCGCGGCGAGCCTGGCTGACGGCCAGCGCGGCGGCGCGGCGGACAGCAGCACGCCCGCGGACCGGGCGGCCGGGAACGGCGGCGGCCGGTGAGGGTCGGCATCGTCTGCCCGTACACCTGGGATGTGCCCGGCGGCGTGCAGCAGCACATCCGGGACCTGGCCGAGGCGCTGATCGGGCTGGGCCACGAGGTGTCGGTGATCTCCCCGGCCGACGACGACACCCCGCTGCCGGACTACGTCGTGCCGGCCGGCCGCGCCATCCCGGTGCCCTACAACGGCTCGGTGGCCCGGCTGGCCTTCGGCCCCCTGTCCGCCAGCCGGGTCCGGCGGTGGATCAAGGAGGGCGGCTTCGACGTACTGCACGTGCACGAGCCCGCCGCGCCCAGCCTGTCCCTGATCGCCTGCTGGGTGGCGGACGGGCCGATCGTCGCGACCGTGCACACCGCGATCCCGCGCTCGCGGTTCATGCACGCCGCCTACCCGGCGCTGCAGACCGCGCTGGAGAAGATCACCGGCCGGATCGCGGTGTCCGAGGCGGCGCGCACCACGCTGGTCGAGCATCTCGGCGGGGACGCGGTGCTGATCCCGAACGGGGTCACGGTCAGCCGGTACGAGAAGGCGAGCCCGCTGGCCGGCTGGCCCGGTGAGGGCGGGGCGCTCGGCTTCCTGGGCCGGATGGACGAGCCGCGCAAGGGCCTGGACGTGCTGCTGCACGCGTTCGCCCGGCTGGGTGCGGAGCGGCCCGGGCTGCGGCTGCTGATCGCCGGGCCCGGGGACGTGCCCGACGTCATCGCCAAGGTGCCCGGCGCCGCTGCGCCCCCGGGTCATCCTGCTCGGCCAGGTCACCGAGGAGGACAAGGCCCGGGTCTACCACTCGGTGGACGTGTTCTGCGCGCCGAACACCGGCGGCGAGAGCTTCGGCATCGTGCTGGCCGAGGCGATGGCCGCGGGCGCGCCCATCGTGGCCAGCGACCTGGACGCGTTCCGCCAGGTGCTGCGCGGCGGCAAGGCCGGTGAGCTGTTCGAGACCGGCGACCCGGCCGCCCTGGCGGCGGCGGCCGGCCGGCTGCTGGATGATCCCGGCCGCCGGGCCGTCCTGTCGGCGGCCGCGTCCGAGGCGGTGCGAGGTACGACTGGCCGGTGGTCGCCCGTGACGTGGTCCGGGTGTACGAGGCGGTGGTGGCCGCTTCCGGCCAGGCCGGGGTCGGGGTGATCCGGTGATCCGCGGGGGTGCCCGTGCTGATCGACGTCATCCTGATCGCGGTCGCCGCCGTCCTGGTCGGCGTCTACGTGTCCTGGCGGGCGGGCCGCCTGGACCGGCTGCACGCCCGGGTGGACAAGGCGCGGGCCGCCCTGGACGCCGCGCTGGTCCGGCGCAGCTCGGTGGCCCTGGAACTGGCCGCCTGCGGCCTGCTCGACCCGGCGACGAGCGTGCTGCTGGCCGGGGCCGCGCACGACGCGCGGGCCGCGGGCGAGCCCGCTGAGCTCGCCGAGAGCGACCTGACCCGGGCCCTGCGCGCCGTGCTCAGCCAGCCCGGCTTCGCCGCGTCCCTGGACGGCCGGGGGAGCGCGGAGGAGTTGCTGGCGGAGCTGGAGGCCGCGGCGCACCAGGTGTTCCTGGCCCGTAAGTTCTATAACGACATGGTGGCGGCCACCCGGGCCGCCCGGCGGCGGCCGCTGGTCCGGGTGCTGGGCCTGGCCGGCGGGGCCCGTTGCCCGGACTTCTTCGAGATGGACGACGCTCTGGGCGAGCCGGGCCAGGGTTCCGATATGCCCCATTTGACGGGCTGACCGAGCACCTACCATGGGATAAGGGCCCGTGCACGGGCCAGGCCCGCAGTCAACGACCGAGTGAGGTTCGCCGTGTCAGTCAGCAGTTCCCCATCCGCCACCACCCGGACCGGCACCGCGCGGGTCAAGCGCGGCATGGCCGAGATGCTCAAGGGCGGCGTGATCATGGATGTGGTGACGCCGGACCAGGCGAAGATCGCCGAGGACGCGGGCGCCGTGGCGGTGATGGCGCTGGAGCGGGTGCCCGCCGACATCCGGACCGAGGGCGGGGTGGCCCGGATGAGCGACCCCGACATGATCGACGGGATCATCGAGGCGGTCTCCATCCCGGTCATGGCCAAGTGCCGGATCGGCCACTTTGCCGAGGCCCAGGTGCTCCAGGCGATCGGGGTGGACTACGTGGACGAGTCCGAGGTGCTCACCCCCGCGGACGAGGCTTACCACGTGGACAAGTGGGCGTTCACCGTCCCGTTCGTGTGCGGCGCCACCAACCTCGGCGAGGCGCTCCGGCGGATCACCGAGGGCGCGGCCATGATCAGGTCGAAGGGGGAGGCCGGCACCGGCAACGTGGTCGAGGCCACCCGGCACATGCGGCAGATCTCGGCCGACCTGCGGCGGCTGGCCACCCTGCGGGACGAGGAGCTGTACACCGCGGCCAAGGAGCTGCAGGCGCCGTATGAGCTCGTCGCGGAGGTGGCCCGGGCCGGGAGGCTCCCGGTGGTGCTGTTCACCGCGGGTGGCATCGCCACCCCGGCGGACGCGGCGATGATGATGCAGCTCGGCGCCGAGGGGGTGTTCGTCGGGTCCGGGATCTTCAAGTCCGGCGATCCGGCCACCCGGGCCGCCGCGATCGTGAAGGCCACCACCTTCCACGACGATCCTGATGTCGTGGCCAAGGTCTCCCGCGGGCTGGGCGAGGCCATGGTCGGCATCAACCTGGACACGCTGCCGCCGGCTGCAGCGGTATGCCGGCCGCGGCTGGTGATCCTGCTAGATCCGCCCCTATCGCGGGGAGCACGTCATGTTCGAGAGGTTCACTGACCGGTCCCGCCGGGTCATCGTGCTGGCCCAGGAGGAAGCCAGGGAGCTCAACCACAATTACATCGGGACCGAGCACATCCTGCTCGGCCTGTGCCATGAGGGTAACGGGGTGGCCGTACGCGTCCTGGAAGCGCAGGGCGTGCGCCTGGGCGCCGTGCGCGAGCGGGTCGAGGAGATCGTCGGGCGGGGCCAGGCCGAGCCCTCGGGGCACATCCCGTTCACCCCGCGGGCCAAGAAAGTGCTCGAGCTGGCGCTGCGCGAGTCCCAGGAACTCGGGCACGAGTACATCGGTACCGAGCACCTGCTGCTCGGGCTGATCCGGGAAGGCCAGGGCGTGGCCGCCCGGGTGCTCGGTGACCTTGTCCCGGACCTGGACCTGCCCCGGGCCCGGCAGCTGGTGATCGAGCAGGTCGGGACGGGTGAGCCGGGCGCTAACCCGGAGTTCTCGGCCAGCCGCCGTGCCGCGGGCCCGCGGGCACAGATCGAGGAGATCCTGAGCCGGCTCGGGGCCATCGACGCCCGGCTGACCGCGATCGAGCGGCACCTGGGGCTGGACCCGGGGGAGTCCGCGCCGCCCGCCGCCAGCTGAGGCGGCCTGCCCCCAGGGGCTGGAAGATTCACGCGGTTACGGGTGTTGTCGCTGGGTCACTACGCTCGAAGCAGCCCGCCGCCGTCAGGAGGACACCGCCATGCCCGTTCCCATCCCGGAGCACACGGGAGGACCGGTCGTGGGCGTGCTCGCCTTGCAGGGCGACGTGGCCGAGCACTTCCGGGCGCTGGCCCTGGCCGGCGCCCGCCCAGTCGCGGTGCGCCGCCCGGCGAGCTGGACACGGTGGACGGCCTGGTCATCCCGGGCGGGGAATCCACCACGATATGGAAACTGGCGGTCATTTTCGAGCTGATGGAACCGCTGCGCAAGCGGATCAGCGGCGGGCTGCCGGTGTTCGGGTCGTGCGCTGGCATGATCATGCTGGCGGACCGGCTGCTGGACGGGATCGCCGGGCAGGAGACGTTCGGCGGCATCGACATGACCGTGCGGCGCAACGCGTTCGGCCGCCAGGTGGACTCGTTCGAGAGCGACATCGAGCTGGCCGGCCTGCCCGGTGCGGCAACGGACGGTGCGGCCCCAGACGGTGCGGTACTGCATGCGGTGTTCATCCGGGCGCCGTGGGTAGAGCAGACTGGCCCGGAGGTCGAGATCCTCGGCACCGAGCCGATCACCGGTAGGATCGTCGCGGTCCGCCAGGGTCCCGCGCTAGCCACCGCATTCCACCCGGAACTGGCCGGTGACCCGCGCGTGCACAGGCTTTTCGTTGACATGGTGAGGGAACGGACATGAGCGGCCACTCCAAATGGGCCACGACCAAGCACAAGAAGGCGGCGGTCGACGCCAGGCGGGGCAAGCTCTTCGCCAAACTGATCAAGAACGTCGAGGTGGCGGCGCGGACCGGCGGGGCTGACCCGACGGGCAACCCCACCCTGTACGACGCGGTGCAGAAGGCGAAGAAGAACTCGGTCCCGAACGACAACATCGACCGGGCCATCCGCCGCGGCGCGGGGCTCGAGGCCGGCGGCGCCACCTACGAGACGGTCAGCTACGAGGGCTACGGCCCCGGCGGGGTCGCGGTGCTGGTGGAATGCCTGACCGACAACCGGAACCGGGCCGCCTCGGACGTGCGGACCGCGCTGACCCGCAACGGCGGCTCCATGGCCGACCCGGGCTCGGTGTCGTACCTGTTCCACCGCAAGGGCGTGGTCATCGTGCCCAAGGCCGCCGGGGTCAGCGAGGACGACGTGCTCACCGCGGTGCTCGACGCGGGCGCTGAGCAAGTCAACGACCTGGGCGAGTCCTTCGAGGTGACCAGCGAGCCGACTGACCTGCTGGCGGTCCGCAGCGCGCTGCAGGAGGCCGGGATCGAGTATGAGTCCGCCGAAGCCGCCTTCCTGCCCACGGTCGAGGTGGAACTCGACGAGGACCAGGCCAAGCGGGTGTTCCGGCTGATCGAGGCGCTCGAGGACTCCGACGACGTGCAGGATGTCTACGCCAATTACTCGGTGCCGGACGAGGTCATGGAGAAGCTCGGCTGACTGGGGGCCAATGATCCCCGGCTGACCGCGAGCCGCTGATCCTGGCCGGCGACACGCCGTGCCGCCTCGGCGCGCCGGGCGGCCCGGCCCGGTAGTGTCACGCCCGAACACGTGTTCGCCGGTGGCGGCCCCGGCCGGGATGGAGCTGGAATGCGAGTGCTCGGCGTCGACCCTGGGCTGACCCGGTGCGGGGTCGGTGTCGTGGACGGCGCGCCGGGCCGCCCGCCGACCCTGGTGGCCGCGGGCGTGCTGCGCACCCCGGCGGGCGCTGACATCGCCGACCGGCTGCTCGCGCTGGAGGCCGGGATCGAGGCCTGGCTGGCTGACTACCAGCCGGAAGCGGTAGCGGTCGAGCGGGTGTTCAGCCAGCACAACGTGCGGACGGTGATGGGCACAGCGCAGGCGGGCGCGGTCGCCGTGCTGTGCGCGGCCCGGCACCGGCTCCCGGTGGCCCTGCACACGCCGAGTGAGGTGAAGGCGGCGGTCACCGGCAGCGGCCGCGCGGACAAAGCCCAGGTGACCGCGATGGTGACCCGGCTGCTGCGGCTGGAGCTGCCGCCCCGGCCCGCGGATACGGCCGACGCGCTAGCCCTGGCCATCTGCCACCTATGGCGCGGCGGAACCCAGTCCCGGCTGGCCGCCGCGGCGCAGGCGGTGGCCGCCGGGCGCAGGCTGTGACGACAGGAGGCGTGGCGTGATTTCGCATCTGGACGGGCTGGTCTGCGGGATCGCCCCGGAGGGGGCCGTGGTCGAGGTGGGCGGGGTTGGCCTGCTGGTGCAGTGCACCCCGGGCACTCTGGCCATGCTGCGCACCGGCGAGCGGGCCCGGGTGGCCACCTCGCTGGTGGTCCGGGAGGACGCGCTGACCCTGTACGGGTTTGCCACCGCCGACGAGCGGGACGTGTTCGAGCTGGTCCAGACGGCCAGCGGGGTTGGCCCGCGGCTGGCCCTCGCCATGCTGGCCGTATTCACCCCGGACGGGCTGCGGCAGGCGATCGCCGCCGAGGACCTGACCGCGCTCATGCGGGTCCCGGGAATCGGCCGCAAGGGCGCGCAGCGGATCGTGCTGGAACTGGCCGGGCGGCTGGGCCCACCCGCCGGGGCGGCCGCCGAGGCCGGCCTGGCCCGGCTCAGCGCCGTGCCGCCGGCCGCGCCCTGGCGCGACCAGGTGCGGGCCGGGCTGGTGAACCTGGGCTGGCAGGCCCGGGACGCGGACCAGGCCATCGCGGCGGTCGCCGCCGACCTGGTGGAACCGGCTGACGGGGCGGCGGCGGAGATCGACGTGGCCGTGGCGCTGCGCGCCGCGCTGCGCAAGCTGAGCCGGGCATGACCGGCCCGGATCCGCAGCCGCCCGGGATCTCCCATGCGGCCGCGGACGAGGCGGAGCGGGAGGCGCCGGAGCTGGCCGCGGCCGAGCGGGAGCGGCTGATCTCGCCGCTGGCCGATGCGGACGACCGGGTGATCGAGGGCGCGCTGCGGCCGCAGCGGCTGACCGAGATCATCGGCCAGACCCGGGTCCGTGAGCAGCTGTCGCTGGTGCTCGAGGGCGCGCTGCGGCGCGGCCGGGCACCGGATCACGTGCTGCTGTCCGGCCCGCCCGGGCTGGGCAAGACCACGTTCGCGATGATCATCGCCGTGGAGCTCGGCGCGCCGCTGCGGATCACCAGCGGCCCGGCCATCGAGCGGGCCGGGGACCTGGCCGGCGATCCTGTCCACGCTGGGCGAGCGGGACGTGCTGTTCATCGACGAGATCCACCGGCTGGCCCGGCCCGCCGAGGAAATGCTCTACCTGGCCATGGAGGACTTCCGGGTCGACGTGGTGGTGGGCAAGGGACCCGGGGCCACCGCGATCCCGCTGCAGATCAGCCCGTTCACGCTGGTCGGGGCGACCACCCGGGCCGGGCTGCTGCCCGCCCCGCTGCGGGACCGGTTCGGCTTCACCGCGCACCTCGACTTCTACGAGCCTGCCGAGCTGGAAATCATCGTGCGCCGGTCGGCCGAGCTGCTCGGGGTGTCGCTGCGCGGCGACGGCGCCGATGAGATCGCCCGCCGGTCCCGGGGCACCCCGCGGATCGCCAACCGGCTGCTGCGCCGGGTCCGTGACTATGCCGAGGTGCGGGCGGACGGGGTGGTCACCCGGGAACTCGCCCGGGCCGCCCTGGAACTGTACGAGGTGGACGAGGAAGGGCTGGACCGGCTGGACCGTGCCGTGCTGGGTGCCCTGGTCGGCCGGTTCGGCGGCGGCCCGGTCGGGCTGTCCACGCTTGCCGTGGCGGTGGGCGAGGAGGCGGAGACCGTCGAGGTCGTGGCCGAGCCGTTCCTGGTCCGGGCGGGCCTGATGGCCAGGACCCCGCGCGGCCGGGTGGCCACCCCCGCGGCGTGGGAGCATCTGGGCCTGCCCCCGCCAGCCCTGCCCGGGCCCGGGCAGGGCGGGCCCGGGACGTTGTTCGACTGACGTCCGGGCTATGCCCGGCAGGCCGTGACTTTCGTCGCGGGGATGTCACGATCAGTCGCCGGACGCCGTAGCCTGTTGGTGCGCTGCCTGCGCGCCGCTACACTTCGGCAGTTGGTTCACGACTGCCGGGCTGGGCCCGGGGTCGATGTCCCGACCGGCCGCCCCCCCGGCGCGCGGCCAGGCGTAGCTCATCAACTGGAAGGATGCCCCCGGCGATGGGGAACATTTATCTCGCAGCCACGAAGTCCGGCGGATCAGGCAGCTATACGTTCCTGATCGTCATCGTGGTGCTGTTCGGCCTGCTCTACTTCGTCATGATCCGGCCGCAGCGCAACCGGCAGCGCCAGGTCCAGCAGCTGCAGAAGCAGGTCCAGCCCGGCCAGCGGGTCCGCACCACCTCGGGCATGTACGCCACCGTGATCGAGGCGGACGATGAGGACGTGCTGCTCGAGCCCGCCCCCGGCGTGCAGATGCGGTTCATGCGGCGGTCCATCATGGATGTGCTCCCGGATGACGGGCCAGCCGACACCACTGCCGCCGAGCCGGCCGCTGGGAGCCAGGCCGGCTATGGCAGCGGGGTCAACGGCAGCGGCGCGGACAGCACCGGTGTGGACAGCACCGGAACGGCCGCCCCGCAGGACGAGCACCTGACGGACTGACCGGCAGCCCCCGCGCCGGGCACCGGCCCGGGGGCAAGCGAATAGAAGGACGGGCGAGAAGTGGCTCCCCCAAGCGGTAACGCCTCCCGGCCGGGACGAGACGCTGGCCGTGCTGGCCGCGCTTATCGTCGTGCTGTTGCTGGTGATCGTGGGCGGCAATATCGGCTCGCCGGGGAAGTGGGGCAAGGACTTCAAGGTGCGCCTCGGCCTCGACCTGACCAGCGGCACCACGGTGGCGCTGAAGGCACAGACGCCCAAGGGCGGCGACGGCCCAGTCGCCGCCGACATGACCCAGCCATCAACATCATGGACCGAGCCGGGTCGACGGCGCGGGCTTCACCGAGGCGTCGGTCGCAGCAGCAGGGCAACAACATCATCAACGTGTCGGTACCCGGCCGCGGCGCACAGCAGGTGGTCGAACCTGGTCGGCACGACCGCCCAGCTGCGCTTCCGCCAGGTGCTGCTGGAGGCGCCGAACACCGTGAGCGCCACGCCGACCCCGACGCCCCTCGGCCAGCGGTTCGGCCACGGCCTCGCCCTCGGCCAGCCCGTCGGCCACGGCCAGCACCAAGGCCAAGGTGAGCATCGCGCCGAGTGGCGCGGCGGGCCAAGCAGCAGTCGCGCTCGGCCAGGCGCCCTGCTCGCCGCGCAGGCCAGGCGTCCGCCACCCGTCGGCGACCGCGTCGGCCACGCCCAGCCCGACGGCCAGGCCACGCCCACCTCGGGGCTGGCCACCACGGCGGACGCGGAAGGTGCACGGCGCTGGTCACCGCGCAGACCAAGGCCCTGTTCGACAAGCTCAACTGCGCGAGCAAGAACTGGAAGTCGGAGGTCGGCTACACCGGAACCAGCAGTACAACAACCCGGACAGCCAGATCGTCTCGTGCGGCTCGCTCAACGGGGTGCACGTACAAGTACGCGCTGGACAAGGCCGATGGTGCACGGCAGGACATCAAGTCGGCCAGCGCCGCGCTGTCCAGCACCAGCGTGGACTGGCAGGTCGACCTCAGCTTCAAGCCGCACGGGGTCAGCGCCTGGGCCACGCTGACCTCGGCCATGTACAACAAGTACGGCACCTCCTCGGTGAACGATCGAGCTGGCCGTGGTGCTGGACGGGAGCACGATCAATCTCGTCGCCGGTCGTCGCAGGGCGCGATGACCACCGGCGGCGGCCGAGATCACCGGCAGCTTCACCCAGAACCAGGCGACCCAGCTGGCCAACGACGCTCAGCTACGGCGCGCTGCCGCTCACCTTCAAGCCAAGCAGTCGGTCCAGTCGATCTCGCCGCAGCTGGGCAGCGACCAGCTGCACGCCGGCCTGCTGGCCGGGATGCTCGGCCTGCTGCTGGTGGTGATCTACTGCGCTGCTCTACTACCGCGGCCTGGCCGTGGTCGCCGTGTCCAGCCTGGCCATCGCCGCGGCTGCTGGTCTGCGAGGCCGTGATCATCCTGGGCAAGTACGAGGGCCTGGCGCTGTCGCTGGCCGGGCGTGGCTGGCCTCATCGTGGCCATCGGCATCACCGCGGACTCGTTCGTGGTGTTCTTCGAGCGGCTCCGCGACGAGGTGCGGGACGGCCGGACGCTGCGCACCGCGGTGGAACGCGGCTGGACACGGGCCCGGCGCACGATCCTGGTCTCCGACACGGTGTCGTTCCTGGCCGCGGCGCTGCTGTGCTACTTCTCCATCGGCGACGTCAAGGGCTTCGCGTTCACCCTCGGGCCTGACCACGCTCATCGACGTCGTCGTGGTGTTCCTGTTCACCAAGCCGATGATCACGCTGCTGGCCCGGACCAAGTTCTACGGCCGGGGGCACCGGCTGTCCGGCCTGGATCCGGCCCGGCTCGGCGCCCGCGCGCCCTGGCGATCCACCCGCCCGGCCCGGGTGCACGACCGCCGGCTCAGCCGAAGGAGGCGTGATGTCGCGTCTCGGCAGCATCGGCGGCCGGCTGTACCGCGGCGAGGTCTCCTTCGACTTCGTCGGCAGGCAGCGGCTCTGGTACATGATCTCCGGGCTGATCCTGGTGATCAGCATCGTGGCCCTGTTCTTCCGCGGGCTGAACTTCAGCGTGGACTTCAAGGGCGGCTCGGTCTTCGAGTTCCCGGCCAGCTCTACCGCGTCCATCTCCCAGGTGCGCAGCACGGTCGGCAGCGCGCCGGCGGCGGCAGCGACGCGATCGTGCAGCACGTCAGCCCGTGGAACAGCTCGCCCAAGTGGCAGGTGCAGACCCGGCACGCTGACGATCCCGCAGCAGAACCAGGTCCAGGACGCGATCAGCCGGGACCCTGCACGTCGCGCAGCAGAACATCAGCGTGACGTTCGTCGGGCCGAGCTGGGGCACCCAGATCTCGCAGAAGGCGCTCGAGGCGCTGATCGCCTTCCTGATCGTGATCGTGATCTACCTGTCGATCGCGTTCGAATGGAAGATGGCCAGCGCGGCGCTGGTCGCGCTGGCGCACGACATCGTCATCACGATCGGGGTGTACGCGCTGGCCGGCTTCCAGGTCAGCCCGGCCACCGTGATCGGCCTGCTGACCATCCTGGGCTACTCGCTGTACGACACCGTGGTCGTGTTCGACAAGGTCCGGGAGAACACGGCAGGCCTGCTCGGCTCCGGCCGCAGCACCTACAGCCAGGCGGCCAACCTGGCGCTGAACCAGACCCTGGTCCGGTCGATCAACACCTCGGTGATCGCGCTGCTGCCGGTAGCGGCGATCCTGTTCATCGGCGCCGGGCTGCTCGGCGCCGGCGAGCTGAAGGACCTCGCGCTGGTGCTGTTCGTCGGCATGCTGTCCGGCACCTACTCCTCGATCTTCATCGCCACCCCGGTGCTGGCCGACCTGAAGGAACGCGAGCCGCAGTACCAGGCGCTGGCCAAGCGGGTGGCGCTGCGCGCCGCTGGCGGCCGGGCCGCCAAGCGCGCCGCGGCCAAGGCGCCACGGGCCACGGTGGGCGGCAGCGCTGCGGCGGCGGACACGACGACCGCGCTGGCCGCCGCGGAGGACCCGGCCGTGACTGGACGATGAGCGACGCCGGTGACCCTGGACGGGGACGAGACGGCGGAGCCGGCCGGGCCGGACGAGGTGACCGCGGGCCGCCCGGCCCGCGCCCGCAGCGCCGGGCCCCCGCCCCGGCCCGCGGCAGCAGCCGCGACGGACCAGTTCGGCCAAGCGCCGCCCCAGCGGCGGCAAGAAGAAGCGGCGCTAGATGGCCACGGAGGAATCAGCCGCGGATCCAGCCCGGCCGCCCGCCCGGGTGGGCGCGCCCGGGCCGGCCGCCCGACCTGGCCGAGCTGATCAAGGCTCGGGTCCGCGACATCGCCGACTACCCGCAGCCGGGGGTGGTGTTCAAGGACATCACCCCGCTGCTGGCCGACGGGGCGGCGCTGGCCGCGGTCGTGGCGGCGCCTGGCGCGGCCGGGCACGAGGCAGGGTGGACAAGGTGGCCGGGATCGAGGCGCGCGGCTTCATCCTGGCCGCGTCCGGTCGCCGTTCAGCTCGGCGCTGGTTTCGTGCCGGTGCGCAAGCAGGGCAAGCTGCCCGGCCCGACCTATGCGCAGAGCTACGAGCTGGAGTACGGGACGGCCACCATCGAGGTGCACCAGGATGCGTTCGCGCCCGGCGACCGGGTGCTCGTCGTGGATGACGTGCTGGCCACCGGCGGCACCGCCGCCGCCACCGTGGAACTGGTCCGCCGGGCAGGTGCCGTGGTCACCGGGATCGCGGTGATCCTGGAGCTCAGTTTCCTGAGCGGCCGGGCCAGGTTGCCGGACGACGAGGTGACGCTCGCTCCTGGTGGTCTGATTGTGGTGGCCTGATCCTGGCCGTCTGCCACCTGAGCGTGCCGACCTCGGCACTTTCCGGATCTTCCGCCGATAGACTGGTGTCTTGGCGGATGTGAGGAGTTCATGTGGCCGGTGACGTGGCAACGACCGGCGAGGCCGGCGCGGACGCCATCGCGGCCCGCCCGGGGCCGCCCGCTGAGGTCCGAGCGCAGCCCGCTGCGGTTCTGGAGCAGCGGCTAGGCCGAGCTAGCGCCGGACGCTGTCCGCGCCCCCTGCCCCGGCCAGCCCTGCTCCAGTCAGGCAAGCCTCCGGCCAGCCGAGCCTGCGCCGCCGAGTACCACTCCCGCCAGACGGCGCCGCCGGCTGGACCGCGGCGCCCGGCCGCCGGCCGGCGCCGGGCGCAGCCGGCAGACTCCGGCACGCGGCGCGGGGCGACCGCGGTCCGGCGCAGGCTGGCCCGGCTCGGCGCGGCCCGCGGCGGCGGAATCAACCCGGTGCTCGAGCCGCTGATCAAGACGGTGCGGGCGACCCACCCCAAGGCGGACGTCCGGCTGATCGAGCACGCCTACGACGTCGCCGCGCACTGGCACACCGGCCAGCAGCGCAAGCAGCGGCGACCCGTACATCACCCACCCGCTCGCGGTGGCCACCATCCTGGCCGAGCTGGGCATGAACTCACGAGACCATCTGCGCGGCGCTGCTGCACGACACGGTCGAGGACACCCCGTACACCCTGGACCGAGCTGCGCGCGCGACTTCGGCGACGACATCGCGGCGCTGGTCGACGGGGTCACCAAGCTGGACAAGGTCAAGTACGGCGAGGCCGCCGAGGCCGAGACGGTCCGCAAGATGGTCGTCGCGATGTCCCGGGACATCCGGGTCCTGGTGATCAAGCTGGCGGACCGGCTGCACAACATGCGCACGCTGCGCTACCTGCCCCGGGACAAGCAGGAGCGCAAGTCACGGGAGACCCTGGAGATCTTCGCCCCGCTCGCGCACCGGCTCGGCATGAACACCATCAAGTGGGAACTCGAGGACCTCGCCTTCGCCACCATGTACCCCAAGCGGTACGACGAGATCGCCCGGCTGGTGTCCGAGCGCGCGCCGCGCCGGGACGTGTTCCTCCAGGAGGTCATCGAGGACGTCTCGGCGGACCTGCGGGACGCGAAGATCAAGGCGCGGGTGACCGGCCGCCCCAAGCACTACTACTCGGTCTACCAGAAGATGATCGCCCGGAACGTGGGCTTCGACGACATCTACGACCTGGTCGGCATTCGCGTGCTGGTGGATTCGGTGCGCGACTGCTACGCGGCCCTCGGCACCGTGCACGCCCGGTGGAACCCGGTGCCCGGGCGGTTCAAGGACTACATCGCGATGCCGAAGTTCAACATGTACCAGTCGCTGCACACCACGGTCATCGGCCCCGGCGGCAAGCCGGTCGAGCTGCAGATCAGGACCTGGGGCATGCACCGCCGGGCTGAGTACGGGGTGGCCGCGCACTGGAAATACAAGGAAGAGACCGTGCCCGGCGGCGGCCGGGGCAGCCAGGGCGGCGCGGGCGACATGGCCTGGCTGCGCCAGCTGGTGGACTGGCAGCGGGAGACCGCGGACCCGGCCGAGTTCCTCGAATCGCTCCGGTTCGACCTCGGCGCGGCCGAGGTGTACGTGTTCACTCCGCGCGGCGAGGTGATCGCGCTGCCGCAGGGCGCGACCCCGGTCGACTTCGCCTACGCCATCCACACCGAGGTCGGCCACCGCACCATCGGCGCCCGGGTCAACGGGCGGCTGGTCGCGCTGGAAAGCGCCCTGGACAACGGCGACACGGTGGAGATCTTCACCTCCAAGGCGCAGGACGCCGGGCCGAGCCGGGACTGGCTCGGCTTCGTCAAGAGCGCGCGGGCCCGGAACAAGATCCGGCACTGGTTCTCCAAGGAACGCCGGGAAGCGGCCGCGGAGACCGGCAAGACCGCGATTGCCCGGGCCATGCGCAAGCACGGCCTGCCGCTGCAGCGGCTGGCCACCGGGGACGCACTGCTGTCCATCGCCACCGAGCTGCACTACGCGGACCTGTCCGCGCTGTACGCCGCGGTCGGCGAGGGCCATGTCAGCGCGCAGTCGGTCGCGGCCAAGCTGGTCCAGTCGGCCGGCGGGATGGCGGGCGCACAGGAGGACCTGGCCGAGGCGACCCTGCCCACCCGGCCGCCGCCACAGCGGCCGATCGGCGACTCCGGCGTCGTGGTCGAGGGCACCTCGGACGTGTGGGCCCGGCTGTCGAAGTGCTGCACCCCGGTGCCCGGCGATGAGATCACCGGCTTCGTGACCCGTGGGCACGGCGTGTCCGTGCACCGGGCGGACTGCCTGAACCTGCGCCACCTGCTGGACTCCCAGCCCGAGCGGCTGGTCGCGGTGCGCTGGTCGCCCACGGAGGACTCACTGTTTCTGGTGGCCATCCAGGTGGAGGCGCTGGACCGGACCGGCCTGCTGTCCGACGTGACCAGGACCATCTCCGACCAGCACGTGAACATCCTGTCCGCCTCGGTCACCACGACCCGGGACCGGGTCGCGGTGAGCCGGTTCACGTTCGAGATGGGCGACCCCAAGCACCTCGGCCACATCCTCCGCGCCGTGCGCGCCATCGACGGCGTCTACGACGTCTACCGCATCACAAGTTAGCCCTGCTAGCCCGGGGGACACGCCTGCGGCGCGCCCCGCCTCGCCAGCGGTGCTGGCCCGGCGCCCCCGACCCCCCGCGCGTCGCTGGCTCGGAGGGGACACGCCTGCGGCGCGCCCGCCTCGCCAGCTAGCCGGACAGCTCGGCCAGGGTCCGTTCCGCCTCGGCCAGCCAGGACTGGCGGGCGATGATGGCCTCCTGGGCCTGCTGGATACCCCGGGCATCGCCCCGCTGCTGCGCCTTGGCCAGCTGCTCTTCCAAGCTGGCCATGGCCGTCCGGATCTGCTCGACGGTGCCGCGCGCCCGGGCCAGCGCCTCGGGATTGGACCGCCGCCACTGCGCGTCCTCGGCCTTGCGCACCGCGTCCTCGATCCGGCGCAGGCCGGACTCCAGCCGCTCGTGCGCTTCCCGGGGCACCGGGCCGATGTGCTCCCACCGCTCCTGGATGCCCCGCAGCGCGCTGCGCGCTGCCCGCACGTTGGTCACCGGCACCAGCGCGCCCGCCTCGTCCAGCAACGCTGCCTTGGCCGTGGCGTGCTCGCGCAGCTCGTTCTCCTTGGCTGAGAACACGGTCGACCGCTCGGCGAAGAAGGCATCCTGGGCGGCCTTGAACCGGGTCCAGAGCTCTTCCTCGTCGGTACGGGACGCCCGGCCCGCCGCCTTCCAGGACCGCATCAGCTCCCGGTACGCCGCGGCGGTGGGGCCCCAGTCGGTGGACGTGGCCAGCGCCTCCGCCTCGGCGACCAGCTTCTCCTTGCGGGCCTTGGCGCCCTCCCGCTCTTCCTCCAGGCCAGCGAAGTAGGCCTTGCGCCGCTTGGTGAACGCGTTCCGGGCCGCGGACAGCCGCTTCCACAGCGCCGTCTCCACCGCCCGGTCGGCCCGCGGCGCGGCCTTCCACTCCTCCAGCAGCTGGCGCATCCGCTCGCCGCTGATCTTCCAGTGCGTGGCTTCGGCCGCGATCTGCTCGGCTTCCGCGACGATCCGCTCCTTGACGCTCTTGGCCTCGACCCGGGCCTGCTCGCGGGCGGCCTTGAGCTCCTCGCGACGGTCCTCCACCTGGCCGGTCAGCGCCTCCAGCCGGGCCCGCAGCGAGTCCAGGTCACCGATGGCGTTCGCGTTCGCTGCCGCCTCCAGCAGCCGGTCGATGCTGGCCCGGGCGCTGCCGGGGGACAGGTCGGTGGCCGTGATCCGCTGCTCCAGTAGGGTGACCTCGGTCTCCAGCGACTCGTACTTGCGCCGGAAGAACGCGAGTGCCTCATCGGGGCTGCCTGCCTGCCAGGAGCCAACCACCCGCTCGCCCTCGGCGGTACGCAGGTAGACCGTACCGTCGTCGGCTACCCGGCCCCACGGATCGTTGGCGGTGCTCACCGCTAACCTCCTGCTCAGCCCTGTCCCTGGCGGCATCGCCGTGGCTCAGGTCTTGGTAATTGTGATGCTGTTGATGACGACTTTCTCCTTCGGGTGCCCGTCGCCTGGGCCATTCGAGTTATCCGAGCCAGCCTTGGCCACATTCTGGACGATCCCGAGTCCTTTGACGACCGTGCCGAACGGCGTGTAACTCGGCGCCAGCGTGGAGTTCTTGTAAACGATGAAGAACTGGCTGCCGTTGGTATTCGCGCCGCCGTTCGCCATCGCCACCGTGCCCTGCGTGTATTTGGCCCCAGCCAGGTTCTCGTCGTTGAACTTGTAGCCTGGGCCGCCGGTTCCGGTGCCGGTCGGGTCGCCGCACTGCAGCACGTACAGCGGGCTGGTCGTGGTCAGCCGGTGGCAGGGGGTGTCGTTGAAGAATTTCTGCGCGGCCAGGTACACGAACGAGTTGACCGTGCAGGTGGCCTTGGCTGTTCAGCAGGTCGATGACCACGTCCCCGCGGTTGGTCGCGATGGTGGCCTGGTAGCTGGCCTTGTAGTCCGGGGTGGCCGGGGGCTTGCCGACCTTGCGCGCGGCGGTCCCGCTCGCGGTGTAGGTGCAGTGCCGGGCCGGCTCGGCCTGCGGCGCCGCGGACGCGGACGCCTGTTGCCGAGGCCGAGGATGTGGCGGACGCGGTGCCGCGGCCCGGCCGGAACACGAAGTAGCCGCCCACACCGAGGCCGATCACGACCAGGCAGACCACGGTGATCAGCGTGGTGCGCTGGGCGCGCTGCGCCCGCTGCGCGCGCCGGACCTGCTGGCGCAGGTGACGCTCGCGGGCTAGCTTGCGCTGTCGCTCCTTCTTACCCGCCACGGCTGTGTTTCCTCCTGGCTGCTTGTTGCCTGCTTACCAGCGAAACTTCGCGAATGGTACCGGCACGCATGAGGTCGTGACGCCGCTGTTACCGGTTCGCGGCTGGGCCGAGTGGATCGGTAGCCTGTAGCCGCGGCACCTGCCCCGGCAGTCCGCCTTCTGTCCCCCACCCGCCAGGGAGGTCGGCCCGTGCTGATCGCCGGGTTTCCGGCTGGCTCCTTCGCCGCCAATTGCTACCTGGTGGCTCCCGCGCCGGGCGAGGAATGCGTGATCATCGACCCGGGCGAGGACGCGGAACGTGGCATCGCCGAGATCGTCGCGCGAGCACCGGCTGAAGCCGGTCGCTGTGCTGCTGACGCACGGCCACATCGACCATGTCTGGTCCGTGGCGCCGGTCTGCGGGGCGCGGGACATTCCCGCCTACATCCATCCCAGCGATCGCGCGCTGCTCACTGACCCGGCTCGCGGCTTCTCCCTCGGCCCAGGCCAGCAGCTCTTCGGCGGCCTGACGCTCACCGAGCCGGACGACGTCAAGGAGCTCACCGACGGGACCGTGCTGCGCCTGGCGGGCCTGGAGCTCACGGTGGACTACGCTCCCGGGCACACCCCGGGGTCGGTGGCGTTCCGCTCGGACACCACGGTGATGTTCTCCGGGGATCTGCTGTTCGCCGGCTCGATCGGCCGGACTGACCTGCCCGGCGGCGACACCGCGGTCATGATGGACAGCCTGGCCCGGGTCTGCCTGACGCTGCCGGACGATACCCAGGTGCTGCCGGGGCACGGGCCACAGACGACAATCGGCGCGGAACGCGCCACCAACCAGTTCCTGGCCGGGCTGCAGCGGCCGGGGCGCGTCCGCGCCCCGCGGCCGACCGGCCTGTGAGCGCCAGGACTGTGACGGGGAGGCTGAGCAGGACATGATCCGCACTCACGAGGCGGGCGAGCTGCGGGCGCAGCACGCCGGGCAAACGGTGACGCTGGCGGGGTGGGTGGCCCGGCGCCGCGACCACGGCGGCGTCACGTTCATCGACCTGCGCGACGCCAGCGGGATCGCCCAGGTCGTGTTCAGGGACGGGGGCGAGGAGGGGCCCGCGCACGCACTGCGGGCGGAGTTCTGCGTGCTGGTCACCGGCGAGGTACGGCTCAGGCCGCCCGGCAACGAGAACCCGGAGCTGCCCACTGGCGAGGTGGAGGTGGCCGCGACCGGCCTGGAGGTGCTGGCCGAGTCCGACCCGCTGCCGTTCCCGATCGACGGGACGGGCGAGCTGAACGAGGACATCCGGCTGCGGTACCGCTACCTGGACATGCGGCGGGCCGAGACCATGTCCGCGCTGAAGGTCCGGTCCGAGGCCACCTACCTGATCACTGACGTGCTGCGCGGGCACCGGTTCAACTACGTCGAGACGCCGTACCTGACCCGGTCCACCCCGGAGGGTGCCCGCGACTTCCTGGTACCGGTCCGGCTGCGGCCTGGTTACTGGTACGCCCTGCCGCAGTCGCCGCAGCTGTTCAAGCAGCTGCTGATGGTGGGCGGGCTCGAGCGGTACTGGCAGCTGGCCCGCTGTTTCCGGGACGAGGACTTCCGGGCCGACCGGCAGCCGGAGTTCACCCAGATCGACATCGAGATGAGCTTCGTCACCCGGGAAGACGTGGTCGAAGTCGCCGAGGACCTGGTGAGCCGCTTGTGGGCGGAGATCGCCGGGTATCAGCTGCCCCGGCCGGTGCCCCGGATGACCTACGCCGAGGCCATGGCCCGGTTCGGCTCGGACAAGCCGGACCTGCGGTTCGGCTGCGAGCTGGTGGACCTGACCGGGTACTTCGCGCAGACGACGTTCCGCGTCTTCCAGGCCCCGTATGTGGGCGCGGTGGTGATGCCGGGCGGGGCCGGGCAGTCCCGCCGGGAGCTGGACGCCTGGCAGGAGTGGGCCCGGGCCCGCGGCGCCCGCGGCCTGGCTTACGTGCTCATCGGCGCGGACGGCGCGGTCGCCGAGGCCGGCCCGGTGGCCCGGCACCTGTCCGCGGAGGAGCGCGCCGGGCTGCCCGCCGCGGTCGGGGCGGGCCCGGGTGACTGCGTCTTCTTCGCCGCGGGCACCCCCGGCCAGGCCCGGTCGCTGCTCGGCGCGGCCCGGCTGGAGATCGGCCACCGGCTGGGCCTGATCGACCCCGAGGCCTGGGCCTTCATCTGGGTCGTGGACGCGCCGATGTTCGAGGAGGACGGGGCGGGCGGCTGGACCGCGGTGCACCATCCGTTCACCGCGCCGCTGCCGGAATGGGCGGACAAGTTCGCCGAGGAGCCGGGCGGCGCCCTGGCCGATGCCTACGACCTGGTCTGCAACGGCAACGAGATCGGCGGTGGCTCGATCCGTATCCACCGGCCGGACATGCAGCAGAAGGTCTTCGACGTCATCGGGCTGTCCCGGGAGGAGGCCCAGTCCCAGTTCGGCTTCCTGCTCGACGCGCTGCGGTTCGGGCCGCCGCCGCATGGCGGGCATCGCGTTCGGCTGGGACCGGCTGATCATGCTGCTCGCGCGACGGGACACGATCCGGGATGTGATCGCCTTCCCCAAGGCGGCCTCCGGGGCCGACCCGCTGACCGGCGCGCCCACCCCGATCACGCCCGAGCAGCGCCGCGAGGCCGGCATCGACGTGATCCCGGCGGCCGGGGACGCCAGCAGCGCAGACGCCAGCACCGGAAGCTGAGCCCAGCCGGGCCGGCCCAGGCCAGCTGGGCCAGCCCAGCGGGGCCAGCCAGCCAGGCAGATAGTGTCAGTATGTGAGCTCAGCAGGTTACCGCCAGGCGGACAGCCTCTTCGACGCGGATGCGGCCGAGGCTGAGCACGCGGCTGCCCCGCTGGCGGTGCGGATGCGGCCGCGCACCCTGGATGAAGTGGTCGGCCAGTCGCACCTCACCGGCCCCGGCACGCCCCTGCGCAAGCTGGCCGAGCACGACGCGGGCATGTCGGTGATGCTCTGGGGCCCGCCGGGCACCGGCAAGACCACCCTGGCCCATGTGATCAGCCTGGTCACCAAGCGGCGGTTCACCGAACTGTCCGCGGTGACCGCGGGGGTCAAGGACGTGCGGGCGGCGATCGAGGCGGCCCGCCGCGATCTGGGCCTGACCGGCACCCAGACGGTGCTGTTCATCGACGAGGTACACCGGTTCAACAAGGCGCAGCAGGACGCGCTGCTGCCGGCGGTGGAGAACCGCTGGGTGTCGTTTATCGGCGCCACCACGGAGAACCCGTCGTTCTCGGTGGTCGGGCCGCTGCTGTCCCGCTCGCTGCTGCTCACCCTGGAGCCGCTCAGCGACGAGGACGTGAGCGAGGTCATCCGCCGGGCCCTGGCCGATGAGCGGGGGCTGGGCGGTGCGGTCCAGCTGGATGACGAGGCGTTCGCCCACCTGGTCCGGCTGGCGGGCGGCGACGCCCGGCGCGCGCTCACCTACCTGGAATCAGCCGCGCTCGGCCAGGAGCGCGGCGCCACGATCAGCACCGCCGCCCTGGAGCGGGCGGTGGATCGCGCCCTGGTCCGCTACGACCGGGCGGGTGACCAGCACTACGACGTGATCAGCGCGTTCATCAAGAGCATCCGGGGCAGCGACGCCGACGCCGCCGTGCACTACCTGGCCCGGATGATCGAGGCGGGGGAGGACCCGCGGTACATCGCCCGGCGGCTGATCGTGCACGCCAGCGAGGACGTGGGCATGGCTGACCCGTCCGCGCTGGGCGTGGCGGTCGCCGCCGCGCAGGCGGTCGAGTTCGTCGGCCTGCCCGAGGCCAGGATCAACCTGACCCAGGCCACCATCCACCTGGCCCTCGCGCCGAAGTCCAACTCGGTGATCAAGGCGATCGGCGCGGCCCAGGCCGATGTCCGCGCGGGGCTGGCCGGCCCGGTTCCCGCCCACCTGCGGGACGCGCACTACCCCGGGGCGCAGCGGCTCGGCCATGGCCACGGCTATGAGTACCCGCATGACTTCCCCGAGGGCGTGGTGGCCCAGCAGTACGCGCCGGACGGGGTCGCCGGCCGCCGGTACTACGAGCCGTCCCGGCACGGCGCTGAGGCCCGTTTCGCCGAGCGCGCCGGGCGGATCCGCGCCATCCTGGACCAGGCCGGCCCGGGGAACGCCGGGGACACCTCCTGAGCCGGGCGGGCGGAGCCGGTCACCGGATATCCCCCGGGGCTGCGAGATAAGGTCAGGCAGATGAGGGAGCAGTCATGCTGAACGCGGTATGGGTGGCGGTGATCGTGGCCGTCGGCTGCTGGCTGGTGCTGGTGGCCGCGGCTACCTTTGTGCTGGTCAAGCTCGCCCGGCTGATCACCCAGACGTCCGCGGCCGTGTCCGGGCTGCGGGACAGCAGCGACGCGCTGATCGACCGGGCCCACGCGACCCTCGACGCCACGGCCGGGCAGCTCAGCCGGACCGATGAGATCACCGCCAGCATGGACGAGGTAGCCGCCAACATGGCCGAGCTCACCGGCCGGGTGACCGCGTTCGCGCCGCTCGCCCGTCTCGCCGCGGCCAGCGCGGGAACCCGGTTCGCCCGGGTCCCGGCCCTGCTGTACGGGGTACGGCACGCCGCCGAGCTGCGCAGTGTTGGCCCGGGGGGGCGACCCGCAGCCGGATCCTCCCCGCGAGTCGCCGGCTCGGCGAGAACACGCCTCCGGCGCGCCTCGCCTCGCCAGCGAGGCCGGCCCGGGCCGTTCCGGGGGGGTGTCCCAGTGATCCGCAGGGTGTTCTGGCTGACCGCGGGCGCGGCGCTCGGCATTGCTGGCTACCGCCGCGCAACTGCCATGGTGCGCAGGATCGCGCCCGCCCCGCGGGCCCGGCAGATCGCCCAGTTCGCCAGCGACGTGCGCGAGGGCATGGAGCTGTACCAGCAGCGCCCACCCCGGCAGGTCGAGCCCCGGCAGGCCCGGCCGCTCCCGCCGCCCCGGCAACTCGTCAACCCACCCACCGACCACGTAGAGGATGGCCGC
This sequence comes from uncultured Actinomycetes bacterium, assembly GCA_963804455.1. Lineage (GTDB taxonomy): Bacteria > Actinomycetota > Actinomycetes > Streptosporangiales > Streptosporangiaceae > RYN-230. The sequence continues at coordinate 69,027 of CAWDRD010000120.1, forward strand.
TGATGGAGTCGGCAGAGATCGTCCGCCGTTTCCTGACCTATTTCGCGGAACGCGAGCACACCATCGTCCCCTCGGCCAGCCTGATCGCGGACGACCCCACCCTGCTGCTGGTGAACGCGGGCATGCAGCCGTTCAAGCCGTATTTCCTCGGCCAGGCCGCCCCGCCGTTCCGCCGGGCCACGAGTTGCCAGAAGTGCGTGCGCACGCCGGACATCGAGGAAGTCGGCAAGACCACCCGGCACGGGACGTTCTTCCAGATGCTGGGGAACTTCTCGTTCGGGGACTACTTCAAGGAGCAGGCCATCCCGTTCGCCTGGGAACTGCTCACCACCCCGGAGCGCGACGGCGGGTTCGGCTTCCCCGAGGACCGCCTGTGGGCGACGGTGTATACCGACGATGACGAGGCGGCCCAGATCTGGCGGCGCACGGTGGGCCTGCCGGAGGAGCGGATCCAGCGCCGTGGCATGGCGGACAACTTCTGGTCGATGGGCGTGCCCGGGCCGTGCGGCCCGTGCTCGGAGATCTACTACGACCGGGGGCCCGATTACGGGCGGGAAGGCGGCCCGGTCGCCGACGAGGACCGCTACCTGGAGATCTGGAACCTGGTCTTCATGCAGTACCTGCGCGGCGAGGGCGCGGGCAAGGAGGGCTGGCCCATCCTGGGTGACCTCCCGGCCCGCAACATCGACACCGGGATGGGCCTGGAGCGGATGGCCGCCATCCTGCAGGGCGTCGACAACATCTACGAGATCGACACCATGTGGAAGGTGCTCGACCGCGCGGCCGAGCTGACCGAGCAGAAGTACGGCCGGGATCACCGCGTCGACGTGGCCCTCCGTGTGGTCGCCGATCACGTGCGCACCTCGGTCATGCTGGTCGCCGACGGGGTGCTGCCCAGCAACGAGGCCCGCGGCTACGTGCTGCGCCGCATCCTCCGCCGGACCATCTACAACCTGCGCCTGCTGGCCGGCGGCCAGCGTGGCGGCGGCGACGGCCACTTCCTGCACGAGCTGGCGGACACCGCGATCAGCGCGATGGCCGATCAGTTCCCGGAACTGCGCATCGAGGCGCCGCGCATCCTCGGCGTGATCGACGCGGAGGAGTCCACCTTCCTGTCCACGCTGCGCACCGGGTCAGCGATTTTCGACGCGGCGGTCGGCGAGACCCGGCGCCGCGGGTCCGCGACGCTGTCCGGCGAGCAGGCCTTCCAGCTGCACGACACCTACGGCTTCCCGATCGACCTCACCCTGGAGATGGCCAGCGAACAGGGCCTGGCCGTGGACGAGGCGGGGTTCCGCCGGCTCATGGCCGAGCAGCGGCAGCGGGCCAAGCAGGACTCGCTGGAGAAGAAGACCGGCAACGCCGATATCTCGGTGTTCGCTGGCCTGCTGGCCAAGTCGGGCCCGGTCCAGTTCACCGGGTACGACCAGATCAGCGGCGAGGCCACCATCACCGGGCTGCTGGTCGGCGGGGTCAGCGTGCCCGCGGCCGGCCCAGGCACCGAGGTCGAGGTGGTGCTGGACCGCACCCCGTTCTACGCCCAGGGCGGCGGCCAGCTGGCGGACAGCGGGGTCATCCGGGCGGCGGGCCCGCCCGGCGTGGCCGACGGCGAGGTCGAGATCCGCGACGTGCAGACGCCGGTGCCCGGCCTGATCGTGCACCGCGGGATGGTCCGGACGGGCGAGATCGTGGTCGGCGCGCAGGCCGAGGCGGAGATCGACATTGCCCGGCGCCGGGCCATCTCCCGCTCGCACACGGCCACGCACATGGTGCACCGTGCTTTCCGGGCCGCCCTCGGCGACTCCGCCGCCCAGGCGGGCTCAGAGAACTCACCCGGGCGGCTCCGCTTTGACTTCACCGCTTCGGGCGCGGTCCCGCCGTCCGTGCTCCGCGATGTGGAGGACGAGGTTAACCAGGTGCTCATCGACGACCTGGCGGTGCGTGCGTTCGTCACCCCGATCGACGAGGCCCGGGCTATGGGCGCGATCGCCCTGTTCGGCGAGAAGTATGGCGACGAGGTCCGGGTCGTCGAGGTCGGCGACTATTCCCGGGAACTGTGCGGCGGCACCCATGTGGCCCACTCCGGCCAGCTCGGCCTGGTCAAGATCCTGGGTGAGTCGTCGATTGGCTCCGGGGTGCGCCGGGTCGAGGCGCTCGTCGGCACGGACGCGTTCCGCTGGCTGGCCCGGGAGAGCGTCCTGGTCAGCCAGCTCACCGAGCAGCTGAAGGTGCGCCGGGAGGAACTGCCGGAACGGGTCGCCGGCCTGGTCAGCCGGGTCCGTGAGGCCGAGCGTGACCTGGAGCGGCTGCGTTCCGCGCAGATCCTCGGCGCTGCGGCCGGGCTGGCCGACGGGGCCGAGCAGCTCGGCCCGGTAGCGTTCGTCGCCCATCAGGTCCCGGCCGGGACGGCCGCTGACGGGATCCGCAAGCTGGCCCTGGACGTCCGCGGCCGGCTGCCCGAGCAGCGGCCCGGCATCGTGGTGATCGCCGGAGTCCCGGCCGACCGGCCTGCCGTGGTCGTCGCGGTCAACCCGGCGGCCCGGGCCCTCGGCCTGGCCGCGGGAGCCCTGGTGCGGGCGGCCGCCGGGGCGCTGGGCGGCGGCGGTGGCGGCCGCGACGATATCGCCCAGGGCGGTGGCGCACCGCAGGGCAATCGGTCTGGGCAGGCCATTGCCGAGGCATTTGATGCAGTTCGTTCGGTTGTGCGAGACATGACGTGACGCCGTGGCGTACCGTTAAACCGTGCTGCAGCCATTCCGTTGCGTCGGCGAGACACAGGACGCGCGGAGTTCACCATTGAGAAGCGGGGTCAGGCTGGGCGTCGATTATGGATCGGCCCGGATCGGCGTGGCCCGCTGTGACCCGGACGGCCTCCTCGCCAGCCCGCTAACCACCGTCCCACGCGGACCGGGGGACCTGGACCGCCTGGTCCAGCTCACGCTCAGCGAGCAGGCCACCGAAGTGGTGGTCGGGCTGCCCACCGCCCTGTCCGGGCGCGAGGGCGCCGCGGCCGCCGCCGCCCGGGCCTTCGCGGCCGCGCTGGCCGGGCGGCTGGCCCCGCTGCCGGTCCGCCTGGTGGATGAGCGCTTCACCACGGTGCTGGCTCACGACGCGCTGCGCAGCACCGGAAAGAGGTCCCGGCAGCGTCGGCCGGTGGTGGACCGCACCGCGGCGGCGCTGCTGCTGCAGGGCGCGCTTGATCAGGAACGGCTGACCGGCCGTCCCGCCGGAGAGATCGCGCTGCCCGGCAGCGAGGTTGCCGGGTGAGCCGGCACGCCCGGCGGGACACCGAAGGGGAGCAGGACGGTCAGTGGGTCCCGGACGGCTACCCGGCTGCGGGAGCCCAGGAGGACCAGGAAGAACCGGGCCAGCCGCCCGCCGCGAGCCGCCGCGCCCGGTCCCGGCCCAGCTGGGATCCTGATGACCCGCTGGGCCTAGCGGACCGGCGTGATTTCCCGGCCGCTGATGTCCCGTCCGTGCCGCCGCCCGGCCCGGGCAGTTCTTATCCGGGCGGTTCTTATCCGGGCGGTGGCCGTTCCTACCCGGAAAGTTCTTATCCCGGCAGTTCCGCGTCGGGCAGTTCCTATTCGTGGCCCGATCAGGCTGGGCCGGATGCTTCGCACTGGTCCCCGGCGCAGTCAGCCGCCAGCGACCCGGGCCTGGAGCCGATGGCCCCGGAACGCTGGGAACACCGGGACTGGGCCGAACAGTCCTGGCCGGACCAGGCGTGGCCGGAGCAGGGGCACCGCGAGCCGGAGCACTGGGAACCTGACCATAGGGATCGGGACTACGGGGACCGGGACCACTGGGAGTCTGGCCACTGGGAACCTCAGCCCGACTTCGGGTCGGGTGAGCTGCCGCCGCTGCCGCCACCGACCATGCCCGGCCCTGGCCACCCGTCCGGGCCGCTGCCGCCGCTGCCAGAGTCCGATCTCGCCTGGCGTGATCCGTCCGGGCCGCAGCCCGTGCTGCCTGCGGCGGACCGGGACGATCCCACGGCGCCGGGCCGCCGCCGCTCCCGGCACGCTGGCCAGCAGGACGACCCCGGGCCGGAGCACGATCCGGGCGATTACCCGGCCGCCCCGGGCCGTGGCCGCGGCCGGCGCCGCCGTCCCGGGCCGGCCGACGACACCGGGCCGGGCCCGGCCGCCTACCCCGACGACTCCGCTGACCTGGGCCGCAGCCCACTAGCCGGGCACGCCGCCGGTGATCAGCAGGACTATCCTGGCCCCGGGGGCTGGTACGGGGACGTGGAAGAACCACGAGACTGGGCGGATGAGGACTCCCACGACGCAGCCTTCCTGCCCGGGCTGGACGACCGCGGCGGGCCTGGCCGGGAGACGGGCGGCCCGGCGCTGGGCCGCCGCGCGCCCGCGCGCCCGGCGACGCGCAAACGCCGCCGGGGCCGGATCGCCATCCTGGCCGCGCTCATGGTGTTCGTGCTGATCCTGGCGGCGGGCGGGTTTGTCGGGCTGCACTACTACACGACGTACCTGCACCCGGCTGACTTCTCCGGCCCGGGCTCAGGCACGGTGGTCGTCCAGATCAAGCCGGGTGACCCTGCCGAGGTCGTGGGCCAGCGGCTGGCCAGCCTCGGCGTGGTGGCCAGCGCCCGGGCGTTCTCGAACGCGGCCAAGGCCAGTAAACAGGGCAGCGCGCTGGAGCCCGGGTTCTACCGGGTGCACAAGCATATGCAGGCGTCGCTGGCCTTCGCCCTGCTGCTGCAGCCGTCGTCCCGGGTGCAGACCAAGGTCACCATCCCGGAGGGGTACCGGCTGTCCCAGATCATCCAGCTGCTCGGCAAGGACACCGGGAACCTCAAGGGCTACCAGGCCGCGATCGCGAACCCGGCCGCGCTCGGGCTGCCGGCCTACGCCAATGGCAAGCCCGAGGGATACCTGTTCCCGGCCACCTACGACATCCAGCCGGACAGCTCCCCGGTGACCGTGCTCAAGGCCATGGTGGCCCGGTTCAACCAGGAGGCGGCCAGCATCAACCTCGCGGCCGGGACGGCGCACGCGCAGGAGACCGAGGGCGCGGTCATCACCGTGGCCAGCATCGTCGAGGCCGAGGGCAAGCTGCCGCAGGACTACCCGAAGATCGCCGAGGTCATCTACAACCGGCTGAACGCGGTCCCGCCGATGAACCTGCAGCTCGACACCACGGTGCTGTACGCGATGGCGCAGGCCGGCAGTAAGGCCAACTTCAGTACTACGTTCCCGTCCCCGTACAACACCTACCTGCACGCGGGCCTGCCGCCCGGGCCGATCGACAGCCCCGGCGATGCCGCGATCCAGGCCGCCCTGCACCCGGCACACGGGAACTTCCTGTACTTCCTGACCATCAACTCCAGCACCGGGCAGACCCTGTTCTTCACCACCGCCACGGCGTTCGATGCCGCGGTGGCGAAGTACGGCAGTACCGGCTCGGGCAATACCGGCACCGGCACCGGCGCGGGCTGAGCACGGCGATCATGAAAGCCGCGGTTCTCGGGTCACCGATTTCTCACTCGTTGTCACCGGTCTTGCACCGGGCGGCGTATCAGGCCCTCGGCCTGGACGGCTGGTCCTACCAGGGCATCGAGTGCGACGAAGGCCAGCTGCCCGGGCTGCTGGCGGGTTGCGGGCCGGACTGGGCCGGGCTGTCCCTCACCATGCCGCTCAAGCGCACGGTGCGTGACCTGCTCGACTGGGCGGAGCCGCTCGTCACCGAGGTGGGCGCGGCCAACACCGTGGTGTTCGATGCGGGCCTGCGCCGCGGCTACAACACCGACGTGCCGGGCATGATCGCGGCGCTGGCCGAGGCGGGCCTGTCGCCGGCCACCACCGGGCTGGCCACCACTGGGCTAGCCATCACCGGGCTAGCCACCACCGGGCCGGCGCCGAGGTGCTGATCCTCGGGGCCGGGGCCACCGCCTGCTCGGCGCTGGCCGCGCTGCGCGGGCTGGGCGTACCCGCAGCCCAGGTGGCCGTGCGCGACGAGCGCCGCGCGGCGGGCCTGCTGGCCGCGGCGGGCAGGCTCGGCGTGACCGTGCGGCTGGTCCCGTTCGCCCGTCCCGGGCTCACCACGCCCGCGCTGCTGATCTCGACCGCACCCGCCGGGGCCGGCGACGTCTATGCGGAGCAGATCAGTGCGGGCACGCTCCGCCCCGGCTGCGTGCTGGACGTGGTCTACCACCCGTGGCCGACCCCGCTGGCGGCCGCGGCGCAGCGGGCCAGCCTGCCCGTGGCCGGCGGCTTCACGCTGCTCCTGCACCAGGCGGCGGAGCAGGTCCGGCTGATGACCGGCAAGCCCGCCCCGATCGAGGCCATGCGCTCAGCCGGCCTGGCTGCACTGGCCCAGCGGTGACCGTTACCGACCGTTGCGGGAATACCGCGGCCCGGTGAATTGCTGTTAGGCTTACGGGACGACCAGCCCGGCATTCGTGCTGGGCGTGCAAGCGGAGGACCACCTCCCACCTGGCCAGCCAGAGGCTGGCAGGTAACCAGGCTGGACCGCCGGATGCCGATCCGGTTATCGCGGATCGGCGTTGCGGGCAGGCCCGGCTGTCGCGTCCCCCCGGAGTTGGCGCATGCCGTGTCCGGGGTGGTGTGGCGTTGCTGGATTGGTGGGCTCCGTAGGCATGGCTGCGGGGCCCTTTCTCGTGCGTGGCACCAGATGTGCCACCTGCGGGCTGTGGCTCCGTATGGCTGGTCGCGCACCTGCTAGGGCACTGGGCCCTGGCGGCAGACGAGGCCCAAGGAGGTCACATCAGCGCCGAACCCCGTATCAACGATCGAATCCGCGTCCCTGAAGTCCGGCTGGTTGGGCCGAATGGGGAGCAGGTCGGGATCGTCGCCCTGAACGACGCACTCCGGCTGGCTCAGGAAGCAGATCTTGACCTGGTGGAAGTTGCGCCCACGGCGCGGCCGCCGGTCTGCAAGCTGATGGACTACGGCAAGTTCAAGTACGAGTCCGCGCTCAAGGCCAGGGAGTCACGCAAGAACCAGGCGCAGACGGTCATCAAGGAGATCAAGCTTCGCCCGAAGATCGACCCGCACGACTACGGGACCAAGAAGGGTCACGTTGAGCGGTTCCTGAAGCAGGGCGACAAGGTCAAGGTGACCATCATGTTCCGCGGTCGCGAGCAGTCCCGGCCCGAGCTCGGGTTCCGGCTGCTGCAGCGGCTGGCCGGCGACGTCGAAGAGCTCGGCTTCGTGGAAGCGCAGCCGAAGCAGGACGGCCGGAACATGATCATGGTGATCGGCCCGCACCGGAAGAAGAGCGAGTCCAAGGCAGAGCGCAGCGCACCACGCGAAGCGGCTGACGTGGCCGCCCACCCGGCGCCGCGGGTCCGGCGCCCCGCTGCCCCCGGCCCGGCTGACCAGCCGGCCGCTGGCGGCGAGGCCGGGAGCCCAGCCGGAGCCTGATAAGGGCTGCGGCACGGCCGGAGCCGCAGGGCTGCGGCCGGGACGGCCGGCCTGATAGGGAAAGAGTGCGCTCCGCGCGGCGGACCGCGGCGCGGGCGCTGAGTACGACGTGCCTGGAGCACACGTGACCATGTGCGAACGGCATGCAACGAAGACCACGCGCCTGGAACAGTCCTGTGCAGGCGTGACGTAACGACGACGGAGACGACGGCGACCATGCCGAAGATGAAGACGCACAGCGGTGCCGGGAAGCGATTCCGGCTGACTGGCACCGGGAAGGTGATGCGCCGCCGCGCCAACACCAACCACCTGCTCGAGCACAAGTCGAGCAGGCGCACCCGGCGGCTGGCAGGGGACGTCACCCTGGCCCCCGCAGACGCCCGGAAGATCAAGAAGCTGCTGGGGAAGTAGCCCAGCCCGCCTCAGGGAAGGTACGAAAATGGCACGCGTGAAGCGGGCGGTGAACGCCCACAAGAAGCGCCGGGTCGTCCTGGAGCGGGCGAGCGGTTACCGCGGCCAGCGGTCGCGGCTGTACCGCAAGGCCAAGGAGCAGCTTCTCCACTCGATGACCTACGCCTACCGGGACCGCAAGGACCGGAAGGGCGCATTCCGCCGGCTGTGGATCCAGCGCATCAACGCCGCGGCCCGGGCTGAGGGCATCACCTACAACCGGTTTATCCAGGGCCTCCGGCTCGCTGACGTGGATGTGGACCGGCGCATGCTGGCCGAGCTCGCGGTGAGCGACGCCGCGGCGTTCGCCACGCTGGTCGAGGTGGCCAAGACCGCGCTGGCCGAGGCCGGCCCGGCCGCCACGGGCACCGCGGCGGCCTGACCCGCCCATGCTGTCGGCCGGTGCTGAGCTGACCAGCATCCGGTCCCCGCGGGTCAAGTCCGCGCGGCAGCTGGCCAAACGGGCGCTCCGCCAGCAGGCCAGGTCCTTCCTGGCGGAGGGCCCGCAGGCGGTCGGCGAGGCGCTGAGCATCGCGGGCATGGTGTCCCAGCTGTTCGTCACCGCGGCGGCCCAGGCTCGCTACGCCAGCCTGATCAGCCGTGCCGCCGATCAGGGCGCGGCCGTGTACCCGGTCAGTGGCGAGGTTATGGCTGAGCTGGCGCAGACCGTGACGCCGCAGGGCATCCTCGCGGTCTGCCGGTTCCTCGACGTGCCGCTGGCGCAGGCGGTCAGCGGCACGTCGCGGCTCGTCGTGGTGCTGGCGAACGTGCGCGACCCCGGGAACGCCGGTACCGTGCTGCGCTCGGCCGACGCGGCAGGCGCGGACGCTGTGATCTTCGCTGGCTCATCGGTGGACCCGTACAACAGCAAGTGCGTGCGCGCGTCCGCGGGCAGTCTGTTCCACCTGCCGGTGGTGACCGGGAGCCCGGTGCCGGCGACCGTGGCTGGGCTGCGTGCGGCTGGCCTGCGGGTGCTGGCCGCGGACGGTGGTGCCCGCCGGACTCTGGATGACCTGCACGCGGCCGGGCAGCTCGGCCAGCGGACCGCCTGGCTGTTCGGCAACGAGGCCTGGGGGCTGCCCAGCGACCTCAGGTCACTGGCGGACGAGGTGATCGCGGTGCCGATCTACGGCGCCGCGGAGAGCCTGAACCTGGCCGCTGCCGCCGCGGTCTGCCTGTACGCCTCAGCCCGCGCCCAGCACCAGGGTGCACCCACGGGCGCCGGGCCTGGCGGCCCCGCTGGCGGGCAGCGGGAGTTGGGAGAGCTGTGACGGAGCGGGAACATCCGGGCCGGGGGGACTGCCGTGCCGCGTCGCCCAGGCGCTAGAGTCTGATCACGTTGCGTCATTCAGCAGGGCGAGATTCATGGGGCTGGACGGAGGCGGCGGTCGAGTGAACAGGCTCAGGCCAGACCGGGTGGTGACGGCGCTTGCCAGCGTGCCCGCCGGCCAGGTGGTGGCCTCGGGTGGCCTGGTCTGCGCGGATGACCTGCCCGATGGCATGGTGATCGCTGACCATCTCGGCCGGATCGTGGTATTCAACCAGGCGGCGACCCGGCTGACCGGTATTTCCGGGCTGAACGCGCTGGGCCGGGACATCCGCCAGGTACTCCCGCTGCGCGACGCCGAAGGCCGCAGCTGGTGGACGTGCGTGGACCCGTACCGCGGCCTGTCCACCCGGACCAGGCACCCGGAACTGCCGCTCTATCTGCCCGACGGCACCGAGTTCCTGGTGACCATGGGTTATGTGCGGGTACCGCGGTGCGCCGACCGGGGACTGGACTGGCCCGGCGAGCCCGGCGCGGTGCAGCGCATCGCGCTCAGCCTGCGCGGCGCGCAGCAGCGTGCCCGGCTCGAGCGCAGCCGCGCTGACCTGGTCTCCACTGTCGCGCACGAGCTGCGTTCGCCGCTGACCAGCGTCAAGGGCTTCACCGCCACGCTCCTGGCCAAGTGGACGCGGTTCACCGACGATCAGAAGCGGGTCATGCTGGAGACGGTTAACGCCGACGCCGACCGGGTGACCCGGCTGATCACCGAGCTGCTCGACGTGTCCCGGATCGAGGCCGGCCGGATCGAGGTGCACCGCCAGCTGGTGGACATCCCGGAACGGGTGGAGAAGATCATCGCGGGACGGGTCGCCGCCGGGGATCCGCCCGAGCGGTTCCGCATCGAGGCCCCGGCGGAGCTGCCGGAGACCTGGCTGGACGCGGACAAGGTGGACCAGATCCTGGGCAACCTGGTGGAAAACGCGGTCCGGCACGGTGCTGGTACGGTGACAGTCGTGGTACAGCCAGTAGACAACCCAGGCGTGCGGGCGCTGAGCCGTGCCGCCGGGGTCCAGGGCGGGCACGCAGCGGGCCACGGGCCGGGGATGCCCGCGGTGGCCGTATGCGTGCGCGACGAGGGGCCGGGAGTGCCGCCTGAGCTTGTACCGAGGATTTTCCGCCAGTTCTGGCGCGCCAAGCGCCGGGGGGGCGCGGGCCTCGGCCTGTACATCGTGAAAGGCCTCGTCGAAGCACACGGCGGGACCATCACGGTACAGAGCGCCCCGGGCGGCGGCGCCGAGTTCCGATTTACCGTGCCCGCCGGCACGCCCGACTTCGGGTAGGCGGTGGGCGGAGCCCGCAGGGCCGGCGGCTGTCCGCCTGCCGCTGCTGATCTCCCGGCTGCCCCGCGGTGCGCCCCGGCGGGTTCCCCCGTATCAGCCAGCCTTGACTTACACGCCGGCCCCCGGGCCCGCAGGAAAGCAGAACGCGATGTCCGCACCAAATAAGCAGTACGACCCGGTGGAGGTGACGGCGCTGTCCCCCGGGGAAGTCTCCCGCATGCGGGACGAGGCGCTGGCCGCCATCGCGGCCGCGCAGACCCTCGACGAGCTGAAGGCCGCGCGGCTGGCGCACGCGGCCGACCGTGCCCCGCTCGCCCTGGCCAACGCCGAGATCGGGGCGCTCCCGCCCGAGGCCAAGGCGGAGGCGGGCAAGCGGGTCGGCGCGGCCCGGCGCGCGGTCAGCGAGGCGCTCGCCGCCCGGCAGGCGGTGCTGGAGGACGAACGGGACCAGCGGGTGCTGATCGACGAGGCCGTCGACGTGACGCTGCCCTGGGATCACGTCCCGCAGGGTGCCCGGCACCCGGTGACCACTGTGGGCGAGCGGCTGGCCGATGTGTTCGTGTCCATGGGCTACGAGGTCGCGGAAGGCCCTGAGGTCGAGGCGGAGTGGTACAACTTCGACGCGCTCAACTTCCCGCCCGACCACCCGGCCCGGGACATGCAGGACACCTTGTTCGTGGCCAGCCCGGACGGGACCGAGCGCTCCGGCCGCGTGCTCCGCACGCACACCTCCCCGGTGCAGATCCGGGCCATGCTGACCCGGCCGCTGCCGCTGTACGTGGTCAGCCCGGGCCGGTGCTACCGCAGCGACGCGCTGGACGCCACGCACAGCCCGGTGTTCCACCAGATCGAGTGCCTGGCCGTGGACGAGGGCCTGACCATGGCGGACCTGCGCGGCGCGATCCGCGCGTTCGTGGACGCCATGTTCGGCGAGGGCCTGCGCACCCGGCTGCGGCCCGACTATTTCCCGTTCACCGAGCCGTCCGCGGACGTGTCCATGGAGTGCCACATCTGCCGCGGCGCCTCGACCCGGCCGGGCGGGCCAGCGTGCCGGGTCTGCCGGTCGCAGGGCTGGATCGAGCTGGCGGGCTGCGGCATGGTGAACCCCCGGGTGCTCGTCGCCTGCGGGATCGACCCGGACCGGTACAGCGGCTTCGCGTTCGGGCTGGGCATCGAGCGGGCCCTGATGGTCCGGCACGGGGTCACCGACATCCGGGACACCCTGGACGGCGACGTCCGGTTCAGCCGGGCATTCGGGATGGAGGCCTGATGCGCGTCCCACTGTCCTGGCTGCTCAGCGCGGCGGGGGTGGCGCCTGACGCGGACCCGGCCGAGGTGGCCCAGCGGCTGACCGCGGCCGGACTGGAGGTCGAGACCGTCACCCCGGTCGGGCAGGACATCCACGGCATGGTGGTGGCCGAGGTCGCCGATATCGAGGAACTGGCCGGGTTCCGCAAGCCGGTCCGGTTCTGCCGGGTCCGGGACGGCCAGGAAGCAGGCGACTCTGGCCCGGGCGAGCTGCGCGGAGTGATCTGCGGGGCGACCAACTTCGCCGTCGGCGACCGGGTGCCGCTGGCGCTGCCTGGGGCCCAGCTGCCCGGCGGCTTCGAGATCAGCGCCAAGAAGGCATACGGGCGGATGTCGGAGGGGATGATCTGCTCCGCCGCCGAACTGGGCATCGGGGAGGACCATTCCGGCATCCTGGTGCTGTCCCCGGACGCCCCGCTCGGCGAGGACTTCGTGACCTACGCGGGCCTGGCGGACCACGTGCTGGACATCGCGGTCAACCCGGACCGCGGCTACGCGCTGTCCATCCGCGGCATGGCCCGGGAACTCGCCACCTCCTACGACGTAGTGTTCAGCGACCCGGCCGACACCGACCTGCCGCCAGACGTGGAGCTGGTCTCGCCGCAGGTGTACCCGGCGAGCATCGAGGACCCGGAGGCCTGCGACCGGTTCGTACTCCGCGAGCTCCGCGGCTTCGACCCGGCCGCGCCCTCCCCGCTCTGGCTCCGGGTCCGGCTGGCCCGGGCCGGGATGCGCAGCGTGTCGCTGGCCGTGGACGTCACCAACTACCTGATGCTGGAGCTCGGCCAGCCGCTGCACGCATTCGACCGGGACAAGCTGACCGGGCCCATCGTGGTCCGCCTAGCCCGGCCCGGCGAGCGGCTGGAGACCCTCGACCACGTCAACCGGGAACTCGATCCCGACGACATCCTGATCACTGACTCCTCCGGACCGATCTCCCTGGCCGGCACCATGGGCGGGCTGGCCACCGAGATCTCGCCGTCCTCGGCCAACCTGGTCCTCGAGGCCGCGCACTTCGACGCCAGCAGCGTCGCCCGGATGAGCCGCCGGCACAAGCTGTTCAGCGAGGCGTCCTACCGGTTCGAGCGCGGGGTGGACCGCGAGCTGCCGCTCCGGGCCACGGCCAAAGCCGTGGCCTTGCTCAGCGCGCTGGGCGGCGGGACGGTCATACCCGGCTGCACGCACGCCTCAGTCGACGTGCCGCCGGTGTCGGTGACTATGGCCGTGGAGTACCCGGACAAGGTGGCGGGCACCGTCTACGGGCGTGCGGTGGTGGTGCGCAGGCTGGAGGATGTGGGCTGCGTGGTCACTGAGCCCGCGGAGCCGCCCGTGGCCACCGTGGCCACGCCCAGCCGGGGCCCGGGCAGCACCGGCCCGAACCGGTACGTGCGGTCCGACCACGGCAAGCACGACCGCAGCAAGCAGATGCTGACCGTGTTCCCGCCCTCCTGGCGGCCGGACCTGCGCTACCCGTGGGACCTGGCCGAGGAGGTCATCCGGCTGCAGGGGTATGAGAACATCCCGGTGCGCACGCCGCGGGCCGCGGCGGGCCGGGGCCTGACCAGCCAGCAGCGGCTGCGCCGGGGCGTGGGCCGCGCGCTGGGCCAGTCCGGCTACGTGGAGGTGTTCAGCCAGCCGTTCACGTCCGCAGCCGACTTCGACCGGCTGCTGCTGCCCGCGGATGACCCACGCCGCCGGGCCCCGATCATCGCCAACCCGCTCAACGACGACGAGCCGCTGCTGCGCACCACGCTGCTGCCGGGTCTGCTGCGGGTGCTGCTGCGCAACATCGGCCGCGGCTTCCCCGACACCGGCCTGTTCGAGCTGGGCGCGGTCTTCCTGGAGCATCTGAGCGGGCCCAGCCGCGCCCCGATCCTCCGGGTGGACCGCGGCCCGACCGTGCACGAGCTGGCCACCCTGGAGGCGGCCCTGCCGGACCAGCCGCTGCACCTCGCGGTCGTGGCGACCGGGGAACGCGAGCTGCCCGGATGGTGGGGCCCGGGCCGCCCAGCTGGCTGGCAGGACGCGATCGAGGCGGCCCGGACGGTGCTGCGGACCAGCCGGGTGCCGTTCGAGGTCCGGGCCGCCCAGGCCGAGCCCTGGCATCCCGGGCGCTGCGCTGCGCTGTACGTCCAGAACACCTCCGGCGGCGGCGACTGGGAGGACAAGGAGTGGCTGGCCGGGTACGCGGGCGAGCTGCATCCCCGGGTGGTGACGGCATTCGGCCTGCCGCCGCGGACCTGCGCGATGGAACTCAACCTGTCGGTGATCGAGGACGCCGCGGCCTCGGCTGGCCCGGTAACCGCACCGGAGATCTCCGCCTACCCGGTGGCCACCCAGGACGTGGCGCTGCTGGTACCGCTGGCCGTGCCCGCCGCCGACGTGGAAGCCGCGCTGGTGGCTGGGGTACAGGCCAGCGAGTACCGGGGCCTGCTCGAGGAGGTCCGGCTGTTCGACGTCTACACCGGGGAGCAGGCGGGCGAGGGCCGTAAGTCGCTGGCCTACACGCTGCGGTTCCGGGCGCCGGACCGTACCCTCACCGTGGAGGAGACCAGCGCCGCCCGCGATGCCGCGGTGGCCGAGGCGTCCCGGCGGGTGGACGCTGTCCTGCGCGGCCCGGCCTGACCCGCCTTCCGGCGGCCCGGGCCGTCGCGCCGGGCCAGCCCCGGCTGCGTTAGCCTGCCGATGGGGCGCGACGGGCCAGGGAGGTATCCACTATCGACCCGGAAACCGGGCCGGCCGGAGCCCAGCCGGACCCATCGGCGCCATCGGGTGCCACGGCGGTTCGCGCGACCTTCAGCCAGGTCTTTGCGGTGCCCGAGTTCCGGGCGCTATGGATCGCGCAGGTTCTGTCCGTCTCCGGTGACCAGCTCGCCCGGGTGGCCATCACCCTGCTGGTGTTCAACCAGACGCACTCGGCGCTGCTCGCCGCCGTGGCCTTCGCGGCCAGTGTCGTGCCAACGTTCGTCGGCGGGATAGCCCTCTCCGGCCTGGCTGACCGCTGGCCGCGGCGGCAGGTGATGATTGCCTGCGACCTGAGTCGCGCTCTGCTCGTTGCGGTCATGGCACTGCCGGGCATGCCGGTGGCCGCGAACGTCTGCCTGCTGGTCCTGGTAACGATGGTCAGCGCTCCGTTCACCTCGGCCCGGGCCGCGCTCTACCCGGACATCCTGACCGGGGACCGGTACGTCCTGGGCACGGCGGTGACGCTGACCACGGTGCAGTTCGCCCAGGTCCTGGGGTTCGCCGTGGGCGGCGTGCTCGTCAGCCTGCTCGGTGCCCGCCCCTCGCTCCTGGCCGATGCGGTGACGTTCGTTATCTCAGCACTGATCATCCGGGTCTGGGTGCACTGGCGGCCGGCCGCCAATCCCGGGGCGGCGCAGGTGCGGGCGGCCAGCGGCACGCTGGCCGGGGCGCGGCTAGTGTTCACTGCTCCGGCGCTGCTGGTACCCATGCTGCTCGGCTGGCTCTCCGCTTTCTACAACGTCCCGGAAGGGGTCGCTGCGCCGCTGAGCCGGGCACTGGGCGGCGGCGACGTGGCTGTCGGCCTGATCCTCGCTGCCGGGGCATTCGGCGCCTCGCTGGGCGCGGTGCTGTTCAGCCGATTCGTGCGGCCGGAGCAGCAGCGGCGCTGGATGGCCACGCTGGCCACGGGCAGCTGCGCGGTCCTCACTCTGTTCGTCTTCCGTCCACCGCTGCCGGTCGCGCTGATGATCCTCACCGCGAGCGGGCTGTTCGACTGCTATCAGCTCGCCGCGAACGCCGCCTTCGTCAGGGCGGTGCCCAGCAGGCAGCGCAGTCAGGCATTCGGCATTGCGCAGGGCGGCATGGCCCTCGGCCAGGGCACGGCGATGATCCTTGCCGGTGCGACGGCACAGCACTACGAGCCGAGCATCGTCATCGCGGCTACCGGACTCCTCGGTGTGATCGCCGCGCTTTCCGTCATGGTGCTCCGCCGCAGCACGCGCCAGCAGGCGTAATCGGCTGGGGATCGGCGGCCTGCTGAACAGGGCGCCCAGATCGCCTGCATGGCCAACGGCGGTGTCATTAGCTCCAGGTGCTGTTGCGCATGGCGGGTGCTCCTTCCGGGATGCGTGGCGGGTGGTGGGCGGTGCGGTGGTGGTTCAGGCCCAGGTGCTGTTGCGCATGGCGGGTGCTCCTTCCGGGATGCGTGGCGGGTGGTGGGCGGTGCGGGTGGGTGGTGGTTGAGGCCCAGGTGCGGCACTCGCCGCCGGGAAGCATCACCAGCGGACCAGCGCCTTCCCCGCAGATCCGGTAGCCCCAATCCGGCGGGGCCCACCGCCAGCGACTTGTTGGGATACCGGATGCGGAACTCGCACAGCCGGTCTTCTGGTTTCATGGGCGGACTCATGGCCGATGATCGTTCCAAGGGCGTCATTCTCTCAGATC
>CAWDRD010000121.1:0-9842 GCA_963804455.1 uncultured Actinomycetes bacterium
GACGCGACCCCCCTGACGGCCCGGCCCGCGGGCAGCGGCGCGAGACCCAGGTGCTCACGAAGCGTGCTGCCGTCGTAGTCGGACCGGAAGACCCCGCGTTCCTGCAGCAGCGGCACGACGGTGTCGGCGAACTCGTCCAGGCCGCCCGGGGTGATATGCGGGACGAGGATGAAGCCGTCACTGGCGTCCGACTGCACCAGGCGGTTGATCGCCTCCGCGACGGTGGCGGGGGCGCCGACGAACGTCTGCCTGCCGGTCACCTCGATGATCAGCTCGCGGATCGACAGGTTGCCTGCCTCCGCCTTCGCCCGCCACTGAGCCGCGGTGGCCAGCGGGTCCCGGTACATCCGCACGCTGGCCCGGCCGCGGGCGATCGTGTTCTCCCCCGGATCGGGATCGATGTCCGGCAGCGGGCCGTCCGGGTCGTAGCCGGACAGGTCCCGGTTCCACAGCTGCTCCAGGAAGGCGATCGCGGTCGGCCCGCTGACCTGCTGGAAGCGCACCTCCCTGGCCAGCTCGGCCGCTTCAGCGTCGGTGCCGCCGAGCACGAAGGTCGCGGCCGGGAGGATCAGCAGCTGGTCCTGGCTGCGGCCGTGCCGGGCCAGGCGGCCTTTGACGTCGGCGTAGAAGGCCTGGCCGTCCGCGAGCGTGCCGTGCCGGCGAAGATGGCATCCGCGCTGGACGCGGCGAACTCGCGGCCCTCGTCCGAGTCGCCGGCCTGGAAGATAACCGGCCGTCCCTGCGGGCTGCGGGGCACGTTGAACTGCCCACTGATGTCGAAGTGAGCATCCCGGCGGGCGAACCGGCCCGGCTCCGGGTCGGCGAGGAACGCGCCGGACGCCTTGTCGGCGATAGTCTCATCACCGTGCCAGGAGTCGAACAGCTCCCAGGTCGTCTCGAGGAAGGTCCGCGCCCGCTCGTACCGGGCCTGCTGCGGCAGGAAGCCGCCGCGCCGGAAGTTCTCGCCGGTGAACGCGTCCCACGACGTCACTACATTCCAGGCGGCCCGGCCGCCAGACAGGTGATCGAGGCTGGCGAACTGCCGTGCCACCTCGTAAGGCTCGTTGAAGGTGGAGTTGATCGTGCCGGCCAGGCCGAGCCGGCTGGTGACCGCGGCGAGCGCGGCGAGGACGGTGAAGGTGTCGGGACGTCCCACCACGTCGAGGTCGTAGATCTCGCCGTTCTGCTCCCGCAGCCGCAGCCCTTCGGCCAGGAACAGGAAGTCGAGCTTGGCCCGCTCCGCGGTGCGGGCCAGATGCGCGAAGGAGCTGAACTCGATGTGGCTGCCGGAGCGCGGATCGCTCCAGACCGTGGTGTTGTTCACCCCGGGGAAGTGCACGGCGAGGTGAATCTGCTTGAGTGGCCTGGCCATGGTCAGCTCCTCCGGGTGGCGGCGTAACGGCTGGCGGGCCGGCCGAGCCCGAGCCGCCTGCGCAGCGGGCCGGCCTCGTAGGACCTGCGGAACACGCCGCGGTGCTGCAGTTCGGGCACCAGGGCCCTGGTGATCGCCTCGAGATCTGCGGGGATGCCGCCAGGACGCAGCCGGAAGCCGGACAGCCCGGCCCGCTGCCACTCCTGCAGCAGGTCGGCGAGCTGAGCTGGGGTGCCGGTGACGACGGCCGCGTCGCTGGCGTACTCCAGGCCGGCGAGGTCATCCAGGCGGGCCTTCCGGTCTGCGGCGGCGGAAGCGTCCGGGTCGAGAAACACCACGAGGTCACCAAAGACGTGGATCGCTTCCAGTTCGCGCCCGGCGTCTGTCTGGGCGGCCCGGATGTCCGCCACGATGGCCCGGGCCTGACCGGCATCGTGCGGCGTGACGAAGCCGACGTCCGCGGCCTGGCCGATCAGCCGGTAGGGCACGGCCGCATGCCCCAGCGCGCTGATCACCGGCTGCCCCTGCGGCGGCCGGGGGGTGATCGACGGTCCCTTGACGCTGAAATGGTCCCCGGCGAAGTTGATGTAGTGCAGCTTGCCGCAGTCGATGAACCGGCCGGTCGCGGCGTCCCGGATCTCGGCATCATCCTCCCAGCTGTCCCACAGCCGCCTGATCACCTCGACGTAGTCCGCAGCCTCCCCGAACAGTCTGGTGATCAGTTGCTGGACCGCCGGATCGGCGCGGTCACGCAGGTCCAGCGGCGGAAAGGCGCGCCGCCCGAAGTGCGTGGCCTCATCCGGGCTGGCCGACACCCTGATCTGGACCCCGGCCCGCCCAGTGCTGACGTAGTCGAGCGTCGCGATGGCCTTCGAGGCGTGAAACGGCTCGGTGTGCGTGACGATGACGGCCGGCATCAGCCCGATATGGCGGGTCACCGGTGCCACCCGGGCCGCGATGAGGACGGCGTCCAGGCGCCCGCGTACCTGGTCCGTGCGGGAATCCGGCCCGCTTCGGCAAGAGGATTGCAGGCTGAGCCCGTCCTCGATGGTCACGAAGTCGAGCAGGCCACGCTCGGCCTCGGCGATGACATCCGCCCAGTAGCCGGCGGTAAGCAACTCCGCCGGGCGCGCCCCGGGCTCGCGCCACGCGGCAGGATGCCATCCAGCGCCGTCGAGCGCGACAGAAAGATGCAGAGAGCCAGACGCGGAGATGGTCAGGACGTGCCTCCGTCCGGTCGTGGGCAAATAGCGCCGCCCGCAAAGTATGCTATCCCCATAGGAATAGTCGAGTATGCAGCGGTCGTACTCGGCGGGGAAGCGGCAGCGGCAGTAGGCCTCGTCGTTGTTCCATACGCACGAACCACAGATACCGCCGGTTGCTGGTGCTGGAGCCAGCCTGCCCGCGCCGCGGATCAGGGATGCGCAGCGTCGCTGGCCCCGGCGGCGCTGGCGTCACGCGTACTCGCGCCCTGCTCCCCGTGCTGGTCGCCGGTCCCGGCCGATGGGGACCGGCGATTGCGGATCGCGGGCACCACGAACGAGGCCAGGAACGCGGCCAGGGTCAGGGCCGCCGCGACCTCGAATGCCCGGGCGTATCCGTCGTTGAGCGCGGCTGCGACCGCGGCGGAGTGCTGGGCGCCCGGGCCGGCTGCGCCGGCGTGACCACCCGCCACCCCCGCGTGACCGCCCGCCGCGCCCGTCAGCATGGCCTGCGTACGGTCGGTAGCGATGGTAGCCAGCACCGCCAGTCCGAGGGAGCCCCCGACCTGCCGGGAGGTATTCAGCACGCCGGAGGCCAGGCCCGCCTCGGTGAACGAGACCCCCGCGGTAGCTGCCGCGGCCAGCGGTGTGAACAGCAGCCCGAGAGCCAGCGCGATGATGCAGCCGGGCCCGAACACGTGCTGCCAGTACGAGGCCCCCGGCGCGATGCGCGACAGCCAGGCGAAGCCCGCCGCCGCGAGGATCGTTCCCGCCAGCAGCAGCGGCCGGACCCCGGTGCGCGGCATGAGCCGGGAGCTGACCTGCGCCCCGATGATAATGCTCACCGCCATGGGCAGGAACGCCATGCCTGCGCGCAGGGCACTGTAGCCGAGGACGTTCTGCAGGTACAGCGACAGGAAGTACCACATCGCGAAAAACGCCGCCCCGACCAGGAACATCACCATGTTGGCGCCAGTCACCGAGCGGGAGCGGAACAGGCCGAACGGGACCAGCGGCGTGCGGGCGACCCGCAGCTCGATGACCGCGAATACGGCGAGCAGCACGGCCGCTACGGCCAGCACGATCAGGGTCTGCGCCGATCCCCACGGGTGGGTCTCGGTACCGACGATCGCGTAGATCAGCGCTCCGAGCCCGAGCGTCACCGTGACCGCGCCGCCGATGTCCAGCCGCGGCGCCGGGCCGCCGCGATCGGAGGCACGCGACTCAGTGAGCCAGAGCAGCCCGGCGATCATCCCGGCCACGCCGATCGGGATGTTGACGAACAGGACCCACCGCCACGACAGCGCCGAGGTCAGCACGCCGCCGAGGATCGACCCGGCGGCCCCGCCGGCCCCGGCGACCGCGCTCCAGATCCCGAGTGCCCAGGCCCGCCGCTGCGACGCGAACGTGGTCACGATGATCGTCAAAGTGGCCGGAGACAACAGCGCGCCGCCGATGCCCTGGACCGCCCGCGCGGCCGTGAGCCAGGCCGAGTCCTGCGCCACGCCAGCGGCCAGGCTGGCCACCGTGAAGAGCCCGAGGCCGAACAGGAACACCCGGCGGCGGCCGAACAGGTCAGCAGCCCGGCCGCCGAGGAGCAGGAAACCCGCGAACGTCAGCACGTACGCGTTGACCACCCATTGCAGGCCAGATGGCGTGTAGTGCAGGTCGCGGCCGATGGACGGCAGCGCCACGTTCACGATCGAGACATCGAGCACGACCATGAACTGCGCCACGCAGGCGATCGCCAGAATGACCCCGTCAGGGACATGCCGGGCGTGGCCGGATCCGCTGGCCACGCGGCCCGCGTGCTGGACCCGGGCACCGCGCCCGCGCTCAGTCATGAGAAGCCCCAAAGTTCGACATGACGTATGTCTATCATGATTAACGCCTATCGGGCTACCCGATTAGACTCCCGCCATGCACGCGAATGCGGCCGGCCCCGATCCCGCGCCGATACCGCCCGGCCCGCTGACCTTCCAGGCCAGTACGTGGTACCTGCTGGCCGTCGCGGGGTCACAGGCACGTCACCTATGGGCGGATATGCTCACGCAGCTCAAGGTCAGCCCCAGCCAGTTCAAGGTGCTGCGGGCGCTGGACGAATCTGGTCCGCTGGGCCAGCACCAGCTGGCAGAACTCATCAACGTGGACCCCCGCAACGTCGTTCCCCTCATCGACAGTCTGGCCGAGCGCGGGCTGCTCGCCCGCGAGGTGGACCCCACCGACCGGCGGCGGCGGGTGCTGACGCTCACCGCCCGCGGCCAGAAGCTCGCGGCCGACCTCGCCTCGATCGGGGCGGAGGTGGAGGACGACTTCTTCAGCCCGCTGACCACCGCCGAGCAGCAGTCGCTGCGTCAGATGCTGCTGTCCCTGCTGCGTGCCTACAGCTAATCAGGCCAGGAGCGGCGGCTGTCCTTATGAGCTGGCCGCCCCCGGGATTTCGCGGCCAGCGAGCCAGCTGAGCACCTGCAGCCCCTGCGGCACCGTCCAGCTGTCAGCCGGATTGGGGTGGTAGAGATTGCTGTGGCCCTGGGGATCCATGAACCGGATCAGCGTCGCCGGCGGCAGGGTGCCGCGGGTGTCGGGGGCGTCGTCGTCGGCGACGTAGCGTTCGTTCCCGTCCGGGGACAGGAAGATCAAGGTAGTGCTGTGCTGGATGTCGTAGGTCAGCTTCTGGCCGGTCAGCCAGTCCGTGGCGGGCGGGTTGCCTTCGGGCACGCGCTGGTAGTAGACCATGAAGAAATTCCACAGCGTGGCGGTGCCGGCGGCGGTGGTGGCGGTCAGCAGGGTCCAGTCCCGCCGCGGCCCGCCGTACAACTTCTGGTAAGCGGTCAGCCGGGCCGGTGTGTCGCGCTCCGGGTCGGCCGTGATCTCCAGCAGCGCGACCTTCCCTGCGAGCCCGGCGGCTTGGACCTGGCGGGCCATCGCGGCGGTGTTGGCCGAGATCATCGGGCACACGTCCTGGCACAAGGTGATGAAGTCCGCGATCATCACGATCTTGCCGCGGTAGGCGGCGAGCGTGGTGTGCTGCCCGGCAGCGGTGGTCAGCGGCAGCTGCGAGACCGAGGCGGGCAACGGTGTGTTCATCACCGCTCCGCCAAGCGCGGCTGGCGGCTGCAGCCGGCTGGCGCTGCTGTGGTGCTGTGCCGAGCCGCCGCAGGCAGCCACAGTGAGGCCGAGCAAGGCGGCAGCGGCCGCCACCCGGCCGCGACGCTGGAACCACGCCAGGCGCATGACAGGTCCTCCAAGGGGCTCGCGGCGGCTGTAGCCGCCATGATGTTGCCGCCGCCGGGTGGCTGTGTGTGACCGGCCTCTGGCTGACGGCGTCACGCGACGGCCTCCTCGCCGTGCCGCCTGCCCGACCAGGAACACCGCGGTGGCGGGGATCATCCGGCCGCGCTTCTTCAGCACCTGCCGCAGATCAGTCCCGGCTACGTAGCGCATGGCGGTAGACAGCACGTCGTAGGACCCCCCTGTCACTGCCATTCCGTCTATACCGAGGGGTCAGGCGGGCGTGTGATACAAGGTGCGAGCACGTTGTGCCACGTCCGGTGAGCCTGGGATGCGTGCCGCCAGCCGGGGAAAGGATGGCTGACGGGCTGCGCCCGCGCCCGGAGTGCTGCTCATGAACTATCAAAACGACGGACCGCACACTCACATAGGTACCCAGCCGGAAACCAGCAGCACCTCGTCACCGCGCCTCGCCCCCCGATGCGCCCGGCCGGGCAGCCGGTCCGGCTTCCCCCCGGTGGCTCCCTGAAGATCCACAAAACCTATGTGACGCGGAGCTTAACCCGGTTCAGGCAGCCCGTCCACCCTCGCAATAAGGGTTGATTTAACCCAGCATTACGTGCTAACCCACCCGCGGCAGCTGGGCGCCTGCCAGTCCATGATCATGGGCAATTGGTGGCCCCATAGGATTGGCCGGCTATTTGGCCAGGGCACGGGCCCTTCGGCGGGCCAATGCCGGTCTCTTTCGGTTACGGTTCTGGCTTACCGGCCCCAAGCGGCGGGAGCCACCTCCATCAGGCCACAGCCAAAACGATGGCGTGCAGGGCCAGTCCCACGCCTGCCCCCACCACTGTGCCGTTGATACGGATGTACTGCAGATCGCGCCCGAGGAGCAGTTCCAGCTGGCTCGACGTCTCGGCGGCGTCCCACCGCCCGATGGTCCCCGTGACAAGGTCAGCGAGATCGTCGTGGAACTGGACGGCGAGTGCCCTGGCTCCTGACTCGACCATACGCTCGAGGCCCTCCTGGAGGCGGAGGTCTGACCCGAGGCGCCGGCCGGCGGCCACCAGCGCATCGGCCAGCCGACGGCGCAGCTCAGACTCCGGGTCGGCCGCCTGGGTCCGCAGGGCGTCCTTGACCTTCTGCCACAACGACGAGGACCAGTCTCGCAGCCCGGCGCTACCCAGAACATCGCGCTTGAGGCGCTCCCCGCGCTCGCGCAGCTCCGGGGATGTCTCAAGGCGATCGGGGAGCCCGGCGATCCACTCCTCGAACTGATGCCGGGCCTCGTCGTCGGGGTCGGCGGCCATCGCCACCAGCCGCTGGCGCAGGCGGGTGTACAGACGGTCGAAGACACGCCGGTAAACCGCGTCGGGCATCCAGCGGGGTGACTCGGCCTCGAACAGCTCACGAAGCTCCGCGTAATGGTCGCCGAGATAGCGGTCGGCGCCGGACACGATTACGTTGAACAGCTCGGCGTGGTGGCCTCCCGCGATGATGACCCGCAAGGCCCGCCCAGCCAGCGGCGCCACCTCCACGGCGTCTACCGCCCGAGTCAGCTCGGCGGTGAGCACACGCTGGACATCCTCATCGCGGAGAGCCTCGGCCACCGTGACAACCAGATCCGCGGCGTGACCGGCGAAGCGGGCGGCGTTGGCCTGGTCGGCCAGCCAGGCGGCCAGGCGGGGAACCAGGCGGGCGGAGCGTATCCGCTCGGCAAGGACATCGGCATTGAGGAAGTTCTCCTGCACGAACTGGCCGAGAGTGACGGCGAACTGGTCTTTGCGCTCGACGATCAGCGCGGTGTGCGGTATCGGCAGGCCCAGGGGACGGCGGAAGAGGGCCGTCACCGCGAACCAGTCCGCAACGCCGCCGACCATGGAGGCCTCGGCGCCGGCCTGCACGTAGCCGAGGAGGGTCCCGTGGACGCCGGCCGCGGTCACGGCCACGAACAGTACCGTTACCCCCGCGAGGAGAGCCGTGGCCCGCCGGCGCGCGGCGGCCAAGCGGCGCACCCGCAAGGCCGTCGGCTCGCGCTCGAGTGTGGATGCCGGTGAAGCGGACATAGTCGCGGCAGGTTCCATCTGGCAGTCCCCCGGTCAGTCCGCGGCGCAGGGCGGGATTCCGCAACCGCGCTGGTCGAGTGGTTCCATCAGCGATCAGCCTCAGTCTCGCAGGATCTGCCTGACCACTCGCGGCAGAAGCAGGACGGAAAGGACGATCCGACCATGCAGATCACTCGCCGCGCCGATGTCCTGCTCCCGATGCTCAGCAGGTTCCTCGATTGAGGCCTGTCCCGATCACTCCTCCATTACGTCCAGGCTCAGGTCGAGCGCGGGGCTTGAGTGGGTGAGGGCGCCGACGGCGACGTAATCCACGCCAGTCTGCGCGACGGCCCGGGCCGTGTGGAGCCGGAGGCCACCGCTGGCTTCGAGCCGGGCCGACGGGTACCGCGCGGCCAGGGCGACGGCTTCGCGCAGGCCGCCCAGGTCCATGTTGTCCAGCAGGATCAGGTCAACGCCGGCCTCCAGGGCCTCTCGGACCTGGGCCAGCGTGTCGCACTCCACCTCGAGCGGCAGGCTGGGAGCCGCCGACCGGACGGCCGCGATGGCCGCCGGGATGCCGCCCGCCGCGATCACGTGGTTATCTTTGATCAGGGCGGCGTCGCCGAGGCCCATGCGGTGGTTCTGGCCGCCGCCGCAGCGCACGGCGTACTTCTCCAGCTGGCGCAGGCCCGGGGTTGTCTTGCGGGTGTCGCGCACCACGCAGCCTGTGCCGGACAAGGCGTCCACCCACGCCCGGGTCGCGGTGGCGACGCCGGACAGGTGGGTGAGGAAGTTCAGTAGGGTCCGCTCGGCGCCGAGGAGTTCCCGCAGCGGGGCGTTGACGCGCAGGACTTCGGTGCCGGCGTCGACGCGGTCGCCGTCCGCGCGCAACGGCTCGGCCGACCCGGGCGGGATCCCGGCCGCGTCGAGGACGGCGCGGGCGACCGGAAGGCCGGCCAGGACGCCGGGTTGCCGGGCCACCACGCCGGCCACGGCCCGGGCGTCCGGCGGAGCCGTCGCGGACGACGTGACGTCAGGGCCGTAGCGGAGGTCCTCGGCCAGGGCAGCACGAACTGTCCGCTCGGTGTCGCCGGGGTCCAGGCCCGCGGCGAGCAGCTCCCCGGTGACGGTAGCGCTCAGCGTCATGCGGCACCCGCTTGGGCCGGTTCGGTGCCAGCCACCCTCGGCTGGCCCGTGTCCATCTGGATGACTGTGTGGCGGCCTCGTTCAGCGGAATCGACCGGGGGCGCGTCCCGCCGCCGATGGCAGCCACGGCTTTCGGTGCGGGCCAGGGCGGCCACCGTGACCAGGACGGAGACGGCATGCAGGTTGGCTGCTTCCGCCGTGGCCAGGTCCAGTTCCTGACCGGCGGGTGGAGCCTGCTCCAGCGTCTGCTGCAGGCACGTCAGGCCGGCGCCATCGCGCAGGACTCCGGCGTACCGGGATACCGCCGCGGCCAGCCACGAGCCGGACGGCGGGGGTCACCCCGGCCGGCGGCAGGAAGATGCAGCTCACCGGATGGCCGGGGCAGGTCGCGGCCGAGCAGGTCCCCGGCGTGCCGTCCGGTGATCAGCGCCTCAGTCACCGAGTTGGAGGCCAGGCGGTTGGCGCCGTGCACGCCGGTCGAGGCGGCTTCGCCGACCGCGTAGGGGCCGGTCAGCGAGGTCCGGCCGGTCATGTCGGCGCGGATGCCGCCGCAGGCGTAATGGGCGCCGGGGGCGACCGGGATCGGCTCGGTCACCGGGTCGATCCCGCGGGCCCGGCACAGCCGACGACCGTGGGAAAGTCCCGCTCCAGCACGGCGGCGCCCAGCGCGGTGGCATCCAGCCACAGGTGATCGCCCGGGCCGTCGCCAGCGGCCAGCCGCTCCTGCATGGCCGCCGACGACGTCGCGGGGAGCCAGGTCGCCGAGCGGGTGACGGCAGGCCAGAACGGCAGGCCCGCCGCGGTGAAAGCAGGACACCGCCAGCCGCGCAGGGCTTCGGTGATCAG
>CAWDRD010000122.1:0-12822 GCA_963804455.1 uncultured Actinomycetes bacterium
CATGACGCCTGCTCCTGCAGCTGGCCGGTGGCGGCGGCCATGATCTTCTCCTCCGACGCGTCCGCGTAACCGAACTCCGCGGTCAGCCGCCCTTCGCGCATGACCAGGATCCGGTCCCCGATATGCAGTACCTCGGGTAGTTCCGAGGAGATCATCAAGATCGCGACCCCTTCCCTGGCCAGCCGCACCAGCAGCCGGTGCACTTCTGCCTTGGTGGCGATGTCGATGCCCCGGGTCGGCTCGTCCACGATGAGCAGCGCGGGCTGCCGCCCCAGCCACTTGGCCAGTACGACCTTCTGCTGGTTACCACCGGACAGCCGCGACACCGGGTCGATGAGCTTGCCGTACTTCAGGTTGAGCCGCACCGCCCAGTCGGCGGCGAAGGCACGCTCAGCCGCGGACCTCACCAGGCCGGCCCGGCGCAGCCGGCCGAGCGACGCGAGCGCCACGTTCTGCTGCACTGACATGTCCATGACCAGGCCCTGCTGGCGCCGGTCCTCGGGCACGAAACCCACCCCGGCGGCCATCGCGGCGGTCGGCGACGCCCGGCGCAGCTCGCGGCCCCGCATCAGCACCCGGCCAGCGTCGTAGCGGTCGATGCCGAACACGGCCCGGGCGACCTCACTGCGGCCCGACCCGACCAGGCCGGCCAGGGCGACGATCTCCCCCGCCCGCACCTGCAGGGAGATGTCAGTGAACACACCCTCCCGGGTCAGGTGCTCCACGTTGAGGACAAGCTCACCGGGAACGCCGCGCTCGCCAGCCGCCCGCTCCACCATCTGCCGGCCCACCATGGCCCGCACCAGGTCATCCGCGGTCATCCCGGCCAGCTCGCTGGTCAGCACGTGCCTGCCGTCGCGCATGACTGTCACCCGCTGGCAGATCTCGAAGACTTCCTCCAGGCGGTGCGAGATGAACAGGACCGCCGCGCCGCCAGACCGCAGCGTGCGCACCACCTCGAACAGCCGGGCCACCTCCGCGGCGGACAGGGCCGCGGTGGGCTCGTCCATGACGATGGCCCGGGCGTCCAGCGACAGGGCCTTCGCGATCTCCACGATCTGCTGGTCCGCGATGGACAGCCCACGGCAGATCCGGCCTGGGTCGAGCTTGACTCCCAGGCGCGTGAACAGGGCCGCTGACTCGGCCTGCATCCGCCGCCGGTCGATGCGCCGCCCGGCCACCAGCGGCTGGCGTCCCATGAATATGTTCTCCGCGACCGTCAGGTCGGGGAAGAGCGTCGGCTCCTGGTAGATGACGGCGATCCCGGCGTCCCGCGCGTCAGCTGGGTTGTGCAGGGTGACCGGGGTGCCGTCGATCAGCATCTCGCCCGAGTCGGGCTGGTACACCCCGGCCAGGATCTTGACCATGGTGGACTTGCCCGCGCCGTTCTCGCCCAGCAACGCGTGCGCCTCGCCGGCGTAGAGCTCGATCGTGCCCCCCGCGACCGCGTGGACCGCGCCGAATGATTTCGTGACGTCGTGCAGGGCCAGCACCGGGGTAACCGGGGAGCTGTGCTCCGACACCGGGAGGCCCGGGGAACTGTCCTCGGACACTGGGGAGCCCAGGGAACTGTCCTCGGACACCGGGGGGCCCGCAGAGCCGTCCTCGGAGCCATCACCGCCAGCTGTCACGGCCTGGTCTCCTCTCCTGGTCTGGCGGGGTTTCCGCCTATTCCGGCGGGGGGCTGCCGCAAGCTGGGTCATCGCGGCGGATAGAGAATGTGCTATAACGTTTCAAGTATGTGAAGCAGTGTCGAGCCAAGTAACGAACCTGTCAATAGAGGTCAGGCGCGATGATCGAATCGTTACAGACAGGTTTCATGCCCGCTATCTCGCTGGCCACGTCCGGGCCGCGGCGGCGTATCCGCACCGGGGCCTTGTGTACTAGCAGGTGAGCTGGTCACATCTCATCAGGCGGGCAGCTGCCCCGCTGGCCCGCCTGGTTGAGGGGTTCCCCGCTCCGCAGGACACTGACCGCACTGGAACCGCACAGGAGGAGCCGTGGCGGACACGCCCGTCAGTATCAGGGAGGTCGCCGCCCTGGCCGGCGTCTCTGTCGGCACTGTCTCCAACGTGCTCAACCGGCCCGAGGTGGTGGCCCCATCGACCCGCCTCCGGGTCCAGGCGGCTATCAAGGAACTGGGTTTCATCAGGAACGAGTCAGCCCGCCAGCTCCGGGCCGGCCGCAGCCGCACCATCGGGCTGGTGGTGCTCGATGTGGCCAACCCGTTCTTCACGGACGTCGCCCGCGGGGTGGAAGACGAGGCGAGCGAGTCGGGCCTGGCGGTGATCCTGTGCAACAGCGACGACCAGAAGGTCAAGGAAACCCGCTACCTTGAGGTGCTGGAGGAGCACCGGGTCCAGGGCATCCTGATCACGCCGGTCGCCGGGGCGGACAAGCGGCTGGCCCGGGTGCAGCAGCGCGGCACCCCGGTGGTGCTGGTGGACAGCAGATCGCCCTCGCGCGGCCAATGCTCGGTATCCGTGGACGATGTGCTCGGCGGTGACCTGGCCGTGTCCCACCTGCTGGAGGCCGGTCACAAGCAGATCGCCTTCGTCGGCGGCCCGCTGAGCACCCGGCAGGTCGCCGACCGCCGGGACGGCGCCATCCAGGCCCTGGAACGGGCGGCCGGGGACGGAGCCGACCTGCACGTGATCGAGACTCCCGCCCTGAACGTGACCGCGGGCCAGCAAGCGGGCGCGGCGATCGCAGCCCTGCCCGCCGGGGCCCGGCCCACCGCCGTGTTCTGCGCCAATGACCTCCTCGCACTGGGCGTGCTGCAGGAACTGACCACGCACCGGATCAGGGTGCCCGACAGCGTCGCCATCGTGGGCTACGACGACGTCGTCTTCGCGTCCGCGGCCGCGGTGCCGCTGTCCTCGGTCCGGCAGCCCCGGCACCAGCTCGGCCGGGCCGCGGCCCAGCTGCTCATCGAGGAGGCGCTCGGCGGCGGCACGCACCGGCACCGGCAGGTCGTCTTCGAGCCGGACCTGGTGATCCGTGCGTCGAGCCAGGACGGACCGCGCCGCCCGCGCCGGGCCCGCCGCCCAGTGCGGGATGAGGCACCAGCGCCCGGCGAGGTGGCTGATGCGGTGACCGCCGACGCGGTGGGTGACGGCGCGGCTGACGCGGTGGCCGCCGGCGTGGTGGGTGACGGCGCGGCCGGCGTGGTGGCCCGCGCCGCGGCCAGTGAAGCGGCAGGCTGATTCCCGTGCGCATCACCCTGTTTGTGACCTGCCTGGCCGACACCCTGTTCCCCGAGGCGGGCCGGGCCACGGTCCGGCTGCTGGAACGGCTCGGGCATCAGGTCGAACTTCCCGCAGGCGCAGAGCTGCTGCGGGCAGATGCACATCAACACCGGCTACCTGCGGGAGGCACTGCCCCTGGTCCGCCGCTACGTCGAGGTTTTCGAGGATTGCGAGGCGATCGTCGTCCCGTCCGGCTCGTGCACCGGGTCGGTCCGGCACCAGCATGCGATGGTGGCCCGGCGGTACGGGGACGAGGCACTGGCGCAGCGGGCCGAGGCCGTGGCCGCGCGCACGTACGAGCTGTCCCAGCTGCTGGTCAACGTGCTCGGGGTCGAAGACGTAGGCGCCTACTATCCGCACCGGGTCACCTACCACCCGACCTGCCACTCGCTGCGGCTGCTGCGGGTCGGCGACCGTCCCCTCCGGCTGCTGCGTAACGTGGCCGGCATCGACCTGGTGGAGCTGCCGGACGCCGATGTGTGCTGCGGGTTCGGCGGCACGTTCGCGGTCAAGAACGCGGACACCTCCACCGCCATGCTGGCTGACAAGATCAGCAGCGTGCTGGCCACCCGGGCCGAGGTATGCACCGCCGGGGACAGCTCCTGCCTGATGCACATCGGCGGCGGCCTGTCCCGGCTGCGCACCGGGACCCGGACCGTGCACCTCGCCGAGATCCTCGCCTCGACCCCGCACGACCAGGGCGCCCGGTGACCGCTTCCGGCCGGGGATCAGGCTGGCGGCGGGGGCGGGGTGTCGCCGTGAATGATGAGCACGGGGCAGTGGGCGTGCTCTGCGTAGCAGGCGGCGCGTGCTGGGTCAACGCGGGGCCGGGGTGTAGATCAGCTTCTTGTTCACGAACTCATCGATGCCGTAGGGGCCCAGCTCCCGGCCGACGCCGGAGCGCTTGGTCCCGCCGAACGGCAGGTCAGCCAGGGAGCCCTGCGGGCTGTTGATCCACACCATGCCGGTGTCCAGCAGGTCCGCGACTTCCTGGGCCCGGGCCGGGTCCGCGCTGTACACGACACCGCCGAGGCCGAACGACGAGGAGTTGGCCAGCTCTATAGCCTCCGAAGCGTCGGCGACCCGGTAGATGACGGCCGCGGGGCCGAACAGCTCCTCGCGGTAGGCCCGCATCTCGGGGGTGACGTCGGTGATGACGGTGGGCTCGACGAACGCGCCCGGCCGGTCGACCCGATGGCCGCCGGTGCGCAGCGTGGCGCCCTTGTCCACGGCGTCGCGGATCTGGCCCATCAGGCGCTCGGCGGCGTCCTCCGAGGACAGCGGCCCGAAGTCTGAGGTGGGGTCAGTGGGATCACCCGGATGCAGTGCGGCCATCGCGGCGGTGAACTGGTCGGCGAACTCGTCGTACAGGTCCCCGACGACGATGATCCGCTTGGCCGCGTTGCAGGCCTGGCCGGCGTTACCCATCCGCCCGGCGACCGCGGCCTTCACGGTCTTGGTGACGTCGTTGCTGTCCAGCACGATGAACGGGTCCGATCCCCCCAGCTCGAGGACGACCTTCTTGAGGTTGCGGCCCGCCACCTCGGCCACGGCGGCTCCCGCCCGCTCGCTGCCGGTCACCGACACGCCGGCCACCCGCGGGTCGGCGATCATGTCGGCGATCTGGCTGTTGGTAGCGAACACGTTGATGTAGGCATCCTCCGCCAGCCCGGCGTCGCGGAAGATCTGCTCCATCGCCAGGGCCGACTCCGGGCACTGCGGCGCGTGCTTCAGGATGATCGTGTTGCCGGCCATCAGGTTCGGCGCGGCGAACCGGGCCACCTGGTAGTAGGGGAAGTTCCACGGCATGATGCCCAGCAGCGGCCCGACCGGCTCCTTGCGGACCAGCGCCGTCCCCCCGGCCCGCGGGCTGAGCGGGGTGTCCTCAAGGAGCGCCGGCCCTTGTTCGGCGTAGTACCGGTAGATGCTCACCACCAGCAGGATCTCGCCCTTGGCCTCCCGGGTGGGCTTGCCCATCTCCCGGGTGATCAGCGCGGCCAGGTCGTCGATCCGCTCCTTGTACAGCTCGGCCACCCGCAGCAGTACCTTGGCCCGCTCGTCCTTCCCGGTGGCCCGCCAGGACTGGAAGGCACGGGCGGAACGCTCCAGCACCTGCTCGATCTCGGCATCGGTGGCGGCGGCGAACTCCCGCTCGGTCTCGTTCGTCGCTGGGTTGACGACCTTGAACTCGCTCACTGCTGTGATCCCTTCAGGCTTCGCTGCCGCGGCTGGTATCCGATCCGGAACCGGCTCTGCCCGGCCTCCTACCCCGCCGCCCACAATAAATCCCGCCAGCCAGCTGACCTCAGCGTTGTCTCAGCGGCACGGCCCTCCGAGGGCAATCGATGGTCCGGCGGTCTGCTGCCGCGCGGCCGGTTGTCGGAGGGCGGCGTTACGCTCCCGGCATGGACTGGAAGCTTGAGGTTGTCTTCATTCCCGTCACCAACGTCGATCGCGCGAAGGCGTTCTACGTCGATCAGGTGGGCTTTCACGCCGATCATGATCAGCAGGTCAACGACGCGCTTCGCTTCGTGCAGCTGACCCCGCCGGGTTCCGCCTGCTCCGTCGCGATGGGCACAGGCATCACCGATATGGAGCCAGGATCTCAGCGGGGCGTGATGATCGTGGTGGACGACGTTGAGTCCGCCCGGCAGCAGCTCATCGACCGTGGCGTGCAGGCCAGCGCCATCGACGTCCAGCCATGGGGTTCCTTCGTCACCTTCAGCGATCTGGACGGCAACTCCTGGTCCTTGCAACAGCTCCCCGCGCGCTGAAACCCCCCGGGCAGCCAGGGCCTGCTCGCCTGAACGCAGCAGATGAGCGCACTCGGGATGCAGGTTTCGGCGGCCATGCCCTAGCGGCACCGGGCCGGGCGCTCCGGGCAGAGGCTGGGCGAAGCGGACGATTTCGGCTGCGGCATCGAGGTTCTGCGCGATGGGGCCGATCGCCGCGGCGGCCTGAGGATCGACGATGGGTGCGGATCCGGGCCAGGCATGGCCGCCGCCGTGCACGGTCAGGGTTGCCACCTTGGTACCGCCGACGCCGCCGGTGATGACGTGGCGGGTCAGGCCCAGCCAGCCGGGCCGGCCGGGCGACGGCGGGGTCTCCTCGAC
This sequence comes from uncultured Actinomycetes bacterium, assembly GCA_963804455.1. Classification (GTDB taxonomy): domain Bacteria; phylum Actinomycetota; class Actinomycetes; order Streptosporangiales; family Streptosporangiaceae; genus RYN-230. The sequence continues at coordinate 6,362 of CAWDRD010000122.1, forward strand.
CGTCTCGAAATCCGGCCCGCTTCCGCAGCGGTTCACGGCGCGCCAATGCTCCGTCGTGTCGTGCTGGGAGAGGATCCGCCCGCGGAGCTCGCCATTGGGCCCGCGGTGCCGCGAGTAGCCGCCGCCGAGCGGCACCAACTGGTCGGCGGTGCCGTTGATCAGCAGCGCGGATACAGCGTGGGTGGGCCGCGCTGCGCGCAGCGCATCGGGCAGCGCGCCCGCCACCGCACCGAACACCGCGACCCGCTCGCTCGCCTGCAGCGCCAGCCGGTGGGCCATGAACGCACCGTTCGAGACTCCGGCGACGATCGTGTGATCGGCCCGGGTGCCGTGCCGTTCGGCCGACCAGTCGATCAGTGCGCACAGGAAGGCGACGTCGTTGACGCCATCGGCATCGGCTGCGGTGACGCCGCGGCCGTCGGCCCAGCCACCGCGGTAGCCGTCCGGGTAGGCAACCGCGACCCCCCACTCGTCCGCGTGCGCGTCAAAGCTGGTCCAGGCCCGCATCATCGCCCCGGAGGCGTCGGGACTGTGGCCATGCAGCACGATCACCAGCGGAAGCTCGCCAGCCCCGGTACGTCGCGGCTGACGCAATGCGAAGCTGCGCTCGCGATCGCCGATGCGCAGCCTGCCAGTCACCAGGTTCTCGCTCGTTATCATCCGCCGTTGCTGTTTCGTGAGCGAATGTGACTGCTCATCGTCAGCAGCCTGTCCTTACGGAGAGGCGGTCCCCGTCTTGCCAGCGGCTGGGTTGGCCGCTGTGCGGGGTTGACGTTTCACAGCCGCCTGCCGTTGCCGCCGCAGCGGCTCGGGTCTTACGGCCGGCTCCGCGTCCTGCCACCGGGCCACTCCCGGCGGGCCTGCTTTCCACACGGGGTGTGTGCTCGCTCAGGCGGGCGAGGTTGGTCGCGGCGTTAAGGTCGCGGTCATGTGCGGCGCCGCAGCTGTCACACGTCCAGGTCCGTTCGGCCAGGGCCAGGTTTGGCTTTCGCCCGCCGCACGCCGAGCAGGTCTTCGAACTGGGATACCACCGGTCCGCGACGAGCAGGACCGAGCCGTACCAGATGGTCTTGTAGCCGAGCTGGCGCCGCAGCTCGGCCGGGGCGGCGTCGGCCAGCGCCCGGTTGAGCCCGCGCCCGCCCCGGCCGGCGCCGGGCTTGCGGCGGGTCATGCTGGCCACGGCGAGGTCCTCGATCACGATTACCTGATGGCGCTGAGCCAGCTGGGAGGTGGCCTTGTGCAGGACATCCCGGCGGATGTTCGCTGCCCGGGCGTGTACCCGCCCGATCCGCGCCGCTGTCTTGCTCCACCGCTTCGACGGCCGCTGCCCGGTACGCCGGTCCGGGCGGCCTGCCGGGCCGCCTTGCGCTGCATCGCGCGCAGCCGGGCCTGGGCCTGGGCCAGGGGTTTCGGCGCGGGCACCCGGGCTACCTCGATACCGCCGGGGGTGGCGGCCACGAGCAGGTCGCGCACTCCCGCGTTGAACGCCGGCCACGGGATGCGCCCGGTCGGCACGCACCCGCGATGGGCGGCACAGGGCACGCCCGGTCTCCACGGTGAACGAGCAGTACCAGCGCCGCCCATCGAAGGACGCAGTGGCGGCCAGGACCCGTGCCTGCCCAGCGGCGACCTTGTCCAGCAGCGCCGTGGTGCGCTCGTGTACCTTGATCCGCCCGATGCGGGGCAGCACCACGTGCGACCGGTCATCGACACGGATCGCGCCAGTGCTGAACCGGCATGAGGGCCGCGCCCGATGCCGGGCCTTGAACTTCGGGAAGGCGATCTTCGGGCCGCGCCGCTTCCCGGACCGCGAGGCCGACCAGGCCTTCAGCCCGCGCGCGAGCGCGTCCAGGCCGCTGTTGTAAGCCTCTTTGGAGTTCTCCCGCCACCACGGCGCCCGCTCGTCCTTGACCTGGTTCCACCAGCGGCGCAGCGCCGGCAGCGACCACGGAACCTCGGTCATCTGGCCGTCAGGCACCCCGTAGCTTCGTTCGGCCTCACGCTGGTCCAGGCACCGCCTTACCTGCGCCAGGCCCTCGTTGAACGCCTTCCGCGCGCCGCCGCAATGCGACGCCAGAGCCCGCTGCTGAGCTGCGGTCGGGTCCAGGGCGAACCGGTACGCCTGCAACATAGTCAGGCCGCCCCGGCCTCGCCGCCGCGTTTGGCCGCGGTGATCGCCCGGATGGCACGGTTCCCCGCGCCGCGCCGCCCGTAGAGCCGGGCGCACATCAAGGTCAGTACCTCGATCATGTCCCGGACCAGGTCATCGGCTGCCTCGCCAGGGTCTGGCACACGTACCCGCCTGCCCGCAGCGGCCAGCGCAGACTCCAGCTGCCCCCCGCCACAACGAGCCAGCCGGTCCCGGTGCTCCACGGCAATCACCGTCGCAGACGGGTCCGACACAATCCGGCGAAGCTCCGGCCGGCTGCCGTTCCTACCGGAGCCGGCCTCGCACACGACCTGGCTCACCTGGTGGCCGTTGCCCGTGGCCCACCCGGTCACCCTCGCCACCTGCCGGCCCAGATCGGCCCGTTGGCCATGCGAGGACACCCATGCGTACCCAAAACTACCCGGCCGGACTCACCGGCCGGCCGGCGTCAACCCAGACCGTGCCCGATGCCAGGCGGCGCGCAGGCACCAGCATCCGGTCCAGGCGGAACCACCGGCAAGCCGTCAGCCGATGAACACCGCTCATCCGCGCCCACTCAGCAAGTTCCCCAGGCTCACGCAACATACATTCGCTCACGGATGCCCACGGATGCTCACGACACGCCGAGCAGTCGCGAACCCCTTCGGCGAGGTTCCAGCCGCTCTACCCGGGATTTTCGCACCGCCGCGCGGACCCCGACCGCGGTGCCGCCGACCTGGTCATTCTCGCAGCCCAGGACTTCACCGCGGGGCCGGTCGCACGCGTCCGCCTGCCCGCCCGGATCCCCCTCGGCCGCCACGACAGCTAGATTGCCGACCAGTAAGAGCCTGCGCCGATGCCGTCAGGTCGCCGACGGGGTGACCTGCGCGTGTCCCTGGCTGGCTCGGGCTGGATACCGGGTCACTACGATTGCTTCGCGTGGGAGGCTTCGTTGAGGCTCAGCGGCCCAGTCGTACTGCTGTGCTGACGGCGGTGGCCCGGGCCGTTTATCGTGAGGGACCTCAGCCGTGGGTTTTTGATGACTATCTCGCCCTCGGCCTCGCCGGGCAGGACGGGGTGGCGCTGCGGGAGCGGCTGCGGGCCCAGCTGCCCCGGCGCTATCTCGTGGCGTTCAGCCGCTGGATGTGCGTGCGGGCCCGGTTTGCCGAGGATCTCGTGGATCAGGCGGTCGCCAGCAGCGTCCGCCAGTATGTGATCTTGGGTGCGGGGCTGGATTCATTCGCCTACCGCCGTCACGATCTGCTGGACCGGCTGCGGGTCTTCGAGGTTGACCACCCGGCCACCCAGGCATGGAAGCGGCGGCGGCTGGCCGGGCTCGGCGTAGCCAGCCCGGCCGGCCTGGTCTTCGTGCCGGTGGATTTTGAACGGCAGACGCTGCGGCAGGGGCTGGCCACGGCGGGGTTCAATTTCGGGCAACTGGCGGTCGTGTCGTGGGTTGGCGTGACGATGTATCTCACCCTCGATGCCATCCATGCCACGCTCGCGACCATGGCCAAGTGTCGGCCCGGCACCCGCGTCGTGCTCAGCTACAACCAGCCACCGGCTGCGCTGCAGGGCACCACGGCGCAGATCGCGGCAGCGTTCGCAGGGATCGCCACCGAGATGGGCGAGCCGTTCGTGAGCAGGTTCCTCCCCGCGGAGATGGGACAACTGCTACGCGGGCACGGCTTCGGCGAGTTCGCCGACTTCGGGCCGGAGGAGGCGCGGGCCACCTACTTCCGGGGGGGCACCGACGTCGAAATCGCCGGAGCCCAGCGGCTGGTTGCCGCCACAGTCAGGCCGACTCTTACGCCAAGCTCAGGCAGCGATCCGCACCCGGCTTGAAACAGTGGCATCAGGCAGGGCCCGGAACCCACGGTGATCCACACTTCCTGCGGGATGATGCAGCGGATTCAGCCGTCGGTCTCTGGCACGTAGTGGCGGCTGAGGTCTGCGGGGTCGATCCAGACGCGGATGATCGCGCGTGTTGACGGATCGCGGAACCTCTCCGGTGTCGGAACCCACCCTGCACCTGGCTGCGCGCGCTGTGCGTGCCGCCGCCGCTGCCCGGGCCTGGCCCGGGCGGGCGAGGGCTCGCCGGAAGCCATACTGGCCAGTGGCGGAAGGTCGGTCACCGCCGCCGCAGACTCGTCGGAGTAGGTCGAGGCGAGCACGACGCCGACCCGCCGGCGCATCTCATCCAGGTCGAGCTGCCCCCGGGCGTAGTGTTCCCGCAGCAGGATGAGCAGCTGTTCCCGGTCGGCCTCGCTGATGAGGGATCGTGGGCCGGGCGGGGGCGTCGCCGGAGGTGTCGGGGACACGGTTAGCCAGCGGGACGAGCGACGACCGCCGTGCCGTAGGCCACGATTTCGGTGAGCTGCTGGCCCATCTCAGAGGAGTCGAACCGCATCGCGATGACCGCGTTGGCGCCCAGCAACCGCGCGTTCTCGATCATACGGTCGATCGCGTGCCTGCGGCTGTCCTCGAGCAGTTCGGTGTACTGGGTCACCTCACCCTGGCGCAGCGCCTTGAATCCAGCGCCAATCGACTTGACCGCGCCCATACTTCGGACGACCAGGCCAAAGGCGACGCCAAGGTCCCGCTCGACTGCCATGCCTGGCAGCGCCAGCGCTGTGGTGACCGGAAACACGGCCGGTGCAGGTTGCGTCATGCACGTCATCGTAGGCACTTCCCCGCAACCCGGCTGCACTTAGGGCCCACCAGCTACCCAGCGCAGTTCGAGCGGCTCTGGGGAGCCGGATGATCCCAGAGCTGGTCAGGGTGTGATGACCAGGCGCTGGTGGCTGTCCGTGTCTTTCCAGGCGGTGTCGATGTCGGTGAGTGGGACGGCGCGCGCGTCAACCCGGAAGGTTCCGTTAGTGATCCCGGTGGCTAGATCGGGAAGTTCGGCCAGGATGTCGCGGGTCGGGACCGAGCCTTGTCCACTGCCGGCGATCTGCAGGCGAGCGGCGCGGAGCGCGGCTGATGGGATGGCAGCGGTGGGTCCAGCGACAGAGCCGACCTCGATCCAGGTGAGGGGCAGGCCGGGGTCGGTACGGTTCATGACGATGGCGCGCATCGCGTCGGCTGTGGGCTGGCCCCAGAGGTAGTCGATGACGACATCGACGTCGCAGGCTGCCTGCCCAAGGCGGTGGGCGACGTCGGCTGGGTCGCCGGAGAGGGAGACGGTCGCGTCGGCGCCCAGATCGGTCAGTGTGGCGAGTCGTTCGGGGTGGCGGCCAGCGCCGATGACGTGGCTAGCGCCGAGGTGCCTGGCGATCTGGACGGCCATCTGGCCGGCGTTGCCGGTTGCGCCCAGGACAAGGACACTCTGACCGGGCTGGAAGCTGATGCGCCGGCGCAGGGCGACCCACGATGACAGGGCGGGGTTCATGACCGCGGCGATGAGCACCGGGGCACTGTCGTGGGGCAGGACGACGCTACGGCGCAGGTTGACAACTGTCTGTTCAGCCATGGCACCCATCGTGGTGTCAGGCAGGACGAAATAACGCAGGGTGCCGTCGGGGGCGCGGCCCACGCCGTCGATGCCGGGGACGAGGGGAAGCTCACCGGAGCTGGTGTAGTGCGAGCCGTCAGCCTGGGACCGCACCCGGGGATGCAGGCCCGCGGCGATGACGTTGACGAGGACCTCATCGGCCGTCTGCGGCGTCGGCGTGAGGAAGTCCTGGCAGGTCGGTGGCGTGCCGAAGGAGGTGACGACCGCTGCGCGCATGCTGATTCTCCACGGTGGCGGGGGGCGGGAACACGACTCAAATAAGTGGTATCGCGAACTAAAATAGATGGTATTGCGAACTAATGCAAGATAAGCTCGCAGCATGACCGTGCGCCCCGGCCGCGAACCGGCCTTCATCGAGGTGATGGACAGGCTGGTGCAGGCCTCGTTCGCGGTGATCGCACTGCTCAGCCGGGCGGCAGCGGAGCACGATCTGTCGCTGACGCAGCTGCGGGTGCTGGCGATCCTGCGGGATCACGAACCGACCATGGCCGAACTGGCGACGCATCTTGGGCTGGAACGGTCGTCGGTGAGCGGGCTGATCGACCGCGCTGTCCGACGCGGGCTGGTACGACGAGACACCAGCAGCGAGGACGGGCGAGCTGTCCGGGTCAGCCTCACCCCGGACGGACAGCGCCTCGCCAGCCGGCTGACCGACGAAATCGGTGGCCTCATCACGCCGATGACCCGCAGGCTCAGTTCGAGCCGACCAGAAACGGCTCAGCGTCCTTCTGACCAGGCTGGTTGAATGATCCGCCGGTGAGGCGCGCCGCCGGGTTACCGCGGCCAGTACGGCGAAGGCGGATCTCGATCACGTCG
>CAWDRD010000123.1:0-12487 GCA_963804455.1 uncultured Actinomycetes bacterium
CGCGCTGGCGCGTGTCTTGACCTGCACGGCGACCCGGGCCTGCGCATCGGCGAACTCCAGGACAGCGCCGACGCCCCGATTCGTCCCTGCAGGCTCGGCGATCACGGTCAGGCCCGGGACCTCCCGCAGGATACGGAGCGCGTCCGCTTCTAGCGGACCCGTTAGTTTCACTAACCCTCCTTGTTTCACCGCAGCGATGAATATAGCAGATTCTGCGAAAAAAGCAGACCTGAAGCATGCCCAGCCGCCGATTCACTGGCTGGCGATCTCGGCGGTGACGGCGGGGTCGGCGAGGGGGCGGACGAAGCCGGCGAGCGCCGGGTTGTCGAGATAGCTGGCGGTGGAGATGGGGCCGCAGGTGGTGCAACTGGCGACGACCATCTGGCCGTTTCCGATGACCAGGCCGGCGTGGCCGGGGTGGCTGGGGGCTGTGCCGGGGCCGGTGTTGAAGAACACGATGTCGCCGGGTTCAGCTTCGCGTTGGGGAATGTGCGGGCTGAGGTCCCACATGCCGAAGGTGGTGCGGGGCAGGGTGATGCCGACGCTGCGATAGGCGGCGTAGATCAGGCCGGAGCAATCGTAAGCGTCCGGTCCGGTGGCGCCCCATTGATACGCTTTTCCGATCTGCTGGATGGCGAAGCTGACGATCTCGGCGGCGATATTGCTGGGGGCCTGGCGGATTGATGCCAGGGTGCAGTCAGCCTGCTGGCTGGCGCTGATGGTGTAGCCGCCAGCGGCGTAGGTGCTCGCCCACTTCAGGACCTGGCTTACGTAGTCGGGCGAGTGGTTGTAGGCGAAGATGGCGGCGGGCATGTCGGCGGGGGCGCCGTTGGCGAGCAGGTAGCGGGCGGCGGCGGGAATGGCGTCGGCGGGGTCATCGATGTTGCCGTCGTCGCCGTAGATTGCCCAGGTCGAGGGCAGGAATTGCATCGGCCCGAGGGCACCGGCGCTGGATGGGCCGTCGTTGCGGCCGTGGTCGCTTTCCACTTTGCCGATGGCGGCCAGGGCGGTCCATGGGATGCCGTAGTCGACGTCCGGCTTGCTGGTAGAGCGCCCGGTAGTTGCGCGGGATGCATGCTGGCCGCGCGGTGCGGCCGCGGGTTGCTGCGCTGCCGGTGAGCTGAGCGCACGGCTGGGGCTGAGCGCTGATGTCACTGCGATGATCAGCAGCGGTACCAAGAGCAGGATGGCTGCGCCTGCTGCCACGGCGATGACGAAGGCAACGGTGGCTGCGCCGTTCTCGCCGCGCCGCGCGAGTTGCGCCAGCCTGGGGGGTGCGGTCATGGCATGCTCCCGGCCTGGCCGGTGTCAGCTGGCTCGATGGCGTAGACCTTCCATGTGCTGGCGGCCATGGCGACGGTGATGGCGTAGTCCTGGGCGCTGTGGTGGGTCACGTCCGCTGTCGTGGCGTCCTGGTCGGCGGTGACGAGGAACGTGATCGAGGTTCCGGTGATGTCACGGATCGCGGTGACTGTGGCGGTGCTGGTGACGGTCGCCTTTTCCTGGGCTCGTTCCTGGAGGAGCCCAGGGGCTGTGGCTCCCAGGGCGAGAGCCGCCTGCAGGCTGCTGGTGGTCAGTGGTTCCAGCCGGGCGAGATAAGAGGCAGGGGGCTGGTCGTGGCGGTAGGTGCCGTAGAGGGCAGTGAATCTGCGCGTCAGGGCCGCGGCCGCAGCGAGCTGCTGGCCGGTGAAGGGCAGCAGCCGGTAGATGCCGGGATCTGCAGACTGCGTGCTGCCTGCCGCGGCCGGGCTGCGGCCCGGCGTCGCCGGCCGCGGCGGGCCCGTGGGCAGGAGCGGGCAGCAGGGCGCTGCAGGCGGCGAGCGCGAATACCGCGCAGGCGGCCAGGATGCACCGCAGGAAGCTGGGCAGCCATGCGCTGTTGTGCCGTTGGCATGGCTGGCTTGCCGTCCGGGGTTCCGGGCGCGCAGGCACGCAGGGAATGGCGGCTGCGCGGCCAGGGAGAGGGACCGGAGCCGCGGGCGGGGCCGTGCGGGAGTGGCGGATTGCCAGCGGGGCGCTGGGCTGATCATGCATGCGGCTGTTACTCCTGATAGCTGTCGCTGGGCGGCATGGGCGGGACGGCGCCGGCCGGTCCGCCGGGCTGGGCTCGCTGCCCGGGAGGGGGTGCCGGTACCGGCTCGGAGCGCGTGGTGTCGTCGCAGCGCAGGCGGGCCAGGTCGGCCAGCCGCAGCCGCGGGCCGTCGTGGCCGGCGGGGAGCCACACCGGCCCGGCAGGGTCGGGATCACCGCCGCGCGGCGCAGCGGTGGCGACCGGGACAGGCGTGTCGCCGAATGCGGCACGAACGCGCGCTTCCCGGCCGGCGGCGGGAAACCAGAACAGGACTGGGGTGGTGATGCCGGTGGCCTCGGCGAGGTCGGCGTAGCCGGGGAGCTTGGCGGCGACCCGGCTGGTCGTTTCGCTGCCGGTGTCGTATTCGAGGAAGAAGTCGGTGTCGCGCCGTCATGGTCGCGCCAGCGCCCGTAGCCGTCGGGCCGTGCCACGTCGCCCCAGATGGCTCGCGCAGCGGTGCTCGGGCCACCACTGGTCCAGGGCGCAGCCGGGGCTGATGCGGGCGGCGGCGGCCAGCGCGGTGAAGATGCCGTTGGCGCCGATCGGTGTGGGTGAGCTTGGCGGAGTGGAAGATGGCCAGGGCCAGGTCGCGGCGGTAGCCGAGCTCGGCGACGGTGATGCCCTGTTCGGCGGCCAGGACAGCGGCTCCGCCGTCGCCGAGGACGTAGTGCATGGGCGCCGACGCCGGTGGCGGTGAACGGCTGGATCCGGTCGACGGCGCGCAGCCGCCACAGATGGCGCATCCGGTGTGCTGGCGGTGGTGGGTGCGCCGAAGGCGAGCTGGGTGATCTGGGTGGTGGTCAGCACGCGGTGCTCGAAGAGCATGTGCAGCAGCCACCGGTCGCGGCGGGTGGCCCGGCCGGCGAGCTCGGCGAGGAGGTCTGCGGACAGCCGGGGCCGGTCCTGGCGTTCGCGGGCGTATCGGGCGGCCCAGCGTGGCGGGCGGGACTGCACCGGCGGGCTTGCGGTTCATGAGCTGGTCCTCCGGGGGTCGGCGCGGCCGGGACGCTGGCGGGGGTCTGCCGCACGCGGCGCGCGTGTCTTGCGGCTGTTGCCCAGGCGGGCACCGGAGGCCGCTCGAGCGGCGGCGCGGATGCGCGTCGGCACGTCCGGGAACCGGGGCCGGCAGGGGCCGGGTGCGCATGGTGAACGCGGGCGCCTCGGCTCCCGCGACGACCAGGCGGGCAGCGGCCTGGTAGGCGTCCAGGTGAGCCAGGTCGTGGGCGGACAGGTTGGGAGCGACATGGCGTTGCAGGTCGCGGGCGTCTTCAGGGGAGACGGTGAAGACGACCTTGCTGCGCGCGTTCGCGGAGATGGCCTCGCGTAGTTCGCTGGCTGAGCTGTGCCATGTTCTGGTGCACGAGCACCAGGGAGATCCGGTAGGCGCGGGCTTCGGCGAGCATGTCTTCCAGCCCGTGCGGCAGGGTAAGGAAGTTCTGGCATTCGTCGATGTACAGGGCGGCGTCCTTGCGGTCGGCTTGCCCGGTGCGGGCCCGGTGGGTGGCGGTCTGCCAGTGCGCGGGCCAGGACGAACGAGCCCAGCAGCCGGGTGGTCTCCTCCCCGAGCACGCCTTTGGGCACGCGGACCAGGCACAGCCCGCCGTCGAGCACGGCGCCCATGTCGAAGCTGGACGCGCGGGCGCCGACGGTGTCGCGGACGAACCGGCGCAGCAGGAACGCACGCAGCTTGTTCATCACCGGCCCGGTGACGTACGCGCGGTGCGCGTCTGACAGTTCGTCGTACCAGTTCCAGAAGCCACGCAGGATCGGGTCCTGGACGGTGGCGGTGACGCTGCGCGCGGTAGGCGGCCTCGCCGAGCAGCCGGGGGATGTCGGCGAGCGTGGCGCCGGGCTGGGCGGCCAGGGTCAGGCAGGCGCTGCGCAGCACGTCGTCGGTCCGCGGCCCCCAGAACTTGTCGAAGATCCGGTGGAAGATGCCGACGAGATGATCGACGGTCAGGTCGGCGTCCGGGCCGTCCAGCACATTCAGCGCGGGCGGCGGCCCGGCGTCGTCCGGGTCGAACAGGACGGTCTTGGCCGCGACGCGCTCGGGCAGGCGCGGGAGAAGATCGATGATCAGGTCGCCCTTGGGGTCGATGACGATCGCGCCCCGCCCGGCGATGACGTCGGCCAGCACCATGTTGGCGATCAGCGTGGACTTGCCGGCCCCGGTGGCGCCTAAGACGTGCAGGTGGTGACGAGGCGTCGGCGACCCTCAGCGCGACCGGCCGCGGGATCCCGGCATCGGTCTCGCCCAGCGGCTTGGCGTCCGGTCCAGGCCGTGGGATGCCCGGTGGCGGGACGACCACGCGGGCGCCTGCGCGTGCCAGCCCGGGGACGGCCGGATCGAGTGGCAGGTGGGCAATGGCGGCAAGTTCGGGTACCGACAGCAGCTGCCCCCGCCCGAGCCGGCGTGCGTTCAGCGCGCTGGCCGGACGCCGCAGGCGCCGCCGCACGAGCTGGTTGTGGCCGGTGTAGAGGGCGAAGGCGGACGCGAGCGCGTGCGCGCGGCCCCGCAGCCGCTGGCGCGGCGGCGGGACGGGCGCGCCGGTTGCGGCGGTGGCGACCGCGTACCGGATGGCGACGGCCCAGCGCGGATGGGCGGCCTTGTCGAGGATGGCCCGGATCTCCGCCGCCCGGTCCGGGTAGGCCTGGCTGGCCGCCTGCGGGCGTGCTGGGGCTGCGGGCCCGGGGGTGAGCAGGTCCAGTAGCTGGGACATGAGCCGGGCTGGCTGGCCACCGCGTAGCTGGGCTGCGGCGCGGCGGGCCAGCAGCAGCCGCCTACCGGTGACTGGCCGGGCCAGTACCTGCACCAGCGCGCTGTCCCCGGCGGCGAGGACGGCACCGGCGGCGAACAACGCCCGCAGCGGGTCGGCGTCGTGGTCGGAGCGCAGCGGGTAGTGGTCGGGCCGGGACAGCCGCAGCTGGCCCGCTTCCGCACAGGCACCGGCCGCGATGGGCGGGGCAGCCGGTGTCACCTGGGTACGTGTCCCAGGCCACGCGGCCTCGGCCGCGCGTTCGATCAGCCCTGGCGGTATCGTTCCCGGCACCCACAGGCTGATCCGCACCCCGGCCGGGCTCCAGGCGTACTCGAACGCCAGGTGAGGCTGGCCATCGAGCAGCCGCCGCCACGGCGGGCGGAGCAGCCCGGTCAGGTTCGACCACAGCGCCTGCCCGCCGGCCGGGTCGACCTCTGGCGGCGGCAGCAGCGTCACCAGCCGCGCGTCGCGCGCCAGCCTGGCGTGGCGGCGCCTGAGCAGCCACGCCCGCCCGGCTGCCGCCGCGATCACGGCGGCGGCCAGCATGAGCCCGGCTGCCGGGCCCCAGTGGTCCAGGCCATGGACCAGCAGGCGGCCGAGGTAGGCAAGCTCCTTACTGGGATCGGTGAGGAACTTGCCGACCGGCGTTTCCCCGCGGTGCAGTGGAGGCGGTGAGGTCAGTACCGTTCAAGCGGGGATGTCTCCTTCGGGGTAGAGTCCGGGCTCGTCGTCGAGTTCGGCGAGTTCGGCCGGGTCTGTGGTGATCAGCCGGTATTCGGCCGGGCTGGCGATGGCCTGGAAACCGACCCGCTGCGAGCCAGCGGCCAGGAGTGCTTGGCCCCGTTCGGCGGACAGCAGGAACGCCTGTTCACCGCCGGACAGGTGGAATGCCTCGGCGACCTGGTCGATGGCCTGGGGGGCCTGGCGCATCAGGATCTGGGTGGAGGCGTTGGCGACGACCGCGCGGCCAAGGTCGGAGCCGAGCACGTCGGCGGCGTCCTGGGTGACCACGGTCAGGCCGCACCAGTACTTGCGGGCGGACTTGGCCAGGCGGAACAGGAAACGCGCGCCTTCGGGCTCGCGCATCAGCAGCCAGCCTTCGTCGACCACCACCAGGCGCGGGCGCCTGTTGCCGGGGTCAGTGACGCGCCGCCAGATCGCATCCAGGGTCAGCAGGGTGCCCAGGGTGCGCAGCTCGTCGGGCAGATCACGCAGCGAGAACACGACCAGGTGGCCCTCGGGCCGGACGGTGGCGGGGCCGTCGAACAGGCCGCGCCAGCTCCCGGTGACGTAGGGGGTGATACGGCTCGCCAGTGCGGTGGCGGCGGGGTCGCCGTCACGGCTCAAGGCGGTAGCGAGATCTTTGAGCAGCGGGGCGGGGCGGGCCCAGGTCCGTGGGTCAGCTGTGATGCCCGCGCTGGTGTAGGTAGCGACGATCGCCCGGTCGAGCGTGGCGCGCTCAGCCGGGCTGGGCTGTCCGCCGAGCAGCACGGCAGTGACGGTGTGGAGGAACAGGGCCCGGCGGGTTAGCGCGTCGGGCTGGCTGGCGGCGCCGGGCGGCAGGTCGAAGGGGTTGAGCCGTACTCCGGGTGCGCCGAGCCGGATATGCGTGCCGCCGGCTGCTGCGCACAGCCGTGCGTACTCGTTTTCGGGGTCGATGACGGCGGCCTCGACGCCTCCATACAGCGACCGCAGCAGCTCCAGCTTGGTGAAGAACGATTTCCCCGCCCCGGTCCGCGCCAGGATCACCGCGTTGTAGTTGTCCAGGGCGAACCGGTCCCAGATCACCAGCGAGGACGAAGCGGTGTTCAGGCCGTACAGCACCGCGGTGCCGGTGGCCGGGACGGCCAGGTCGGGGCTGGTGAACGGGAACGAGGCGGCGAGCGCGTCGGTGTCCATCGTGCGCCGCATCCGCAGCGCGTCCACGCCGAGCGGGAGGGTGGTGACCCAGCCTTGCAGCGACCGCCACGACGCGGGCTTGGCGTCCAGCAGCAGCGAGGCAGCCAGGGCACGGACACGTTCGCATTCAGCGTGCAGCTCATCGTCGTCGCGCGCGTGCACAGTGATGTACACGCCGGCGCGGAAGAGCTTGCCCTGCCCGCGGGCGAGCCGGACGGCCAGCTCAGTGGCATCATCGGCAGCAGCCTCCGCCCCGAAATCGGCCAGGCGGCCTCTCTCACTGTTGGCGCGGGACCCGGACTCCAGCCGGGCCAACTGCCGGCGCAGCCGGTCAGCAGCGACCGGGGACGGGATGGGCTCCATATGCAGGGCCACATCAACGCGGCCGGGGTCGGTCAGCAGCGGCTCCAGCCAGCCAAGTGGCACCTCGGCCGGGTAGCCGGTAACCGCGAACGAGGCGCAGACCCCGTCAGCGAGCCGCAGCGTCCGGGGCCGGATCTCGACCGCGGCCGGGCCGATCGTGCTCGGCGGGACGCTCGCGCGCGCCGCCAGGGCGGGAAACAGCCGCCTCACCGTGCGCTCCTGGTGATCACGGTGTCGGGGCTGCCAGCTGGGGCCGGGTTGAACGGGTCGCACGCGGCGGCGATCACGGCGGCGGCCTCGGCGCCGTCCAGGACACGGGCGGCAATCCCGGCGGCGGCCAGCGCGCGGGCGGTCTCCTCGCCCCGGCGCAGCGCGCGGGCGGCGGCAGTATTCCGGCCAGCGCCGGGCGCGGGCTCACGGATGATGACCAGCACCTGCCGGAACAGCAGATCGCGGGAAGCCGCCACATGGGCGAGGAAAGCGGCGTGCTCCAGGGCCGCGTCCTCCAGAGCTGGGTGCGGCAAGCCGGGCGCGGCCTGCTCCAGCCGTTCTATGGCCGGCTCAAGATCGACACGCTCGGCCCGGATCACCACCTGGGCCGGGCCGGTGAGCGAGTTGAGCCACCGGGCCAGCACACCGACCATCGCTTCCTGCTCCGCAGGTGTGGCTAGCGCGAAGCTGACCGTGGAGCAGGCAACCAGGACTGCGGCGCCTTCCGGGCCCAGATCGGCCACGCCATCGGCCCGGATCGTGCGGGCCGGAAGGCGCAGCGGCGCCGGGAGCGGGCCCGCTGCGGCGCCTGCCCACCGCGGTGGCAGGACGGTCCCTTCAGGCGCGGTGACCAGCCGACGCGGGGCCCGCAGCTGGCGCAGCGCCGCGACAGCCAGCCGGTCGAGGCTCAGCCCATCCCTGTTGCCCAGCACCACTGCCACCGTCAGCACAGCGAACGGCGCGGCGGCTCCCGCGAATACCAGCCCCGGGACCACACGCCGCACAGCCAGGAAGATCAGCCACAGCACCGCGGAAGCAGCGGCGAGGATCGCGACCTGCCGGGCCGTCAGCCCAGCCAGGATCTTGTCAGGGCACTCGATGTCGGCCGGTATTTTCGCGCTGTCCCGGACCTCGTAGCTCATCAGCGGTCACCTCCACGGGGAATTGCTGGCCTCGGCTCTCTCGGGCTCCTGCCCTGGCGCGGCTGCCGCGCCGGGGGCAGATCCAGCGGCAGGGCGAGCTGCCGCGGCCTGGCAGCCCGGGGACGGGGCGGCATGCCCGGCAGTGGTGGCTGAACGCTCCGGCGCGGCCGGGAGTTGGCTGCCGCGCCAGGCGCACGCCCGGCGGCGGGCGGGGTTCCGAGCCCCGCCGGCTGGCGCGGCCGTGCCGCCGTGCCAGCACCCGGCCTGGCTCCGCCGGCCGCGGCCTGGTGGATCCTGGCACTCGGCGCGCTTGCCCCGGCCCGCCTGACTGCGGTCCGGTCCGCGGTGGCTGCCGCCGCGGTCCTGCCCCGCCGGCACCGGCCCTGCCAGGCGCGCCAGCCCCGGTACCGCCCATGCCACCGCCGGGACCGGGGGGAGGACGGCGAGGACCGGCCGGACCCGGCCGGCTTCCCGGGCGCGGGCCACCGCCACTGCGGGGGGCCGCATGCCGTGCGGACCGACCGCGCAGCGCCGAGCCGGCCCGGGACACGACAGCGGCGGCGAACACGAACCGGGCGACCCGGATAACAGGGCTGTGACTCACGCCACCGCGCCAGATCATGCGCGAGATCCAGAAGGGGACCCGCACCAGCACATACAGCAGGCAGATCGTGATCCACAAGGTCAGGGAGCTGTCCGGGCCGCCGAGCCCGAAGGCAGTCACCATGCCCGGGGAGAAGAACACCCGCATCGCGGCGATGAACACCAGCGCCTGAGCTACCTGGATGGCCAGCACTCCAGTGAACGCACGCCACCACAGCTTGGCCAGGCCTTCGGTCTGCGGCAGCGCGTGGCAGGCCAGCGCGAGCGGCGCCGCGCCGATCAGGAGGATTGTCAGCATGATCCGCACCACGTAGATCAGGGCAAGGATCAGCCCGAGTACCGTGGCTCCGATCGCGACCAGGACGACGAACATCCCGGCGTTGCTGGGATCGACCGTGTGCATGATGATCCCTGACAGGGTGGTAGCGGCCGTTGCGGGGTCGATCCCGGGGGAAAGCAGGGCGGACGACAGTGCGTTCGCGAAGCTGATGGCCTTGCCAGCCAGCAGCAGGCTCACGTTGACCAGGACCACTCCCGCGACCATCCGCGGAGCGATGTCTTTGACGGTGTAGGAGGTCTGGACGGTCTGGTAGCCCATCAAGATCAGGCCAGCCGCGACCACCAGCAGGACGAAACAGGCGTTGGCCGCCACTAGCGACCCGGTCCACAGGCCCTGGACCTCGCTGTTCTGGTCGAGCTGCGGCGTGGCCAGCAGCGACTTCCCCAGCAGCCCGAACACCGGGTTGATCGCCGAGGTGACCAGGTCCTTGAACCACCCGGTGATCGCGGTGCTCACGTAGCAGCTGACGTCAAGGAAGCTGCACCCTTGCTGGCCATCGTCCACGGCCGGGGATGGCTGAGGGCCCGGCGATGAGACCGGAGCCAGCGGAGATGGTGACGGACCCGGTGACCGCGGGGATGCTGGCGCCGGTAATGCCGGATGATCAGCAGCCACCGCTGTCACACGGCCCGCAAGCACGGCCGCGCTTGCGCCATCGGCCCGGAGGACCGCCGCCACAGCCAGCGCGGCGATGAGGACGGCCAGGGCAGCGAGCCGGATCGCGGCCCCGCGAGGATAGGCAGGCTGAGGCATCTATCCGCCCACGAAACCCTTGAGGATGGTCACCAGCAGTGGCGCGAGAACCGCCACCCCATAGCCGACCGCGGAATACTTGAGCGTGTTCTTGGCCCGCTGCACCTCGCCCGGGTCACCACCGGCCAGCAGGTAACGCACCCCGCCAACAGTCAGCAGCAGGGTGGCCAGGCCGACCAGCAGGCCGACCAGCCACGTGGTGATATTGCTGATCACCTGATTCAGCGACGATACGGCAGCAAGCACATGCCCAGGTGTTCCTGCCATAGCGGGCGCGGCCGTCAGCACCAGCACGGTGGTCGCGATTCCTGCCACGGCCGGGATGGCCGTCGCGGTCTTGAGGCGCATCATGACCCCTCACCTCCTGCAGCCCGGGTCACGGGCTGGGTCAATGCATCGGGTACCGGGAGGCCGGAGACCCGCGGGACGGGACGGGCTCACCTCCTTCCGGGTGCGGGAGGCGTTCTGCGCCAGGCATCCGGCGTCATCCCGAACCCGCAGGCCTCGGGCTGCTCCCGGTACCAGCCAAATCCGCTTTAAGCCGCCCCAGGGAACAGCGGGCTGCTGACTTTCCCGCTCCTGATCGCGTCCGCAAGCCGCCGTTCAGCGCGCAACCTGCGCATCTTCACCGCCGAATAACTGATGCCAAGCTCGCGAGCAGCGTCGCGCAGCCCCAGGTCTTCCAGCCGCGTGCGGGCGATCAGCTCCCCTTCCCCGGCTGTGATCACCTTCTTCGCCACGGCGTCGGCGAGAACGAAGTCCGGATGCCCCCAGGGCCGGGGCGGCGCCACGGGCGACACTTGCCCGGCGCGCCGGGTGGCGAACGCCGCGTCCGCGTAACGGTGCCTGGCACCGGCGCGGTAACCGGCCCAGCACAGCCGCAGCGCGATGCTGGGCTGTGCCACATCGATCGTCCGCAGCGCGGCCAGGAACCCGGTGAGCACCTCGGCGTCGATATCGGCGGTGTCACCGTGATAGCCGCGGGTCAGGCGCCCAGCGGCACGGCGCAGCCCAGGCAGAGCCACACCGACGGCGCCGACCACCCAGGACGGTCCGCTGTTGCGGGCCCGCCGGACCAGTTCCGCCCAGGCAGCGTCCCGGGTGGCAAGACCGGTCGAGGGAAGCAACAGCACGCGCTTCAGCTCATCCAGCGGTATGCGCCGCTGCGGCAACTCCGTGCTGATGGACCGGCCATCCAGCGCCAGCGGCGCTGGCCCCTCGGTGAGGGCACGAAACGCGAAGTTGACGGAATCCAGCGGCGATGCAGATCGCTTGTATCGGGGCACGAAAGCGTCTCCAAGTCTGAAAGAACGACGTTGAAGGCTCCATCAATGCATCCCGCCCAGACACCACTCAGACATTAATCAGACACTTTCCCAGCAACATCTTCGTGTCTGATGAATGTCTGATCTGACGCCGGTTCCTGCCATGCCAACGCGTGTCAAAGAATCCAGGGAAGACCGCACGAAAACGAAGATCAAATTAATTCTGGGTGACGACTCGACGGATCTTCTCGGGACGGCGCTGTCTGATCAGTGTCTGGCCGCTGTCTGTGTCTGAGACCACCCTGAGCAGCGATGTCAGCGTCCGCGGGGGGATCCGTGCTCCCAGCGGGGACCTCGCTGCCCGCCTCTCACCAGCATGCGAGAAACACACACCCGCCGTACAACTGGCAGACAAGATACAGGGTTCTTGAGGTGGCCGTCCTTACAAGCGGAGACGAACACCAACGCCTGTCCGGCAATGGCCGGAAAACTTCCCGGCGCCCTGTTCCTTACATGGCCGCTGCGCGGACTTGGTTAATGCCAGGAGGACGGCACAGCACACCCATGCAGTTACCTTTCAGGGCGATCAGCGCCCAGCCCGCCGCCTGTGACCCCGCCGCTAAAGCCGCCCCGCCAGGAAGCCTCAGTCCTCAACCACAGCCCCGGAGAAGCCCCGTGAACGACGCCCTCAGCCTTGATGAGCTTCGCGCGCTGCCCGCCACGATCGACCTGCCCACCGCCGCCCGGGCGCTGGGCCTGGGCCGCACCAAGGCATACGAACTCGCCAAACATGACCAGTTCCCCTGCCGCATCCTGCGCATCGGCAGCACCTACCGCATCCCCACCGCCGAACTGCTCCGCTACCTCGGCATCGACCCGCTACCGGACGCGCTCTTGATGTCCCGGGCGCCGCTTAACGACGCGCAGGATCTCCACCGCCGGGAGAGCGATCTGCGCGAATAACAAGCAAGGTCGCGAGCATCTCACGCATCGTTACGAATGATGCCCGGCTCGGGAAGCCGGGGTGGAGCACCAGACCGGCGTAGCCGGTCGGCTTGTAGAGGGCCTGGCCGCAATGATGCCCCAGCTCCGGAAGCCGAGTGGAGCCCGGGGAAGGCGAGGCCAAGTTCCTGCGCGATCTCACCGCCACGCATGCTGGCGCTGGAAGCCGGGTGGAGCGAGGCGTTCAGGTGAGCGGCCTCTTCGTTGAGCATGCCGCAGTGATGCCCGGCTCCGGAAGCCGGGTGGAGCCTGCTGGCGGCGCCTACCGGGACGACGCTGCTGTTCGCGCCGCAATGATG
>CAWDRD010000124.1:0-79397 GCA_963804455.1 uncultured Actinomycetes bacterium
AGCATCACGGCAGCGCCAGGTATTGAGGAGGGCATCCGCTCATACGCACGCACAGACGCCACGCCGACCTGGGAGGCACTTGAGACAGCCGTGGGCCAGGTGGAGGGCGGTCACGCCGTGGCTTTCTCCTCCGGCATGGCCGCGGTCGCTGCCGTGCTCGACCTCTTGCCAGTCGGCGGCCGCATTGTTGCCCCGGCGGACTGCTATTTCGGGGTGGGCGAGCTTCTGGCCGACGCCGAGCAGCAAGGGCGCTGGGCCATTGACCGCGTTGATCTGACCGACACCGCGAGCGTCCAAGCCGCCGTCGCCGGCGCGGACCTGCTCTGGCTCGAGACCCCCTCGAATCCGCTGCTTGACATTGCCGACCTTCCCGCTCTGTGCGCCGCCGGCCGCCACGCCGGGGCAATCGTCGGCGTCGACAACACCTTCGCGACGCCACTCCTGCAACAGCCTCTAGCGCTCGGCGCGGACGTGGTCGTGCACAGCGCCACCAAATTCATTGGCGGCCACTCCGACCTGTTGTCAGGCATCACCATTGCCCGCGAGGAGGCCCTTGCCGAGCGCCTCCGCCGCCGCCGCGGCCTATCGGGCGCAACCCCCGGAGCCCTAGAGGCATTCCTGGCGCTGCGCGGCCTGCGCACTCTTGCCCTGCGGCTCGATCGCGGCCAGCGCAACGCCAGCGAACTCGCCCGCCGGCTCGATGAACACCCTGCCGTCAGCCGCGTGCGCTACCCCGGTCTTCCCGGCGACCCCGGACACCGCACAGCCGCCGCGCAGATGACCGGCTTCGGGGCAGTGCTGGCCTTCGAGGTGGCCGACGCCCTCACAGCTGACCGCCTCTGCAACGCCGTGCAAGTCATCGTCTGCGCCACCAGTCTGGGCGGCGTCGAAAGCACCATCGAGCGGCGCAGCAAGCTCCCAGGACAAGGTCATGTGCCCCCCGGGCTCCTGCGCCTGAGCGTCGGCTGCGAACATATCGACGACCTCTGGAATGACCTGAACTCGGCGCTCGAACAAGCATCGCGATCGGAGAACCCGACATAGAACCGGCGGTCGGGAACGGACAGAGTTGAGAGATGATCCCCCGGGTAACGGACCCACAGCCGTCCTCCTGATAAGCGCCGAACGACCCTCACGTCATCACAGTCAAGGCATCACACGCGGGCAACCGGGCCCATGAGCGTGACCCTTGCTCGCCTGAAGACTCTGGCGCCAGCAAGGCGGCACAGCCCTGCGGCCGTAACCGGCGGCCCCGCCGTCGGCCGGGCGGTCGGCTACGGCTAGTGCCGCTACCCGCTGCGCGGCGGCGGCCGCGCGGCGCCGGCTGCGCCCCGTGCGCGCAGGTTGTGGGGTTTTTGTGGATCTTGGAATGCGGACGCTCGCGTCCAGGCATGGTCTTTCCCTCTCATCCCGCGCGTTTCCGCAGGCTGAGCTG
This sequence comes from uncultured Actinomycetes bacterium, assembly GCA_963804455.1. Lineage (GTDB taxonomy): Bacteria > Actinomycetota > Actinomycetes > Streptosporangiales > Streptosporangiaceae > RYN-230. The sequence continues at coordinate 1,436 of CAWDRD010000124.1, forward strand.
GGTCCGGGCGTCCCGGATGAGTGGAGCCGGTGAGCGGGATCGAACCGCTGACCTGCCGTTTACAAGACGGCTGCTCTGCCAACTGAGCTACACCGGCGGGAGACTCCGTGCATGCTAGCTCACCCCGGCGGCTGGCGCGTCGTCGTGGCTGAGCCGCTGGCGGCGGTGCAGCTGGCCGGCCAGCAGGCTGCCGAGGATGATCGCGACGACCAGCGCGGTCAGATGACCTACCGCCGCCACCTGCAGCGTGCTCAGGCCGCCGAAGATATCGCCGATCACGACCAGCAGGGCGAAGTCGATCGCGGCGGCCACCCGGGCCGGCCATGAGCCCCACAGCACGGCGACGGCGATGGCCGACACCACAACGTAGGACGGTCCCACGTCCACTATGTGGTCGGCGGCGGCGGGCAGCAGGCCGTGGGCCACCCGGTAGTCCACGATGCCCTCGCTGACCAGGGTGCCGGCCACGTGCCCGGCGGCGCAGACCAGCAGCGTGCGCCAGTTGCCCAGGGCCCGGTTCGCGCCGAACAGGGCAAGTGCGATCAGCGCGGGCCAGGCACTGGCGTACCCGGACGGGATGAACGCGGAGGCGACCAGCGAGCCCACCGGGTCGTGCCGCAAGTCGACCACGTCGGTGCTGGCCCAGCGCAGCACGGCCGCTTGATCGTGCGCAGAGAGCAGCGAATACACCAGGTCGGCGAGCAGGAAGGCGGCCAGGTACACGGACGCGACCCCGTACCGGGCCAGCAGCACCCGGCCGGGATGCCGGGTCACCGGCCACCAGCTGAGCCTGCTCCGCCGTCCGGCCGCCTGCGGCTGCGGGTCAGCCGGGGCTGTCACCGGGCACCGCCGCGGGCCTGCGCAGGATGAACAGGGCGGCCGCGACCCATATCGCGACGAGCCCGAGCCACACCAGCAGCTGGCCCCAGGGCGGCAGGCCGCCCGGCTCGCCGAAAGCCGTATTCGACAGGGGAGCGTACGCCACCCATCCCATTAAACGCCCAAAGCTGGTCACATAGCCGCCGACGAAATACAGCGCGGCGCCGAGGCCGACCACGACGACCGCGCGCTGGCCGGGGCCAAGACGATTCATCCGGGTCATTGACCAAGCTTGGCATGACCGCCGCTGTTCCGGCGCCGCCACGGCCGGACCCGGGCGCCGCCACGGCCGCACCTGACGCGGGCCACGGCCGGACCCGGCGTGGGGCCAGGACGGGGTCCGGGTCAGCGGCCCAGGTGGGCGAGCACGGCGAGGACCCGCCGGTTGTCGTCGTTGGAGGGCTGCAGCCCCAGCCGCAGGAAGATAGAGGCGGTGTGCTTGGCCACGGCGCGCTCGGTGATGACCAGCCGCTGGGCGATGGCGGCGTTGGAGCGGCCTTCGGCCATGAGGGCGAGGACCTCGCGTTCCCGCGGGCTGAGCGCGGCCAGGTTATCGTCGCCGGAGTTGCGGGCCAGCAGCCGGGCGATCACTTCGGGGTCCATCGCGGTGCCGCCCGCAGCGACCCGGCGGATCGCGTTGACGAACTGGGCGCTGTCGAACACCCGGTCCTTGAGCAGGTAACCGATGCCCCCCGTCCCGCCCGCCAGCAACTCGCGGGCGTACAGCTGCTCGACGTACTGGGAGAGCACCAGTACCGGCAGCCCGGGCCGCACTCGCCGGGCGGCCAGCGCGGCCTGCAGCCCCTCGTCGGTGAACGTCGGCGGCAGCCGGACGTCCACGATGGCGACGTCCGGCTGGCCCCCGGTGACCGCGGCCAACAGGTCGGGCCCGTTGTCCACTGCCGCGGTTATCTCCAGGCCATGCGCCTGGAGCATCCTGGTCAGGCCGTCCCTCAGCAGGAAGAGGTCTTCGGCGATGACAACGCGCACGGAATCTCCATGGTCACCACCGTAGGGCCACCCGGCGGGCTGCTCACCGCGAGGACCCCATCGAAGGCGGCCAGCCGGTGCTCGATGCCGCGCAGGCCGGTGCCCCGCGCTGGGTCAGCGCCGCCCGCCCCGTCATCGGTCACCGAGGCCCGCAGCAGGCCCTCGGCGTGCCGGAGGTCGATCCAGGCCTGCCTGGCCGCGGCGTGCTTGGCCGCGTTGGCCAGCAGCTCGCAGACGGCGAAGTAGGCCGCTGATTCGACCGGGGCGGGCAGCCGGCCGGGCAGGTCGCTGGCCAGCTGGGCCCTTAGCGGGCTGTCCAGGGTCAGCGCGCGGACCGCGTCGGCCAGACCCCGGTCGGCCAGTACCGGCGGATGGATGCCGCGGACCAGGTCGCGCAGTTCGGCCAGGGCCTTGGCGGAGGAGTCGCGGGCTTCCAGCAGCAGCGCCCGGGCGGCGGCCGGGTTGTCCTCCAGGATCTGGCCGGCGGCGTCCAGCGTCATGCCCACCGCGACCAGCCGGGCCTGCGCCCCGTCGTGCAGGTCCCGCTCGATCCGGCGGATCTCTGCCGCCCCGCTGTCGAGGACGTCGTCGCGGGTCTGCGCCAGGTACTGCACCCGCGCGGCCAGGGCCGCCTGCCCCGTCGGCGCCAGCAGCCACCGGGCGAGCAGGCCGTAGCCGCGCAGCAGCCGGGGCGCCGTCCACAGCCCGAGGGCGATGAGCCCGATGCCCACGGCGAGCAGCACCAGCCGGTGACTGGGGGCGGGGAAGACAGGCCCCGCGAGCCCGCTGGCCGATGCCCCCAACGGCAGGGCGGGCAGGGTGAAGCCCACCAGGCCCACCGCCGCCAGCCCGGCTGGCAGGATCACCAGGATCCAGCCCACACTCGCGTTCAGGGCCAGCCATAGCAGGTCGCGCCCCGTCGCCGGGTCAGCCAGCAGCCAGCCGGTCCGCCGCCGCCAGCTCAGCGCCCGGGGATCCTGCGAAGGCGGCAGGTACGGATCGGCAATCGGCACGCCGCACCGCTCGCTCACCAGCTGCCTGGTCAGCGTCGCCAGCCAGCGCACGGCCAGCAGGATCCGCGGCAGCAGGTACAGGCTGACCGCTATCCCGGTGGCGATCACGGCCACGGCCAGGATCACCCGCACGACCATCGAGCCGCCCTGGTCCCCGACCTGCTGGATGTGCACCCCACCATTGGGACCAGGGGAGGCCAGCATGTTCACGTGCACGTGCCGGATCAGCAGGCGGCCGGCTCCCAGGCCAGCAACGATCATGGGCGCCACCAGGGCGAGCAGCAGGGCGCCCCCGGCCAGCGCGATCAGGCAGAAATTCAGCCCACGGCAGGCGGAACGGAAGCCCGCGCCCGCCCAGGCCAGTCGCCTGCGGTCCGGGACCGGCCCGCGGTCCGGGATCTGGCTGCTGGGGGTCATCGTTGCGCCGCTCATGCGTCCTCCCTGGCGGATGGGCTCCCATGCCGGGATCTCATACCCGTCAGTCTGCCGGGAGGCCGGCCGCATCCGCAGTGAGGCTGAGTCCCGAACATATAGGTGTACCTAGGTCTACCCCTACCAGCCCGTGGGCGCTCCGACTACGAAGCGTAATGTGAGCGCAGAGACGGATGTTTCCTGCCTGGTGGGTAGGTAAAGGCCTGGAAACTATCGGCAGAGCTGCCACGTTTCGCGAAGGGAACGAAGTCTGTACCGCTCGTATCGCTCCCGTCGGCAGGCACGGCTGGGAATCGGAAGAGCCCCCACAGATGCAGGCATGGGGTGAGAACGTATGGGGCCCGCTGACCAGGCGGAGCCGGGCCAGGGCGAAGAACGCGCGCCTGGGCCGGGTAACCCGTCCGCAGCTGACGGTCCTGGGCCCGTAACCGACGGTTCCGCGGCAGACGGTCCGGCGCCCGCAGCGGACGGCCCCGGGTCAGCGGCAGACGGGCCTGCTCGCGTCACTGAGGACCCCGCGGCTGACGACGCAGCAGCCGGCAGTACCGCGGCCGGGGATTCCCCCGCCGCCGCGGCCGAGCCCCCGGCCCGGCACAGCCGCACGAAGAAGATCCTGGCCTGGACGGCGGGCAGCCTGGCCGTCGTGGTGCTGCTCGCCGCGGGCGGCGCCTACGCGGTGTACCGGCACCTGGACGGCAACATTCACCAGGTCAACATCAACGGCATGCTCGGCAGCCAGCCGGTGGACACCCACCCGCAGGCCGAGAACATCGTGATCATCGGCTCGGACAGCCGTTTCGGGCAGGGCAAGGGCTACGGCCAGGATCTCACCACCGACCAGTCCGACACGCTGATGATCATGCACATCGCGGCGAACCGGAAATGGGTCAACGTGATGTCGATCCCGCGTGACTCCTGGGTGAACATCCCGGCCTGCGAGATGGGCAACGGGCAGATGGCCTCCCCGACCACCTTCAAGATCAACGAGGCGTTCGCCATCGGCAACCTCGACGGCAACAACACCACGCTCGGCGTGACCTGCACGATCAAGACCCTGGAGCAGGACACCGGCATCCACATCGACCACTTCGTAGTCGTCAACTTCGACGGCCTCAAAAACATGGTCAACGCCGTGGGCGGGGTCAAGGAGTGCAACACCACGCCCATCGACGACCCGCTGTCCGGGCTGCACCTGAGCACCGGGTATCACCTGCTCAACGGCACCCAGGCGCTCGCCTACGTGCGGGCCCGGTACACCCTCGGCGACGGCAGCGACCTGGAGCGTATCGGGCGCCAGCAAGCGTTCATGTCCTCGCTCGTGCAGCGGGTCAAGAGCAAGGTGCTGGACCCGGCGGCGATCTACAGCTTCCTGGACGCCACCACGAAGTCGCTCACCGTCGACAATCAGCTCGGCGGCATCCGCGGCCTCTACGACCTGGCGATGAGCGTACGGAACCTGCCGGCCAGCCAGGTCACCTTCTTCACACTGCCTAACTACCCGCGCTCCGAGGTCGATCCGTACGACACCGCCAATGTGCTGTGGACCCAGCCCGAGGACAGCACGATCTTCCAGGACTTCCAGAATGACGTCTCAGTGACCGGCGCGCTCGGCGCGCAGGCGCACGCGATCGCACCGTCCACGGTCTCGGTGACGGTGCAGAACGGCACCGCGCAGTCCGGGCTGCAGAACACCGTGGCGGGCGTGCTGCACCAGGAAGGCTTCAGGGTCTCCAGCACCAGCCAATCCGCAACGAAAACCGCCACCGAAACGGTCATCAAATACCACGCGGGAAGCCAGCCGCAGGCCCAGTTCCTGGAGTCGAAGATCTCCGGCTCGGTAATCCAGCGGGTTCCGGGGACCGGGACCGCGCTCACCCTCGTGCTCGGCAGCAACTACGGCGTCACAGTCCAGACGTCCGGCGCCAAGTCCGGGTCTGGGGCGGTCGCCACGCCCACCCCGTCGCCGTCGCCGTCCATCTCCTCGCGGACCGCCAGCCAGAGCATCTGCGCTGCCTAGCCGGGCTCAGCTGGATGTTCCTGCTGTTGAAGCGTGGGCGGACAACGCTGTGACAGCAACGGTTACAGCCCACACTGTGGAAACAGGGATAGCGCGCCTCGTCCGCGGCCGGTGGCCCCGGTTATCTTTGAGCAGCCGCCGAGACCAAAATGCCGGGAGGGACCGGGTGCAATACCGGATGTCGAGGGTGCTGGCCGGCCCGTTCCTGCGGCTGCTCTGGCGGCCTCAGGTCACCGGGCTGGAACATGTGCCTGCGACCGGGGGTGCCATCCTTGCGTCGAATCACCTGTCCGTGGTCGATTCGATCTTTCTGCCGCTGATGCTGGACCGGCCGCTCACCTTCGCCGCCAAGTCGGAGTACTTCACCGGAACCGGGCTGACCCAGCGGCTCACGGGCGCCTACATGCGGGCCACCAAGCAGCTGTCCGTGGACCGGGCGAGCTCCCGGGCCGCGCAGGACATGCTGGAAGCCGCGCTCGGCCTGCTCCGCGGTGGCCAGTTGTTCGGCATCTACCCGGAAGGCACCAGGTCGCCGGACGGGCGGCTGTACCGCGGCCGTACCGGGGTGGCCTGGCTGGCCCTGAACTCAGGCGTGCCGGTGCTCCCGGTCGCCATGATCGGCACAGACCGGGTCCTGCCGCCGGGCCACGCGGTGCCCCGGGTGCGCCAGGTGGGCATCCGGATCGGCAAGCCGCTCACGTTCGAGGCCTACCGGGAGGAGAAGGCGCAGGGCAAGGCCCGCCGCGCCGTCACCGACCAGGTGATCCAGGCGATCCAGGACCTGTCCGGCCAGGAATACGTCCCGGTCTATGCCTCGGTGCGCAAGGCGGAACTGAACGGCGGCACGCACACCTGAGGCCCGGCGGGCCAGTTCAGGGCTGGCCCAGACTTCTACTGGCGGGCTTAGTGTTCGCCGCGCCTGGCGCCGTCAGAGGTGCCGTTGTCCTCGGCGGGCGGCTCCCGCGACGCCACCGTAGGGAAGGCCTCGGTGGGATCGGCTGGGTTCCACTTGTATTTCTTGGGCTGCGGCTCGTTCTGCTGCTGCAGTTCCGCGCCGAAGGGGTCGAAGAGCGGCTCGCCGGGCCGTGCGGACGGCCGGGCTGACGAGGGGAACTGTGTTCGCCGGCCTGCGCTGCTGCCGGTCGCTGGCTTGGGCTGGCGCACCGGCAGGCCGCTGTCCGTTGTGCTCCGCCGGGCGGGGCCACCGCTGTTCGTGGCGCTGTCTGCGGAGCCGTCGCCTACCGGGCCCCAGGGTGCGCTGCCGCCGGTGGCCCGGTGGCCAGCACCCCCGCCACCCGCTGGGAACCTGCTCGCCGGGAACCCGGTCCCACCAGCTGGCGGGAAGCCGCTCGGCGGGAGATCACTGGCGAAGTCGGTGTCAGCGAAGTCGGTGTCAGCGAAGTCGGTGTCAGCGAAGTCGGCGGGGAAGCCGCCGCCAGCGGGGAAGCCTGTTGCCGGCGGGAAGTCGCTGGCCGGCGGGAAGTCGCTGGCCGGCGGGAAGTCGCTGGCCGGCGGGAAGCCGACGGCCGGGGAGCGGCCAGCGGGGAAGCCAGCCGGGGGCGGGAAGTCGCCGGCGGGCGGGAAGTGAGCAGCAGGCAGGAAGCCGGCGGACGGGGAGCGGCCAGCGGGGAAGCCAGCCGCGGGCGGGAAGTCGCCGACGGGCGGGAAGCCACTGGCGGGCGGGAAGTCACCCGCGGGCGGGAAGCCACTGGCGGGCGGGAAGTCACCGGCGGGCGGGAAGTCACCGGCGGGCGGGAAGTCGCCCCCGCGCGGGAAGCCACTGGCGGGCGGGAAATCGTCTGCGGGCGGGAAACCCCCGGCGGGGAAGTCACTCGCTGGGAAGTCGCCCCCGCGCGGGAAGCCACTGGCGGGCGGGAAATCGTCTGCGGGCGGGAAACCCCCGGCGGGGAAGTCACTCGCTGGGAAGTCACCCGCTGGGAAGTCGCCCGCTGGGAAGTCACTCGCCGGGAAGTCGCCCGCTGGGAAGTCCGTGGCCGGGAAGTCCGTGGCCGGGAAGTCGCCCGCAGCGACGTCCTCCGCAGGGCCCGCGCCCGGGGCCGGGAACGGGCGGCGCGGTGGGATCGAGCGGCCAGTGACCGGACGGGGAGCGGGGGTGGACATCCACGGCAGTTCGCCGTCCGGCTTCTCGGCCGGCTCCCAGGGAGGGCGTCCCGTGGTCTTCGGCGTCCGGGTGCTGGCCCGGCTCGCCGGGCTCAGTGCGCGCGATGGCGGGGTGGCCGGAGGCTCTTCCGGAGTCCCGCCGTGGGCTCCGCCGTTGGCGGCGGCCGCCTCGAGCGCGGCGTTGATGTAAGCGGTGGCGTCGAATCCGGGACCGTCCGAGGTGCCCGGGGCAGTGCTACCTGAAACGGGGCTGCCTGAAACGGGGCTGCTTGGAGCCGGGCTACCTGGAGCTGAGCTGTCCGGGCCGTGTCGGCGGCGGTGCCCTGGCCCGGCCGTACCGTTCCGGGCCGGCCGGGGCGCATCCGCGGTTACATCACCGGGGAACGGCTGTTCGGCAAAGCCCGCGCCTGCGGGCATCCTGCTGGCGGCCGCCAGGCCCAGCGGCGGGCCGGTCGGCGAATGGCCGGTCGGCGAATGGGCGGTCAGCAAACGGCTGGTCAGCAAACGGCCGGTCAGCAAACGGCCGGTCGGCGGAAGGACGGTCAGCAAACGGCCGGTCGGCAGACGGCCGGTCAGCAAACGGCCGGTCAGCAGATGGCTGAGCCGTGAATGGCTGAGCTGCGAACGGGCGGTCAGCAAAGGGCTGGTCGGCGAATGGGTCGGCCGCGAACGGCCCGTCGCCCAGCGGCTCGTCCGGGAAAGCGGAGTCCGGGAAGGGCGCAGCCGGGAAGGGGGCGGCTGCCGGGAAGACAGCGGATGGGAACGCCGGGGCGGGCGGCTCACTGCCCGCCGTTTCCCCGGGCCCGGGCCCTCCGTTCGCCATCTGCGGCCGCCGGGGGGACTGTGCCGCAGCGGCCCGGACCGGGGCCAGCCGGGCGTCCCGCGCCCGGCGCTGCCGCCTCCGGCTGATGATCAGGACGAACAGCGCGATCAGCAGGATGGCCGCCAGGCCGATGACCGGATAGCGCACCGCATCCCACAAGGTGGTGGTCGGCTTGGCCTTGACCTTGGGCGCGGGCGGCGGCTTGAGCACGCCCGCCTTGGCACTGGGCGAACTGGCCGGGGTCGCGTTGATCCTGGCCGCGGCGAGCAGGGCGGCATCCGCGTCCACGGTGCCGGCCCCGGATCCGCTGGCCCGGCCGCCCGGCGGGTGGAACATGGTGCTGCTGGTCAGCGCCGAGCTGACCTGGGCTGGGGTCAGCGTGGGGAACTGGGCCTTGATCAGCGCGGCGACGCCCGCCACCACCGCACTGGCGGCGGCCGTGCTGCTGAAGGTCGCGTACCCGGTGACCCCGGTTGGCGCGATGACGCTGACGCCAGGGCCAGTCAGCGTCACGTAGGGCTTGTGGCTGGTGAACGAGGCCTTGGTGAAGTTCTGGCTGAACGCGCCCACGGAGATCACGCCCGGATAGGCGGCCGGGTAGTTGGTGGTGTCGGCTTCGGTGCCCTCATCGCCGGCCGGGGCCACCAGGACGACGCCCTTGCTCAGCGCGCTGGCCACCGCCTGGCTCTCCGCAGTGCTCCCACCAGCGATGGTGCCCCCGGCGAGCGCCGCCGGGTCGAGTGGAAGTTCGATCACCTGGGCGCCGTGGGTCACGGCGTACTGGATGCCCTGGGCGATCGCCCCCGGCAGCTTGGAGACGAGGGCCGGCTGGCCCAGCAGCGGATCGTTGGGCTCGACGGTGACCCGGATGGACAGGATCTTCGCCTGGGGCGCCACCCCCATGATCCCGTCCGCGTTCCCGGCACCGTGCCCATGGCCCGCGATCAGGCTCGCCACAGCGGTGCCCTGAGCGCCCCAGAACGTGCTGCCGGGCGCCTCACCAGAACCGGTGTAATCCGGCCCGGTGGTCACTGAGCCCGCCAGGTCGACCTGACCCGGGTCGACGCCAGTGCCCAGCACAGCCACGGTGACGCCTGCGCCCTTACTCGAATCCCAGGCCTTGGTCACGTGCAGGCCGGTCAGCCACCACTCCTGGTTGCGGACTGAGTCGGCGAGCGCCGGGCCAGCCGTCACCGCAACGCATGCCGCAGCAAGACCAGCGGCTACAGCCGCCATCGCCCGGCCGCGGAGCCGCTGCGCCATAATGCCAACCCTCCCATCGACCCCTCGGGCATTCTGCCATGTCTGGGGCGGTGGGGGAGAGGGTAGACGATGCTTCGCCTTACGCGGGAATGGCCGCAGACAGCCTGACGTGCGCACCTGGCGGCAAGCCCAGTTGCTCGGCCGCATCCCCGCCGTTCACCGCGAGCGAGATGAGCCCGGCACTGTCGGTGAACGCGACGATCTCGCCGGGCGCCACCGCGGCGAACGTCTCCAGGTACGGCACGGTGAGCTGGCGCCGGCCGCAGCGGACCACCAGCGGCGACCCGAATCCCAGGCCCAGCCGGTCCGCGTCCGAGGCCGCGATGGACAGCTGCACGTTGCCGAACCGGTCCACGGACATGACCTCGCCCTCGGCCTCGCCGTCGTGCACCCGGCTGGTCGGCGCGGGCAGCGTGACCAGCTCGGCGATGTCGATCGGGTGCCCGACCGTGGCCAGCTCGGCGCCCGCCGCCAGGTGCGCGGCCACCGGGATGAAGATGTCCCGGCCGTGGAAGGTGGGCGACACCGGGTGCAGCCACAGCTCGCCGTTGGTCAGCTGGCAGGCGCTGGCCGGCGCCGCCCTTGGCGGCCGACTGCCCAGGACAGCAGGCCGTTGTCCGGGCCGACGAGGATACTGTCCCCGGCGGCTACGGCGACGCCGCGGCGGGCGGTCCCGACACCCGGGTCCACCACCGCCACATGCACGCCGGGCGGCAGGTAGGGCAGCGTCTGGGCCAGCACCGCGGCGCCCCGGCGCACGTCACCGGGCGGTACCAGGTGGGTGATGTCGATGAGCCTGATCCCGGGCACGATGCGGGCGGCCACGCCGTGGCAGGCCGCTACGAACCCGTCCTCCAGGCCGTAGTCGGTAAGGAACGATATGCAGTCGAATGAAGCCACGATGGCTGAGCGTACGTGGTCCCCACCGCGCCGCATAGAGCCGACCTAGGATGAAAGTTCCGGGGCTGGCCCGCGGAGCGATGGCGGAGGGAGGACAGATGGCGGCACTGTCCGAACTCGAGCTGCGGGTGCTCACGTTCGAGCGCAACTGGTGGCGCTCGCCGGGCGCCAAGGAGCAGGAGATCCGCGACGTCCTCGGGATGACCGCGACCAGCTACTACCAGCTGCTGAACGAGCTCATCGACCGGCCGGAGGCGCTGGTGTTCGACCCGGCCCTGATCACCCGGCTGCGCCGGCAGCGCGCCCGGCGGCACCGGATGCGCGCTCCCGGCCCGGACCGCCGTGAGGGCAGCGGCTGGTGAAGGGGCCTGCGACGCTGCCGGAGCCGGTTACGGCGGAGGGGCGGGCCGGGCTCGCCGCCGTGCTCGCCGATCCCGGCCGGGCGCTGATCGCGCTGGACTTCGACGGCACGCTGTCCCCGATCGTGGCCGACCCGGCCGCGGCGCGCGCCCACCCAGGCGCAGCCGCCGCCTTGCGCAGGCTGTCCGGGCGGATCGGCGCCCTGGCGGTGATCACCGGCCGCCCGGCGGCTGTCGCCGTCGACCTGGGCGGCTTCCGGGATATCCCGGGCCTGACCGTGCTGGGCAATTACGGGCTGGACCGGTGGGCGGACGGCCAGCTGGATTCCCCGCCGCCCCCGCCCGGGGTGGCGGCGGCCCGCGCGGAACTGCCCGGGCTGCTGGCCGCGCTGGGCGCACCGGACGGGACCCGGACCGAGGACAAGGGGCAGGCGGTGGTCGTGCACACCCGCCAGGCGGCTGAGCCCGCTCGGCGCGCTGGACCGGCTCCGCGGCCCGCTCACCGACCTGGCGGCCCGGCACGGCCTGACGGTCGAGCCGGGCCGGATGGTGCTGGAGCTACGCCCGCACGGCAGCGACAAAGGCGGCACGCTGCGGGGGTTCGTTGCGGAGAACGAAGTCGGGCGCGGTCCTGTATTGCGGCGACGACCTGGGCGATCTGGCCGCTTTCCGCGCTGTGCGCGAACTGCGCGCGGCTGGCGTGCCCGGCCTGGCCGTGTGCAGCGGCTCCGCTGAGGTTTCCGCGCTCGCCGACGCCGCAGACCTGGTGGTGGACGGCCCGGACGGGGTCGTCGCGCTGCTGGCCGCGCTGGCTGACGCGATCAGCTAGCGGCCGCCGCGGCGGCGCAGCAGGCCGGCCGGAACGGCCCGCGGCGGTGCGGCACGGGGCCGCCGTCCGGCGCTAGGTCCGGGTCCGGCGGCGCCGGCCGGTCCAGGGCGTCCAGCTGGGCCTGGAACCAGGCGGTCGGCGGCAGCGCAGCGGCGGCCTCGGCCAGGGCCGCGCGCCGGCTGGCGCGCTCCGCGGCCGGCATGCGGCAGCGCCTGGTGCAGCGCTTCGGCGGTCTGCGTGACGTCGAACGGGTTGACCAGCAGTGCGTGCGGCGCCCAGTTCGGCGGCCGCGCCGGCCTCGGTGGACAGCACCAGCGCGCAGCCGCGCTCGGCCAGGATCGGGCCTTCCTTGGCGACCAGGTTCATCCCGTCCCGGATCGGGTTGACCAGCAGCACGTCGGCCAGCCGGTAGGCGGCCAGCGAGCGCGGGTAGTCGTCGTTGACGTCGAGGATCAGCGGATCCCAGGCGTCGGTGCCGAACTCGTCGTTGATGTCGGCGGCCATCCGCTGCACCTGCGCCGTGTACTCCCGGTACTCCGGCAGGTCGTGCCGGGACGGGTAGGCGAAGGCCAGATGGGTGACCTGGCCGCGCCACTCCGGGTGGGTGAGCAGCAGCTCGCGGTAGGCGGCCAGGCCGCGCACGATGTTCTTGGACAGCTCGGTGCGGTCGATCCGGACGATCAGCTGCTGGCCGCCGGTGGCCGCGGCCAGCGCCGACGACGTGCGCCTGCACGTCCGCGGCGGCGACCCGCTCGTGCAGCTCGGCGGCGTCCACGCCGAGCGGGTGCACGCCGACCGTGGTGACGTGGCCGCGGTGCGTCACGGTGCGCGCCGCGGTGTCCACCTCGGCACCGAGGAACTCCGCACAGCAGGCCAGGAACGCATCGGCCCACCGCTGGCAGAGGAAGCCAGCGTGGTCGGCGCCGAGGATCCCGTCCAGCACCTCCCGGCCCACGTCCTCGGGCAGCAGCCGGTAGTAGTCCGGCGGCGCCCACGGGGTGTGCGAGAAATGCGCGATCCGGACGTCCGGCCGCTGCGCGGCGAGCATCCGCGGGACCAGCGGCAGGTGATAGTCCTGGATCATCGCCCGGACCAGGCCGGCCCCGGCCCGGGCCGCTGCGGCCCGCTGCGGTTTCCCCCGCACCCTCGGCCAGCGCGGCCGCGAACGCGGCGTTGTAGGCCGCGGAACGCCTCCCAGTCCCGGCGGAACGCCAGGCCGAAAACGGGCTGGCTGGGCGTGTCATAGAGCATGTGATGGACGAACCAGAGGGTGGAGTTGGCCACCGCGTTGTAGGCCCGCTGGAACGTGTGCGGCTGGGATGTCGAGCATGCGCACGCTGGCCGGGGTATCGCCGCCGTCGTCCCGGGCGCTGATCCTGCCGCCGGGGGCGTCCCGCGCGGCGGCCCGGTCGGCGTCGCTGAGCGCGGCGCACACCCAGAGCACATCGGCCTGGCCGGCGATCGAGGACAGCCCGGACACCAGGCCGCCGCCGCCGCGCCGGGCGACCAGCGTCCCGTCGTCAGCCATGGTGAACGAGACCGGGCCCCGGTTGGAGGCGATGAGGACCCGGCCCGCGGGGCGCCTCCCGCCGCCGGAGCCGGGTCCCTGGCTGGATTCCCCGCTGTGTCCCCCGTCGTGTCCGCGGTCATGACGTGAGGCTAGCTTGGCCGGCCTCCTGGTCGGCCGCGGAGTAGCGGCCTGGCATCGGTTACAGTGCTAGGTAGCACTACAACTTCATAACGCTCATCCAGAGGGGTGGAGGGAACGGCCCGTTGAAGCCCCGGCAACCATCACGGTGACGTGTGCCCGCGAGGCCATTCCCGTGACAGGTGCCAAGTCCGGCCCTCGGCCATCCGGCCGCTGGGGCAGATGAGGAGAAAGGCCTCGCCACGTGAGCACATCTCAGCCCACCATCCCCGTCCCGCTTCGGCTACGCCAGCCGGCCTCGGCTGCCGCGAATGCGGCCAGGGCTACCCACTCGGCTCCACGCACGCCTGCGCTGAGTGTTTCGGGCCGCTGGAGGTCCGCTACGACTACCCGGCGCTGAGCCGGGCGGCCATCGAAGCGGGCCCGGCGAGCATCTGGCGGTACGCCAGCCTGCTGCCCGTCCCGCCGGACGTGGCCGCCACGCCCAACACCGAGCCCGGCTGGACCCGCCTGGTCCGGGCCGAGCAGCTGGCCCGCGAGCTCGGCATGCGCACGCTGTGGGTCAAGGACGAGCGGGCCAACCCGACCCACTCGTTCAAGGACCGGGTGGTCGCGGTCGCCCTGGCCGCCGCGGTGGAGCTGGGCTTCAAGGTGCTCGCCTGCCCGTCCACCGGGAACCTGGCCAACGCGGTCGCCGCCGCGGCCGCCCGGGCGGGCATCCGTTCGGTGGTGTTCATCCCGGCGGATCTCGAACCGCAGAAGATCATGGCCACAGCGGTGTACGGGGGCACTCTCGTCCCGGTGCAGGGCACCTACGACGACGTCAACCGGCTCGCCTCAGAGCTGGCCGACGACCGCGAGGACTGGGCGTTCGTCAACGTCAACGTCCGGCCGTACTACGCGGAGGGCTCCAAGACGATCGGGTTCGAGATCGCCGAACAGCTCGGCTGGCGGCTGCCCGAGCAGATCGTGGTGCCGGTCGCCTCCGGGGCCCAGCTTGTCAAGATCGACAAGGCCTTCCGCGAGCTGATCGCGCTCGGGCTGGTCGAGGACGCCCCGTACCGGGTGTTCGGCGCGCAGGCGACCGGGTGCTCGCCGGTGGCCGAGGCGTTCCGGCAGGGGTACGACGTGGTCCAGCCGGTCCGGCCAGCCACCATCGCCAAGTCCCTGGCGATCGGGAATCCCGCGGACGGTCCCTATGTGCTCGACGTGGTGCGCCGGACCGGCGGGGTGGTGGCCGACGTGGACGACGCCGCGGTGGTCTCGGCCATGCGCCTGCTGGCTGGTACCGAGGGCATCTTCGGCGAGACGGCCGGCGGGGTGACCCTGGGCGTGCTGCGCAGCCTGATCGCGGCCGGCCAGCTTGACCCCGCCGCGGAGACGGTGATCATAAACTCGGGCGATGGCCTCAAGACGCTGGATGCGGTGGCCGACGCGGCGGACGTCCCCGCCCCGATCCGCCCCACATTGGAGGCGTTCCTGGCCTTCGAGGCGTCCCGGCCGGCGCACCCGGCGTGACGCCCCCGCCCCGTCCGGCTCTTCACCCGTCCCGACTCGTCCTGAGAGGCAGGCCTGGCATGACCGTGTCCGTCCGTATCCCCACCATCCTGCGCACGTTCACCGGCGGGGCCGCTGAGGTCAGCGCGGAGTCCGGGACGCTGCGCGAGGTCATCGCCGGCCTGGACGCCGCGTACCCGGGCATCGGCGGCCGCATCGTGGACGACGCCGGCCAGCTGCGCCGTTTCGTCAACGTGTACGTGGGTGAGGAGGACGTCCGGTTCGCCCAGGGCCTGGACACCCCGGTGCCCGCCGGGGCGCACGTCTCGGTGATCCCCGCCGTGGCGGGCGGCTGAGCTCCCCGGGCCGCCGTGCTATGGGGGCTGCTCGGGCACCCGCGTGTTTCGGGCTGAAAGGTGCAGGGCACAGCGTTGTTCGCAGCAGCGGTGGCGGGAACTCGCGTGGCCGCATTCGGGGAGTAACAGGCCCTGGAGGTCACTCCACCAGGTAAGGTCGTTTGCGGTCGCTGTCGGTCGGCGCGCACGCAAGCATGTCTTGCCCACCGCCTAATCCGCGCCGCGATCGACGGGTTCCGCGGAGGCAAGGGTGGGACCCGAGGCCCGAGCGGAGTTAGGGAGTTGTTGGGTAATGGCTCAGGGCACCGTCAAGTGGTTCAACGCGGATAAGGGCTACGGCTTCATCGCGGTCGACGGTGGCAGGGACGTGTTCGTGCACTTCTCCGCTATCCAGATGGATGGCTACCGCAGCCTCGAAGAGGGGCAGCGGGTCGAGTTCGAGATCACTACAACGGAACGCGGCCCGCAGGCGGAGGCCGTTCGCGCCGTGTGAGTTCAGCTCACTAGTTCGGCTGATGGCCCGGCCACGGGTAACCGGGCCGGGCCATCAGGTCACCATCCGGCTCCCAGGGGCCACTGAGCCCCCGGGCCGCCAGGCTCCAGGCCTCCCCGCCCGGTTCGCCTCACTTCTTTCACTAAGCGCAGCGTCTTCTCGAGGCGTGCAGTGTTCCGGCGTTCCGGCGCCGCCCGGGCAGGTTCCGGTGCTGTGCCAGCAGCAGTTCCGGTGCTGTCCCGGTAGCAGCGCTGGGGGGCGCGGCGGGCATAATGCCAGTGCCGCGCACGCACCAGAGCGGCCTGCCCCAGCGGCCTGCCCCGCCCCCCCGGTGCGCCTGACCAGCCCGTTCTCCTGGCTGCTGGCCGCCCCCGTGCCGCGTGGCATGCTCCCGGCTTGCACTCTCATGCCGAGAGTGCTAAACAAGGCGTTGGCACTCTCGGCATGAGAGTGATAACTCCAGGGCGGGAATCGGGGCGATGAGGCCTCGCCAGCGGCAGGAAGGGACTGTCCGCTGGAGGGCCGGCCGTCGCGGGCGTCGATCCGGTTCACACTGAAGCCACCAAGTCCGGGAGGACTGGAAGCCTATGGCAGCCAAGATGATCGCGTTCGATGAGGACGCGAGGCGCGGCCTCGAGCGCGGTATGAACCAGCTCGCCGACGTCGTGAAGGTAACCCTCGGCCCGAAGGGCCGGAATGTGGTGCTCGAGAAGAAGTGGGGCGCTCCCACGATCACCAACGATGGCGTGTCCATCGCTAAGGAGATCGAGCTCGAGGACCCGTGGGAGAAGATCGGCGCTGAGCTGGTCAAGGAAGTAGCGAAGAAGACCGACGACGTGGCCGGTGATGGCACCACCACGGCGACGGTGCTGGCGCAGGCGCTGGTCCGCGAGGGCCTGCGCAACGTCGCCGCGGGCGCGAACCCGATGTCGCTGAAGCGGGGCATCGAGGCCGCCGTCGAGCGGGTCAGCGAGGAGCTGTCCAAGCTGGCCAAGGATGTGGAGACCAAGGAGCAGATCGCTTCGACCGCCTCCATCTCCGCGGGCGACCCGGCGATCGGTGAGATGATCGCCGAGGCGATGGACAAGGTCGGCAAGGAAGGTGTCATCACCGTCGAGGAGTCCAACACCTTCGGCCTCGAGCTCGAGCTCACCGAGGGCATGCGCTTCGACAAGGGGTACATCTCGCCGTACTTCGTCACCGACCCGGAGCGGATGGAAGCAGTCCTCGATGACCCCTACATCCTGGTGACCAACACCAAGGTGTCGGCCAACAAGGACCTGCTGCCGCTGCTCGACAAGGTCGTCCAGTCGGGCAAGGCGCTGGTCATCATTTCCGAGGACGTGGAGGGCGAAGCCCTCGCGACCCTGGTCGTCAACAAGATCCGCGGCCTGTTCAAGTCCGTCGCGGTGAAGGCGCCCGGGTTCGGCGACCGGCGCAAGGCCATGCTGGGCGACATCGCCATCCTCACCGGCGCGCAGGTCATCTCCGAGGAAGTCGGTCTCAAGCTGGAAAACGCCGACCTCGACCTGCTCGGGCGGGCCCGCAAGGTCGTCGTGACCAAGGACGAGACGACCATCGTGGACGGGTCGGGCGACCCGGAGCAGATCTCCGGCCGGGTCAACCAGATCCGTACCGAGATCGAGAACACCGACTCCGACTACGACCGCGAGAAGCTGCAGGAGCGGCTGGCCAAGCTGGCTGGCGGCGTCGCCGTCATCAAGGCGGGCGCGGCGACCGAGGTGGAGCTGAAGGAGCGTAAGCACCGGATCGAGGATGCGGTGCGCAACGCGAAGGCCGCGGTCGAGGAGGGCATCGTCGCTGGTGGTGGGGTGGCGTTGCTGCAGGCGGGCAACTCCGCGTTCCAGAAGCTGGAGCTGGCCGGGGATGAGGCGACCGGCGCGAGCATCGTGCGCCGGGCGGTGGAGGAGCCGCTCAAGCAGATCGCGGTGAACGCTGGCCTGGAGGGCGGCGTGGTGGTCGAGAAGGTCAAGACGCTGCCCGCGGGGCACGGCCTGAACGCCGCGACCGGCGAGTACGTCGACATGTTCGCCGCGGGCATCATTGACCCGGCGAAGGTCACCCGCTCGGCGCTGCAGAACGCCGCCTCCATCGCTGGCCTGTTCCTGACGACCGAGGCCGTGGTCGTCGAGAAGCCAGAAAAGGAGAAGGCGCCAGCCGCGCCCCGGCGGCGGTGACATGGACTTCTGACGGTACCCAGGGCCTTCGGCCCACGGGAATCGGCACGTCCAGAAAGGGGCGGCCCCGGGAAACCGGGCCGCCCCTTTCGCTGTCCGCCTGCTTTTCTCCTGCGGGCCGCAACAGCGGCCCGCCTGGATGGGATAGCCGGAATGCCCGCTTCTGCACGAGATCGCGTGCCGACTCCACATTCCCAGCAATCCGGGGGATTATCAGTGCATGAAGCGCCGCCCCGGCCGCCGGTCCGCCCCACCCACGGCCAATGAGGTCGCGCTCGCCTATCTTGGGCGCGTCTCCGCCGCGGCGCAGCGCCTGCTGCCCAAGGGGGACCGGCTGCTGTTCGTCGGACGGACCCGGGCGGCCATCGAGGCCCGGGTCGGTCCGCTGGCGTCAGCGGACGCGGCCAAGGTGGCCCAGGCGGTAGCGGCCCTGGGGGACCCCGAGGAGCTGGCCAAGCGGGAACGGGAGCGGCTGTACACCGCCCGGCGGCGCGGGGCCGCGGCGCAGCCCCCGGCGCTGTGGAAGCCGAAACAGGATCCCCGGCGGCCCCAGCGGGAGCCGCGGGCGCCGCGGGAGCCGCGGAAGCCGTCGCGGCGGGCCAGTGGCCGGCTGGGATGGCTGACCGGGTGGAGCCCAGCCCGGCCCGGAGGAGGCCCGTCCGGGCCCGGTGGGCCACACGATGGGGTGGATGAGGTGGCGAGCCATCCGGCTGGCCAGGAGGAGATCCAGCCGCCGGACGGCAGCGGGCGTGAGGCTGGCGCGAGTGGGACCGGCACCAGTGGGACTGGCGCAGGCGGGATTGGCACGAGCGGGACTGACTCGAGTGGGACTGGCGGGCGCGGGGCGGGAGATAGCGTCTGGGCGCCGGGAGGCGCCGCTGGCCAGCCGTCAGGAGCCGCCGGGACCCCACCCAGTCCAGCCGGGAGCGGGCCAGCCGGGAGCGGCCAGGCCGGGACGGCATCCGGGCCGCCGCCAGCCATATCCCCGCAGTGGTGGCCCTACCAGCCAGCCGCCCAGCCACCGGGATCCGTCCCGGCCGGGTCGTACTCAGCAACGAACGGTCATGCCCCTTCCGCATCTAGCCCAGCCCAGACCGGGCCGGGTGACTCGGGCCCGGGTGGCCCCGGCCCAGGTAGCCCGGGGACGGATGGCTCCGGTCCCGGTAGTGCCGGGACCGGTGGCCCCGGCGCGGGTAGTGCCGGGACGGGCGTCCCCGCCCTGGGGCCGCTGGCTCCAGCCGGGCCCGCCAGCGCGCAGCCCGCTCCGGCCCAGCCCGGCCAGCCCGGCCAGCCAGACCCGGCGCCGGGCACCCGGCCGATGTCGATCGTGCCGGGCCTAGGCCCCATCGTGAGCCGGGACGCCCGGCTGCGCCGGATGCCCCGGCCCGCGCTCACCTCAGGACCCCTGCTGGAGCTCGGCCGGCTGGTCCGCAAGCGCCCGCTGGAGATGCTGGCCATTGCCCTGCTGGTGGTCGCGGCGTTGTTGTACCCGTGGATCTGGCTGGTCGGCGGCGTCATCACGCTGATGTCCCGGCGCTGGGATGTGCCCGACAAGTGGGTCGCGCTGATCGGGCCGCCCTTGTGCGCGCTCGCTGGGCTGTTCCTGCTCACCGCGACCGCAGGGGGCAACCGCAATCTCGTCTCCGCGTTCCTGCACGCCGCGGCCGTGGCCGGGATCCGGCTGCTGCAACTCGGCTGCCTGCTGTGTGCCGGGTATCTGGGCTGGCGGCTGCGCCGCGGCCCGCGGCGCAGGCGGGTCCCGCCGTGGCGGCGCGTCCGCTGACCCGATGCCGACTGCCGCGGGCCTCGCCGGACCGATAGCCTTGGGAGGCGCTTAACCTTTTGGGGTGGCGCTCGTTGTGCGCCCGCCCGCCCGTTCTATTCGCGTGAGGTCTGGTCCGTGCCCAGTGGCAAGGTCAAATGGTATGACGCCGACAAAGGGTTCGGCTTTCTTACTCGCGATGACGGGGGGAGGTCTTCGTCCACTCGTCTGCGCTGCCCGCGGGCAGCCCTGGGCTGCGGCCGGGCCAGCGCGTCGAGTTCGGTGTCGCGGAAGGCCGCCGCGGGGTCCAGGCGCTGCAGGTGCGGCTCCTGGAACCGCCGCCCACGGTGGCCAAGACCACCCGGAAGAGCCCCGATGAGATGGTCGTCATCGTTGAGGACCTGATCAAGCTGCTGGACGGGCTGTCCGCGACCTACCGGCGTGAACGGCATCCCGATGGCCGCGACGCCAAGAAGATCGGGGCTGTGCTGCGCGCGGTCGCCGACGACGTCGAGGCCTGACGCCGAGCCTGATCTGCCTGCGGGCCCGGCCTAGCGGGGCGTCCAGTGCGCCCGCTGCCGGGCGGCCAGGATCCGCCGTCTTCGGCTGGCCAGGAGCAGGACCGCGGTGATGGCGAGGCCGAGTGCGGCTACGCCCAGACCCGCGGTCCCGTTGTTGGTGATCGACATGGCCAGGCCCGCCAGGCCGCCCGCCACCCAGGCCAGCTGGTGGATCGTTTCCGAGGCGGCCAGGGTGGAGGACCGTACCTCTTCGCGGATCTCCCGCTGCACGATGGAGTCCAGCGCGAGCTTGGCCAGTACCTGGCCGAACGCCGCGACGAACGCGACGATGAGCGCGGCCCAGAGGCCGAAGAACACCGCGCACGCCGCGGTGATCACGGTGGACACGAACAGCATCACGAACATGACGAGTTGCGGGGCCCTGGCCTTCAGCCCAGCGCCGATTGCCGTGCCGATGAACCCGCCCACCGCCGCGGCCGCGATCATTCTCGCCAGCGCGGACTTGTCGCTCACCCCCTGGAAGTGCACCGTGCGCAGCAGGAACGCCAGGAAAAAGATCATGTAGCCGGAGAACGCGCGCAGGGCCGCGTTGCCGCGCATGGCCTCCCCGACAACCGGGCCCACGCTGCGCAACGTCGTCGCCCACCGGGCCCGCCGCGGGCCCCGCTTCGGCAGCGGCCGCGTCCCGGCCGGCCCAGGCGCTGGCCCGGGCGGCGGCGGGGCGGCGCGTTCCCCGGCGTATTCTCCGGCGGGTGGCGCGCCAGGTGGCGGCGCCGCTCCGGGTGGGGGCGCTGGGTACGGCCCGGCGGCGGGGGCCGGGCCGGCCGGCTGCGAGTCGGGCTCGAACTTGTCCACCCGGTCGGGCAGCCTGATGCCGACCGCGATCGCGGCCAGGTAGGCCAGCGTGCCGACGCGCAGCACCCAGGCGGCCCCGCTGGTACCGCCGCCGGCCAGGTATGAGATGCCTTCGGCCAGCGCCACGCCCACCCCGGACGAGATCAGCCCGGCCAGCGAGATCCGGGCGTTGGCGGAGACGAGCGTGATCTTGGCGGGCAGCAGCCGGGGGGTGACCGCGCTCCGGGTCACCCCGTACGCCTTCTGCAGCACCAGCACGCCGAACGCGGCGGGCAGCAGCGTGAACGTGTCGTTGTTCTGGACTGCGCCCGCCATGCCCCAGCACAGCAGGCCACGGGCCAGCAGCGTGCCGATCATGATGTACCGCCGCCCGTCGCGGACCCGGTCCAGCATGGGCCCGATGAGCGGGGCGAGCACCGCGAAGGGAGCCATCGTGACCAGCAGCGTGAGCGTGATCCGGCCACGCGCCTGGTCGACCGAGGTGCTGAAGAACAGCGTCCCGGCAAGGGCCACGAAGACGAACGCGTCGGCGGCGTTGCCTGCGGCGGTCAGCTCGATCAGCCGGTCCAGACCGGTCCGGCCGGCGCCGGACGCCTGGGTGAGCCGGCGGATCAGCCGCCCGGTGCCGCGGACCGCGCCGGCCCCGGCGCGGCCCGCGGACTGCGCGCCGGATGCCATGGTCCGGGACGCCTGCCTCGCCCGCGGCCCTGCACCGTACGGTCCCATGTTCTTAGTATTCTGCCTTTTCAGGGCCGCACCTACCGTCTGCACCCGGCCAGGCCGCTCCGGCGGTGTTTCAGGTGCGCTGCCATGCAGGAATGGGGGAGAATTGCTCATCGTGAGCCCACTGCGTGCACGGACCAAAGAGCCCGACGAGGCCTGTGCCCAGGCCGTCGACCTAGCGCGCCGCGCTGCCGTGGAGATGGCCGGGGACGGCCAGGTCGGCGAGCACCTGAGCGTCACGGCCGACGGCGACCGCGTGGTGACGCACCTGTTCCGCTGCCTCGATCCGGCGTATCACGGCTGGTGCTGGGCGGTGACGGTGGCGCGGGCCGCGCGGGCCAGGAACGTGACCGTGGATGAGTGCGTGCTGATCCCGGGCCCGGACGCCATCCTGGCCCCGGACTGGGTGCCCTGGCTGGACCGGCTGCAGCCGGGTGATCTCGGTGTGGGGGACATCCTCCCGGCACCACCGGATGACCCGCGGCTGGTCCCCGCCCTCTTGATCGACGGAGACGACGGGCTCGCTGACTGGGGTCAGGCCGCCTGGGCCCTCCCCGTTGCAGAGACAGATGCTGGCGCCGACGAAGACGACGCGGATGGCACAGATGAGGCGGCGGACGCGGGCACTGGGCCGGGCGCCGATGTCCCGCAGGATGCCGCGGCCGGGCCGGATGCGGGCGCTAGGCCGGATGCAGGCGCTAGGCCGGATCCGGGCGCTGATGAGGACGAGCCGGCCGGACCGGACCTGCAGCCTGTCCCGGGCCGGGCCCGGGTGCTGTCCGCCATCGGGCGCGACGATGCCGCGTTCCGCTGGTACACCAGCGAGCACGGGCCGAAGACTCCGCTCGCGCACGCGGCCCTGGGGCTGTGTGCCGGCTGCGGGTTCTTCGTACGCCTCGGCGGGCCGCTGGGACAGGTGTTCGGCGTGTGCGCAAATGCGTACGCCCCAGATGATGGCCGGGTGGTCTCGGTGGATCACGGCTGCGGCGCGCACTCCGAGTCCGTGTTCGCGCCCGCTGCGGACCAGCCACTCCGGCCGGTCATCGACGAGCTGGGGTACGACCTGGTGGACACGCCCGGCGTGTCCGTGGACGAGACCGTCTTCGAGTCCCTCGAGCACAACTGACACCCGCCCGGTAGCGCCGCGCTGACGGCCTCACCTGCAGCTAATCAGGGGGCGGGACGTTCCCGGCGGCGGCACGGCGCTCGGCGCTGCGCGCCCGGCTCCGCTGCAGCCGTGGTACGTACCAGAGCGCGAACAGCCCCATGCCCAGTCCGGCCACGCAGGTCCATACCCACCAGCGCTCACCCGGCGGCAGCTGATCCCGCAGCACCAGCACGACGACCAGGGCAACCGCCCAGGCCACGGTGAGGACGGCGGTGACCATCTGGTCGTTGGCCTCGAGCGGCGGCGGGGCAGGCTGGAGTTTCCTGGGCACGTGATCAGGTTAGCCACTGCCGCGTGGTGTACTTGGAACACGCCCGGCCGGGCGCCTATCCGTTCACGTTGCTAACGGTTTGACGGAATGCGGCCGCATCGCATATCGTTAGCAAAAGTAATGACTCAGGCTAAAGAAAATGACCCCTACGCCGACCACGTCCGACGCGGGCCTGGCCACAACGTTGCGGATCTCCGTGAGCCGCCTGGCGCGCCGGCTCCGGGTCGAGCGGACCGCCCCCGGAGAGGTCGAACCGGAACTCTCCGACACTCAATTCGCCGCGCTGGCCACGCTGGACAAGCACGGCCCGATGAGCCCCGGCGAACTGGCCGGGCACGAGCGGGTACAGCCACCCTCGATGACCCGGGTGATCGCCGCGCTGATGGAGTGGGAACTCGTCACCCGGACGGCGCACGCCTCGGACCGCCGCCAGGTGGTGCTGACCCTGACCCCGGCCGGCCTGGACCTGCTGGTGAGATCACGCCGCCGCCGGGACGCCTGGCTGGCGAAACGGCTGGACGAGCTGACCCCGCAGGAGCGGGCGACGCTGCGGGCCGCAGCGCCGATACTGGAGAAGCTCAGCCAGTCCTGACCCAGACGTCCGCCGGGCCGCGGCCAGCCGCCTCGGCCGGGCCAGCCGCCCCGGCCGGGCCACGGCCGGGCATGTTCCGCTCCCTGCGCACCCGCAACTACCGGCTGTTCTCTATCGGCCAGGTCGTCTCCAACAGCGGTACCTGGATGCAGCGTGTCGCCCAGGACTGGCTGGTCCTCCAGCTGACCCACGGCAGCGGCAGCGCGCTCGGCATCGCCACCGGACTCCAGTTCCTGCCGATGCTGGCCAGCCCGTGGGGTGGGGCCGTGGCCGACCGGTACCCGAAGCGCCGCATCCTGATGGCGACCCAGACGGCCATGGGCATCCTGGCGCTGATCCTGGGCGTGCTGGCGGTCACCGGGACGGTCCGCATCTGGCAGGTCTACGCGCTCGCGCTCGGGCTCGGGCTGGCTACGGTAGTGGACAACCCGACCCGGCAGGCCTTTGTCACCGAGATGGTCGGCCGCACGGACATGCCCAATGCGATCGCGCTGAACAGTGCCATCTTCAACCTGGCCCGGATCGCGGGGCCGGCCGCGGCCGGCCTGGTGATCGGCGCGGTCGGCACCCCGACCGCCTTCTTCGTCAACGCGGCCTCCTACGGCGCGGTGCTGACCGGGCTGGTGCTGATGCGGCCCAGGGAACTCCGCCCGGTGGACCCGGTGCCCAGGGCCCGGGGCCAGCTGCGCGAGGGCTTCCGCTACGTGCGGGCCCGGCCGCAGCTGCTGCATGCCCATGGTGCTGATCTTCTTCGTCGCCACCTTCGGGATGAACTTCCAGGTCACCAACGCGCTCATGTCCCGCCAGGTGTTCCACACCGGCGCGACCGCGTTCGGCGTGGCCTCGGCGGTGTTCGCCGCCGGCGCGCTGGCCGGCGCTCTGCTGGCGGCACGGCGCCGCCAGACGGGACTGCGGCTGCTGGTGAGCGCCGCGTTCGTGTTCGGCATCCTGGAGATGGTCGCGGCCCTGATGCCCACGTTCTGGACGTTCCTCGCCCTGCTGGTGCCGACCGGGCTGGCCCTGCTCACCCTCAACACCGCGGCCAACTCCACGGTCCAGCTGTCCTCGGCGCCGGACATGCGCGGCCGGGTCATGGGCCTGTACATGCTAGTCTTTCTCGGCGGTGCGCCGTTCGGGTCGCCCCTGGTCGGCTGGGTGGCGGAGCAGTTCGGCCCGCGGATGAGCCTGCTCGCCGGGGGCGTTATCTCCGCGGTCGCGGCTATAGTGATCGGCGTCCTGCTGGCCCGCCACAGCGAGGCGAGCACCCGCAGCTACCTGCGCCCCGCCGAGCTGGCCAGGATGGTTGCCTGAGCCAGCCCGCTGCCCGCCCGGCCAGGATCGCAGTAAGGCGACATTCCCGTCCCCGTGCCGCGCTCCCCGGCCCGGGCGACGGCGCATGGTGCTACCAATGAGATATGAGGCTGTTCGTTGCGGTGGCCATCCCGGAGCAGGCAGCTGGTGATCTTGAGCACGCCGTGGCGCCGGTCCGGGCCGGCTGGCCTGGCCTACGCTGGACCGGCCAGGATGCATGGCACATTACCCTGGCCTTCCTGGGTGAGGTGACCGACGTGGTCACCGCCCGGCTGGAGCCGCGGCTGGCTCGTGCGGCCGCCCGGCACCCCTGCCTGTCGCTGTCGCTGGGCGGCTCAGGCGCGTTTCCGGCCGCATCCCGGGCCCGGGTGCTCTGGACCGGGGTACAGGGGGAGGGGCCTGCGCTGGGTGCGCTGGCCGCGTCGGTGGCCGCCGGAGCGCGGCGGGCCGGGGCGTCGGCCGGTGATGAGAAGCGGCGCTTCCAGCCGCACCTGACGCTGGCCAGGTGCCGGGAGCCCGCGGACGTGCGCCCCCTGGTCGGCCGGCCTGTCCGGATACACCGGCCATCCGTGGGTCGCGCAGGAGATCTACCTGATCCGCAGCCGCCTGCACGACCAGCCGCGCTACGAGACCATGGGCAGCTGGCCGCTCCGGGCGAACAACGACCGGGCCGCGGGCCGTGTGGCTGGGGCATAGGCTGCCAGCTGTGAACCGCACTACCCGCTGGCTGCTTCCGGCAGTGCTCGCCATCCTGGTGGTCGGCGTGCTCATCGGGGCCGTCTTCCGCTGACCGGCTGCCGTCTGCTGACCGGCCACCGTCTGCTGGCCGGCCGCTTCTGCTGGCCGGCCGCTAGAGCGCCGCTAGAGCCGCTCGATGACGTAGTCGATGCAGGCGGTCAGCGCTTCCACGTCAGCCGGGTCCACCGCGGGGAACATGCCGATGCGCAGCTGGTTCCGGCCGAGCTTGCGGTACGGCTCGGTGTCCACGATCCCGTTGGCCCGCAGCGTCGCGGCCACGGCCGCGGCGTCGACCGCGGTATCGAAATCGACCGTGCCGACGACCTGCGACCGCTGCGCCGGGTCGGTCACGAACGGGCTGGCGTACGCCGACTTCTCCGCCCAGGTGTACAGCCGGGTGGAGGAATCCGCGGTTCGCTCGGTGGCCCAGGCCAGGCCGCCCTGAGCGAGCAGCCACTCCACCTGGTCGGCCAGCAGCAGCAGGGTGGCCACCGCCGGGGTGTTGTACGTCTGCTGCTTGGCCGAGTTGTCGATGGCGACCGGCAGCGAGAAGAATTCCGGGATGTAGCGGCCGCCGGCCGCGATCCCGGCGGCCCGGTCCAGGGCGGCGGGCGACATCAGCGCCAGCCACAGCCCGCCGTCGGAGCCGAAGCACTTCTGCGGGGCGAAGTAGTACACGTCGCACTCGCTGACGTCGACCGGCAGGCCGCCAGCCCCGCTGGTCGCGTCGACCAGGACGAGCGCGCCGGGGTCGGCGCCCGCGACCCGGCGGATCGGCATCGCGGCCCCGGTGGAGGTCTCGTTGTGGGTCAGCGCGTAACTGTCCACTCCCGCCTCGGCCCGCGGCTCCGGGTGGCTGCCCGGGTCGGAGGCGATGATCGTCGGGTTGTCCAGCCACGGGGCGGCTGTGGCCACCGCGGCGAACTTCGACGAGAACTCGCCGAACGCCAGATGCTGTGACTTCTGCCGGACCAGGCCGAACGCCGCGATGTCCCAGAACGCGGTGGTCCCGCCGTTGCCCAGCACCACCTGGTAGCCGTCGGGCAGGGCGAAGAACTCGGCCAGCCCCTCGCGGACCCGGCGGACCAGCGACCGGACCGGTGCCTGGCGGTGCGACGTGCCAAGGTAGCTGCTGCCCGCCGCGGCCAGCGCCGCGACCTGCTCCGGGCGGACCTTGGACGGGCCGCAGCCGAACCGGCCGTCGGCGGGCTTCATGCTGGGAGGGATGACGATGTCGGTCACGGCCCCAGCCTAGTCGGCGGCACCTGGCCCCAGGTCACCTTGACCTGGCCCCAGGTCACACCTTGTCGAGCACCTGGGCGGCGCCGGGCACGCTGCTGACCGGGCGGGATGCGGGCCCGACGTAGCGGGCGCTGGGCCGGATCAGCCGGCCGGTGCGCTTCTGCTCCAGGATGTGCGCGGCCCAGCCCGCCGTCCGGGCGCAGGCGAACATCGACGTGAACATGTGCGGCGGCACCTCCGCGAAGTCCAGCACGATCGCGGCCCAGAACTCCACATTGGTGGCGAGCACCCGGTCCGGCCGCCGTGCATGCAGCTCGGCCAGGGCCGCCTCCTCCAGCGCTACCGCCACCTCGTACCGGGGCGCGCCCAGCTCCCGGGCCGTGCGCCGGAGCACCCGGGCCCGCGGGTCTTCGGCCCGGTACACCCGGTGGCCGAAGCCCATCAGCCGGTCTCCCTGGTCGAGTGCGGTCTTGACGTACTGGGCCGCGTCTCCGGTCCGCTCGACTTCCTCGATCATGGACAGGACGCGGGCGGGCGCCCCCCGTGCAGCGGCCCGGACATCGCGCCAACCGCGCCAGACAGCGCGGCCGCGACGTCCGCCCCGGTGGACGCGATCACCCGGGCGGTGAACGTCGAGGCGTTCATCCCGTGCTCGGCCGCTGAGGTCCAGTAGGCGTCGATCGCCTTGACGTGCCGCGGGTCAGGGTCGCCCCGCCAGCGGATCATGAACCGCTCGACGATGCTGTGCGCCTCGTCCACCCGGTGCTGCGGGATCACCGGCAGGCCCGGCCCGCGGGCGGACTGCGCGACAAAGGACAACGCCATCACCGAAGCCCGGGCCAGGTCGTCACGGGCCTGCTCATCGTCGATGTCGAGGAGCTGCCGCATGCCCCAGGCCGGGGCGAGCATGGCCAGCGCGCTCTGCACGTCAACCCGGATGTCCCCGGAGTGCACCGGGATGGGGTACGGCTCCGCCGGGGGCAGCCCGGGCGCGAACTTGTTGTCCACCAGCAGGCCCCACACGTGGCCGAACGACACGTGGCCCACGAGTTCCTCGATGTCCACTCCGCGGTAGCGCAGCGACCCGCCCTCGCGATCAGGTTCCGCGATGGATGTCTCGAAGGCGATGACACCTTCCAGCCCAGGCCTGAAATCGGACATCTGAACCCCTCCGTGCTTTCGTGAGCGGCGTCTGGTGCGTAGCGTCCTCGTGGGTGGCGCGCATGGGGGTCGGTGGTACCTGGCTCCCGGTGGCGGCGTTGCCGCCAGATTGCGACCTGGTTAATTCAACCTCGCCTCAGCAGTATCCCGATAGTCGATCAACCGTGACACACACCACGCTGGTCCGCTGGGCTGGCCGGGCCCCCGGTGCGGCCGGTGCGGTGCGGCCCGCCGTGCTGGCCCGCCCCGTGCGGTGCGGCCCGGCGCGGTGCGAGAGGATCATTCCCGTGGAACCATCCCCTCATCTGCAGCTACCCGCCGAGGCTCAGGCCATTCATGGCAGTGAAGCGGACCTGGACCCGGCCACGGCCCCGGCCGACCCGCTGGTCCTGTTCACCTGCTGGATGGACGCGGTGTCGGCCGCGCGCCTGCCTGAGCCGACCGCCATGGTGCTGGCCACCGCCGGAGCCAATGGCTGGCCCCGGGCCCGCACGGTACTACTCAAGGACTACGGCCCCAGCGGGTTCGTGTTCTACACCAACCGCACCTCTACCAAGGGCCGCCAGCTAGCCGAGCAGCCGCACGCCTGCCTGGTGTTCCCGTGGTACCCGCTGCAGCGCCAGGTGATCATCGAGGGCACGGTCGTGGCCCTGACCACCAGCGAGAGCGAGCCGTACTTCCACTCCCGCCCGCACGGCTCCCAGCTTGGTGCCTGGGCCAGCCGGCAGTCGTCCGTCCTGGCCTCGCGTGACGAGCTGGACGAGCGGTGGCGCGAGCTGGCCAGGCGGTGGCCGGAGGGGACGGCCGTGCCGATGCCCGATTTCTGGGGCGGTTACCGGGTCATCCCGGAAACCATGGAATTCTGGCAGGGCCGGCCCAGCCGGCTGCACGACCGGGTGCGGTACCGGCGGGACGGTGACAGCTGGATCCCCGAGCGCCTGGCTCCCTGAACCGTGCTAGCCCGGGGGGGCGACCCCCCGCCTGGGAACCCCCCGCGAGTCGCTGGCCCGGAGGGGACACGCCTGCGGCGCGCCCCGCCTCGCCAGCGGGTGCTGGCCCGAGCATGCCCAGCCGGTCATAGCATCAGGGAGGAGGGAGGTCCGGTTACGGTGCATGGGCTCATCGACACCACCGAGATGTACCTCCGCACGATCTTCGAGCTCGAGGAAGAGGGCATTGTCCCGCTCCGGGCGCGCATCGCCGAGCGGCTCTCCCAGAGTGGCCCGACGGTCAGCCAGACCGTGGCCCGGATGGAACGCGATGACCTGGTGCGGGTGGAAGGCGACCGGCAGCTCGCGCTGACCGCCACCGGCCGCCGCCTCGCCGTCCGGGTCATGCGCAAGCACCGCCTGGCCGAGTGCCTCCTGGTCAGCGTGATCGGGCTGCCCTGGGAGGAAGTGCACGTCGAAGCGTGCCGGTGGGAACACGTGATGTCGGAGAATGTCGAGCTCCGGCTGGTCCAGCTGCTGGACTTCCCAGTCCGCTGCCCGCACGGCAACATCATCCCCGGGCTCGACGAGCTGGACGTGCCCGCGGACGCCTGGCAGCGGGCGCAGGCCGCCGGGCAGGAAACCGCGGAGGCGATGAGCGCGGTCGCGACATCACTGGCAACGTCCCCCTCAATGTCCCCTGCCGTTGCACCCGCCGCGCAAGTAACTGTGCGCCGGATCAGTGAACAAGTCCAAAGCGATCCGTCACTGATGCTTAAACTCAAACGCATCGGGATACAACCCGGACGCGAGGTCACGCTCGCGGCGAGCAACGACGGTGTGCGGGTGACCAGTGAGGACACAGGTGGCAGTGTCACGGCGGAATTGCCCCGCCTCGTTGCCGCTCATGTCTTTGTCAGCAGGCTCTGAGGTTTTGCCGGGCTCTGCGGTTGGGCCGGCACGGAGATCGGGACGGCCGGAGCCCGCGTCCGCCGGGAGCACGGCCGATGACGGCTTTGCCCGACGCGGGCTACGACGCGTACCTGCCCGCGGAGACGATCCTCGGCCAGATCTCCGCGGCGGTGATTGTCACCGACCGGCAAGGCAACCTGCTCTTCGCCAACCCGTTCGCGGTCGAGTTGTTCGGCTTCCCCGCGGACGCCGCCAAGCTGGTGGGCCGGCCCATCCTGTCCCTCGGCTTCACCGGCGGTGACGCGGGCAAGGCCGACGAGCTGGCCAAGCAGGTGCTCCGCGGGCGGGGCGGGGACGGCATGTTCGCCGTACAGCGCGGGGACGGCTCCCGGGTGTTCGTCCGGGCGCAGGCGGTCCCGCTGCGGCACCCGTCCGGGGCTATCGACGGCATCGTCATCATCGCCCGCGAGGCGACCCGGCGGAGCAGCCGCCGCGAACGGGACCGGATCGTACTGCTCGGCCAGGTGGGGGACCGGCTGGCGGGATCGCTCGAGCTGAGCATGACGCTGCGGCATGTGGCGGAGACCCTGGTGCCGCAGTTCGCCGACCACTGCGTCATCGACCTGTTCCAGGGGGACAAGCTGATCCGCCGGGTGCAGATGAACGCCGGTGGCTGGTCGCCACCGCCGGGTAGCTGGGCCCGGGCCGGGGATCCGATCAAGTACCCGGAGGGTCACTTCTGCCAGCAGGCCATGGCCCGGCTGGACACGGTGCTGGTCGAGAACCTGAGCGAGCTGGCTCCCCGGGCGCCCAGCCCGGGCAGCCTGGACGCGGCCGAGCAGGTGGGCATGTGCTCGGTCATCGCGGCGCCGCTGATCGCCCGCGGCGAGCTGCTGGGCGTGCTCAGCCTGGCCCTGTCCAAGCTGACCAAGCGCGAAGAGCAGTACTACGACGCCGACGACCGGGACTTCCTCGGCGCGGTCGCCAGCCGGGTGGCCGTGGCCATCGACAATGCCCTGCTGTTCGAGGAGGAACGGCGCACCGCGCTGGCCTTCCAGACCAGCCTGCTGCCGCAGGACCTGCCCGATCTGGACGGGCTGGACGTGGCCTGCCGGTACGTGCCCGCCAAGCCGCTGGAAACGCACGGGCAGGGCATCCAGACCCAGGTGGGCGGCGACTGGTACGACATCATCCCGCTGTCCGCTGGCCGCGTCGGCATCGTCATCGGTGACGTCGAGGGCCGGGGCGCCCGGGCCGCGGCCATCATGGGCCAGCTGCGCGCCGCGCTGCGGGCCTTCGCCCAGGACGACAAGTCGCCCGCAGAGATCCTGCGCAAGCTGGACGACTGGTGCCGCACGCTCAGCCCGGCCAAGCCGCCCGCAGACGGGGCCGACGTGCCCGATCCGCCGATCGTCAGCTGTACCTACCTGGTCTACGACGCCTGGTCGCGGACGCTGTCCTTCGCCAACGCGGGCCACGACGCGCCGTTGCTCGTGGTCGGTGGCGAGGTCGGCGAGCTGGAAATGGAGCACAAGGGCCTGCTGCTGGGGGTGCGCGGGCACGGGGTGGCCGGGCCTGCCCACCTACCGCGAGGAGACCCGCTACCTGCCGGCCGGGTCCGCCCTGGTGCTCTACACCGACGGGCTGACCGACCGGCGGCACCGCCCGGACGGGCTCGGCACCTACTCCGAGGACGACGCGCGGCGGATGCTGCACGCGGCTGTGCGCCGGGTCGCCCACGGTGACGTCGAGGTGATCGCCCAGGCGGCCGAAGAAGCGGTCCCCGGCGACATCGATGACGACATGGCCATCGTGGCGGTGCGCACCTCACCGGTAGACCTGGCCTCGTGGGAACGCACCTTCTCGGCCGAGGCGATCCGGGTATCCGAGGCCCGGCGGCTGGCCGAGTCGGTGTTCAGCTCCTGGGGCATGGACCCCGGGCAGATCGAGACGAGCTGCCTGCTGGTCTCGGAAGTCGTCACCAACGTCGTGCTGCACACCGCCGCGCCACGCCCACTGCGCCGCGCCATGAGCCTGGAAGCGGCGGGGGCCGCGGCCGCGGGCACGCCCGGGCTGGTCGCGGGCTGGGTACCGGTGCCGATGAGCGAGGAAAACAACGTCGCTACCGGCCAGACCTTTACCCTGCGGCTCCGGCGCGGCGCCCAGGCGGTGTGGGTGGAGGTCTTCGACCGTGACCTGCGGCTGCCCCGGATCCGCAGCGCGGCGGAGACGGACGAAGGTGGCCGTGGCCTGTATCTTGTCGATCAGCTGGCGACCCGGTGGGGCTCCCGGCCGACCCGGAATGGCAAGGCCGTCTGGTTCGAGATGCCGCTGCGGCGCAGGCCTCCCGGCTGACCAGGCCCCTCCTGGCCAGGCCCCTCGCGGACCTGGCCGCCGGTCAGTGGGTGGAGTACGCCCACATGATGAGGATCACGATGCAGATCCCCACCACGATGCTCACCCACCGGCCCGTGGCCAGCTTGCCCATCCCGAAGCGGCGGCGCGCCCAGGTGAGGCAGAACATCAGCAACGCGGCGATGATCACCAGCAATATCAGCCCGTTGGTCATCCTGACCTCCGCGGATCGCCTGCAGCGGCCGGCCTGAGCATGCTCCGGTCGCCGGCCGCTGCTACGAGCATAAGGCCGGCTGGGGATCGCGGCCGATACGCAGGTCGAGTGGGCCCGGCGCGGGCGAGCCATCCGCGGGCGGCACACAGTCGCGGAGCTTGCGCAGCACCGCCACCTGCTTGTCCAGGGCCGCAGATTCCTTCCCGCAAGGAATATGCAAATCAAGTTATAGGTTTTCTGTAGGTGAGAAGATCAGTAACCTGGATCCGGAGATCCTGGTTGTCACCTGGAGGCACGACAATGTTGCTCACCACTTTTGACCCCTTCACCCGGGAGTTCGACCGGATCATCGAGCGGGCGTCCGGCCGCGGCGGATCCGCGTTCTGGGCGACCCCGGCCATGCCGATGGACGCTGTCCGGCACGAGGACGGCATCGAGTTCCGCTTCGACCTGCCGGGCATCGACCCCGCCAGCATCGAGGTGACCGTTGACCGCGGCGTGCTGACGGTCTCGGCCAAGCGGACCGAGGAGCTCGCCGAGGGCGAGAAGCCAGTGGTCCGCGAGCGCTTCACCGGCTCGTTCACTCGCCGTGTCCGCCTGGGCAACGGCGTGGACGCCGCGAAGGTCGAGGCCAGCTACGACCGCGGTGTGCTCGCCGTCCGGGTGCCGCTGGCCGAGACGGCCAAGCCGCACAAGGTCGAGATCCAGACCGGCGACGCCAAGGAGATCACCGCCTGATCGGTGTTGCCTTGACGGTCGGCGCTGACCAATCCGTTCAGCACTGACCAACCGTTTCAGCGGCCGGGCCCGGACAGGCACCTCTGTCCGGGCCCGGCGCGTCATTATGGAGTCACCATGCCAGCGCTGCCCTTTGACGACGAGAACCTGCCGCTGTTCACGGTCGGGCAGGTGAGCACCATGCTCGAGATCCAGCAGGCGTTCCTGCGGCGGCTCGATGCGCTGGGCGTGGTCCGCCCGTCCCGGTCCAGCGGCGGCCAGCGCCGGTACAGCCGCAATGAGATCACCGTGGTGCAGTATGTGGTGCGCTTGGCGGACGAGGGAATGACGCTGCCCGCGATCCGCCGGGTGCTGGAACTCGAAGCGCGGGTCAGCGAGCTGGAAGCGGAACGTGACGCGCTGCGCGCCGCCCTGCGCGAGGCCCGGCAGGGCCACGGCCCGCAGCCATCCGCCCGCCATGATTAGCCGCAACGAACACCAGGCCCGTGCCTGGTGTTCGTTGCGGCTGGCTGCCCGCGAGCGGGCAGCCAGCCGCGGTCACAGGTGCAGCGGGATCAGCGGATCATGATCTTCGTCGAAGGCGTCCGGCCCGTCTGCCGGGTCCTGGTGATCCAGGGAGGTGGACCGGCCAAGCTGCC
Organism: uncultured Actinomycetes bacterium; assembly: GCA_963804455.1. Taxonomy (GTDB): domain Bacteria; phylum Actinomycetota; class Actinomycetes; order Streptosporangiales; family Streptosporangiaceae; genus RYN-230. The sequence continues at coordinate 35,384 of CAWDRD010000124.1, forward strand.
CAGGTTCGCTGTCCCAGCCGTCCAGCAGGCCGGGCCGGGTGCGGTGCGGGCGGTGCCGTATGACGTCGATCGTGGCGATCTGCGCGCGCCGGTCGTCGCGGCTGACCCGGACATCAGTAGCCCAGCAGGCCGCCGTGAGGGTGGTCCGGGCCGACCTGATGTCAGCTGCGGACGTGCCTGCCGGGCACCAGACCCGGACCCGCTCACCGAACGGCTGCATGCTGGTGCGCAGGACAGTAGGTAGCTTCCCCTTCCGGGTATAGATGCGCGCCTCAGCGAATCCGGCGCGCAGCCGGTGCGGTGTGATGATCCGCCAGGCGAACGCGGTGCAGCCGCGCCTGGCCGGTGGCCAGGCGGCCAGCCCAGCGGCAGCAGCGGCTGCCGCGATGGCTGCCCAGCCGATCCCGATCGGGCCGGCCAGCATGGCCAGGCCGTAGCTGAGCCCGGCGGCGATGACCAGTTCGTAGCGCCACCACCATGCGTATCCCACGATGGTCGCGTGCCTGCGTGGCGTCAGCGCGGTCTCCAGCCCGGCCAGCGTGTCCGCCTCACTTCCCGCACGTGGCCCTCTCCTGCGCATGCCGGGCACCTCCCCTCGCCAGAGCGGGTGGTATCGGAGCAGGTGGTATGGGAGCAGGTGGTCTGTGAGCGGATGGTCTGTGAGCCGGCGGCATGGGCGCTGGCGGCTGCGGCGTGCAGCGGCCCGTCCCGCGGCAGCTGCGGCATGACCCGGCGGCCTCGCTGCCGCCAGCCGTGCCAGTGCCGCTACAGGAGGCGCAGGCGACGAGGGTGTCGAACCTCGGGTCCCGGTAGCGCCGGCCGAGGCCACCGTGCACCGGCGTCACCTGCCAGCCGTGCCGTCGTGCGGTCGCGTCGGACGTGGCGAACACCCGCCGCCCGAGGTTTGCTGGGGACAGCCAGCCGACAGGGATGGTCCAGGCCTGAAGCCTGGTGATAACCTTCCACATAACACTGTTCCTTTTCGCTCGCCCAGAGCTGAGAGATAGTGTCAGCGGGACCGATGTGACGGCATCGGTCCCGTTTAGTTGTGCCCCGGGCTAGATCCGCGGCCAGGGACACAATGACCAGTGTGCGCGCGCCCTTCGGGCGCTCCTGCAGTTCCTGGGACGTGTCACCAGGAACTGCAGAAAAAAGGGGATTATCGGCAGCGCCTCCTCTCTGTCGCCCGGGCCCCCGCGGCCTGGCGACGATCGACGACGGCTCCCCTGGCCGCACGATGACCTCGCTGTCAGCGGATCGCTTGAGGATGCACTCCGTGTTCTGGTTCAATGGTCGCTGCGGCAAGCGCCGTTGGCAAGTGCCATATTTACGTTGCCTATAGCAAGTGCCTCTGGCTATATCTACTGTCGATGCAGGTGATGCTCGGTGGGAGGAGGGGCGACTGGAGTGGCTGCTGTCAGCAGTCCTACCGTTCGCCGGCGCGAGCTGGGCACCCGCTTGCGTGCCCTGCGGGCAGAGGCTGACCTCACAGTCGAGCAGGTCGCGGAGCACTTGCTCTGCTCAGCGAGCAAGATTTCGCGGCTGGAGACGGGGCACCGCGGCGCGAGCCAGCGGGACATCCGTGACCTCTGTGATCTCTACCAGGTCCAGGATCCTAAGCAGCGCAGCTACCTCGCAGCCCTCGCCCGGGAGGGTGTCCGCCGGGCCTGGTGGCAGCCGTACGACCTGCCGTACGCGACCTATGTTGGCCTGGAAGCCGAAGCCATCTCGATCAGCGACTTCGAGCCCGGGGTGTTCCCAGGCCTGCTACAGACACCGGCGTATGCGCGGGTTCTGCATGAGCGCGCCATGCCACGGCTTCCGGCTGACATCATCGAGCAGCGAATCCAGGAGCGGCGAACCCGGCAGGAAATATTCAGCCGCGACGATCCGCCCCGGTTCATGGCAATCATTGATGAGTCGGTGCTGCATCGCGTCGTAGGCGACCCTGAGGTAATGCGGGAGCAGCTGGAGCGGGTAATTGCGGCCACTAGCCAGCCGGATGTCACTGTGCAGATCCTGCCGTTTAGTATTGGAGCGCACCCTGCGCTGGACAGCACGTTCGTCCTGCTCGAGTTCGAGCCTCCTGTGCCGGGTGTGGTGTACGCTGAGGGCCTCGTAGGCCCGATCTATCGTGAGCGTCCCGAGGATGTCCAACGATACCGTGACATTTTCGAATATCTAGTCGAGACGGCTCTGAGTCCACAAGGCTCGGTGGCGTTGATGGCGGAGATGAAGGCTGCGTATCAGTAAGGCTGAACGTCAGCTTCATTTTTGGTGGGCTGGTGGGGCCAGCCCAGGGTGACGCTAATCGTAATTAGCTCGTAAACATAATGTAACACACTTAGGGAGTGGTAGTAGTCCGATGGACATGTCAACCGATGGGCTGGCCTGGCGCAAGGCTCAGAGCAGTATCGGGAACGGTGCCTGCCTGGAAGTAGCGCCCATCAACAACATGGTCGCGGTCCGTGACTCGAAGAATCCAACGGGTCCGGTCCTTACCTATACCCCTGCCGAGTGGCGGGCCTTTCTAGACGGTGCCAAGAAGGGCGAATTCGACGACCTCTGCTGAGGAGCGGTGCCGTGCGCATGCCCCTTGGCTCGTGCAGGGGGCTTGCGCCCGTCAGACATCCGCCCGGTAAAAGTTGAGGTAGGACCGCGACGGTGTCGGGCCGCGCTGGTCCTGGTAACGCGAGCCGTAGACCGTTGATCCGTACGGGTGTTCCGCAGGTGAGCTGGTGCGGAACAAGCAGAGCTGGCCGATCTTCATCCCAGGCCAGAGCTTGATCGGCAGCGTGGCCACGTTCGAGAGCTCCAGCGTCACGTGGCCGGAGAAGCCCGGGTCGATCCAGCCCGCCGTAGAGTGCGTCAGTAGTCCCAGGCGGCCCAGCGAGCTCTTTCCCTCCAGCCGCCCCGCCACATCGTCAGGCAGTGTCACGACCTCGTAGGTGGACGCGAGCACGAACTCCCCAGGGTGCAGCACGAACGGCTCGTCCCCAGTCGTCTGCACCAGCCTGGTCAGGTCAGGCTGTTCGATCGCCGGGTCGATGTGTGGGTAGCGGTGGTTCTCGAACACCCGGAAGTACCGGTCCAGCCGCACGTCGATGCTGGACGGCTGGATGAGCTCAGGCGCGTACGGATCGAGCCGTACCCTGCCGGATTCGACTTCTTTACGGATGTCTCGGTCGGAGAGCAGCACCCTGGCAACTTACCGGGCCTGACGTCATGACAGCACCTGTAAGCGGCAGCGTCCGGTACTATGTCGGGACGACGCCAGCGCAGGCCAGTCCGGCCCGCGGGGCGCTGCGGGTGTAGTTCAATGGCAGAACGTCAGCTTCCCAAGCTGATAGTGCGAGTTCGATTCTCGTCACCCGCTCCGAGACCGAAGGCCCAGGCCAGGGTAGGCATCCCGGCTCTGGGCCTTGATCGTTCCTAGGCCCGTGTTGATCTTCCGTACAATTAACGTGCAATTAGCCCACCGGGACCAATGCGCCCGCCGCGCCGTCGTCGTCCCGGCCTTGCTCGGTCACGATGTGCGCGTCGATCGTGCCCGTGATCGTCTGGTCCGCGCCGCGCGCCTCGTCCCGGTCATGTGCTCGGCCAGTCGAATCGAGCCCAGACCGTCCGGCCGTCATGGTCGCCGTCGACTCCCCAGTCGTCGGCGAGCGCCCGGATGATGTCGAGACCGCTCCCGCGCTCGGGATCAGAGGCACCCAGGGTCCAGGGACCGCCGTTGTCTTCGACTTCGATCCATGCGTAATCGCCTGGGCTGACCTTGCCGCGGACGGTGAATATCCCACCGGCCAGCCGCGACTTGCTGTGCAGCGCCGCGTTCGTAGCCAGCTCGGAGACACACAGGAGCACGTCATCCGCCATGGGACAGCCTTCAAGTAAAGTCCGTAGATCCGTCCGGACCGCACGGATCTGCTCCGGGCTGGCGGGATAGGTGACGCCAGTAGTGCGGAGCGCGAGTGCCCGGGGCGCTGGCATAGGCATCACTGCTGCACCACCAGTCCGGTCCCGGCGCAGTCCAGGCACACTGTCCTGATCGCGCCGTCCGAGAGTCCCCGGACCAGCCGGCTGGCGACCCAGCGCCGAGGCCCGCTGTACCTCCATCCCCGTGCACGGCACGACGTGCATCCCCGTGCACGGCACGACGTGCAAACGTCGTACTGAGCTACCTGTGCAGCACTCATGCCGTCAAGGTCGCGCATTCGCGAGGCCCAGCCCATAACCGTCACCCCGCAGGCGTGGACCGCTCAGGCAGTCCAGTACCTTTACGCCGACTCCGTGCTAAGCCAGCTTGGCGGTACCGTCGTGCCGATGCCGACCGAGGTTTACAACGTGCCCGTGTTCGCGGCGCCCGCTGCCCCGGCGTGGCTCGCGGAGAACAGCACTATCGGCCTGGACGCTAACCCGGCGTTCTCGTCTATCGCCCTGAACGCTCAGGGCGCTCCGCGCGTCGGCCAGGGCGTCACTTGCCATACTCGAACGGTTGTTCGATACTGGTGCGATGACTCAGCGGCCGGACTGGTGGAGCTACCCGACTCATTGCGGCCACGGGCACGAATGGGCGCCAGGGCTCGTAACCGTGTCTTGGGCATAGGCGGTCATTGACCGACCTCCCGAACGTCAGGTCGGCCAATGTAGTGAAATGGTGCGCAATTGACCGAGTATCCAGGGCAGCGACGCCAGGCCACGTGCGCGGCGTGGGGATGGTGACAGCCAGGGAGGCAGTGTCATGTCCAGCGCGCAGTTGTATGACACCATCGGAGCCACTTACACCATGACGCGGCGCACCGAGCCGCGGATCGCCGCAAGGATCTGGGCTGCGCTCGGCGATGCGCGGACGGTATTGAATGTCGGGGCTGGCACCGGCTCCTACGAGCCCCCCGGCCGTGACGTCACCGCGGTGGAGCCGTCGGCGGTCATGCGTGCGCAGCGTCCCGCAGGCGCGGCGCCGTGCGTGGCTGCTGCCGCGGAGAGCCTTCCGTTCGAGGACCAGTCCTTCGACGCCGCGATGGCTTTTAGCACCGTTCATCACTGGCAGGACCCGATCGCCGGGCTGCGCGAGATGCGGCGCGTGGCTCGCCGCGTGGTGGTGTTCACGTTCGACGCCAGTGACACCGGATGGCGTCGTCGGTTCTGGCTTACTCGCGACTATCTGCCTGAGGTCGCTGACTTCAGCGTCGGCCGGCCTTCCCTGACCGAGCAGGCTCGCGCGATCGGAGCCCGCCTGGAGCCGGTGCTCATTCCGTGGGACTGCGCTGACGGCTTCTTCGAGGCCTACTGGCGCCGGCCCGAGGCATACCTGGACGATCATGTACGTCGCGGAGTATCGGTGTGGGCCAGAGTCGGGCCGGAGCCCGAGCAGCGGGCAGTGCGCAGCCTCCGTGATGACCTTGTCTCAGGCCGGTGGGCCGAACGCAACCGCGACCTCGTCGCTCTCGATGCAGCGGAGCTTGGCCTTCGCCTGCTCGTAACCTGAACCCCGCCGCAGACTGGGTACAAGTTGCTGCCCGCACCGGTTGGGCAGGCCCGCCTCGCATCGGTCAAACGGTCAGCTTCAAACCCTCGCTCCAAGGTCGGCTGGATGCCCTGTGACTGCCCGAAGCGCGGGCGGCCAACTTGGGCTATGTCTGCCTCGCGTGTCGTGTCCCTCGCGGCGTTCGCGGCACGCCATGCGGCGATGGCGGCGGCAAGCGTGACAGCGGCGATAACTAGCTGTATGACCCGGTCACGCTCGGCCGTGCCGTGCTGGTAGATCAGCGCAGCCCGCGTCGAGCTGTGGCCCATGCGGTCCATCAGTTCGCGCAAGCTCGCGCCTGTCGCGGCAGCGAAGTTGTTGCCTGTATGGCGGAGGTCGTGAAAGTGGAAGCTGGTCAATCCGGTGGATTCGGTCACGAGCCGCCAGGTCCGGGTGAAGTTGCTTCGCCTCAGCGGCGCATTCTTCGAGCCGGTGAAGACCAGGCTCTCTTCTCCGGGCAAGGTGTACCGGCTTAGGTGCGTCGTGACGTCCGGCATGATGATCGCCGGGATCGATACGAGCCGCTTGCCCGCCGCCGACTTAGGCGGGCCAGTGACGAGCGAGCCGTCCACCAGCTCCACTACCGAGGCCTCGACCCGGATCAGACCGGTTGCCAGGTCGATGTGACGTCGGCGGAGTGATGACCGCGACCGCGAGAACCGGCGGGCCGTCCGCCTCGCGCCGGGCATTCTCTCGCCGCGCAAATATCACCGTCTAGGGCGCGCCCAAGGACGCGTCCCTGCGGGATGGCGCAAGCGCCACCCTAGACACTGATCTTCCACGGCAAGACCCGGCGCCTATCAGGCGGACGGAGCAGAGTCGATCAAACCCGCTGGCTAGCGCTCCGGGCGCCTGCCGCTGGTGGCAGAGGCTCCCAAAAGTGATATCATTTTGATAGATGATCGGGTGGCCGACACCACAGGTAACAGGAGGCATCCCGATGAACGCGCCCAACGACAACACCGCTCCCAAAGGTCAGCGCGGGTGGTGGGCATCTCCCCCGCGACCCGGCATGCACCGCCTGATCAGCCCATGGGAGTACCGCCACCTCCGCGCCTCTGGGGTCACGCGTATTGCCGGTGGCAGTGTCGCGGCCGCCGCGGGCGTCGTGTGCCTCTCGTACGGCGTCTACGGATGGGCAGCCTTCTTCCTGGTTCTTGGGGCGCTGAATCTCGCGGGTGGCTACTGGTACATCACTATCGCTCGCTCCGAGTCTGCCGGAACCTGAGCCTGCGCGACTCGCACTGGGCCTGGCGGGAGCTAGACAGGCTTCCTGCTCACAGCGCTTCCCGCACTCATTCCCAAGCTGATAGTGCGAGTTCGATTCTCGTCACCCGCTCCACGAAAGACCAGGTAGCGTGCCTGTCCGGAGCGCGAGTCCTGATCATTCCGGGTCTGAGCCGGTCACCCGTGCAATTAGCCCGCCGGTAGGCGTGGGCGAGTGGAATCTTCGTCCTCACGTTGCCGTGTCGCGTGCACCGTGAGGTCGGCGTTCGTGACCAAGGTGCATGACTGGTCGTAGGTGATGGTGGCGACCAGCGACTCGCCAGCGAGCACGCGCGGGAGCCAGTACTGGTCGTCATCCCACATCTGATCGAGGGGCGGGAGGCGACGTCAAACCATTCAGGGGTGATCTCATCCGATTCCTGGACCTGGCCGCTCCATTGCTTGCCGATGAACACGATGACGAGCGCGTTCAGCTCAGGCCGCGCCGGGAAGATGAAGGTGAGAGCTGCCCGCTGTGTCACGCTCTCCGGGACGATGGTGATTCCAGCCTCTTCGTAGACCTCGCGCAGGGCACACGCGATGTCGGATTCGCCGGGCTCGGCATGGCCGCCGAGACCCATGATCTTGCCTGCACCGAAGCCTCGTTTCTTCCGGCCTAGCAGGACTTGCTGCTGGCCACGATCGCCGGGCCGGAACACGTAGCAGAGCGTCTGGCGGCTTACTTGCATGCAGCAGATCATCCCATCCAGAGTGAGCGGTACGCCTGTCGTCACCTGCCCGGCGTCCAGAACATTGCGCGGCTACGGCGTAATGAGAGTCAGACCCTCATGTTCAGCGAAATCCTCGAAGTCTTTGACGTTGAGGGTCGCGAGCGGCAGGCCATAGGCGAGGGCGCATGCGGCGATCCAGGTGTCGTTGGCTGGCCGGGTCCGTCCTCGCTGGATCGCGGCGGCGGATATCCGCCCCCATGTCCGAGCGACGTCCTCGCTGTAGGGAAGGATGATCACACCGTCGAGCCAGCTTTCTAAGGCGTCGCGGTTGCGTCGTCCCCACTGCCGCAGCTCGGCCCATTGGATGAGCTCGCCGAGCGTGACGAACGTGATGCACGGCTGCTTGCCGATGAGCCGCGTGAGGACAGGCGAAGGGAGCCGGTGCTTGAGGCTCAGCGAGGAGACATCCGTGTCGAGGACTACACGATCCATGGATGATCAAGCAAGGTCGGCATGACGCATCGCAGCGACGTGAGCTAGGAACTCGTCCAGTTCCTCGTCGGTGTCGAAGATGCCGTCCTGCGCAAGGTCATCGGCAGACTTTATGGGGCGTATGCCCTTGCGCCGGGCCTGCTCCTCGATCGACTCCGTGCCGTGGTCCGGTGGTAGTGCTACGTCGTCCGCCCTGTTCGTCGTCACTGCCACCTCCGGTATTAGTCCCTCCAGTATCGCATCCCGCCGGGCATCCCCGCGCGACAGCCAGTTACTACGATCGACTAGCTGGTGACCTCCGCTCTAGGACGAGAGCGGGTGAGGGCAAGATCGCCGTGCAATTGGCGTGCAATTAGCCAGGGTAACGAGCGGTTCAATCACGGACACCCCGGTCACCCGGCCTGGCTGGTCAGTGGCCCTAGCGGCCTGGATCGGTCGGATTCCCAAGCTGATAGTGCGAGTTCGATCCTCGTCACCCGCTCCGTGACCGAGACCAGGTCGGTGGGGAGTCCGGCCACCTGCTAGCGATCTTGTGAACAAGCAAGTGGCACTCCGGGGCATTAGCGTCGCAGCAACGTTGAGATGCTGGGGATCAGCCATCCTCTGTCCAGAATCGCTGCAACCGGGCTATTGCCTCGTCCTTCGTCAGCGCCGCGATCTCAGGGTCACTCAGCCGCACCCGGTCGCGCAGTAGGTATGCCACCTCTGCGGGCAAGGCTTCGGCGGGTGGTTCCGGGGCACCCCGTTTGGGGAGGGCCTCACCACGGACGCAGGCCCAGAACGTCGCAGCATCAACATCCAGCTGATCGCGAAGGATGTGCGCCCACATGTCGGTCCCATACCCGCTGCGGTTTACAGGATGTGAGATCCGGGTCCGCAGGATGCGTCCGTCCGGCAGTTCCAGCTCATAGATAAAGTGGTCGCCTGCCGCGCCCCGGGCGTTTTGCTGGAGTTTCCAGCCTTCCGCCTTGCAGAATGCCTCATGATCTTTGCGTGTCGGGGCTGGCCAACTCACTACGAAACGCCCTGCAGCCATGTCCTCAGCTCATCGTCAGAGCTGAGTTCGACCAGCTGCACCAAGCCCCAGTTGTCGCGGTGGTTCGGCGCGTTCAGCAGCCGGTCCTGCCAGTCGTGCGCGTACTCGCGGAGCGCTTCGATCATGTCCGTGACCGCATCGTCCAGCGTGTCCCCGTCCGCGGCGAGCGGCAGGCCGGGGATGAACACCGACCACCCCCCGGCCTCGGCCACGACCTTGGCCCGAGATGGGACCACCGCAGCCAGGAAATGCCGCAGACGCGCAGCATCGAGCACTGCCGCAGTACCGGAATCACGGCGGACTGTGGCCACCTGCCCCTTGCTGGCTGCGTCCAGCAGATCCTTGAAGTTTGCGCGGGCAGCGCTAGAGCTGTCGTAGTGGACGGCGGGCATGGTCAGACCTTCCCTGTTCCCGATCGTTACCTGGATCGTGATCGTTATCATCAGTTGTACCTAGTGTACATCATGTACATCTGATGCTCTTGGTTAGCTCATCGGCCACCGCTGGGTGGTAGCAGGCTGTTCCCGGTGGCTGGACAGCGAGCAGCCAGTTCATCGCGGGGGAGATCGCCGTGCCATTAGCCAGGGTGACGAGGGGTCAACCACGGTCACTCGGACTGCCAGGGACGCCAGCTCAGCGCCTCTGGCAGCCGCAACCGCTACGTTTCCCAAGCTGATAGTGCGAGTTCGATTCTCGTCACCCGCTCCACTGTCAAGATCCATGGCCGAGGCCGTCCGAGTGTCCGCTAGCCGATCCAGACGATGTCGAAGATCCGGATCAGCTGGGCGGCCTCATTATGTAGAACCCCAATAAGCCGTTGCCTGAGCCGAAGACCGTCTCACGGAACCTCGTGTCGGTACCGGGTGGCCGCACGGCCGCATCCCATGGCTGGTCGGCCAGTTCCACGGCGCGTTCGATCAGCGCCTCACGTGCACCCTCCGGCAGAGAGTGGAACTGGACCTGCGCGCCGCCACCAAACTCAACGCGGTAACTCACTGGCTCTGACGGCCGCCAGGCCAGCCGGAGATCAACTTTTCGGCTGTGATGACGTCTGCAGGGTTTGGGCCGCCCATGACACCAGGGAACACCAGGGATATATGCGGGATGATCTTGGGTGACGTGGTAGGCGCACACGTTGAAGGTCCAGATAGGAAGAGTGGTGGCGCCACGTGCCTATCACTTTCCGGTCAGCTGCGCCCCTGGTACTCGTTGGCGAATCCAGGACGCAGGCCGTCGATATCTGGGCCCCACCGGTGAGAGAGAGGTAGCCAAGCATGTGATCGAAGGAGCGATTATCGCTGCGGGCAACGTCGATCACGCCCCCGCCCGGCGTGGTCGGGGTCAGGATCGAAGCGACCCGGACCCCGGCAGGCTACCCGCTCTCGTCGTGAAGGCCCAGGCCAGGGACGGAGTCCCGAGCCTGGGCCTTGATCGTTCCGGTGTGGTCCGGGTCGCCTGGGGCGACCGGCTCCCAGGCGTACCGGCCGGGATCGGTGGACGGAATCCCGAGCGTGGACATCAGCCACGCCTTGCGGTCGCCGCGGTGATCGGCCAGCGTCTTGCCCGACCACTTGCGCGAGACCAATACCCGGCGGCCCGCGTAGCCGAGATGTTCGCGGCGGTGGGCCTTGCCCTTGCAGCAGCCTGGCCGCAGGCCCCCGTGGGCATTCTTCGGCTGGACGCCGTAGCACAGCCAGTTCGCGCAGGTGGGCGAGCACGGCTCGTATCGGAGCGCGGCGGCGAGCCGGTCCGCATGTTCGCGCTGGGCATCGGGGGGAGGATCGGCCGCGAATTCCCTGAGAATAATGTCTCGGCATTCCGACGTGTTCAGGTGCTGCTGCCTGATGGTACCTATCCGAGGAAAGCACGCTCAGGGCAGAAAAGCGCCGGTACGACGCGAAGCGGCAGGCACGCGAGGAAGCAGCCGCCAGCCTTGACACCGAATGGAACCGGCCGGACTTCACCCTTGAGCAGAAGCAAGCCGCAATCAGCAAGAGCATCACGGCCGTTGTCATCCAGATCCAGCCCGCCCGCACCCGGGCGCGAAGTTCACCCCCGATCAGATCAGCATTGTATGGCGCGAAGAAGAAGGCGAAGACGACTGACGCTGAGAACCCGTAGCGGCTCCCACGAGATGATCCGTGGGAGCCGCTACGCTTTCCCGTGCCTTAAGCGTGCAGGATGGGGCTAAACAGGCCGCTCTGCTTCGAAGCGTTGCCGTACGGCGTCGATGCTCGTCCCTAGCGCGTCGGCGATGTGTTGCCAGTCGGTACCCAGTTCCCGCAGCCGGTTGACCCAGCGGGTCAGGTCGGCTTCGATCCGGGAAGCGCTGCGGGCCACACCGGGAAGCATGTCCAGGATCTCTTCGGCTGAACGGTTGACGAACTGTTTCCGCAGTCTCGCCGACTCCTCCGGCGTTGTGTGAGCCACATCGGCGACGATGGTGGCCGAGAGTTCGACGCACTCATTGCAGATGAAGACACCAGGCCCGGCAACGAGGCTCTTCACCGCGGTATTGGGCTTGTTGCAGAACGAGCATGACGCGATGGGCTTGTCGGTAGATGTGGCAATGGCTGGCATGCGGTCCTCCGGTCGATACTGGCGGATACTCCGCAGGGCAGCGGCGTAGGACTCTCCGGTCGTAGCGGTGCGGCTTCTGACCAGACGCTTGAGGTGCTTCCTTTTCGTCATCCGGTCCCGCTCACTCCGATCGGTGTCCCAGCTACACCCTTCGGAATGAGTGACGGACAACGATCCGAGGACCTGATCCCCTTTACCTCCAAGGCCGGCCAGCTGGGAAGCCGACGGAGGGTGGCGCGGAACTCGCCCCTGCCATATTGGGCGATCCGCCAAGCCAAGTCAAGCAATGGCCGACGCTGTCGAGTACGGACCGTTCGACCCGTCATCCAGCTGCGTCTGTTGACCGGCGTTCGAACTGACCCCGGCGGGCGACGATAGGGGACGCTGTGCTTGGCGTACTCCGGGAAAGCTACTGGTAACCGGTGGCCGATCGCACTATGACTCCAAGCCCTGATGATTCACGCAGACCGGTCGCTGCTCTGGGATGGCCGCCGCGCCGGGTAGTGGATCTTGATTTTGGGCCGGGGTATGACGGCGGGCCGGGTGGCCGCCGTCCCGTAGGTAGCACACGAGGTGGAACAAGCCGATGTGGCGCCCGGTGAGGAGCGCGTCGAGGGAGGCGTGTGCTGAGTACCACGGCATGTCCCAGCCCATGAAGTCGCGGTAGCGGGCGCTCTCGTCGTAGGGGCCCTGGCCGAAGACCGCGTAGGTGATGTCGCGGGAATGCAGGTAGGACAGCTCGCCGACCTGGGTGGTGACCCACGTGCAGCCTTCGCACTGCTCGGGGCGGGCCCGGGGTGTCACATGAACGGGGTGTCACATGAAGTAGTAGGCGATGAGCTGCCGGCGTCCTTCGAACGCTTCGCGCAGGGTGAGCGGCCCGTGCGGCCCGGTCAGTCTCTCGCCCGCGGCATGCCCCTCCAGAGCGCAGAAGCGTACCATCGATGACACGCAGCACGGAGCCGGGTGCGGGAGGCTGCGATGACACTGCGAGCGCATCGGCGGAACCTGGTGGTGTGGAGTTCGTCCGTTGACCCAGCCGACAGGTACGGTGCCCTTGGGCTTACCCGGCCCGCCCGCAATAGGCAGATCCACAGGTGTATTCGTACTAGCGCGCTGCTTGCAGCCATGGGTCTGATGGGTCTGGCGCACGGCGTGCGTCCCCGCTGGCAGCTCCTGCTGGCTGGGGGTGTGCTCACGGTGGTCGGCATCATGCTGCGCAGCGGCGCGGGCGGCGTGGTTCTCCTCCCCGGACTCCTGTTCCTCCTGTCCGCCCCGCTGATCCCTGCCATACCTGAGGCGGACCGCAGGTGGCGCTCTGAGCTGGAGCGCGAGCTGGCCGCATACTCAACCCCGGCCCAGCGGCGCGATCTTGAAGCAACTCTGGACCAGTACCCAGACAGCGTCACGCACGAGCTACGCGACATCCTCGCCAGTCAAGCTATGGCTGCCTGTGGCAACGGGATTCCGGGCACCGGACGGTACTGAGACCACCGTCCAATTGCCGCCCAGGTCAGGGTCCTCCGCGGATTCCTCCAGGACTTTACGTACCTCGTCCTCTGACGTCACCTGGGCTGGTTATCGCCGGGCGGCGGGCTGGTTTCGGACCGGCTGGCCGCGGGTGGCCGCCCGCGGGGCCGCATCGGTCCGGCGCGGCCGGGCAGCCGACCTGCTTCGGCGAGCGCGCGGCGCAGCAGGAACTCGATCTGGGCGTTGGTACTGCGCAATTCGTCGGCGGCCCATCTGGCCAGGGCGTCGTGGACAGCGGGGTCGAGGCGCAACAGGACGCTCTTGCGCTCGGTCATCGCGGCTCCAGGCGGGCCGTCACTGGTAGAGGGTGCCGGTGTTGACGATTGGCTGGGTGGCCTGCTCGCTGCACAAGACCACGAGCAGGTTGGACACCATCGCGGCCTTGCGCTCCTCATCCAGGTCGACGACGCCCTCCTCCTTTAGCCGCTGCAGGGCCAGCTGGACCATGCCGACCGCGCCTTCCACGATCCGCTGCCGGGCGCCGACCACGGCACTGGCCTGCTGCTGGCGCAGCATGGCCTGGGCGATTTCCGGGGCATACGACAGCCGGGTCAGCCGCGACTCGATGATGTGCACCCCAGCCGATGCGACCCGCGCGGCGATTTCGGCGGAGAGCTTCTGCGTGATGGCTTCTGCGTTGTCGCGCAGCGAGAGTTCACCTTCGCGGTGGCTGGTGTAGGGGTAGCTGGAGGCGATGTGCCGGACGGCGGTCTCGGTCTGGATGGTGACGAACTGCGTGTAGTCGTCGACGGCGTAGATGGCGCTGGCGGTGTCGGCGACCTGCCAGACGACCACGGCGGCGATCTCGATCGGGTTGCCGTCGGCGTCGTTGACCTTGGCCTGCGCTGACTCCTGGTTGCGAATCCGGGTGGAGATCGCGATGCGGCGGGTGAACGGATTCACCCACTGCAAGCCCGAGTCGCGGATGGTGCCCCGGTACCTGCCGAACAGCTGGACGACGCGGGCCCGCCCGGGGACGACCGGGGTGAGACCCCCCAGCACGAGGCTGCTGCCGATAAACATCAGGATGCCGAGCACAATCAGCGCCGCGGCGACCCCGTGACTCTGGTGGCTTGCCACTACGATCAGGATCACCCCCGCCAGTATCAAGACGATGCCCAGCACCAGCATGCGCAGGCCAGGCAAGAACCGGGCCTCGCGCTCGGTCACCTGCCGGTCAGGCAGTTGCAGGCCTGCGGCGGCCGCAGTCTGGGTAGCCATCTGGCGCCTCCTCTACTTGACGAACCTGGTACTTATCATACTGATATCAATTTTTTTCCGGCAAGACGCCACGCCGGACGTGGCGGGACGGCCCAGGCAAGACGAACGTGTCAGCCGCACATCGGTGCCAGCCTCGTGCCCGGTGTAGCGGTCGCCATCAGCGTGCCATACCGCAGCGATGGTGCCAGGCCGCTCGCCGAGTGCGGCGGCGGGCCGGGCCAGAGTGCGGGTCCGGCAGAGCGCCCGTGCTGGCGTTGCAGCCTGGCCACGGTGTCCAGGCTGATCCCGGTCAGTCCAGCGAGTTCTACTCGCGCCAGACCACGCTGACGGCGCAACTCCCGTTGCCGCTGCCCGTCCACGACGGTAGTCCACCGCTAGCAGCCGCCACTTTTGCGGGCATGCGGTCAACGTTTCTGTCTGCCGGGGATACCGATCGGTGATTGGCGGAAGCGAACCGTCATCCGGTGTTCCGGCTCCGCTAATCCAGAGCCATCCGCGTAGCGGGCCTTCTGGCTTCCTGACCTCGGCTCATTTGCGGCCCAGGGCGCAGAACTCGTCCATCTTCTGTACGGTGCCGATGTCGCGCGAGTGTGGCCGCCACTGCGGGCACGACACTATCCCAGGCTCAATCAGCGTCAGGTTCTCGAAGAAAGCCGCGAGTTGCTCTGGGCTGCGCAGGCGGTAGGGGGTCGGGGCCACCAGGTTCCACTGCCGTACCGCCTCGATCACCCGCTCACCGGTGACCTCGCTAGTGGAGTGGGTGATGGCCAGGTAGCTGCCCGCTGGCACGGCAGCCATCAAGCGCGTAACGATCGCCTTCGCCTGATCGTCGTCGCCAATGAAGGGCAGGATGCCCAGCATGGTGACAGCGACGGGGCGGGCGAAGTCCAGCGTCACCGCAGCGCGGGTGAGGATCGTGTCGACGTCGCGGGCGTCTGCTTCGACGTAGTCGGTAGCGCCCTCCGGGCTGCTGGTCAGCAGCGCCCGTGCGTGGACCAGTACGAGCGGATCGTTGTCAACATACACGACCCTCGATTCGGGAGCGACCTGCTGGGCGACCTCATGAGTGTTATTGACCGTCGGCAACCCGGTGCCGATATCCAGGAACTGACGGATCCCCGCCTCGGCGGCCAGGTACCGCACAACACGCATGAGGAACTGGCGGGAGGCGCGGGCGATATCGACGATCTCGGGAAGGACAGCGATCGTCTGCTCCCCGGCTTGGCGGTCGAACAGGAAAGTTGTCTTTGCCACCCAGCCAGTAGTTCCAGATCCGGGCCGAATGCGGCACCGTGGTGTCGATCTTCGGGCGCCACCCACCGTCCTCGCCCGCCTCGCCTGTCACCGGGAGTACCTCCTGCTACGCAAAGATTCGCCGGGGGAAGAATCACCTGTGACGGTACGGGATCATCCTGCCCCGGTGCGCCGCAGTCCGGGATACCCGGGAATCCGAGCACAGCTGTCGTCCGGAACTGAGCCTCAGCCCTGCCCCCTTCGGCGGGGCTGGTCATGCGGCTCTGCAGATCAAGCAGTGCACTCGTCACGCCGACGAGCGCGGCACACAGCCGTCTTTTTCACGGTGCTCAGCGAGAGGCTCACCGCCCAGATCCATAGCTGCAGCCAGCCAACGTGCTCACCGGCAGGCAAGCCACGGCCAGCGGCCGCCGCCAGCCCATACTTGAAGGAGGCGAAATCTACCGCTTCCACCATCCCCGCGGCTGCGAAGATCCAGCCAACCGGGTGACCTGGCCGACGCCAGGTCCGGCCGTCCTGGAGAACCATGGCGATATATGGATCGGCGGGACGAGCGCCAGGCGTGGATGATGCCTCGGGACGCTTCGACGATGAGTTCTGGCCGGTTCGGTTGTCAAAGCTGAGAGAGCTGATGCCAACCGTGGGAGGCCGCTATGCCGAGATTGGCCGATCGCCTCAATGGAACCCAGGACGGAGCTGGCGTGCGGATGGATGAGGAGGTCCGCGGCTACATCGATGCCATCCCCGCCGAGCACCGGCCGCTGTTCGACCGGCTCCACCAGTTGATCCTTCGCGCGCATCCCGACGTAAGCGTGGTCTTGTCGTATCGAATGCCCACCTACAAGGTCGGTGACCGCCGCGTGCATCTCGGCGTCTGGAAGCACGGCATCTCCGTCTACGGCTGGCGGCAAGACGACGACGGTGGATTCGTCGCCCGCCACCCCAGCCTCAAGACCAGCACCGGGACCATCCGGCTAAGGCCCGAAGACGCCGCCGGCATCTCCGATGAGGAATTCCTCGGCCTCCTACGCGCTGCCCTGAGCACCACAGCGACCTAATCGGCCGGATTCGGTGCCCCTTCAGCCGTTCAGGCGCTGCTGAGCGCTCTACCGCCCGGGCGGCTGGTGAGCCCTGCTGACAAGCTGGCGAAGCTGTTCGACCTCAGCTCGTTCATCGGCTCGCTGTTCGTGGTATTCGGGATCCTGGCCACCATCCCCGGCGTGATCGTGGAGAGCTGGAATCAGGGGCCGGACACGACTGGTGAGATGTACGTCCCCGGATGCGTCGCACCGTCCTGCAACAGTACGGACTGGTTCCAGGTCACCTCGGCTTGGGTGTAGTCGTTCGGCGGCGTGACCACCATCTTGACCACGGTGATGTTGCCGCTGGCACCAGCGGCGCTGGGCAGGTAGAGCAGGTCGAAGTGCGCGGTCCGGCCGGGCTGCAGCGTCACCTCCGAGTAGCTGGCGGACTGGCGGTCCAGCGACCAGGAGTAGTCGATCTGGCCTCTCGCTACGCCGACCAGGTCCACGCCCGGGAAGCCGTCCATCGTGCATGCGGACGAACCCTTGTTGGTCAGGTCCACAGCCTGCGTCGTCTGCCCGGGGTAGTGGGCGGTCTTGGTCTTGGCGCCGAGGGCGAAGCTCAGGTTCTCGGCCTGGCACGTGTCGCCGTTCTCGGCCCCCTGTGCGTTCTGGGCGGGTGCCGCGCCTGTGGCCTGCGTAGTCGAGCCCGAGTTCGCCGCCGGGGTCTTCGCCGAGCCACCGGACGAGCTGCTGGAATTGCTGGACTTGCAACCGCCCAATGCGAACCCGGCGGCGAGAACGCAGACCGCTGCCATCGTGGACGTGCGCAACTGCATGGGATGCCTCCGGAGGTCGGGATGCTAGCCATCGCGCTTGTTTGGCTTCAACACCCGATGAGACGACGCAGACCGCCTGCTGGTTGAAAATCCTGAACTCGGATGAGCAGCATGGTCCGCCGCTGCTGCGGGAGCTGCCGGTGCTTCCGGGATCCCTGTCAGCTCCCGCTTCGGTCCTCATCTCCGCGAGGCGAAGGTGAATGTGAACGCTGAGGTCTGAGTCCCTGGTCTGGTAGCTATGAGGGTGGACAGAGTCGGTCTTTGCCGGAAGCAGCCGGGACTGTGTGGACATGAGGGCCACCGGACAGCGGGTCGCGCTAGCCGTGATCGGCCGCCGGTTACCGGGCCCACGTCGTGGCGGCTTCGCCCAGGCTCCCGCAGAGTCGGTCGAGTCGCACAGCAGAACCCTCGTTAGGCCCCGTAACTTAGGGCTAGTACAACGGACCGCGGCTCCCAGACTCATCGCGAGTGCTCAGCCCGCGTCAGCCGGCCGCGGGACGGCGCCCGCGTCAGGTGGCCCCGGGACCGGCCTGACGATGCCGGGCGGAGGGAGGGCATGCTCCTGCACGTCGATGCCGATCTGGAGCACCCGCGCATCAGCCCCGCGTGGGGCGATCAGTGAGAGGCCCACCGGGAGCCCGCTGACGCGGCCGAGGCCGCCGGGCAGGCTCGCCACCGGAAAGCCGGTGACGTTCCAGGCCGCGGTCAGCCTGATCAGCGGATCGCCTTGCCCGGCCAGATGCCCGGAGTCATAGCCGGTCCCGCGTTGCGGTGCGGTTGTTGGCGTGGCTGGCTCGAGGATCACGTCCACCCCGTGCCGCGAGAACCATTCCTCCCACTCCGCGGTGACCCGCACTCGCCGGCGCTGGGCCTCCAGGTAGCCGTGCACGGCGGTGAACGCCGAGCTCTGCTCGACGAGCTCGCGGACGCTGGTGCGGTACTGGCCGGCCGAGTCGCGAAAGCGGCGATGGTAGGCGCCGACCTCCGCGAAGAAGATCGCGCTGAAATCCGGGCCAGGCAGGTCGGCGACGGCGGCGAGGTGCACGACCCGTGCCCCCAGTCCCTGGGCAGCAGCCACGGCCTGCTCCAGGACCTCGGCGACTTCCGCGGCTGCCCCATGAGTGGCCGGCCGGTCGGTCACGGCGATCGTGACGCCCGCGAGCGGCCTGGCCCCGGGGCTGGCCCGCAGCGGAAAGATACCGGGCGGGCCGGGCGGCGGCAGCAGCGGCGTCACCTCGCTGCCGCCGGCGGCCAGGGTGCTCAGCAGGGCGCTGCAGTCCGCCAGCGATCGCGCCATCGGGCCAGCGTGGTCCAGGCTCGGCGCGAGCGGGATGATCCCGCGCAAGGGGATCAGGCCATGGGTGGGCTTGACCGAGCACACCCCGCACAGCGACGCCGGGATGCGCAGCGAACCCGCGGTGTCGGTGCCCAGCGCGGCCGGGACCATGCCGCAGGCCAGCGCGGCCGCTGACCCGCCGCTGGAGCCGCCCGCAGAGTGGTCCAGCGCCCAGGGATTCCCCACCTGATCGGTGGTGCCGCCCGCGGCAAACTCATGAGTGTGCGTGTGCCCGGCGAGGACCATGCCCGCGTCTGCCAGCCGCTCCCAAGCGGTGGAACTGCGCCGCGCGACATGCTGCTCGAGCACCCGGCTGGACGCGGTGACCGGGAGGCCGCCCACGGCGAACAGGTCTTTCAGGCCGACCGGGATCCCGCACAGCAGCGGCGCCGCGGTTGCGTCACGGGCGAGCCGCTGGTCTGCCGCGCGGGCCAGATCCTGCGCCAGTTCCGGGTACAGCCGGATCCAGGCGTTGACCGCCCCGGGAGCACCGTCGAAGCTGGGCGGCCCGCCGTTGCGCTCGGCGATGCGCTGCTGGCAGGCGGCCAGCAGTTCCGCCGCGGACAGCCCGCCGCTGCGGAGCAGTGCCGCGGCCGCCAGCACGCCCAGGTCAGCTGGGTCGGCAACCGCGCTCGTGCCCGTATCCATGGCTGTGCTCAGCACCTCATGCGCTGAGCACCATGATGTGGATCTTCCGGTCCGTGATCCGGCGGGCGTAAGCGTCGTACCCGGCGTAGATCTGCCGGGCCCGCGCCCAGATGGCCTGCCACTCCTCGTCGCCCGCCTCCCGGGCGGCCGCGGATGCGGTCGTGTCCCGGTAGGTGAGCTCGGCTCGCGGATCGGCGCGCAGGTTGTAGTACCAGCCGGGCGTACCCGCCTGCCCGAAGCGGGTGCCGATGACCGCGATGTCGTCCCCGAAGGGCACACCGAGCAGCGGTGTGGTCCGGCGCTGTCCGGTCCGGGCGCCGGTGGTGGTCAAGGTCAGCACCGGGATCCCGGCTGAGGCTCCCGCCAGCGTGAACTGGCCCCGGCTGAGCCGGAGCACGAGCGTATCGATGTGATGCAGCGACCGGGCGAACAACCACGCCCCAGGGCGCGATGAGGAAATGTGCCACATCGCTCGCTGCGCGGCGTTGGGCTCAGGGACCTCGTAACCGAGCGTTTGCACGATTCCCACGCCACGCAGAGTAGAGCAGCCGCCGGGGTGCCGCTACGGTCGGGGAGCATGGACGAGCGGCGGGCCGCGGTGTCACTGGGGCCGCTGGCCGAGTACCTGGCCCGGCTCATGGAGGTCTACGGGCCGCGAGGGCATGGGCCCAGCCCGCCCGCTGTTATCGATGGCGTCCCCAGGATCGCCGCACCCCGACCGCAAAGGATCAGCAACGTGACCGTGCATGACATCCCACTCCAGACGCTAGACGGCCAGCCGTCGTCCCTCGGCGACCTGGCCGGCCAGACCCTGCTCGTCGTCAACGTCGCGTCCAAGTGCGGGCTGACCCCGCAGTACGCGGGCCTGGAGCAGTTGCACGAGCGGTACGCCAGCCGGGGCTTTTCCGTGGTCGGTTTCCCCTGCAACCAGTTCGGCGGCCAGGAACCCGGGACCGCCGGGGAGATCGCCGAGTTCTGTTCGGCCACCTACGGGGTGACCTTCCCGATGTTCGAGAAGATCGACGTCAACGGGCCGGGCCGGCACCCGGTGTACACCGAGCTGACCGCGGTCCCGGATGCGGCCGGCGAGGCCGGGGACATCCAGTGGAACTTCGAGAAGTTCCTGGTCGGCCCGGATGGCACGGTGCTCGCCCGGTTCCGCCCGCGGACCACCCCGGACGACCCGGAACTGGTCGCCGCGGTAGAGGCCAACCTGCCGGGCTGAGCTGGCCTACGGTGGGCCCATGAGCGAACCAGACCTCAGCCAGCTCACCGATCTGCAGACGCCCTGGTGCATCCACACGGTCGCTACCCTGCGCATCGCGGAGCACATGGCGGCTGGCCTCAGTTCCGCCGCCGATCTGGCCGCGGCGGCAGGCTGCGACCCGGCCGTGCTGCGCAGCCTGCTCAGCTACCTGGTCAGCCGCGGCGTGTTCGAGCAGCCCGCACCGGGTCATTTCGCCCGCAACGCCGCCGCGTCCCAGCTGTTCGACGGGCCGCAGGCGCAGTTCCTGGACCTCGGCGGGATCGGCGGCCGGATGGCGTACGCCTGGGGCACTCTCCCCGGGTACGTGCGCACCGGCCAGCCCGGCTACCACGAGCTGTACAGCAGGCCGTTCTGGGACGACCTCGCCGCGCACCCCGAGGTGGCGGCCAGCTTCGATGAGCTGATGGGGCTCGCCGGCCACGGGCCGCCCGACCCTGACCTGGAGCTCAGCGACGGCTGGGACCAGGTACGCATGGTGGTGGATGTGGGCGGCGGGACCGGGGCGATGCTCGCCGCGATCCTCCGCGCCCGGCCGCAGGTCCGTGGCACCCTGGTCAACCTGCCCGGCGCGGTGGCCCGGTCCGGCGAGGTGTTGGCGGCCGCCGGGGTGGCCGGCCGGGCCACCACGGTAGCGCAGAGTTTCTTTGACCCGCTGCCCGCCGGAGCTGACCTCTACCTGCTGAAGAAGGTGCTGAACGACTGGCCCGACGCCGAAACCGTGGCCATCCTGCGCCGCTGCGCCGAGGCGGCGCGGCCATCCGGGACCGGCCAGGCCGGGCGGGTGCTGGTGCTGGGCGGGGTCGCGCCCGACGGCGAGGAGCACAGCCTGGCCATCGACATGGTGCTGACCGGCGGCCGGACCAGCAGCCTCACCGAGTTCCGGGAGCAGGCCCGGCAGGCCGGCCTGGCGGTCACCGCGGCCGGCCAGCAGAAGTCCGGCTTCGTGGTGGAATGCAGGGCCGCCTGACCGGGCCAGTCAGGTCCGCACCCAGACGTAGTAGGTGACCTGCCCGCCGTTCACCGGGAGCGAAGCGACCAGCCGGTAGGCCGGGTCGGACCGCAGGGTGCGGGCGAGCACCGTGTCCAGCCCCGGCGTGACCTGCCCGTTGTACTCGATCATCCGGAAGTAGCCGGCCTTGATCGCGGCCACGAAACCTGCCTGCCCGGTCAGCACCTGGCCGTCCTGGGCGGTGTAGTTGATGAAGAAGGTGGAGGTGAACTGGCGGGGCTGGGCGTCGGCATGCTGGCGCAGGTAGTAGATGGGCACCTCGTCCACCTCGGCCAGGTAGTGCGCGCCTGGCTGGAGGTAGCGGCTCATCACCGGGATCAGCGCGGCGGAGTCGGGCCACGCGTGGAACAGGTCATTCGACTGCGTCATGCCGAGCACGAGCGCGGCGGCCCAGATCACCACGCCGACCTGGGCCCGCCGGAAGTGATCACCAATGATCCGGGCCAGGCCCACCCCGGCGAACGGCGCGGCGAAGAACAGCCCGAAACCGATGTGTTTCTGCAACGACGTCAGCGTGTGCAAATGAATCTGGTCGGCCGGCGCCAGCAGCGCGGTACTGGTCAGCACCACGCCGAGCAGCACCCGGCGGAGCCTGCCTCCCGGTGCCGCGATCTGCTCGCCCGGCTCGGTTGTCGGCCGTGCCGCATAGGCCACCGCCCCGATCAGCGCGAGCGCGAACGGCAGGGCCCCCCACTGGAGGCTGTCGCGGAGCAGTACCGTGGTCGGGGCGGTGCCCGCGAACCGCTCCGTGGTGGTGAACTCGATGCCGATCAGGTAGCTGTCGCCGGCCACGTGCAGCGCCAGGTCCAGCAGCACCGCGGTCGCCAGCGCCAGGGCGAGCGGCGGGATCAGCGCCAGACGGCGCCGTCGCGGCCAGGCGGCCAGGCCGCTGAGCACCACGATCGTCGGCACGAACAGCAGGGACGCGTACTTGTCGGCCACCGCGAGCGTCACGACCGGCGCCGCGAGCAAGTAGACCGGCCAGCGGAACGCCGCGGTGCGCACCACGATCCAGGCGGCCAGGGCCAGCAGGCAGAGCGCCGGAGCATCGTAGGTGGCCAGGTGCCCGAGGAACAGGGCGGACTCGGTGACCGAGAAGATCACCGCGGCGCACAGGCCGACCCGCTCGTTGAACAGCCTGCGGGTCAGCGAGTACAGCAGCCCGGTGGTGGCGAGCATCGCGAGGAGGCTGACCGCCCGGGCCGCGCCCAGGCCGCCGATACTGTCCGCGGCCGCGCCGAGCACCGGGTAGATGACCGGGGCACCGGAGAAGTACGACGCATAGTTGCCCTGGAGCGGGGCGCCGTGCAGCAGGTGGGCGATCTCCAGGTGGCCGCTGTACAGGTAGAGCGCCTCGTCCTCGAACGCGGTGTTGCTCATCCGCAGCGACAGCGCGGCCTGCACGAGCAGGATCGCGAGCAGCACGGCCCGGCTCACCCAGGTGCGCCGCCGGTTGGCGGCACTGTCCCGGATCGGCCCGGTGCGGTGCTTGCCCCGGGGCAGAACCCGGCCCGTGGTCCCGTCGGGGCCAGCGTCTACAGCGGGCCGCGGCCAGGTGTCGAAGTACTGCCGGACCGCGGGCAGCATGACCGTCTCCACCACGTCCGGCCAGAACGGCCGGGCCCCGCGCTGTGATCCGTTGAGCCGGGGGCCCTTGACTGGCGGCTCCCTGACTGGCGGCGCAGCGCGGGGCAGGAGCCGGGGACGTCCGGGTGGTGCTGGAGGGCGGCCGCGCGGTGGTGTGTTCGGTGGCCGCCTGCTCATTTCCGCGGGTTGACCAGGGGCAGGGCGGCGATGTCGCTGGCGATCGCGGCCCGCACCATCGGCCGCGACTCGACCCGCCAGTCCACGCCGCCCTTGTTGTAGTCGAAATAGATGAAGCCGAGCACGTCCGGATGCTGGGTCACCGCCGCGATCAGCGCACTCGCGCAGGCCGTCTCGTCCGGGCCGGTCTCGATAGCGGTCTCCGCGATGATGAACGGCTTGGCGGTGAACTGCCTGATCTCCGTCATCGTGGGCGCGTACAGGGTGTCGTAGGTCTGCGGGCCGGTGGTGGCGAAGTACCCGGTGACGCCCACCCAGTCCACGTAGCCGGGCCCCGGCCAGTACGGCCGGAGCGGCACCTGCGGCACCGGGTTGATGATGTTGGGGTTCCACACCCAGATCACGTTGCTGGCCCCGGCCTGGCTGAACAGGTCGTGGATGTGCCGCCAGGCGGCCACGAACGTGGCCGCGGGTGTCTGCGCGCTGCCCCACGGGTACCAGTTGCCGTTCATCTCGTGCCCGAAGCTCAGCGCGATCGGCACGTTGAGCGCGCGGACAGCCTTGGCGAACTGGGTGAGGTACGCGTCGGAGTGCCCGTTCGCAATGGACTGCACCGTGACGCCGAATGGCTCCCAGGCCATGTAGTACAGCGCGCCGTAGGACCAGGCATTGGCGGCGGCGGCGGCGTCGAATGGGCGGCCCCAGGCCACGTACTGGCCGATGATATTGGGCTTACGGCCGGTATTCGCGGCGAACGCGGCGACCGGGCCCAGCGAGTCGGGCGCGCCATTCGCCTCGATGCCGAGGTACTTGCCGGAGCCGGGGTCGAGCAGGCCGGATACGTTGAAGGGCGGCTCGGTCGAGGGAGCCCGGGTGGGGAGCGGGGACTGGCTGGCCGTCCCGCTATTGCTGCCCGGGGCCTGCGGCAGCAGCAGCCCGCAGCCAGCCAGCGCGGCGCTCAGGGCCAGGCCCAGGGCCAGCCGCCCGGCCAGGACGCCCGCCCGCGGCCTCATCCGGCGGCCCCCGTCCCGGTGCCCGCCCGCGGCTGGATCAGGATGCGCCCGACCACGACGACCTGGAACACGCCGAGCACGAAGAGCAGGAAGAAGTTGTACGGGTCCATGGTCATCATCCGCCACAGGGCCAGGCCCGCCCACACGACCGCGCTGCCGAAGCTCCAGCCGATGATGCCGATCCAGAACCGCCGCCTGCCGTCCTGCTTGGTGGCACCGGTCCCGGACGGCTGCCAGCCGCGCGCCCGGCCCCGGAGCAGGTCCCAGAACGCGAAGATATGCGCCCAGCCGGAGATCACCCGGACGGACCAGGCCTCCAGCCGGTACGGCGCGCGGTGCCACATCGGGTAGATGACCCCCGCGTAGAACATCACCGGCACCACGAAGACCAGGTTGCGCAGCAGCAGCGTGCCCGGCACGAACAGCAGCATGGACACGGCGAGCGCGGGCGAGACAAAGGTGAACACCGCCGTGTAGATGTAGCCGATGAACCCGGTCAGGTAGCACAGCCGGCTGTACAGCGGCAGCTTCGTGGTCCAGAACTTCCGGCTGCGCAGCAGCCCCATCGTGCCCGAGCACCAGCGGTACTGCTGGTTCACGAACGCGAGGATGTTGTCCGGGCAGTTGCCGGTGGACAGCGCGATCGGCAGGTACCGCAGCCGCCACCCCCGCCGTTGCAGATCAAAGCCAGTGTGCAGGTCCTCGGAGTGCTCGGCGAGCGACATTCCGCCGTTCGGCTCCAGGGCACTGCGCCGGTACACAGCGCAGCTGCCGACGCAGATCGCGCCGCCCTTCTTGGCCCGGGCCGTCTGGATGGAGCGGTAGAACAGCTCCTGGATGGCGCCCGCGCCCCGCTCCACCCAGGTCTGCTGGTCCAGCACGTGGAAGAACTGTGGCGTCTGCACGATGCCCACGTCAGGGAACATGTCCAGGTAGGGCAGGGTCTCGTCGAGGACGTCCGGGCGCGGCGCGAAATCCGCGTCCAGCAGCAGGATGTACTCCCCGTCGGAGATCTGGAATCCGTAGCGCAGGTTCCCGGATTTCTTGAACCAGCCGCGGTCCGGGCGGGTGGCATAGGCAAAGCCATAACGCCGAGCCATCGCCTTGAACGCAGGATTGGCTGAGTCGTCCAGCACATAGGGGTTGACCCGGCCGCGGTAATGGCTGCGCATGATGGCTACATGGGACCAGGCGTTGCGGATCACCTCGATGGGCTCACCGCAGACCGGCAGGAACACGTCTACCGACGGGTACCGCCGCGGCGCCCAGGCGGCCACGATCCGCTGGTGCTCGGCCAGGTCGAAGCTGCGGCTCATCTCGTCGATGATCAGTGAGAGCAGGAAGCACAGCGTGCCGAACGCCGCGAACGGGGCGTAGAGGATGAACCAGGGGGTGTGCTCGACCATCCGCACCTGGCTGTAGACCAGGGGCGGGAAGCTCAGCGCGGAGCACGCGGTGAGGATCCAGATGTGCCGCCGGACGTAGGAGTGCTTCTCCTGATCGAGCGGGGGCACCGGCAGGACCGGGGGCACCTCACCGCGTGCGGGCAGGCGGGTCGTTGGGCCCCGCTTCCGGTGCCGCGGCGCAGTGCTGGACGACTCCTGCCTGCGTTCGATGACACCGGGCATCCTGGACTGTCTTCCTCCATCCGGAGTCAGCGCCGTGATCGCGTACCCGGACATAACAGACTGGCCGGGCAGAACCTCATGGGATTGTAATGTCCGGCTTTGCCCCTCTGAGGGGGAACAGAGGTTTTGCTACGGCCTTTCTCGACAATTCACGACAAGTCAGTGACTGACGGTGAGAAGGCGCTGACCAGAGACGATTGGCGGCGAGATGGGCGGCGTGCTCAGCTGGCGGGCGGCGGGTCGCCCGCCGGAGCCCCGCCGCTGGAAGCCCCGCCGCTGGGAGCTGCGCTGCTGGGGTCACCCAGGCCTTGATCGGCCTCCTGCCGGGACAGCGCGTCGATCAGCCGGTCGATCTTGTCCTTGGTGTCCGGGGTGCCGCGGCCGGTGCGCTCGGCGTAGACGGTGGCGCCCAGATCGCGGAACATGGCGTCAGCCCGCCGCTTGGCCGTGGCCTGGTTGACCTTGACCCGGCCCTCGCGGGCCGTTTCCTGGGCGATCTGGGCGAGCTGCGCGCCCTGCGCCTTGACCTTGTCCATCAGCCCCATGACTGCCTCCGTGCTACGGCGGCTGTGCCGCACTGGTACCCAGGATATTTCAGCCGCAGGCGGCCTGGGCCGCGGTCCTCCCTGACGCGGCGGGTGACGCCGCCGCCGTGGGGGTGGCCCCGCTGCCGGTGCCAGCTGCTGGGCTGGTCACCGTCGCGCCACTCGCGCCGAGCAGGATCCTGATCCGGGTCAGGCCGTGCACCTGCTGCAGGGTGGCACCCGGGATGGCCTGCCGGACCACCGTGGCCGCGGCCTGCTGCCCGGGTGGGTACTGGATCACGGTCTGGGCCAGGTTGTGCACCGGCCAGGTCAGGCCCGCCTGCACCGGGAAGCCGAGCCGGGTCAGGTCCGCGCCGGTAGCCGCGGACAGCCCGCTGATCAGGGTGCCGTTGTAGACCTCGACTGGCACCTGGCCCGGCCGCAGCTTGCTGCTGGCGGCGCTACCACCGTGCTGGCTGGCAGCGGGCTGGCGGGGGATGGGCCGGGCCGCGGCGGGGGAAGCCGGGGCCGTGTCGTTCTTCAGCCCGCTGAACAGGGCCTGCGCGGCTGTGCTGTCCCACAGCACAGCTGATTCCCCGGTCGGTGTCTGGTAGTTCATGTTGGACAGCGGCACCGTCACGAACTGGACGTCGCTCGGTGAGATGCCGCGCATCTGGTCGGCCAGCGCGGTGACGTTGAAGCCCTTGTCCACGCTGATCGCGGCCAGCGCGGCGTGCAGGAAGCTGGCCAGCTTGACCGGGTTGGCCAGCGTCCCCGAGGTGATCGCCTGCTTGAGCAGCGAGGCCATCAGCTGCTGCTGGTCACTGATCCGGGCCAGGTCGGACAGGGCGAACGAATGGCGGTCCCGGGCGAACGCCAGGGCCGTGATGCCGTTCACGTGGTGCATCCCGGCGGACAGGTGCAGCCCGCTGTAGGAGTCGTCCACCGCGAACGGCACGCACACGTTGACCCCGCCCAGTGCGTCGATGACCTGGACGAAGCCGAGAAAGTTGACCTGCACATAGTCGTTGATGGTCAGCCCGGTGGTCTGCTCCACGGTCTGCACCACGAGCTGCGGGCCGCCCAGGCCATAGGCTGCGTTGATCTTGTTCATGCCGTGACCGGGGATGTTCACCCAGGAGTCGCGGGGGATGCTGACCACGGTGACCCGGCTGCGGTCCGCCGCCACGTGGATCACCATCAGCGTGTCCGAGTTGGCGCTCACATCGTGGCCCACGTGCAGCTGCGCCTGCTGCTGCGGGGTGAGCCCGGACCGCACGTCCACCCCGGCGAGCACGATGTTCAGCGGGCCGCTCGACGGGGTGCCCACCGTGCCCGCGCTGACCCGCTTGATGGTGTCGTTGATGTAACTGCTGAAGGCCCAGGCTCCGGCCGAGGAGAACAGCACGAGCGCGGAGATGGCGCCGCAGATGGTCAGCAGCACCCGGCGCTGCCTGGCCTTCCGCCCAGCCGAGATGCGGGCGATCAGTCGTTGCTGAGCTTGTGACGGAGAGTTACGGCGGCGGCCGGGCTCACCGGGCCCAGGCGCCGCACCGGGCGGCCCGGGCGGCAGGTCGGGCCGCCCAGGCCCCGGGTAGAGCCCGGGACGCGGCGAGGGCAAGCTGAACGGGCCGGTCCGGTCAGCGTCGGTCCCGCCGTCCGGTCGGCCTCCGTCCCTCGCGCCACCGTCACTGTCGGTCATCGGCTCCCCGAGATGCCGGCTGTCTGCAAGGCTAGCGCGGCGGCCCCGGATTGCCCGGTAACGAAGGCGTGTCCCGCCCAGATCGGCCGAAACAAGGACGTCCGGGGAGAACCAGGCCGTTATCCCGCGGGCGGGTCGGGGTCACGGGGGAGGCCGAGCATCCGCTCGCCGATGATGTTGAGCTGGATGTCGGTGGTGCCGCCGCCGATGGTGAGCGCCCGGGTGACCAGGACCTGCCGGGCCCAGTGTGAGCTGCTGGCCGCGCCGTCTGGGCCCTCGGTCGCCCAGCACAGCTCGGCCACGCGCTGGGCGTGCTGCATGCCGAGCAGCTTGCGGACGCTGCCGGTAGCCCCCGGCTCCGTTCCGGACAGCTGCTTCAGGGTCGACCCGCATGCCGAGCGCGTCGATGGCCTGGGCCTCGCTGAGCAGCTGGCCGGCGCTCCAGCCAGTCCTGCCGCGCCTGCGCGTCCAGCCCGCGCAGCACCCCCAGCAGCTCCTCGGGCACCGCAGCCGAAGGTCCAGGTCCGGGACAGCGACACGCCGCTCGTTGGCCAGCGTGGTCCGGGCTACCCGCCAGCCGTCGCCGACCTGGCCCACCACGCAGATCGTCCGGTACCGGCACCTAGTCCAGGAAGACCTCGTTGAACATGGCGTCGCCGCTGATCTCGCGCAGCGGCCGGACCTCCACTCCCGGCGATTTCATGTCCACCAGGAAGTAGCTGATCCCGGCGTGCCTGCGGGTGGCCGGGTCCGTGCGCGCCACGCAGATCGCCCAGTCCGCCTCCTTGGCCAGCGAGGTCCAGATCTTCTGGCCGGTCAGCCGCCACCCCCCACCCGCCTCCCCATCCCCCTTCACCCGCTCCGCGCGGGTGGTCAGCCCGGCCAGGTCCGAGCCCGCCCCCGGCTCGCTGAACAGCTGGCACCAGGTGATCTCACCGCGGAGCGTGGCGGGCAGGAACCGGTCCTGCTGCGCGGCCGTCCCGTACTGGACCAGCGCGGGCACCACCCACGCGCCGATGAGCAGCGCCGGGCGGCGCAGCCCGGCCCGCTTCAGCTCCTCGTCGATGATGAGCTGCTCCAGCGGGTCCGCACCCCGGCCCCAGGGCCGGGGCAGGTGCGGCATGGCCCAGCCACCGTCGGCCAGTTGCCGGGCCCGGCTCGCAGCGGGCTGGCCCGCGATCGCGGCCAGCTCCGCCCGGATCCGCTCCCGCGCTGGTTCCGCCGCGGCGGGCAGGTCCACCGTGAGCGGCCTGCGGGTCCCGGCCAGGCTGAGCTGGGTCACCCGGCGCGCCCAGGTGACGGACGGGCCGAGCAGCGCCCGCAGCGACAGCGCCCGGCGGTAGTAGAGGTGGGCCGGGTGCTCCCAGGTGTAGCCGATCCCGCCGAGCACCTGGATGCACTCGTGGGTGCAGCTGACCGCCGCGTCCACCGCCACCACGGCGGCCACGGCCGCGGCAAGGTGAATGGGCGCGGGGTCAGTCCCGGGCCCGGGCAGGTCCCAGGCGCGGGCCGCGTCCCAGGTCGCGGCGGCCGCCTGCTCGGCTGCGGTCAGCATCCGCGCGCAGCGGTGCTTCACCGCCTGGAACTGCCCGATCGGCCGGCCGAACTGGTGCCGGAGGCGGGCGTGCTCAGCCGCGGTCGCCGTCGCCCAGTCCGCCACTCCGCAGGCCTCCGCGGCGAATGCCACCGCGGCCAGGGCGGCCACATCGGCGCGGTCCAGCCCGGGCAGCACCTGGCCCGCGGGCACGGTCACCTGGTCGGCCCGCAGCCTGGTCACTGTCCTGGTCCGGTCCACGCCGCCCAGGTCCGTGCGGTCCAGCCCGGCGGCGTCGACCGCGGCCCAGACCTCGCCCTGGCTGGTCTGCACGGGCAGGATGACCAGGTCGGCCAGGCCGCCGCCGAGCACGGGCCCGGACGAGCCGTCGATGACCAGCTGGCCGGCCGGGTCCGTGGTCCCGGACATCCCGGCTGCCAGGGAGACCGCGGCCGGCCGCGATCCGTCGGCCAGTCCCGCCAGCAGCTTGGCGGCGGCATTCGGGGCGGTGCAGGAAAGGGCGGCGCGGGAAATGATCGCGCTGGCCAGCACCGTGGGCAAGAAGGCGCCGGGCACCAGGGCGCGGCCGAGTTGCTCGATGGCCACGGCTAGCTCGCTGATCCCGTACCCCTGGCCGCCGTGTTCCTCGGCCAGGTGCAGCCCGAGCAGACCCTGGCGGCCCAGGGCCGGCCCGAGGTCTGCGCCGGGGCCGGGGCCGTCCACGACGGCGCGGACCAGCTCCGGCGGGCAGTGCCGGCTGGCCCAGCCGTGTACCGATTCCGCCAGCGCCAGGTGCTCTGCGGTGAGGCCCAGTGCCATGGTCCACCTCCGGTGAGGCCCACTCTAGAACGAGGTTCGGTTTACCGGAATGCCAGGCCTTGACTGTCCGGGTGTCTCGCCCGGCCGGCGAACCGGCAACAATGGGCAGATGAACGAGGCAGAGCCACCACCCGGGGGCTCGGGGACGTCTGACGCCGACACCTCCGGCTCCCCGCTGCAGGGCCCGGAGATGCCCGGCCACCTGCCCGGGATGCCGGGCCACCCGCGCAGCCCGGTCTGGTACGGGCTGATGAACAAGGCCGAGCACGCGGCGCTGCTCGGCGCGCAGGGCGCGGCGCACCTGCCGGTCTGGCGGCGCAAGACCCGCGGCGAGCACCGGTGGCCGGTCAGCTTGAGCGTGATCGTTGCCATCGTGCTCCAGTTGCGGCTGCCGGATCAGCTAACGTTGCGCCCGCTGCCTACGTACCTGCTCCCGGTGCTGGAGGGCGCCATGCTCGTCGGCCTGGCCATCGCCAACCCGGTACGGATCGAGCGGCGCGGCACCTTCGTCCGGTGGGCCAGCCTGGTGCTGATCATCCTGATCACGTTCGCGAACGCGGCCTCCGCCGTGCTGCTCATCCACGAGATCCTGACCGGCCGGGCCGGCGGGTCAGCCGGGCCGCTGCTGGCGTCCGGGGCCGCCATCTGGGCGACCAATGTGATCGCGTTCGGGCTGTGGTACTGGGAGTTCGACACCGGCGGCCCGGTGCACCGCGCCTACGGCACCTTGGAGTTCCCGGACTTCCTGTTCCCGCAGATGACGGACGAGAAGCTGCACCCCCGTGACTGGAAGCCGCAGTTTGTGGACTACCTGTACCTGTCGTTCACCAACGCGACCGCGTTCAGCCCGACCGACGTGATGCCGCTGGCCCGGTGGGCCAAGCTGACCATGCTGTTGCAGTCGGCGGTGTCGCTCAGCCTGGGCGCGCTGGTGATCGCCCGCGCGGTTAACATCCTGCCCGGCTGAGCGCAGCGGCTACTCCTAGGTAACCAGGGTCGCCTTCGCGGTTACCACCCGGTATTATGTGCCTTGTTACTGATGAGTAGCACATGCCGACCGGACTCTGCTGACCAGACTCTGCCGACCCGATGGGGGCGACTATGGGCCACTACAAGAGCAACCTCCGCGACCTCGAGTTCAACCTGTTCGAGGTGCTCCGCCGCCAGGACCTGCTCGGCACCGGGCCCTACCCGGACGTGGACGAGGAGACCGCGCGCGGCATCCTCGACGAGGTGAACCGGCTGGCCACCGGGCCGATCGCGGAATCGTTCGCAGACGCCGACCGGCACCCCCCGGTGTTCGACCCGCAGACCGGCTCGGTGCGCATGCCGGAAGGATTCAAGAAGTCCTTTGCCGCGTTCATGGACGCCGAGTGGTTCCGCCTCGACCTGCCCCCCGGGCTCGGCGGCACCGGCGCGCCCCGCTCCCTGGCCTGGGCCGTGGCGGAGCTCATCCTCGGCGCCAACCCAGCAGTCTGGATGTACTCGGGCGGCCCCAACTTCGCCCAGGTGCTGTGGTCCGTCGGCACCCCGGAGCAGCGGCGCTTCGCCGAGCAGGCCATCGAGCGCAAGTGGGGCAGCACGATGGTGCTGACCGAGCCGGAAGCGGGCTCCGATGTGGGCACGGGCCGGACCAAGGCGATCCAGCAGCCCGACGGCACCTGGCACATCGAGGGCGTGAAGCGGTTCATCACCAGTGCCGAGCACGACATGGCGGAGAACATCTTCCACCTGGTGCTGGCCCGGCCCGAAGGTGCGGGCCCGGGCACCAAGGGCCTGTCCATGTTCCTGGTGCCCAAGTACCTGGTGGGCCCGGACGGGGAACTCGGTGAGCGCAACGGCGTCCGGGTCACCGGTGTCGAGCACAAGATGGGCCTGAAGGCCTCCACCACCTGCGAGCTGACCTTCGGCGGGGACCGCCCGGCCGTGGGCACGCTGGTCGGCGGGGTGCACGACGGCATCCGGCAGATGTTCCTGATCATCGAGCACGCCCGGATGATGGTCGGCACCAAGGCCATCGCCACGCTGTCCACGGGTTACCTGAACGCGCTCGAGTACGCCAAGACCCGGGTCCAGGGCGCGGACCTGACCCAGCTGGCCGACAAGACCGCGCCGCGGGTCACGATCATCCACCACCCCGACGTCCGGCGGATGCTGATGCTGCAGAAGGCGTACGCCGAGGGCATGCGCGCGCTGATGCTGTACACCGCGTCCTGGCAGGACACGATCCAGCTGGCCAAGGCCGCCGGGCGCACCGATGACCTCGCGACAGGCGTCAACGACCTGCTGCTGCCGGTGGTCAAGGGCGTCGGCTCGGAACGCGCCTACGAACTGCTCACGCTGTCCCTGCAGACCTACGGCGGCTCGGGGTTCATCCAGGACTTCCCGGTCGAGCAGTACATCCGGGACGCCAAGATCGACAGCCTCTACGAGGGCACCACGGCGATCCAGGGCATGGACCTGTTCTTCCGGAAGATCCTGCGGGACCAGGGGGTCGCGCTGCGCCACGTGCTCGGCGAGATCGCGGGCTTCGCGGCCAGCGAGGCCGGCAACGGGCGGCTCAAGCCCGAACGTGAGGCGCTGGCCGCCGCCGCGGCCAACGTCGAGGCCATCGTGACCGCGCTGACCGGCTACGCGCTGGGCGCCATGGACACACCGGCCGAGGTCTACCGGGCGGGCCTGAACACCACCCGGCTGCTGATGGCGCTCGGCGACCTGATCATCGGCTGGCTGCTGGCCCGGCAGGCGGAGGTCGCCCTGGCCGCGCTCGACGGGGACGCCGTGACCGCCCGGGACCAGGCGTTCTACCAGGGCAAGCTCGCGACCGCCCGGTTCTTCGCGCAGAACGTGCTGCCCCGGCTGGCCGTGGAGCGGGACATCGCCGAGTCCACCACCCTCGACCTCATGGAGCTCCCTGAGGACGCCTTCTGACCGCCGCAGGCGTCAGTGCGGTGCACAATGCCTCGCGGGCCGGGCGGCCAGCGCGCTACGTGGTGGGGAATATGCATATCTGAGGCATTTCCCACCACGTAGCTGCGGCCCAGGAGTGGGGGATGGGCGCTGGGCTAGAGCTCGTACTGGACGGCGGCGCGGCTGGCCATGATCGGGCGGATGTGCTTGTCGATGATCGCCCGGTGCCCCGGGTGGTCGCGGTACTCCAGGTAGTCATCGACGTCGTCGAAGTCGGCGACGACCGCGAACTGGTAGTTGCCCTCGTTCACGCCCGCGTCCGGGCCGACGTGGTAGGCCCGGATCTGCTCGATCGCCGCGGGCAGCGTGCGCAGCTCGCGGGCGACCGTCTCCTGCTGCTCAGGGGTGGCGTCCGGGGTCCAGGTGAACAGCACGACATGGCGGAACATCGGGGTCCTCTCTGCAGCGGTCAGGACGGCTTGATCACGATGGCGCCGGCCAGGACTGCCCTGATCACGACCAGGCGAGCATACGCAGCGGGTCCCGGAGCATCTCACCCAGGTCGCGGAGCACGGCCGAGCCCAGCTCGCCGTCCACGATGCGGTGGTCGAAGGACAGCGACAGGGTGGTCACCTGGCGCACGGCCAGCTGCCCGTCCACCACCCAGGGTGCCTCCCTGATCTGGCCGAAGGCCAGGATCGCCGCCTCAGGCGGGGTCAGGATCGGGGTACCGGCGTCCACCCCGAACACCCCGACGTTGGTGATCGTGATCGTCCCGCCGGTCAGGTCCGCGGGCGAGGCCTTCCCCGCCCGCGCGGTCTCGGTCAGCGAGGTCAGCGCCTGGGCCAGGCCCGGCAGGCTCAGCGTGTGCGCGTCCTTGACCGTGGGCACGATCAGGCCGCGCTCGGTGGCCACGGCGATGCCCAGGTTCACGTAGTGCTTGACCACGATCTCCTGGGCGTCCTCATCCCAGGTGGAGTTGATCAGCGGGTGCCGGGCCACCGCGACGAGCAGCGCCTTGGCCACCAGGAGCAGCGGCGACACCCGGGCCCCGGCGAAGTCGGGCAGCTCGCCGCAGCCGGCCCACCGCGTCCACCGTGGCGCTGACGTCGACCTGCAGAAACTCGGTGACGTGCGGTGCGGTGAAGGCACTCGCCGCCGTCGCCGCCGCCATGTGCTTGCGCACGCCCCGGATCGGGATCCGTTCCTCGCGGCCTCGCGGCGCCGGGCGCGGCGGGCCGGGGCGGCCGGGGCGGCCGGGGTGATCGGGGCGCTGGCCGCGTGCTGGACGTCGTCCCGGGTGATCGAGCCACCGGGCCCGGAGCCGGCCAGCCCGGCCAGGTCCACGCCCAGCTCCCGGGCCAGCTTCCGGACCGGTGGCTTGGCGAGCACCCCGGCGGGGTGTTCGTTGCGGGCCTTGGCCGGTACCGGCGGTCCAGCCGGTCCCCGGCCGGCGGCCGGTACCGGCGGCTGCGGGTGGCCGCCGGCCGGCCCGCTGGTCCGGCGTGGCCGCCGGGTGGTCGCACTGGCCTTGACCCCGTAGCCGACCAGTACGGCCTGGCGCTCTTCGGCGGGCGGGGGCAGCGGCGGCACCAGGTCCTCCGCGGACGGCCGCGGCCCGGCCGCCGCGATGGCCGCGGGGTCCAGGGCTGGGCTGGCCAGGGCGGCCCCGGCCCCTTCCGCCGCCACCTCCACCTCGATGATCGGGGTGCCGACATCCACCGTCTGGCCCTCGTCCGCCAGCAGGCCGGTCACCACGCCCTCGTACGGTGACGGCAGTTCCACCACGGCCTTGGCGGTCTCGATGTCCACGATGATCTGGTTCAGCTGCACCTGGTCGCCGGGCTTGACCCGCCAGGTGACGATGTCCGCCTCGGTCAGCCCTTCGCCCACGTCAGGGAGCCGGAACTGCTTACGCTGGGTTATCATGCGGCTCCTTTCAGAACGTGAAGGTACGGTCCACGGCGTCCAGCACCCGGTCCAGGTCCGGCAGGTAGTGCTCTTCCAGCCGGGACGGCGGGTACGGGGTGGAGAACCCGCCGACCCGCTGCACCGGGGCTTCCAGCTGGTAGAAGCATTGCTCGGTGACCCGGGCGGCGATCTCCGCGCCGAGCCCGCCGGTGACCGGCGCCTCGTGCACCACCACGCACCGGCCGGTCCGGCGCACCGAGGCGCAGATCGCCGCCTCATCCAGCGGGGACAGCGAGCGCAAGTCGATCACCTCCACCGAGCGCCCCTCGCCGCGGGCCGCGATCGCCGACTCCACGCAGGTGCGGACCATCGGCCCGTAGCACAGCACGGTGACGTCGGTGCCCTTCAGCACGGTCCGGGCCCGGTGCAGCGGCAGCGCCGCGGCCGCGTCCGCGGCGGTGTCCACGTCCGCCTTGTCCCAGTACCGGCGCTTCGGCTCGAAGAAGATCACTGGGTCGTCGCTGGCGATCGACTGCTGGATCATGGCGTACGCATCCGTCGCGTTCCCGCAGGCCACCACGCGCAGCCCAGCGGAGTGCACGAACAGCGCCTCGGGTGACTCGCTGTGGTGCTCCACCGCGCCGATGCCGCCGCCGCACGGGATCCGGATCGTCACCGGCATGGTGACCTTCCCGAGCGAGCGCAGCCGGAGCTTGGCCAGCTGGCTCACGATCTGGTCGAAGGCCGGGAACACGAACCCGTCGAACTGGATCTCGCAGACCGGCCGGTAGCCGCGCAGGGCCAGGCCGATCGCGGTGCCGATGATGGCGGACTCGGCCAGTGGGGTGTCGATCACCCGGTTCTCGCCGAAGTCCTTCTGCAGGCCGTCGGTGACCCGGAACACCCCGCCCAGCTTGCCCACGTCCTCGCCCATCACCAGGACCTTGGGATCGTCCTCCAGCGCCCGGCGCAGCCCGGCGTTCAGTGCTTTGGACAGCGTCATCGTGGTCATCGGCCACCCTCCTCGGCGAACGAGTCGAGGTAGGCGGCGTACCGCGCCCGCTCCGCATCGAGCAGGGCGTTCGGCTCGGCGTAGACGTTCTCGAAGATGGCCAGCGGCTGCGGGTCGGGCATCTCCAGGCAGGCCTGCCGGATCCGCCGCCCCAGCCGGTCCGCTTCCGCGTCCACGGCCTCGAAGAACGCGGCGTCCGCCGACCCGGTCCGTACCAGGTAGGCCTTGACCCGCTCGATCGGGTCCTTCAGCTTCCACGCCTCGAGCTCGCTGGCCAGCCGGTACCGGGTCGGGTCGTCGGTGGTGGTGTGCGCGCCCATCCGGTAGGTGAACGCCTCGATCAGGGTCGGGCCCTGCCCCTCCCGCGCCGCCTGCATGGCCTTCTGGGTCACCGCGAGGCAGGCGAACACATCGTTCCCGTCCACCCGCACCCCCGGGAAGCCGAAGCCCCGGGCCCGCTGGTAGAGCGGGATGCGGCTCTGCCGTTCCAGCGGCTCGGAAATGGCCCACTGGTTGTTCTGGCAGAAGAACACCACGGGCGCGTTGAACACGGACGCCCAGATGAACGCCTCGTTGACGTCGCCCTGGCTGGTGGCGCCGTCGCCGAAGTAGACGATCACCGCCTCGCCGTCCTCGCCCACCGCGCCGTCCCGCTGGATGCCCATGGCGTAGCCGGTGGCGTGCAGCGTCTGGGCGCCGATCACGATGGTGTACAGGTGGAACCGGTGCGCGGCCGGGTCCCAGCCACCGTTGCTGACCCCGCGGAACAGCTCGAGCAGCCGGACCGGGTCGAGCCCGCGGCACCAGGCGACACCATGCTCGCGGTACGTCGGGAAGGCCATGTCCCGCGGCCCGAGAGCCCGGCCTGAGCCCACCTGGGCGGCCTCCTGCCCGAGCAGCGAGGCCCAGATGCCGAGCTCACCCTGGCGTTGCAGGGCGATGGCCTCGGTGTCGATCCGGCGGACCATGGCGAGGTCCGTGTACAGGTCCTTGACCTGCTCGGTGGTCAGGTCGAGCGGGTAGTCCGGGTGCTCGGTCCGCTCGCCTTCGGGGGTGAGGAGCTGGATGGTTTCGGTGCGCGAGGCCGGCGGCCCGTCCAGGCCAGCCGGGGATCCCGGTGCGGCGGTGACCGCACCATCTGCGTTGACGGTCATGTGGCCACTCCCTTTAGGTGTGGGTTGGCTGGTCCCCATGGTGGTGGGGTTCACTAGGCCATCGTGACATAGTGCGGCAGGCAGCTAAGGAGAGGCAGGACACGTGGCCCGAATCGTCGTCGACGTAACGCTCCGCCCGGAGATCCACGATCCGCAGGGAGAGGCCATCGCCAGCGCTTGCCAGCGGCTCGGCTTCGCCCAGGTGCTCAGCGTCCGCCAGGGCAAGCGATTCGAGGTGGAGCTGAGCGGGCCGGCCGACGAGGCGGCCCTGGCCCGGGTCGCCGAGCTGGCCGGTGAGCTGCTGGCTAACCCGGTCATCGAGGAGTTCAGCCTCCGGACGGACTGAGAGAACCAGCCCCGGAAGCTCGGTCCGTGCCACGGAGGGCACAGAAGAATACGCCGCCCGCTCACGAAACACCAGAA
The DNA here is from genome assembly GCA_963804455.1 of uncultured Actinomycetes bacterium. Classification (GTDB taxonomy): domain Bacteria; phylum Actinomycetota; class Actinomycetes; order Streptosporangiales; family Streptosporangiaceae; genus RYN-230. The sequence goes on from CAWDRD010000124.1 coordinate 73,476, forward strand.
GTTCACGATTATCCCGGCTGAGGCCGGGAAGGGAGTCAAGAGGTCAGCGGTTACCCGGGGTAAGGAACTGAAGGGCGGATGCGGGCTCACATGAGACGCGCCGAGGAGTCGAATGTGGAGATGGAGTTCTGCCTGGTGTTCCCGCATGAGGCGCTGAGCGTGCCGGTGATGCGGCGGATACTCGGGGACACGTTGCGCCGGTTCGGCGCGGACGAGGAAGGCATCGGGGATCTGCTACTGGCCGTGACCGAGGCGTGCACGAACGTGCTCAAGCACGGTGAGCCGAGCCCCCGGTACGAGATCGTGGCGCATCTCGGCCAGCGGGGCTGCCTCATCCAGGTGCTGAACGACGAACGTGGCCTGGACTCGCTGCTGGACCCGCCGCGCCGTCCGGCGTGGGCGACGGTGCACTTCCTGGCACCGTTCCGCCGCCGCCACCCGGCGGTCCGGGCGGACCGCCGCACCAGGCGCGCGGCCCGGCGGAAGCTGTCCCGCCCACTCACCGACGATCAGGTGATCGAGATGCTGCCAGAGTCCGGCCGCGGGCTCGCCATCATGCGTGCCTGCGTGGACGATGTCACGCTGAGCAGCGGCCCAGGCGTGGGCACCGTGGTGTCCCTGCAGAAGCGGATGGCCTGGCGGGATGGCGCGCTGCTGGGTCACTCGGCGGCGTTCGACGCAGAGGACCAGCTCAGGAACGCCGGCTGACACGGTAACCTGCAAGGAGCCAGCCCCCGCTCTCCCGTTGCGAGGACGCTCATGACAGCCCGCGTGGGCGTCATTACTTTCCCTGGATCACTGGACGACGCTGATGCGGCGCGCGCTGTCGCCCGCGCTGGCGGCGAGCCGGTGCGGCTCTGGCACAGCGACCGTGACCTGCGTGGAGTGTCCGCGGTCGTGCTGCCGGGCGGTTTCTCCTACGGTGACTACCTGCGCTGCGGGGCGATCGCCCGGTTCGCCCCGGTGATGGCCGAGCTAATCCCCGCGGCCCGGGCCGGCCTGCCGGTGCTGGGCATCTGCAACGGGTTCCAGATCCTGTGCGAGGCGCACCTGCTCCCGGGGGCACTGACCCGCAATGCCGGGCTGCGGTTCATCGACCGGGTGGTGCGGGTCCGGATCGAGGACAACCAGACGGAGTGGACCAGGGACTACGCCCAGGACCAGGAGATCGCCGTGGTACTGAAGAGCGGTGAGGGGGCTTATGTGGCTGACTCCGCGACCCTGGCCCGGCTCACCTCAGCCGGGCAGGTGGTGGCCCGCTATATCGGCGGGAACCCGAACGGGTCCGCCGGGGACATCGCCGGGGTCCGCAACGAGGCCGGGAACGTGGTCGGCCTGATGCCGCACCCCGAGCACGCGATCGACGCGCTGACCGGCCCGGGCACCGACGGCCTCGGTTTCTTCAGCTCCGCGCTGCGGGCGCTGGCCGACCGGGCCAGCGGATGAGCGTGGACACGGTGCCGCACGCAGCGGCTACCCCGAGCCACCTACAGCCCTATGCCGAGCTGGGCCTGACCGCGGCCGAGTATGACCGGATCTGCTCGCTGCTCGGCCGCCGCCCCACCGACGCCGAGCTGGCCATCTATTCGGTGATGTGGAGCGAGCACTGCTCGTACAAGTCCTCCAAGGTGCACCTGCGCCGGTTCGCGGACACCGCGCCGCCCAGCCCGGCGCTGCTGGCCGGGATCGGGCAGAACGCCGGGGTGGTGGACATTGGCCAGGGCTACGCGGTCACCTTCAAGATCGAGTCGCACAACCACCCGTCCTACGTGGAGCCGTTCCAGGGCGCGGCCACCGGGGTGGGCGGGATCGTCCGGGACATCCTGGCCATGGGGGCACGGCCGGTCGCGCTGATGGACTCGCTGCGGTTCGGCCCTGCGGCCGCGCCGGACACGCACCGGGTGCTGCCCGGGGTGGTGGCTGGCATTTCCTTCTACGGCAACTGCCTGGGCCTGCCCAACATCGGCGGCGAGCTCGGCTTCGATCCGTGCTACCGCGGGAACCCGCTGGTCAACGCGTTGTGCGTGGGGGTCATGCGGCACGCAGACCTGAAGCTGGCCGCGGCCACCGGCCCGGGCAACAAGGTGATCCTGTTCGGCTCGCGTACCGGTCCGGACGGTATCGGCGGTGCTTCTGTGCTGGCCAGCGCTACGTTCGGCGGTGGGGTGAACGGCAGCGACTCGGCCAAGCGGCCGAGTGTCCAGGTCGGCGACCCGTTCACCGAGAAGCTGCTGATCGAGTGCTGCCTGGAGCTGTATGCCGCCGGGCTGGTGGTCGGCATCCAGGACCTGGGTGCGGCCGGGGTGTTCTGTGCCACCGCTGAGCTGGCCGCGGGCGGTGGCACCGGGATGGACGTGGCGCTGGACCTGGTCCCGCTGCGCGACCCGGGTCTCGGCCCGGCCGAGATCCTGATGAGTGAGTCACAGGAACGCATGATGGCCGTGGTGGAGCCCACCAGCGTGCCCCGTTTCCTGGAGATCTGCGCCCGGTGGGGGGTGCTGGCCACGGTGATCGGCGAGGTCACCGGCACGGGCCGGCTCCGGATGAGCTGGCACGGCGAGCCGGTGGTGGACATCGTCCCGGGCAGCGCCGCTGACGAGGGACCGGTGTACCGCAGGCCGCTGGCCCGCCCGGCCAGCCAGGATGCGCTGGCCGCGGACGGCCCGGCCCGGCTGCCCCGCCCGGCCACTGGCCCGGAGCTGCGGGCCGCGCTGCTGTCCCTGATCGCCTCGCCCGGCCTGGCCGACAAGAGCTGGGTGACCGAGCAGTACGACCGGCATGTCCGCGGCAACACCGTGCTCGCCATGCCGCAGGACGCCGGTCTGCTCCGCATCGACGAGCAGACCGGCCTGGGCGTGGCCCTGGCCACGGACGGCAACGACCGGTTCTGCCTGCTCGACCCGTACGCGGGTGCCCAGCTGGCGCTGGCCGAGGCCTACCGCAACGTAGCGGTGACCGGCGCGGTCCCGCTGGCCGTGACCAACTGCCTGAACTTCGGCTCGCCAGAGGACCCGGCGGTGATGTGGCAGTTCGCCGAGGCGGTCCGCGGCCTGGCGGATGGCTGCGCCGCCCTGGGCGTGCCGGTGACCGGCGGCAACGTCAGCTTCTACAACCAGACCGATGCGGTGGCCATCCACCCGACCCCCGTCGTCGGGGTGCTGGGCGTGCACCCTGACGTGACCCGGCGGGTGCCGATGGGGTTCGCCGCCGACGGTGGCCGCGTCTTCCTGCTCGGCCGGACCGAGGAGGAGTTCGGTGGCTCGGCGTGGGCGCACGTGGTACACGGCCACTGCGGTGGCCGCCCGCCCGCGGTCGACCTGGCCGCGGAGCGGGCCCTGGCCGGGCTGCTCGCCGCGGCCGCGGCCGCGGGCCTGCTCGACGCCGCGCACGACCTGTCCGAGGGCGGCCTGGCCGTGGCGCTCGCCGAATGCTGCGTCGCTGGCGGGCGCGGCTGCCAGGTGACGCTCTCCGGAGCGGCGTTCCCGCAGCTGTTCAGCGAATCCGCGGCGCGGGCGGTGGTCGCGGTCCGGCCCGGCTCAGCCGAGGCGTTCACCGCGCTGTGCGCGGAGCACGCGGTGCCGGTGACCGACCTCGGCTCGGTGGGCGGGGACAGCCTCGTGGTGGCCGGGAGCTTCGACATCCACGTGGACGAGCTCGCCGCCGCGCACTGCGGCACGCTGCCAGGGATTTTTGGCTAGTACGCGGACCAGAACGTGATCGACTGCTGCCAGGGCATCTGCCGGGAGCATGGCTGCAGGACGCCGGCGCCACCGCTCACCGCCAGGCAGCGCCCGTTCACCGCGCTGCGCAGCTGCCAGTAAGACTGGCCGCTGCTGTCGGTGCCCAGGTACGGGTGGTACCAGCGCTGCCGGGTCACCGTCTGGCACTGGTCCAGCTGCGCGCTGGCCCGGGCGCCCGCGCCGTCCGCGCTCAGGCACAGCCCATCCGGGGTGAAGATGAGCACGTAGCCCCCGTCCGTCATCTGGTCGGCCTGCCACTGCTGGCTGGGCTGCACGGTCTCGCCGCCGCTGCTCGGAGTGAACGCGAGGCTGCCCGAGCCCGCGTAGAGCAGCGTCGCGGATGCTCCCGACGCCTGCTGGCCCGGATTGGCCACGCCGACCGCCTGCTCGTTCACGACGTTGCTGGACAGGGCCGGGACATGCTGCACGGACGCGGTGCTGGTCATATGGATCGCCACGGCAGTGCCGCCCGCCACCAGCAGCACGAGCCCGGCGACCGCGGCGAGGATGGTGCGGCTGACTCCCCGGGACCGCGACTTCGCCCGGCGGCCAGGACCGTGAATCCCTGCCATACGCCGACGATTACCTGCTACTCACCGGTCAGGCCAGCGGAATCAGGAAATAGCTAAGAATAACGAAATATCAGCTAACAGCGCGGGTCCGGTTGCCCACGCCACGTGCAACCCTGGGTGCCCGCCAGCCCATGCGGTACCGTCGCGAGGGTGCCCCCTCGCCGCGCTGATCCGGAGCGTCTGCTCAGTGCGCTGAACGCGCAGCGGTCAGCGCTGGGCCTGGGCCCGTGGCCTGGGCCGTTCGACGCGGGGGCGCTGGGCCGCGGGCTGGTCGCGGCGGTGCTCGCCGCCCTGGACGCGGCTCCCGGCGCCCCTCCGACACTGCCGCTCCCGACACTGCCGCTCCCGACACTGCCGCTCCCGACACTGCCGCCTCGGGCGCCGCCGCCCTGGACGCCGAGGCGCAGCCTGCGGCGCTCCGCGGAGCCGTCACTTACCTGCTCGGCCTGCTCGCCGCCGACGCGCCCGGGCGGGCGGTCGAGGTGCGCGTCCCCCCGTACGCCGCGATCCAGTGCATTCCTGGGCCCCGGCACACCCGCGGCACCCCGCCGAACGTGGTGGAGACCGACCCGGTGACCTGGGTCCGGCTGGCGACCGGCGAGCTGTCCTGGGCCGAGGCGGTCGCCGACGGCCGGGTGAGCGCGAGTGGCCCGCGCGCCGACCTGTCGGCCCGGTTGCCGCTGCTCGGTGGCACATCAGCGCGTTCGCGTCATTAGACTGACTGCGTGGTCAAGCCCGACGGACAACTGCCGGACGACACAGCTTCCAACGACCCAGATCCCTTCGACGTAGATCCGTTCGATGCGGTGAGCCGGGACCAGCCTCCCCGGGACGCGTGTGGCGTGTTCGGTGTGTGGTCCCCTGGTGAGGAAGTGGCCAAGCTGACTTACTTCGGGCTGTATGCGCTGCAGCACCGGGGCCAGGAGTCGGGCCTATCGCGGCGGCGACGGCGAGCGCATCGTGGTCAACAAGGACATGGGCCTGGTAGCGCAGGTCTTCAACGAGGCCGCCCTGTCCACACTGCGCGGCCACCTCGCCGTCGGGCACTGCCGCTACTCCACCACTGGCGCGTCGGTGTGGAACGCCAACTCCACATTCCGGTCCACAGCCATGGCCAGCCTGGCCCTCGGCCACAACGGGAACCTGATCAACACGCTGGAGCTGGCGACCCTCGCCAGCGAGGCCGAGCGGGCGGCGGACAGCCTGGGGGTCACCGGCCTGGGCATGACCGGCCTCGGCGCGACCTCCGACACCGACGTGCTCACCACGCTGTTCGCCGACCCGCGGATGGCGAGCGTGGAGGACAGCGCGCTCGCCGTGCTGCCCCTGGTGCGCGGCGCCTACTCCCTGGTCTTCATGGATGAGCGCACCCTGTACGCGGCGCGGGATCCGCAGGGCTTCTGCGCCTGGTGCTCGGCCAGCTGGCCCAGGGCTGGGTGGTGGCCAGCGAGACCGCGGCCCTGGACATCGTGGGCGCCTCGTTCATCCGGGAGATCGAGCCCGGTGAGCTGGTCACGCTCGATGAGCGCGGGGTGCGGTCCCGCCGTTTCGCCAGCCCGGAGCCCCGGGGCTGCCTGTTCGAATACGTCTACCTGGCCCGCCCGGACACG
>CAWDRD010000125.1:0-234894 GCA_963804455.1 uncultured Actinomycetes bacterium
GACTTTCGCGGATTTAAGCGGCGAGGGGCGTGGCGTCTTCCCAGGCCAGCCGGAGGAGGCTGATTTCCTGGGGTGTTGGCTGGTCAGGGCGAGATGCCTTAAATCTGGCGGCGATGATGACGCGGCGGAGCTTGGCGGCCATGTCGGCGGTGGCGGGCTCGGCCTTGCTGGTGTACCACGGGGCGAGCGTGCGTCGTTCGTGCAGGTCGGCGGGGTCGTGGCCAGCGGTGGCGTACCAGGTGACGGCGACGGCCTGGCAGGCGATCCCGAACGGGACGGTGCGCTCGACGGCAGCGGCGGTCCGGTTGCGGGCCTGACCGGTGCCGAAGATCTGCTTCGCGTCTTCTATCGCGATTTCAATGGACCACCTGGCAGCGTATCTTTCGATCACCTGTTCCGCGGTGGCCGCCCGGTCGGTGGTGACGAGGGCGATGCCGAAGCCGGTGCCGGGCCTGTCGCGGACGATGACGACGGTGACCGGCAGGGAGCCGAATACGGAGTACCACAGGCAGGTGACCACGGCGGCGCCGATGGTCTCGGTCCTGCCGTAGCGGGTGACGGTGACCTGGGAGAATTCCGCGGCCGCTGCCAGTTCCGCCAGGGATGGGAGGCGGTCTCCCTTCACTCTCGGCCGGCCGGGCCTGCCGGTCCGGGCGGGCGGGAGGCCGTGCAGGGCGGCGTCCTTCCGCAGCCGGGTCGTCCAGGAGATCCCGGCGGGCAGGTGCTTCAGCTCGCCGCCGGCGTAGGCGGAGTCCGCGACGACGCGGATCTCCCGTCCGGGCAGGGCGGCGGCCAGCCTTTCGGCCATCCTGCGGGCCAGCCACAGCCGTGATTTCGAGTTAGACCCCTTGATCACCAGCTTCGCCATCACCGGCACCGCGACCGGCCGGGACATGAACCGCAGCCGCACGACGATCCCCAGCACGACCCAGTTGTTCCCGTATCCCGTCTTCGCAGGTCCCGGTGCCGAGCCGTCATGAAACCACGACGCCGCCCAGACCTTCTTCCCCCGCCTCTTGAAAAGGGTGTCATCGACGGCCACGTCAACCGGCGCCCCCGCCGGGACCAGCAGCGATACCGCCAGTACGGCCGCAGCCAGGCCCAGGTCGCCGGCGTTCCACCGGGCGCGGGAGAAGAACCAGTGCGCCCGGTCGTGCGGCCAGCACCGGGAGAGCCCGGCCCCGGAGAGCATCCCGCAGACCGTCCGCTTCCCGGGCTGGGCGAGGAAACCGCAGGCCAGGCCGGTGAACGTGCGGAACGACGGGGCGGTGAACAGCGGCGCGAACCAGGCCAGCAGCGTCATCAGCGATGCCGGCACCATGTCCGGGAGCATCAGCAGGAGACCCGTTTCCTCAGAAGGCGGCAGGGGGCATGGCCGCCACCGCCGACCATCATGGGAAGCATGCCGCAGACGCCCGGCGAGCAGGCCCGGAACGCCGTCACCGCCCGCATCACCGCTCATATCGCAGCCGGATGGCCCCGCCTCGGCCCGCCGGAAGTCCGCTTCCGCGGCCGGTACTGCTACGTCGCCGTTACCCTCCCCGGCCACCGCCAGCCCACGCCCTTCCTGCGCCTGCGCTGGCAGGGCTCCCCGGACGAATGGGCCATCGGCATCTATAAAGCCAGCACCGAGCAGTACAGCGAAAACGAGTTCCCCTGGTCCTACAGCCCGCTCACCGGCACGCCCGAGCAGGGAATCGACGAGACCCTCACCCTCTACGCAGGCCCGCCGGCCAGGAAGTAATCACGCCGGCCCGCCAACCGCAAAACTGCGAAAGCCGAGTAGAACAGAAGAGCCTCCAAAAACTTACGTTCTGGTTAGTAACTTCGAAGGCCCGGTAAAGCGCCTGTCAGGCTACCCTGGGCGGCCCATGTCCTCACGGGGAAGACAACAGGCCGGCGTCTCCTCCTACCAGGTTCAGATCTGAGTAGGACAAACCAGCCGCAGACTCGGGGCGAAGATCGGGCGCAGCAGGCAACAGGCAGGCTGATCATTATCGCCCGGCGGTTGGCCAGCGCCGCGACGTCAACAACACCTGGCGCGTCCTACCAAGGGCCGGTTCGGTGACTAGTCTTTACGCGCGGCGCATGCGTGAGTGCGTTGCGCCCTGTTGCTGGCTCCGGTGATTACGGCTGCCCAGGTCTGCGGCGTCCTGGGCGGCCCTGGCCTTCAGTTCGCGGTAGATGCGGTTCGACCGCCTGGCTTCGGCGCTCAGCGGCGAGCAGGCGAACAGGCGACGCTCCCAGCTGACGATTTCGGCGGTTGCGGTCGTCGTTGCAGCGCTGATGCGGACAGGGATCGTGGCCGTTGTGGCGGCTATCCGGACAATAGGAACGACGATGTTTCTCATGATTCCTCCGGTGCAGGATCACTGCCAGCCAGGCATGATCGTCTGATATTTCCTGGAACTTGTGATTGCCGGGCTGCGATAATTGCTGTCGGCACCCTTCCCGGTGAACTCGGTACGCCCACTAGGCGAAGGCCTGGCAGTAGCTGTCACGTAAAAGACCTGGCCGCAGCCAATATCTCAGCTGGCTGCGTGGCCACTCCCGGCAGGCAGCGACATCACCCCTGCCAAGCCGCGAACCATACTTTATGATGCCAGATGGTCAGCCGCAAGTAGTCGTCGTAAAAGGCTATGTTAAATTCTGGTGACTAATACTCCAACCGGACTTCGTAATCTTCATGGTTGGCGGGCTTGTCGCTGGTAGTGGCAGGTTTTGGCGCGGTGCTGGCGGCGCCGTCGCCAGGTCGACCATCGCAGCCGGTGCCGGGTGCCTGTCACCGGTTTGATGATCAGTGCGCTGAACAGCGCGGCGATCTCGTTGCGGGTGAGGGGGATCTGATCGGCTGGTGGCGGGCGGGTGTGCTCGATGGCGGCGGTGATGGACAAGAAGGCCAGGGCGAGCATGGCCAGGGTGGTCCACCGGTACCAGGAGTCCCACCGGCGGACCTGATGCTCATCCAGCCCGGTCAGGCCCTTGCCGGCCTGGAAATTCTCCTCCGTGGTCCAGCGGATTCCAGCGATCCTGGCCAGGGCGGGCAGCGGGACATGGCGCGGGCTGTAGCAGCGGTAGAACGCCAGCTCGCGGGTGTGACGGTTGCGGCGGGCCAGCAGCCAGCGGTGACCAGGCTTGCCCGGGTCGATGGCCAGCCAGGCCCAGTCGTAGTACCTGTGGCCTTTGGCGCCCGCACCCGCGGAGTAGCGCTGCCACGCCCGGCGGGGCAGGCGGGCGGCGATCTTCCGGACCTGGCAGGGGCCCGCGGCGGTGGTGACCTGGCGGGTGGCGGCCACCGCCAGTACATAGCCGGTCTGGCGGGCCTCCAGGTCAGCGCGCAGCCCCGGGTCGGCGCCGTACACCTCATCACCGGTGACCCAGGCCGCCGGAGTGCCCGCATCCAGGGCCCGGGCGATCATGGCCCGGGCCAGCTTCGGCTTGGTCGCGAACACCGTCCCGGCCGGGATGCCCGCCGCGGCGCACCGGGCCTGGTCACCAGCCCACGACTTCGGCAGGTAGAGCTCCCGGTCGATCAGCGCGTGCCCCGCCGGTGAGGCGTAGGACAAGAACACCGCGACCTGGCAGTTCTCCACCCGCCCGGCGGTGCCGGAATACTGGCGCTGCACGCCGGCACTGGCAGTCCCTTTCTTCAGGTCACCGGTCTCATCGACCACCAGCACCGCAGCCGGGCCGCCCAGGTGCTCCACCACGTAGGCACGCACATCATCGCGGACCGCGCCGGCGTCCCACCGGGCCGCAGCTAACAGGTGCTGCATCCCGCCCGGGGCCGCGTCCCCGGCCTGTTCGGCGATCGTCCAGCAGTTCTTGCGCCGCAGGCCCGACAGCAACCCCAGCACAAACGCCCGCGCCCGCCGCCGTGGCTCCACCCGGGCGAACTGCCCCGCGATCCGCCCCATCAGCTCATCAAACTGGTCCCGCCACCGGCCCGGGTCTACGCTGGGCCCAGCGGCCACCGCCAGGTCATCATGCGTCGTCACAAACCATGATCATCAAACGGTGGCCGTTCCACGTCCACCCCCGCAGCACCGTCAGGTCACGAAGTCCGGTTGGAGTACTAAGCGGCATTCCAGAAGTTCTGCTCGTATCCCGGAGGCAGCCAGGGGCTGGTCCAGGGCGCGGCGGTGGCCAGCATCTGGTCGGGTGAGCGGTTGCGGAAGAAGGAGTGGATCTGCCGCAGCCGGGCCGGCCAGGTCACGGCGGTGTTCGCCACGTAGTTCTTCAGCGCGGCCCAGATCCGCTCGGCTGGGTTATCGTGCGGGCTGTACCGGGCGCCGTAGAGCAGTTCCAGGCGGGCTGGTGTTTCAGGTAGGCGGTGACCTTGCGGGCATGGTGGATGCTGTCGTTATCGCAGATGACCGCAATCGCCGGCGCCTGCGGGAATGCCTGGAGCACCTAGTCCAGCAGCGCGGTGAAGTCCGCTGTGCAGCGGCGGCCCAGCCGGTACACCCACGTCCCGGTGGTCACCTCGATCGCGCCGGGCACGGTGATCTTCCGGTTCGTGCCCGGGGTGTGAACCTCCGGGCGGGCGCCGCGCAGCGTCCAGCTGGCCCGCACATGCGGCAGCAGGTTCAGGTGGGTCTCGTCCTCGGCCAGCACCACGAAGTGGCGCGGCAGCTCCAGCAGCCGGGCGATGATGCCCGCTACCACGTGGTCATGGTCTGGGTCGCCGCGGGCGGTCAGCTTGGGCCGCCGCCAGGTCGCCACCAGCTGGGCCCGCCGGTACAGCGTGCGCATGCTGGCCTGCGGCCAGCCTAGGTAGCGGTGGATCCGGGGCGGGGTCCACGGCCCTGGGCGCCCGGGCAGCGCGGTGATCCGCCTGGTCAGCCGGCGCCCGCCCAGCCGGGGCCGGCCGCACCGCGGCTGGCCGGCCAGCCCGGCCATCCCCTCGTCGTTGAACCGGCTGATCCAGCGGCGCACGGTGGCCGGGTGGCAGTCCAGCAGCGCCGCTATCTGGGCCGGCGTTAATCCGTGCAACGACAGCAGACCATCACCGCCCGGGTGGCCTGCCGCCACCGGCTGTGCAGATCGCCTCGCAGCTGCTCGATCTCGCTGCCTGGATCTTTGGCGAACGCGCTGACCGGGCGCATATTGATCACGATCTCGCCGGTGGGTGGACGATGTGGGCAACCCCGGGCCACCCCAGTGAGGCTGATGTCAGCGGTCCTGACTTACCGGGGCTGATTGCAGGGTCCGGTGACCATGCCGGTCCTACCGTTCAGGTGCTGGTGGCCGTGCCGGCTGGGCCGCCTGCTTGCCGGTGGCGTGGGCTTTGATGAAGGCGGCGATCCGGTCGTTCAGCTCGTCGATCCGGTTGAAGCCGCCGTGGCTGCCGGGGACGATGGCGACCTCGGCGTGCGGCATGAGGCTTCCCCGGGCGCGGGCTTCCGCCGGGGTGAGCATGGCGCTGCGCGCGCCGGTGATCAGCAGGGCCGGCACACTGATCGCGCGGAGTTCGCCGCCGGTGAGGATAGCGGGGAATTTCGGTTCCATCCGGTAGCCGCGGCTGCCTGCCCACATGAGCGTCATCAGTTCCCGTTCCAGCATGGCCGGGCTGTCCAGCCACCGGGCGAGGCGGCGGCGCAGCGGCATCGGGGTCAGGCTGGCCAGGCCGCTGATCGAAAACCACCACCAGAAGCGGGCGTCGAGCTTGGTGAGCCCGGCGGGGTCGAGCAGCGTGATGGAGGCGACCCGCCCGGGCGCGCGGATCGCCTGGTTCATGGCGACCCAGCCGCCGTAGGACAGGCCGGCCAGGTGCGCCGGGCGGTCGCTGAGCTGGCCGAGCAGCTCATCCAGCCAGGCTGCGCAGGACGCCGGAGGAGTGAGCGGGGCACGCAAGATGCTGGGGTTCGGGTCGCCGGGCATGTCGATCCCGTACACCGGGCCGTCCTTGGCGAGCGCCGCCACATGCGGGTACCAGCCCGCGGCGTTGAACCCGGCCCCCGTGAGCAGCACGACCGGTTGCCCGCCGGGATGCGGCCGGTAGGCATGCACGCGTGTGGTCGTGGTCGCCGTCTCGATGCCGAACTCCTCCCGCGGCTGCGGCCACAGCGCGAATGCCCGCTCGTAGGCGGCCATGTACTTCTCCCGTGCCGCTTCGCTTACCCACGATCCCACTTCGCCCTTGGGGGCCAGCATGGTCGGCCTCCTTCAGCCGGGCCCGCCGCTCCGGCGGGCTGTCTTCCCGTCTTTTATGATACGAACGTATCATAAACGGGGTGGGCGGGTACAGACCAGGTACGGTGAGCGGATGCCGAAGCGGGTCAACCACGAGGAGCGGCGGCAGCAGATCGCGGACGCGCTGCTGCGGACGGCGGCCACGCGCGGGCTGCACGCCACCGGGATGCGCGAGGTCGCGGCGAGAGGCCGGCGTGTCCCTGCGGCTGGTGCAGTACTACTTCGGCACCAAGGAAGAGCTCCTGCTAGCCGCCATGCAGCACCTGGCGGCCCGGTTCAGCGCACGGGCTGTGGCGCGGTTCAGGGAGGCCAGCGGGTCAGGCGGCCCGGCTAACCCGCGCGACGTGATCGCAGCCATCCTGACCGAAGCGCTGCCCGCCGACGCGGACATGCGCACCTTCTACGTCGTTTACACGGCCTACCTGGCGCTCTCGCTGACCGATCCGGCGCTGGCGATCGCGCCCCTCGTCAAGAACTCCGACACGGTGATCGGCGTGCTGGCCGCCCAGTTGCGAGCCGCCCAGGCCGCCGCCGACACGCCGGCCCACCTGGACCCGGACCTGGAAGCCGTCAGCCTGATGGCCATGTCCGCCGGACTTGCCACCACCGTCCTCGCCGGCCAGTCCTCGATCCAGCAAGCCCAAGCCGTCATCGACTACCACCTGGACCGCCTGTTCCCCGCAGCCCGGCCAGCGTTACACCAGCGCCCATGAAAGTACCAGCCACCGGCCGCCGGGGCAGCGCACAGCACTGCCCCGGCCTAAAGATGCCGCAGTCACCACCGGCGGCCCGGGGGGCGGAGGCTTGCCGGCCTTTCCTCCAGCGGCAGCGGACATCGAGCAGAAACCGGCAGCTACCACGGTCCACGTCCAGGGGAAACCAGGTGCCAGACCGACACGTGCACCGGTCCTAGACCGGCATCTTCAGCGAATCCCTGCACTCACAGTGGGTTACGCGCAGAACTTCTGGATAGGCGCTTAGTGTGTTGGGTTAGTGATGGATTCTGTCACCATCCCGCGTGATCCCAAACTGTCTCACTAGCCCGACCGGCCACTCTGCTTGCACTGGGTACCAGATTCCCCGTCCGTCACCCGCGGCGAATCGCCTGTGCCGCTCGAAAAGGCTCTGTTGCATTGGTCGATCGGGGATCGCTGGAGACTGAGCGGGGGACAGCTCCTGGGACTGTTGCATTGTGCGATCCGTTGGGCAGCCCGAGGCGTTATCCCGATGCGCCGGGTCAGATCGCCAGCGCGAGTTCGTCGAAGATCGCGCGGAGCTTGTGATGGGCGGGGACGTCGGTGGCGATGTCGTAGTGGCCGCGGCGCAGGTTCTGTACGAAAGCGTGGCCAGCGGCCAGGATCCGCGCGGACCGGTGGCATTTCAGTCCGCGCATCGGTCGGAGCCGGGCTTTCAGCCGGCCATGGTCAGCCTCGACCGGGTTATTGGCATAGCGCTCGACGATGTGCAGCGCTGAGGGGATCAGCTCGTCCAGGACCCGCGGATAAGCGGGGGCCCGGTCAGTGGTGACCTCAGCGGGGACTGTGCCCGCGCGCAGCGCACGGGCGAAGAACCCCCGGGCCGCCGCCAGGTCGCGCCGTGCGGACAGCAGCACGTCGATGACCTGGCCGTACTGGTCGATCGCCCGGTAAAAATACGTCCACCGCCCGGCCACCTTCACGTAAGTCTCGTCGACGAACCACCGGTCGCCGGGAGCGTGACGGCAGGGCCGCGCCGCCTCGATGAACTCTGGGGTGAACCGCTGGACCCAGCGGTAGACGGTGACGTGATCCACGGTGACACCGCGCTCAGCCATCAGCTCCTCCACGTCGCGGTAGGACAGGCCTTACCGCAGGTACCAGCGGACCGCGACCGCGATCACCTCTCGCGGAAACCGGAAGCCAGCGAACACCGAGGACCACCCGACAACGTCACCGAACCAGTCTCCCGTCCATGCGATCGGTCAACGCAACAGAGCGCGCCCGGGTCTTACGCGGCTTAATGTGCCCGTAGAGCCTGTCCTCGCCCAGCTCGTAGGCGGCGAGCAGGTGCCGCACCCCAGCGGTGCGGGTGTAGGTCGCGCGCATCCGTGGCCGTGGCTCGCGGCCTGGTTCCTTGCTCTTGCCGCTGATCGCGGCCCAGTGCCGGCCGGGACGGGGCTGCAGGTTCAGCGGCCCGAACTCGTCGAGCTATGCCGACATCCGCATAGCTGGACGAACTCGGATACATGGAACTCGACCGCCGCGGCGCCGAGCTGCTGTTCCAGGTCCTCACCGAACGCGAGGAAAACAACAGCATGGCCATCGCCTCCAACGAGAGCTTCAGCAAAGCGCATATGTTCGTGTGAACCTGTGCCTGGCAGCGCCGAAACTGCTCGGGTTCAGGACCGGTGAGGCCAGTTGCCGGTGATGAGCTTGACCGCTTCGGGGAGCATTACGACCTGCTGCTGTGTCCAGCAGTCCGATTGCTTAGTGGGTGACTCCGTAAGTTCGTCGGGGTGATCAGGCAGCTTCTGGCATGCTGGCGGTCTGGTTGGCGGGTTCTCGGTGAGCGCTGATCCGCTGGAAGAGCCGGGCCAGGTCGGCTGCGGTGAACTTCCAGTTGAAGGGCCGGGCGGTCTGGTTGTAGCGGTCGATGAAGGCCAGCAGGGTAGCGGCGAGCTGGGCCGTGCTGGCGAAGTCGTTCGGCGAGATGACCTTTTTCTGCACGATGGAGAAGACGATCTCCACTTGGTTCAGCCAGGAGGCGTGCACCGGCGTATGGATCATGATCGCGTTCGGGTAGGCGTCACGCAGCCGCCGGGCGGCTTTCTTGCCGCGGTGGTCGGAGCCGTTATCCACGATGACGAATACCCGGGAGGCGCTGGCGTAGGGTTCCTGGCTCATGACCTGGCCCATCAGCGCCATGAACGGGGCGATTCCGGTGGTGCCGCCTTCCTCGCCTGCCGACGCGCCGTACCCCGTGCCCTTTGCTGCCCCGCTGAGCGGCGCCGTCTTCCCCGTCCAGTTTCCCTTTTCCGCCGCAGGCACCCTGAATGCTTCCCCGAATATCCACCACCTGGTTTCCGGCCGCGTTTCCCGTTCCCTCGCGTTCCGGGCAGGAGAATTACGCGCGCCCGTCCACATATCCACAAATTTGCCTGTGAATTAGCGCAACTGGCAGACAAAAAACGGTTCCCCCGGGATTCTCGTTTCGACCAAGAGACGCAAATCCGCAAAAGGAACCGCCACCGCTGGACGCTACCGGCTCCGCCGGGCCCGCGCAACCTGCGCCGGCCTGCGCTGCGGCGACGGCGCTGCTGGGGATCCCCGGGCTGCTGGTCACGGCGGTGACCGTGACCCAGGACGGGCAGACCCTGGTCGAGGTGATCACCGACCCCGCCGCGGCGGGGTCGCGCTGCTGCCCGCGGTGCGGCAAGGCGGCCACGCGGGTCAAGGAGCATCCCCGGACCGCGCCCCGCGACATGCTCATCGGCGACCGGCAGGTCCTGCTGGACTGGCGCAAGACCCGCTGGCACTGCGACACCCCCGGCTGTGAGCAGGGGACTTTCACCGAATGGCTGCCCGCCGTCAAGCACCGGGCCCGGCTGACCTCCCGGCTGCGGACCCGGCTCGGCGAGGCGGTCGGCGATGACCTGATGCCGGCCGCCGCCGCGGCACGATGCTACGGGGTCTCAGACCGCACCGCCGCCCGCGCCTTCACCGCCTACGCCGATGAGCAGCTCGCTGACCTGGACGAGCAGCAGGAGCCAGTCCAGGCGGCCGGGGTTGATGAGTTCCGCCGCGGCGTCTCCGCCACCACAGCGGGCCCCGGGACCGGCGAGGTCACCCAGACCCGCTCCGAATGGCTCACGCACCTGGTCGATCTCGGCAGCGGCGGCACCCTGGGCCTGGCGCAGGGCCGTACCGCCGCCGCGGAGAAAGACCTGCTCGCCGGGCACGCCGCCACCCTGCGGTACCTGGCGATGGACCTGTCCGCCACCTACCGCTCCGGCGCCCCCGCCAGGGTCACCCTGATAGCCGACGCCTTCCACTTGGTGAAACTCGCTAACCGGAAGATAGACGACGCGTTCCGGCGGCTGGGTTACCGCACCGAGCACGCGCACGAGGACCTCGGCCTGCCCCGGCCGCTGCACTACATGCTCCGGTACAACATCGAGAACCTGGGCCCCGATCACCTGGCTGCCATCATCGGCGTGCTGGACGCCGACGCTGACGGCCAGCAGATCGCCGCCGTCTGGATCGCCAAGGAGCACCTGCGCGACCTGCTCGCCCTGCGCGCCACCCGCACCCACGTCACCCCCGCGCCCAGCGCGGTCCGCGACAAGCTCGCCAGCTTCTACATCTGGTGCGCCGGCAACGACAGCGTCCCCGAGATAAAAACCCTCGCCAAGACAATAAGCAAATGGCAGCAGCCCGTCATCGACGCCGTCCTGACAGGCTATTCCAACGCGAAATCAGAAGCGCATAACCGCACCGCCAAACTTGTCGCCAGGAACGCCCGCGGATTCGCCAACCCGCAGAACCAGGCCCGCCGGGTGCGCATGGCCACCACCCGCACCGCCCGGCAGGCGAGGAAGGCGGCTGGCCGCGGACGGTCACCGAAGGTAACCAGGAGGCGGGTGACGGCCAGGGCGCCGTAGGCGGACGCCGGCGGGCTCAGGCTTGAGGGCAGGACGCGAATACCTTCCCGGTGCGCACGTCGAGTGCGGCCAGCAGCGCCAGGGCGCCGGCGCGGTCGTATTCGTGCTCCACGCGCATCGGCCGCCCAGGCCCGGGCGGGCCGGTGGCGTGGCAGCGGGCGCGGGCCTGGATGGAGGGCTTGGCGTCCACCGAGATGATCCGGTCGCCCGGCCGTAGCCGCTTGCCCCGGTAGTACCCCTGGTAGAGGTCGAGGATGACGGTGGCCTTGGCGGCGAAGCCCGGGTCGCGCGGGTAGATCCACGATTGGTATTGCCAGGGCTTGATGGGGTGCTCAGCCAGGATCCGCAGGACCGAGGATGGCGAGATCGGGCTGGCCAGCCCCGCCTTCGTGATCTCGGCGGCCAGCTCCGGGCCGCTCCAGCGGGCCAGCGGCACCCCGGTGGCGGCGGGCAGCTGGCAGGCCAGCGCTACCACCGCGGCCCGGTCCAGCGCGCTGATCCGCCGTGGCCGCCCGGACCGGGGCAGGTCCGCCAGGCCATCCAGGCCGCGGCCAGCGAACCGGCCCCGCCACTTGCGGACCGTGTCCACACTGACGTGCAGGTCCGCCGCGATCCGGGCGCTGGCCCGGCCACGGGCAGCAGCCAGCACGATCTGCGCCCGCAGCCAGTCCCGGTAGGCGGTCTTGGCCCCGCGGGCACGTTTCTTTAACCTCTTGCGCTCACCAGCACTCAGCATGACCGGCACCGCGCAGTACCGCGGCATGGCGCCTCCGGGATCATCACCTGGACGTGACCTGCTCCCCGGGCCGATGATCATAACGGGCAGCACGGTCCCGCGCGGCACAATGAGAGCCCATGGCCGCAATCCCGGAATCCACCCGCAACTCGATCACCCTGCGGCTGCTGGACCACGCCGAAGCCCACTGGCCACAGCTCACCCGGGTACAGGTCACCTACCGCGGCGCCTTCGGCTACATCACAGGCGTGCTCCGCGACGGCCAGCGCCTACCACT
Source organism: uncultured Actinomycetes bacterium (assembly GCA_963804455.1). Taxonomy (GTDB): domain Bacteria; phylum Actinomycetota; class Actinomycetes; order Streptosporangiales; family Streptosporangiaceae; genus RYN-230. Next base: position 11,848 of record CAWDRD010000125.1, read on the forward strand.
ATGCCGCCTGCGCTACGGCGGCTCAGCTCATTCCTTCGGCTTCGCGATCTACTCCGCCGCCAGCAACCACTACCAGGACGCCGTCCTGCACACCGGGCTCCCGGCCGGCACCCCGCAAGAAGCCCTCGACACCGCCTGCACCATCCACCTCACCGGGCTCGGTCACGAACCAGGCCCGTGACCCTGGCTCACCCCAGAGGAACTTACGGCGTCACCCACTTAGTGCCGATCTCGGTGCCGCACCTGGCGCAGACGAGGTTGGGGCCGTTCAGCCCGTCGAGGCCGCAGCATCCGTTCCGGCGGCGGGGGTCGGGGTGGGGCTCAGTGCTCTTGACGTCGTCGGGGTTGAGGACGAAGCCGTTCATCTCCGGGCTGACAGCATAGGTTCCGGACGTCATCCGGGCTGGCAGGGACTGGTGGGTGCCCCGCGTCTCTTCGGTGGCTGGCGCCGGCAGCGCCGTCTCGGCGATCGCGGCGGTGAGGCGCTTACCGCAGCGGGCGCAGACGATGAAGGCCATGAACCTCATTGTGTGCTTCATGACGGGTGGCCAGCCAGCCGGCCTGTGCTCAGCCCGCGGTGGCGGGCATTCTCTCTGTGGGGTGCCAGAAGTCTGCGTGCCCTGTTGAGCTGCAGTGATGATCAACGTTAGCCGTAGGGCATCATGATCATCCGTGTCCCTCACCCCATGCTCTATCTCATCTTCGTCCGGCTCTGCGGCTGGCTTGTCCTGCTCGGCCGGTCATCGGCCTCCAAGGATGCCGAACTGCTCGTGCTGCGGCATGAGGTCGCCGTGCTGCGCCGCACCCATCTGCGGCCCCGGCTCGACTGGGCCGACCGCGCCATCCTCGCCGCGCTGATCCAGCTGCTGCCGACAAGGCTGCGGATGCACCGGCTGGTCACCCCGGCACCGTCCTGCGCTGGCACCGCCGCCTGGTCACCCGCAAGTGGACCTACCCCAACCGGACCGGGCGGCCGCCAGTCAACGCCGAGATCGCCGCGCTCATCGAGCGACTCGCCACCGAGAACAACCGCTGGGGATACCAGCGGATCCAAGGCGAACTGCTGAAACTCGGCCACCGGGTCAGCGCATCCACGATCCGCCGGGTCCTCAAGGCGCTGAAAATCCCCCCGGCACCGAAACAGCATACCGACGTGACTTGGCGGAAGTTCCTGCACACCCAGGCTGCGACCATGCTCGCCACCGACTTCTTCCACGTGGACTGCGCAGTGACCCTCCAGCGGCTGTACTGCCTATTCGTCATCGAGATAGGCAGCCGTTACGTGCACATCCTCGGGATCACCGCGAACCCGGACGGGGCCTAGACCGTGCAGCAGATCCGCAACCTCCTGATGGATCTGGGTGATCGCGCCGCCGACTTCCGGTTCCTGGTCCGTGACCGGGCCGGGCAGTTCACCACGTCGTTTGACGCAGTCCTGGCCAATGCCGGTATCCAGGTTGTGAAGATCCCGCCCCGCAGCCCGCGCGCGAACGCTTACGCGGAAAGGTTCGTGCTCACCGCCCGGACCGAGGTCACCGACCGGATGCTCATCTTCGGCGAACGGCATCTGCGGACGATCCTGGCCGAGTATGAGACCCATTACAACGGACAGCGACCTCATCGCAGCCGCCAGCTCCGCCCGCCCCGGCCCGACCACCCCGTCGCTGATCTCTCCCAGAAGCAGATCAACCGCCGGCCCGTCCTCGGCGGCCTCATCAGCGAGTACGAGCGGGCCGCATAGAAGCCCAGGTCAAGAATGGTGGCCGAGTTCTGGAACCCCACAGGCCCGCCACCGTCAACGGCCAGGAAGCGCGCCCACCCCGGACGCGTTCCACGGTTCGCGGACTTCCGGATGGTTTCTGCCACACGGGGCCCAATCCGGGTTGTGACAGCGCACGGGGAACAGGCCGGAGTGCACTGCACAACCGCCGCCCGGCACCTGCTCCGGGCCCGGCCCACTGCCAGGCTGCTGCCCGGCCGGGTGAGCGCGACAGCCCGGCCCGCACAGCCGCAGCACCCTCGAGGCCACCCACAAGACCGTGCACCACCACGGCGAGCGCGAGGTCCTCGACGTCGTGTACAAGGTTTCCGGCACGCATAGCGTCCAGGCTGACGGTAACCCGCTTGGTAACCAGCTATCCGCCAGGAACAACCGAGTACCCGCTGACCTGCGGAAAGACAGTAACCTAATCATGACCTCTTGCGGGCCGCGCAAGAAGCTGCACCTGCACTCGAATTTTGCCGCTGACCTGCGGAAAGGCCAGAAGCTCAAGCTGTCCCCCAGGTCGGCGGCGCGCTGAGCGTACCGCCCCGGAGGTCTGGAACGAAGCCATAAGTAGCCTCTGACCTGCAAAAACAGGGCGGGTGGAGCTAAGCGGGCTCGAACCGCTGACCTCTTGCATGCCATGCAAGCGCTCTACCAACTGAGCTATAGCCCCTCGACGCCGTCAGCAACCCTGCGGCGCCCAGCTAGCATACAAGACCCGGCGGGCTCACCGGTCATCACTCAGCACTGGCTCGGGAAGAGTTCCGGCGTTGTGCTCCAGCAGCCGCCACCGCCGCTGACCGCGGACCATGACCGACCAGGAGCAGTTGGACAGCGGGCCGATCACGCCCCACAGGTCTTCCGGCAGTCCCAGCAGCCGGGCCGCGCCCAGCCGGAGCGCTGCGCCGTGGCTGACCACAACGGCGAGCGAGCCTGGCGCCAGGCTCGCAGCGACCCGGTCCAGGGCCGCGCCCGCGCGGTCCGCGACCGCAGCCGACGTCTCGCCGTCCGGGGGGGCCCAGCTCATGTACGCCAGCGGGTACCGCTCCCGGATCTCGATGTTGTTCAGGCCCTCCCAGGCCCCGCCGTGCCGTTCCCGCAAGTCCTTGTCGGTGGTCACGGTCAGCCCGGTGAGCCGGGCCAGCGGCGCGGCGGTGGCCATGGCCCGGCTCAGGTCGGACGACACGATGGCGGCCGGGCGCAGTGCCGCCAGCAACCGCGCGGCCCGCTCAGCCTGCTCTTCCCCAGTCTGGTCGAGCGGGATGTCCGTCTGCCCCTGGAACCGGTTCTGCACGTTCCACGGGGTCTGCCCGTGCCGCCACAGCACGAGCCGCACCCTGGAATCCAGGCCGGGCCGCTGATCAGCGACTACTGGCCCGCTCTCCCCCGTCGTCAGCGCTGATCCCCGCCCTGGCGTCCCGCGGCGCCTGGGCCGCCGACCGAGACCGGCTCGGGTAGCTGCAGCCGCGGGCAGTCCTTCCACAGCCGCTCGAGAGCGTAGAACGTCCGCTCCTCGGCGTGCTGCACGTGGACAACGATGTCCAGGTAGTCCAGGAGGACCCAGCGGCCCTCCCGCTCGCCCTCACGGCGCACCGGCCGGACACCGGCCTTGCGCAGGTTCTCCTCGATCGCGTCTACGATCGCCCGTACCTGGCGGTCGTTGGCAGCAGAACAGAGCAGGAACACATCCGTGATGACGAGCTGCTCACTCACGTCGTAGGCGATGATGTCACTGGCGAGCTTGTCAGCCGCAGCTTCTGCGGCGATCTCCGCAAGCTCGACGGCCCTGGTGGTGGCAGTCACGTGTGGTAGTCGTCCTCCTCAGCTGGGGACCTTCACACCCCTAGCGTCTCATGCCGGCGCCTGCGGGGCACTAGCGCATTTCAGGGTAACCTGCCTCGCCGGCAGACTGGCCCAACCGCGCATCCGCGCGCGTCGCCGCCGGTACCGCTCTTAACTGCCCGCAACGAATACCACTACCGGGCCGCTTACTCGCAGGGTCCAGCGGCCTCAGGGGCACTGGCCACACCCTTGATCGGCTCGCCGCAGTAGAGCCGGCGTTTGGCGATGTACTGCACCACCCCGTCCGGCACCAGGTACCAGATCGGCTCCCCGGCGGCTACCCGCTCCCGGCACTCGGTCGAGGAGATGGCCAGGGCCGGGATCTCGATCAGGCTGACCCCTTCCTGGGGTAGCCCCTGGCTGCTCAGCCGGTGCCCGGGACGGGTGCAGCCGATGAAGTGCGCGAGCTTGAACAGTTCCGCGGCGTCCTGCCAGGAGATCATCCGGGACAGCGCGTCCGCCCCGGTGATGAAGAACCACTCCGCCTGATCGCCCCGGATCGCGCGCAGTTCCCGCAACGTGTCAATGGTGTAGGTCGGCCCTGGCCGGTCGATGTCCACCCGGCTGACCGAGAACCGCGGGTTCGACGCGGTGGCGATCACCGTCATCAGGTAGCGGTCCTCGGACGGCGCGACCTTCCGGTCCTCCTTCTGCCAGGGCTGGCCGGTGGGCACGAAGATCACTTCGTCGAGCGAGAAGAAGTGCGCCACCTCACTCGCTGCGACCAGGTGGCCATGGTGCACCGGGTCGAACGTGCCGCCCATCACGCCGATCCGTGGCGCGCGGGCCCGATTCCCGTTGGCAGACACCTCATCACCCATGACGTGACTCTAGTGGCCGTGCTGCCCTGGCCGCCGACCCACACCACCACCCCAGCCCCACCGGCCCAGCACCTCGGGCCAGCATCACCGGCCCAGCGCCAGCCCAGCGCCAGCCCAGCGTTCCTCACAGGCCGGGGACCGGGGGCGGCTCGTCGGCGGCGTCCCAGCTGACTACCCGGACCGCCTTGCCGACCTCGGTGCGCGGCACGGTGCCGGGCGGCACCACCCGCACCCGGATCCGCACCCCGAGCGTGGCCCGCAGCCGCGCCTCCAGCTCCGTCTCGGGCGGCCCGGAGCTGGCCATCTCCACTGTGCGGTACTCACAGCAGGCCAGCAGGTGCGGCACGGCCTCCCGCCGGTCCAGCACGAGCAGGTAGTCGGGGCTCAGCGCCGGATCAGCCAGGAGCACCCGCTCCACTTCACTCGGGTAGATGTTCACGCCCCGGATCACCAGCATGTCGTCCCGCCGGCCGGTGATCTGACTCATCTTCACCAGGGTCCGGCCGCACTCGCAGGTGCCCCGGCGCAGCGCGGCGATGTCCCCGGTGCGGTAGCGCAGCAGCGGGCCCGCCTCCCGGGTGAGGCCGGAGAACACCAGTTCCCCCAGGCTGCCGTCGGGCACCGGCTCGCCGGTCAGCGGGTCGATTGCCTCGACCAGGAAGTGGTCCTCGTTGACGTGCAGGCCGTCCGCGGCCTCCAGGCATTCGAAGGCCACGCCCGGACCGATCACCTCGGACAGCCCATAGATGTCCAGCGCGCGCAGCCCGAGCAGTTCCTCGATCCGGGCCCGGAGCTGCCGGGACCACGGTTCCGCGCCGAACAGGCCGGCCCGCAGCGCCAGCCCCTGGCCGGGGCGCAGGCCCGCCGCGGCCAGCGCCTCGCCGAGCCGGATGGCGTATGACGGGGTGCAGGTCAGGATGTCCGGCCGCAGATCACCGATCAGGGTCACCTGCCGCGATGTCATCCCGCCTGAGGCAGGCACCACCGCAGCGCCCAGCGCAATCGCGCCCTGATGAAGCCCTAGGCCACCGGTGAACAGCCCGTATCCATAGGCGTTGTGCACGATGCTGTCGGCGGTCGCGCCCGCGGCGGCCAGCGCCCGCGCGCACACGCGGGACCACAGCGTCAGGTCCGTGCGGGTGTAGCCGACCAGGGTGGGCCGGCCACCGGTGCCGCTGGAGCCGTGGAACGCGACCACCTCGGATCGCGGCACGCCCAGCATGCCGAACGGGTACGCCGCCCACAGATCCTTCTTCCCGGTCAGCGGCAGCCGGGGCAGGTCATCCAGGGTGATCTCCGCGCCGCTGGCCACCCCGGCGAGGCGGAGCCGCTCCCCCGGCACCCCGCCGACGGCGAGAACCCGATCCACCAGGACCCGGAGCCGTTGAAGCTGCACATCGCGGCGCTGGTCAGTGGGCATCGCTTCGGCGTCAGGCTCGAACATCATCGTTGTTCTCCACCCCCAGCGTCGTTGCTGCGTGAGGCCGGATGCACACCGCGCCCTGTCCCAGAATCGCACACCAGCCCGGCCGGGCCAGAAACCTCGTTCAGCCGCGAACTCTGATAACGATTCGTAGTGAATCAATTACGGAACGCCGTAGCACGGCGGCTTCCTGGCCGGCCAGGGCACCGATCCGAACAGCGGCCCGCTGCTCCTGCTGCTGGCCGCGGCCTTCTGGCCGGTCCGCCCGGGCCCGGGCGGACATGCCCGCCAGAACGGAGGCAGACTCCGCCCGCGTCACGCCATAGCATGACTGGCATGACCACTGTCCCGGATCGTGCCCGCGTCCGACTACCTGGCATCAGCTCCCGTGCCTACGAGCACCCCGCTGACCGGTCGGCGCTGGTAGCTATGCGCAAACTCACCGGCTTCGACGTGCTGCTGAAGCGTCTGGCCGGGCTATTCAGCGACCGGAGCCTGCGGTTGCTGTTCCTGGCCAGCTCAGTGCGAGCCTCCAACGAGCAGTTCCCGCAGCTGTACCAGCTGCTGCTGGACGGCGCTGCCATCCTGGACCTGCCTGAGGTGCCCGAACTTTTCATCACCCAGGACCCCCAGCCGAACGCGATGACCCTGGGTTCCGACAAGCCCTTCATCGTCATCACGACCGGCCTCGTCGACCTGCTGGACGCTGAGGAGCACCGCTTCGTGATCGGGCATGAGCTCGGCCACGTGCTGTCCGGGCACGCCGTGTACCGGACCATGCTGTTCCACCTGACCCGGCTGGCCGCCCGGCTGGCCTGGTTCGCGATCGGCTACATCGGCCTGCGGGTGATCATCGCCGGGCTGGAGGAGTGGTACCGCAAGTCCGAGCTGTCCTGCGACCGGGCCGGCTTGCTGGCCAGCCAGGATCCCGCCGCGGGGCGCCGGGCGCTGATGAAGATCGCTGGCGGCTCGCGGATGTCCGAGCTCAGCCCCGACGAGTTCCTCAAGCAGGCCCGCGAGTACGACGCCGTCCCCGACGTGCGGGAAGGGCTGCTGAAGCTGCTCCAGATGCAGGGCACCACGCACCCCTTCGCGGTGGTGCGGGTCGCTGAGCTGGACCGCTGGGTCGCCGAGGGCGAATACGAGACGATCCTGGCCGGCAACTACCCGCGCCGCGAGGACGACGGCGACACCTCGATGAGTGAAGAGTTCATGGCCGCCGCCAAGTCCTACCAGGAGTCCTGGAACCGGACCTCGGACCCGTTCATCGGCCTGGTCAAGGGCGTCGCCGACACGGCCGTGGGCACCGGCGAGCGGCTGTTCGGGAACATCTTCAATCGCCGCACTAACGGCGATGACAACTAGCAGAGCAATCGACGCAGTAACGGCGATGGACGGCAAGCAGGGCAATCGCCGGGACAGCGGCAGCTGAGGTCGTGCGCGGCGCCGGCTGGCCAGGCAGGTCAGCCGGCCCGGCGCTGCCGCGGGCCCAGCAGCACGAGGTCATCCCGGTGCACGATCTCGCGCTCGTACTCCGGGCCCAGCCGGGCCGCTAGTTCCCGGGTGGACTGGCCCATCATCGCGGGAATCTCGGCCGCGTCGTAGTTGACCAGGCCCCGCGCGACCACCACGCCCGCCGGGTCGCACAGGTCCACCGGGTCGCCCGCGTGGAACGCCCCGTCCACCCCGGTGATCCCGGCGGGCAGCAGCGACGCCCGGCCCGCCCTGATCGCCGCGGCGGCGCCGTCGTCCAGCAGCAGCCGGCCGCGGCCCGCCGCCGCATGCGCGAGCCACAGCTGCCGGGTGCCCGGCCGCCGTCCACCCGCCGCGAAATAGGTGCCGACCGGCTCGCCCGCCAGCGCGGCGACCGCCTGCCCGGCCCCGGTTACCACGGTCGGGATGCCGGCCTCCGTCGCGATCGTGGCGGCATCCACCTTGGTGACCATCCCCCCGGTGCCCACCATGATCGCCCCACCCGCCCCGGCCCGGCCGAGGATCACCCCGTCCAGGTCGGCCCGGCTGCGCACCTGGCTGATCAGCCGCGCACCTGGTCGCCGCGGGTCCGTGTCGTACAGGCCATCCACATCGGAGAGCAGGATCAGCGCCCCGGCCCGCACCACGTGCGCGACCAGCGCGGCGAGCCGGTCGTTGTCACCGAACCTGATTTCGTCCGTGGCGACGGTGTCGTTCTCGTTGACGATCGGCAGTACGCCCAGCTCGAGCAGCCTGCTCAGGGTGCGCTGCGCGTTCCGGTAGTGCGCCCGGCGCATCAGGTCGTCCGCGCTCAGCAGCACCTGCCCAGTCCGTACCTCATGCTGGCCGAACGCCGCGCTGTACCGGGCGATCAGCAGGCCCTGCCCGACGCTCGCAGCGGCCTGCTGGGTCGCCAGGTCGCGGGGACGGCGGGCCAGCCCGAGCGGGGCCAGGCCCGCGGCGATCGCCCCGGACGACACCAGCACAACCTGGGTCCCCTGGGCCGCCCGGGCCGCGAGCGCGTCCGCCAGCGCGGCGATACGGTGCTCGTCGATCCCGCCCTCCGCCGTGGTCAGCGAGGAGGAGCCCACCTTGACCACCACCGGCGACGCCCCCGCCACATCGGCCCGCCAGGGTTCGCCACCGGCCAGGGTGGGGGTCATGGGGTGAGGCGGCGGTCGGTGCCGCGCGGGCCGAGGCCGTGCTGGGCGCCGGACGGGATGTCCGGGTCCCAGTCGAATACCACGGCCTCCTCGCCGTTGCCGATCATCACTTCGGCGCCGTCCTCGGCACCTGCCTCGGCCAGTGCCTCCTCTACACCGAGCTTGGCGAGGCGGTCGGCCAGGTACCCGACCGCCTCGTCGTTGGAAAAGTCGGTCTGCAGCACCCAGCGCCACGGCTTGTCCCCACGGACCAGGAAGGTGTTCTCTCCGGACCGCTCGATCTCGAATTCCGGGCCGCCGCGCGGCTCCGGCCGGATCACCCGGCGGGTCGGCTCGGCGACCGGGGTCGCCGCGCGCACCTCGGCGACCACCGCGCCGATGGCGAAGGCCAGGTCGCGCACGCCTTCCCGGGTCGCCGCGGACACCTGGCAGACGGTCAGGCCCCGGGCGGTGAGTTCCGGCTCGATCATGTCCGCGAGGTCTCGCGCGGCGGGCACATCGACCTTGTTCAGCGCGACGATCCGGGGCCGCCCGGACAGGTCGGCGCCGGTGGAGGCCGCGTAGGCGGTCAGTTCCGCCTCGATCACATCGAGGTCGGAGACCGGGTCCCGGCCTGGTTCCGGGGTGGCGCAGTCGAGCACGTGCACGAGCACCGCACAGCGTTCCACGTGCCGGAGGAAGTCCAGGCCGAGCCCCTTGCCCTCGCTGGCCCCGGGGATGAGGCCGGGCACGTCCGCCACCACGAACTCAGTGTCCCCCGCCTCGACCACACCCAGGTGCGGGGTGAGCGTGGTGAAGGGGTAGTCGCCGACCTTGGGCTTGGCCGCTGACATCGCGCCGATAAGCGACGACTTGCCCGCGTTGGGGAAGCCCACCAGGCCCGCGTCAGCCACGGTCTTGAGCTCGAGCACGAGGGAGTACTCCTCCCCGGGCTCGCCGCGCAGGGCAAAGCCGGGCGCCTTGCGCCGGGTGGAGGCCAGGGCGGCGTTGCCCAGCCCGCCCTTGCCACCCTGGGCCGCCACCAACGTGGTCCCGTTCCCGACCAGGTCCGCTACGACGTCGCCGTCCTCGGTCTTGACCACGGTGCCGTCCGGCACCCGGATGACCAGGTCCAGCCCGGCCGCGCCACTGCGGTTCGAGCCGGAGCCCTGCTTGCCGTTGCCGGCCTTCCGCACCGGCCGGCGGTGGAAGTCGAGCAGGGTGGCCACGCTGGGATGGACCTCGAGGATCACATCACCGCCACGGCCGCCGTTACCCCCGTCCGGGCCGCCGAGGGGCTTGAACTTCTCCCGGTGCACGGAAGCACAGCCATGACCGCCGTTGCCCGCCCTGACATGCAGGAGGGCCCGGTCCGCGAATTCTGCCACGTGCACCTCCCGGGTAATTACATAGATCAGGGGCGGACCGCAGCGGTCCGCCCCTGCATTTCGCAATGACTGTGCGCTGGCCGCTACCTGGCCGCCGGTGCGCTCGCCGCCTCATCGGCCCCGGCGATCACGCTGACCGCGCGGCGCCGCCGGAAGGTGCCGAACGTCACCTTGCCCGCCACCAGGGCGAACAGAGTGTCGTCACCGCCCCGGCCCACGCCCGGCCCGGGGTGGAAGTGGGTCCCGCGCTGGCGGACGATGATCTCCCCGGCGTTGACCTGCTGGCCGCCGAACCGCTTCACGCCCAGGCGCTGGGCCGAGGAGTCGCGGCCGTTCCGGCTGGACGACGCGCCCTTCTTGTGTGCCACGTCAGTCCTCCGCCTTCCCTGCGCTGCTAGCGGCCTTGCTCTTGGCCGCGCTGCTCTCGCTGGTGCTGATACCGGTGATCTTCACCTGGGTGTACTTCTGCCGGTGACCGAGGCGCCGCCGGTACCCGGTCTTGTTCCGGTAGTGGATCATGTTGATCTTGGGGCCGGCCACCGCGCCCAGGATCTCCGCGGTCACCTCGCACCGGCCAAGCTCAGCTGCGCTGCTGATGACCTTGTCGTCATCGACAACGAGCAACGCCGGCAGGGTAATCCTGGAACCAACCTCGCCGGCCAGGGTGTCGACGGTGAGGACGTCATCCACCGCCGCCTTCTCCTGCCTGCCACCGCAGCGCACGATCGCGTACACCGAGAACTCGCTCTCTGCTTTTTCCTGCTCCGGGCTTTTGCCGCGGGCCCACCGCACCCTCCGCATAGCGGGATGGCATCACGGTGAGGGCCTGCCTGCTTCGCACGCCGTACCCTGAGGACAACCGTCCCCGGATCCATGCGGTGCGCCGACCACTCAGGTTATCAGAAACCCTGAGCAGTCCGGCCGCCACGCTGCGGCGACCGGCCACGGCTCGGTCATGGTGCGGTGGGCGGGCCGTCCTCCCCTGGGACTTCCGCGCCCCCGTGGTCCTCCGGAGTCCACTGGTCCTCCGGAGTCCCGTGGTCTTCCGGGGTCCCGTGGTCCTCCGGGGTCCACTGGCCCGCCGGAGTCCCGTGGTCTACCGGAGTGCCGGGATCCCCGGCCGCGCGCTGGTCTCCGGCATCGCCGTGGTCGTCGGCCTGGCTGTCCGACCGGCCGTAGCCGGTCGCCAGGTGATCGGCTACGTCCGCCGCCACCGTGACCACCTCGTCCACCGCAGCCGCAGCCGGCCCGGCCGCAGTCGGCCCATCCGCAACCGGCTCAGCCACAGCCGGCTCAGCCACAGCCAGCTCAGCCACAGCCAGCTCAGCCACAACCGGCTCAGCCACAACCGGCTCAGCGGGGCCGACCGTAGGCGACGGGTCGGCCACGGTGGTGCCACCGGACTGGCCAGCGTCCGCGGACCCACCAGACCGACGGCGGCGCCGGCCGGCGGGGCGGTCGGGGCGGTCGGGCTCGCCGGGCCCGCTTCCCGCTCCGGTCTCCACTGCGCCGCTGCCCGCCAGGGCCTCGGCAGGCTGCCCGGTGTCGCTGCCAGCGTCCGCGCCCCGGCTGTTGCGGTCTGACCGGCCGCTCCGGTCCGCCCGGCCGTTCCGCTCCGGGCGCGCGTTCCGGTCATGGCGGCCGTTGGACGGCTGCCGCCCTTCCTCCGTGGGCCCACGCCCCCGGCCGCTGCCGATCGGGTCGGTCAGGTCCAGGGAGATGATGCGGCCGCGCCCGTTGCAGCACTCACACGGCTCGGAGAACGCCTCCAGCAGGCCGGAGCCGACCCGCTTGCGGGTCATCTGCACCAGTCCCAGCGAGGTGACCTCGGCGACCTGGTGCTTGGTCCGGTCCCGGGCCAGGCACTCCAGCATCCGCCGGAGCACCAGCTCCCGGTTGCTCTCCAGCACCATGTCGATGAAGTCGATGACGATGATGCCGCCCACGTCACGCAGCCTGAGCTGGCGGACGATCTCCTCCGCCGCCTCCAGGTTGTTGCGGGTGACCGTCTCCTCCAGGTTGCCTCCCTGGCCGGTGAACTTCCCGGTGTTGACGTCCACCACCGTCATGGCCTCGGTGTTGTCGATGACCAGCGAGCCACCGCTGGGCAGCCACACCTTGCGCTCCAGCGCCTTGGCCAGCTGCTCGTCGATCCGGTAGCGGGCGAACACGTCCTCGTCATCGGCCCAGTGGCCGAGCCGGTCCGCGAGATGCGGGGCGACGTACCGGACGTACTCGTGCACCAGGTCCCAGCCGTCGTCTCCCTCGACCACCAGCGAGGCGAAGTCTTCGTTGAAGATGTCCCTGACCACCCTGATGGTCAGGTCCGGCTCGCTGTACAGCAACTCCGGCGCGTTCGCGGTCTTCGACTTCTGCGCGATCGCCTCCCACTGGGCAGACAGCCGCGCGACGTCCCGGCTCAGTTCCTCCTCGGTCGCGCCCTCGGCGGCGGTGCGCACGATCACGCCCGCGCCCTCGGGCATGACCTGCTTGAGGATCTGCTTCAGCCGGGTCCGCTCCTTGTCCGGCAGCTTGCGGCTGATGCCCATCATGGAGCCGCCCGGCACATACACCAGGTACCGGCCAGGCAGGCTGACCTGGCTGGTCAGCCGGGCGCCCTTGTGCCCGACCGGGTCCTTGGTCACCTGCACCAGGACCGACTGGCCGGACTTCAGCGCGGACTCGATCCGCTTGGACTCGCCTTCCAGCCCACTGGCGTCGAAGTTGACCTCGCCCGCGTAGAGCACGGCGTTCCGGCCCTTGCCGATGTCGACGAAGGCCGCCTCCATGGACGGCAGGACGTTCTGCACCTTGCCCAGGTAGACGTTGCCGACCATGGACTGGTGGGTGGCCTTGTCCACGTAGTGCTCGACCAGGACACCGTCTTCCAGCACGGCGATCTGGGTGCGGTCGTGCAGCTGGCGGACGACCATGACCCGGTCCACGGACTCGCGCCGGGCCAGGAACTCCGACTCCGAGATAACCGGCGGGCGGCGGCGGCCGGATTCGCGGCCCTCACGCCGCCGCTGCCGCTTCGCCTCGAGCCGGGTGGACCCGCGCACCGACTTGACGTCGCTGGATGAGACCGGCTCGTCAGCCGCGGCCGAGCGCGGCACCCGCACGTGCACGACCGTGTTCGGCGGGTCGTCCGCGGAGAGGTTGTCCGCATCCCCGGCGGACGCACGCCGACGCCGGCGGCGGCGCCGGCGGCTGCCGCCCGGCCCGTCGTCGTCCTGGCCGCCATCGTCTGGCCCGTCCCCGTCCCCGTCCGCGTCGGCCTGGTCACCGGCGTGGCCGGGCTCGGCCGGCTCAGCGGCTGACGGCGAGCTGTCCGCAGGCTTGCTGTCACGCGCGGAACCGCGGCTGCCGCCGCGTCCCGGCGCCTGCTCACCGGCGGCCTGCTCACCGGCGGCGGCCTCATCGGCCGCTGCCTCGCCGTCGGCCTGACGACCGGACCGGCCACCCCGGCGGCGGCGGCGCCGGCCAGAGCCGTCCGTGCCGTTGTCCCGGGCCTGGTCGTCCGGGACGGAGTCGTCAACGCTGGCCGCCTCGTCCCGGGACGGGCCGGGGTCGGCCGCAGGCTGGCCCGCGGCCGGCGGCTGGAAGATGACTGGCATGACCGGAGGCGGCTGGAACGTGGCCTGGGGCACTCCGCCGGCCGGGCCCGCTGGCCCCGTGATCAGGGGCGGCGCGGTCACGGGCGCGGCCGTCAGCGGCGGCGCAGCAGCACCCGGCCCGGCGGCTTGCGTCGTGGCCGGTGAGGCTGGCACCGGCAGGGCCGGGAAGCCGGGCAGCGCCTCGGCCGCGGCAGACGGCGGCCCAGCCGCGCGGGTCGCGGCCCGGCGCGGGCGCCGTGCCGGGCGGGTGGCAGGCTCGGCGCTGGCCCCGTCCGGGGCCTCCGGAGCGGCTAGGCCGGACGGGCTAGGCTCGTCGTTGCCGCTCGTGTGGTGCGCATCGCCGCGCGCTGTCTCATTCGGATCACTGTCGCTCAGCTCGGTCTCGAGCATCCGGGCTATCTCCCGTCAGGCTCCCGGGCGCGTGGGTTCCGGTGGAACCCGCCGCTCCGCGCAGGAGCTGGTCGTACGCGCTCGCCCGGAGCGTGCCAGCCGGTGAGGCCGACGGCGCTCCGGGGCGCGTTGCCGTTACATGTTCTGGTGTCGCGCCCTGTCCCAGCGGCGGGGGTGCCGCCACCTGGGACGCTGGGCTACCAACCGGGACGCCGGGCGCTTGCCGCCCGCTCGGCCCGTCCGTGGCTGCCACTGCCGCGTCAGGCGCTGCGGTGATAGCCACTACCGCGAGCGGTCCCTGCGCCAGCCGCGTCACCACCGGTGGTGACGCGGGCGCAAGTCCGGCTACACGGCCAAGTGCAGTCAGGATGTCGTCGGGTCGCACGGCGGGTGTCACGTGCCGAACGACCATTCGAAGTACTGCATAACCGGCGTCCCGCCCAGCGGCGGCACCCCGGTCGGCCTGCATCGTGACAAGTGCGGCACGGGCATCCATCCGCCGGATGCCCTTGCTGGTCAAGCGCTCGACGGGCACGCTCTTGGCGGCGAGGAGCGCCTCGGCCGCCGCAGCTGCCTCGTCCAGCCCGACTCCGGGGAGGACGACCTCCCACTGGGATGCCTCAAGGTCCAAGGCGGCCAGCGAGCCAGGCTGCTCGGTCACGTCAATCACATCAATCCCGTCCGGCAGGGCCGCATCGAGCCGGTCCCGTACATCGGCGACGACGCGGGCTTCCGTCAGGGAAAGCTCCAGGTACTCAGCCTCACTCGCCGTCCCCGTCGGGGCCGCGCCAGCATAAGAGATCTTCGGATGAGGCGTGAATCCCGCGGAATAGGCAATAGGCAACGCTGCCTTGCGCACTCCGCGCTCAACGGCCCGCGCGACGTCTCTGTGACTGGCGAATCGCATCCTGCTTCTTTTAGCGTACCGGACGATAAGCCGCTGGACGACGGGTGGCTGACCTGCGGGGAGTGTCGGGCCCCCCGCGCTCTTCGGCACCGGGGCGGCGGAGTCTGTCATCTAGCTGGTGCTCCCCGCGGGACCGGCCTGAGTTCCGGTGCCGCCAGCGCCGCCCGCACCGGCGGCCGCACCAGCGGGTGCGCTCCCGGCCGCCACGGTCAGCGGGAGGAGCGTCCGGCCAGTGGGGCCGATCTGGATCTCCGTGCCCATGGTCGGGCACACCCCGCAGTCGTAACAGGGCGTCCAGCGGCAGTCCTCGACCTCGGCGCCCGCCGGGTCGATCGCCTCCTGCCAGTCCTGCCACAGCCAGTCCCGGTCCAGGCCCGCGTCCAGGTGATCCCAGGGCAGCACCTCGGCGTAGTCCCGTTCCCGGGTGGTGTACCAGGCGAGATCCACCGGCTCGTCAGCCAGGGCCTGCTCAGCGCAGCGGGCCCAGCGCTCGAACGAGAAGTGCTCGCTCCAGCCGTCGAACCGGGCCCCGTCCTGCCACGCGGCCTTGATGACCTTGGCCACCCGGCGGTCACCGCGGGACAGCAGCCCTTCGACGATCGACGGCTCGCCGTCGTGGTAGCGGTAGCCGATGGCGCGCCCGTAGCCGGGGTCAGACCGCAGCGCCGCGCCCAGCGCGCGCAACCGGTCGTGCACGGTCGGCGCGTCGCACTGGGCCGCCCACTGGAACGGGGTGTGCGGCTTGGGCACGAAGCCGCCGATGGACACCGTGCACCGGATGTCGCGGCGGCCGGTTGCCTCCCGGCCGGCCTGGATCACCCGCCGGGCCAGGCCCGCGATCGCGAGCACGTCCCCGTCAGTCTCGGTGGGCAGGCCGCACATGAAGTACAGCTTCACCTGCCGCCACCCACTGGCGTAGGCGGTGGTCACGGTCTGGATCAGGTCGTCCTCGGTGACCATCTTGTTGATCACTTTGCGGATCCGCTCGGACCCGCCCTCCGGGGCGAAGGTCAGGCCGGACCGGCGGCCGTTGCGGCTGAGCTCGTCGGCGAGGGTCACGTTGAACGCGTCCACCCGGGTCGAGGGCAGCGACAGCCCGACATTGGTGCCCTCGTACCGGTCAGCCAGGCCGGTGGCGATGGTGTCGATCTCGCTGTGGTCGGCGCTGGACAGAGAGAGCAGGCCGACCTCGCTGAAGCCGCTCTCGGCCAGGCCACGCTCCACCATGTCGCCGATCGCGGTGACGCTGCGCTCGCGCACCGGCCGGGTGATCATCCCGGCCTGGCAGAACCGGCAGCCCCGGGTGCAGCCGCGGAAGATCTCCACGCTGAACCGCTCGTGCACCGACTCGGCCACCGGGACCAGCGGCTTGCGCGGGTACTGCCACTCGTCCAGGTCCATCACGGTGTGCTTGGCCACGGTGAATGGCACCCCGGGCCGGTTCGGGGCGACCCGCTTGATCCGCCCGTCCGGGAGGTAGTCCACGTCATAGAACCGCGGCACGTACAGGCCGCCGTCGGTGGCCAGGCGCAGCAGCAGGCCGTCCCGGCCACCCGGCCGGCCTTCCGCCTTCCAGTCCCGGATTAGGCCAGAGATCGTCAGCACGGCCTGCTCGCCGTCGCCGAGCACCGCGCCGTCCAGGAACTCGGCGACCGGCTCAGGATTGAACGCCGCATGCCCGCCCGCCAGCACCAGCGGATGCCGCTCGTCCCGGTCCGCCGCGGACAGCGGCAGGCCGGCCAGGTCGAGGGCGGACAGCAGGTTCGTGTAGCACAGCTCGGTGGCGAAGCTGACGCCGAGCACGTCGAACGCGGCGACCGGGCGGTGCGCGTCCACCGTGAACTGCGGGATCCCGTGGGACCGCATGAGGCGTTCCAGGTCCGGCCAGACGGTGTAGGTGCGCTCGGCGAGCACGCCGTCGGTCTCGTTCAGCACCTCGTAGAGAATCTGGATGCCCTGGTTCGGCACGCCCACCTCGTAGGCGTCCGGGTACATCAGGGCCCAGCGGACCTGGGCGGTATCCCAGTCCTGGACCACCGAGTTGAGTTCGCCCCCCACGTACTGGATCGGCTTGCGCACCCGGGGAAGCAACGGCTCCAGGCGGGGGTAGACCGATTCCACAGGCATCCTGACAGCTTAGAGCCTGTACCGGCATGCCCGTCCGGGCGGCCCCGGCGGGCCGGTCCGGGCGAGCCGGTCCGGCGAGCCGGTCCGGGCGGGCCGGCGTCAGCCGAAGACGGAATGCCTGCGGTGCACCGACTGGAGCATGCCGATGGCGATCATGTCCGCGAACATCGCGGACCCGCCGTAGGACACCAGCGGCAGCGGCAGCCCGGTGACCGGCATGATCCCGATCGTCATGCCGATGTTGATGAACGACTGCACGGCGAACCACACCGCCACCCCGGCGGCGGCGAGCATGCCGAACTGGTCGTCGGCGCGCGAGGCGATCCGCAGCGCGCGGAAGACCAGGATGCCGAGCAGGGCGATGATCACGGCCGCGCCGACGAAGCCGAGCTCCTCACCGGCAACGCTGAAGATGAAGTCGGTCTGCTGGTTGGGCACGAATCCCGCTTTGACCAGCTGGCCGTGGTGCAGGCCGGTGCCGAACATGCCGCCGGAGCCGATCATGATCTTGGAGTGCAGCGTCTCGTACCCGGAACTGCTCGGATTGGCCGACGGGTGCAGGAACGAGGTCAGCCGGGTCAGCTGATAGCTCTTGAGCAGGTGCAGCTTGAGGACGGCGAACACGCCGGCCGACACCGGCCACGGCGAGGGCGGCCACCCAGCGCAGCTTGAGCCCGGACAGCGCGATCATCGCCGCCGCGATGATCACCAGCAGGATGGTCACACCGAGGTCGGGCTGCAGCACCACCATGACGACCGGAACCGCGGCGCAGGCCAGGACCAGCCCGGCGTCGCGCGGCCGCGGGACGTGCTTGCTGTCCCGCAGCTCGCTGAAGATCAGCGCGCCCATGAGGATCAGGGCCAGCTTCGCGAATTCTGAGGGCTCGATCTGGTTGCCGCCGGGCAGGGTGATCCAGGACCGCGCGCCACTGACCGTGCTGCCCAGCGGGCTGAGTACCGCGGCCAGCCCGAGGCAGGCCGCCACGTAGACGATCGGGGCGAACATCCGGATCTGCCGGTACTCCAGCAGGCTGACCGCCACCATGAACATCAGGCCGAGCGCCACATTGATCAGCTGCTTGATCAGGTAGCCGCGTGGGTCCGCGCTGGGCTGGGTGGCGGAGTACACCAGCAGCGTGCCGATCAGGCTGAGCGCCACCACCACGGCCAGCAGCACCCAGTCGTACTGGCGCACCGGGGCGTCCTTGGCCAGGACGAGCCGGTGCAGCAGCGAGGTGCGGCCCGGGCGGAAGCTGGGCGCCCGGGGCGAGGCGTAGTCGCGCGTGCCGAGACTCATCAGGACCCCCCGTATCCGGCCGGGGCGGCGATGGAGCCGTCCGGGGAGATCACCGGCAGGGAGCTGGGCAGGTTCCCGCCGGGCAGCGCGGCCTGATGGCCCTCCAGACCGTAGATGTCGTCGTAGATCTGGCGGACCGCGGGCGCGGCCACGTCCGCACCGTAGTTGGAGTCAGGGATCATCATGACTACCACGTACTTGGGATCACCGCACGGCGCGAAGGAAGCGAAGACCGAGGTCACCGAGCTGTTGAAGACTTCCGCGGTACCGGTCTTGCCGCCCACGCACACGGTGGACCGCGGGAAGCCGCTGAACGCGCCGGCCGCGGTACCCGCGCCGGTGGTCACCCCGGTCAGTGCGGTCCGGATATAGCTGAGCGTGTTCTGGCTGACGGGCAGCTGCCGGATCAGCGGGGGGTTGATCTGCTGCAGCAGCTTGCCGGACGGGCTGATGATCGCCTCGCCGATCCGCGGGCTGTACAGCTTGCCGCCGTTGACCACGGCGGCGTAGGCGTCAGCGAGCTGCAGCGGGGTCACCGAGACGTAGCCCTGGCCGATGGCGGCGATCGCCGCCAGGCCGGGCTCCCACACGTTCCCGTACAGGCAATCCTGGTACTCGATCTGCTGCACGTAGGTGCCGTTCGCATTGCCGTACTTGCACCAGTTCTGCCCGGTGTGCGCGTTGTCCTTCCACAGGTAGTACAGCCACTCCCGGGTGGGGATGCTGCCCGCGCTCTGCTCCGGCAGGTCGATCCCGGGAACAGCGCCGAACCCGAAGTCCAGCTCCATCTGCTGCATCTCCTGGACCGGGGCGTTCGGGCTGTCCACAACGTTGTCGTTGGGGCGGTCGGTCTGGAAGATCTGGTTGGCCAGCTCGTAGAAGACCGTGTCGCAGGAGACCACCAGGGCCTCAGACAGGCTCATCGGGCCGAGGCTCGGCTCACCGTCGTTGGCGAACGACTGCGAGCCGATGCTGTAGGTGGCCGGGCAGCTGTAGTCGTTGTAGAGGCTGTAGCCCGCCTTGACCGCGGCAGCGGTCGAGGTCACCTTGAAGGTCGAGCCAGGTGCGTACTCGCCCTGGGTGACCCGGTTCAGGATCGGCTCACTGTCGCCGGTGCCGAACAGCTGCTGGTACTGCTGCTCGCTGATGCCACCGTTCCAGACCGCCGGGTTGTAGTCCGGGGCGCTGGCCATCGCCACCACCCGGCCGGTCGTGGTCAGCACGACGGCCGCGCCGGTCGTGGCGTTCGGGTTGCCTTCCAGCTGTGCCTTGCGGATCGCCTGGGCCAGCACGTTCTGCACGTCCGCCTGCAGCTTCGCGTTGATGCTGGTGACCACATCGGCCCCGGGCTGGGCCGGGGTCGTCCTGGTGACGCCGAGTTCGGCGCCGGCGCTGTTCACGGACAGCACCTCCTTGCCCGGCGTGCCCTCCAGCTGGGTGTTGTACTGCGCCTCCAGCCCGGCCTGCCCGACCATGTCCTCGCCGGAGAAACCCGTGGACGGCAGGTTCTGCCGCTTCATCTGCTGCGCGGTGATCGGGCCGAGATAGCCGAGGACCTGGGCGGGGTTCGCGCCGTCCGGCGCCGGGTAGGTGGCCACCGGCTGGACGCCCGCGGTCACCCCGGGGAAGGCCTGGTGGTCCTGCATGATCTGGACGGCGATCGCTCCGGAGGCGTTCTGCGCCACCGGGATCGGCTGGTACGGCGAACCCGGCCAGCACGGCTGGGACACGTGCGCGGTGCACAGCCGGACCTTCTCAGTGAGCAGCTTGTCGGGCATGCCGAGCAGCCCGGCCAGGCGGCGCAGCACCGCCGCGCCGCCGTCGGCCTGCTGGGCCAGGTTCATGTAATCGACGTTGACCACCAGGGAGCTGGCGTTGTCCACCAGCGGGCTGCCCGCGTCGTCGAGGATCGAGCCGCGGACCGACGGGGTGATCACGGTCTGGGTCTGGTCCGCGGCGGCGAGCTTGGCGTACGAGCTGCCGGTCATCGCCTGCAGGTACCACAGCCGTCCCAGCAGGGTGACCAGCAGCGCGGCCACCACCGCGTACAGCACCGCGAGGCGCAGCCGGGACGCCGGGATCATCGCAGTCCTCCGGTTCGCTTGGTTCCGATTCGCCGTCCCGCCCGGCGGCTGAAGACCGTCCGGTGGCCGAAGACTGGCCGGTGCCGCCGGGCGGGGGCGCTGGCGCCGGGCGGACCCGGCTTGCTGCCACGGAACCGCGGCGTATGCGCCTTCCCCAACGCACTGCGGCCAGCCCGGCTGCCGAACGTACTCGCTCGCCGCTGTCCCCCGCTCGGGAGAAAACCACCCGGGAGCAGGCTGCCCAGCGCACCGTCACGCCGCCGGGCGCTGCCGAGCCGCAACGGCACGGACCGCTGCCGGGGGCGGGCCGCGGGCCGCACCGCTGCGGGGGACCCGCCGCGCAGCGCGCTCGCCCGCAGCCGGGTGGCCCGGGACGGCCGCAGCGCCCCGCCGGCGGCCATCCCGGCCGCGGCGGACCGGCGGATGGCGCTGCCCGCCTGGCCGCCCCCGGCCCGCAGCCGCAGGTTGACCGGGCGGGACGGGGGAGGCTTAGCCGGCACCGAGGCCGCCGACGCGCCGCGCAGCGCACGCGCCGACAGCCCGGTCCGCCCGGTCCCGCTGTCCCGGACCGCCCCGGCCGAGCCCGCCAGCACGCTCGCGCCGGCCAGGGCGGCGGCGGGTAGCGGCGGGCTGGCACCGCCGCGCCGCCCGTCCAGCCCGTCCGCAGCCATCCCGGTGGCCCGTACCACCACGAACAGCACGAACGGGCTGAGCAGGATGTCATAGATCAGCGATGCGGGCAGCACATGGCGGGCCGCGGCCAGGCTGATGTCCGGGTCGCCGAACATCAGCCCGGTCGCCACATAGAGCAGCTCGCCCGCGGCGGAGCCCAGCGCGACCACGCCGATCAGCCCCCAGGCCGAGGTGTCCAGGCCGCGGCCGAGCCGGCCGCAGGCGTACCCGACGAGGCAGAACACCAGTGCTTCCTGGCCCAGCAGATGCGTGGCGGGGGGCGCGATGTCGAGCGCCAGCCCGGCGCAGAAGCCGGCCAGCATGCCTTCCAGCGGGCCGCCGGCCAGGGCCAGCGCAGCCACCACCACCAGGACCAGGTCCGGCGGCGCCCCGCCCGGCAGCGGCACGCCGTTGACCAGGGTGAGCTGGAGCAGGATCGCGAGCAGCAGCAGCCCGCAGGACACTACGGCGCGGCGCATCTCAGCCGCCCAGCCGGGTGCTGCCCGGGCTCGGGGTCGCGGCCGCGCCGCTCGCCGCCGCCCGCGGCGTGCGTGCTGGCGCGGCGGAAGCCGACGGAGTGGGCGGCAGGACCGAGAACCGCGGATTCGTCCGCGGCGGCGCGATGACCACGCCCACCACGCTGAGCTGGCCCTCGTTCGCGAACGGGCGGACCAGCGCGAGCTTGGTCAGCGAGTCACTGCTGCCCAGCACCCGGACGATGACTCCCACCGGGACGCCGGCGCACGTACGGGGTGCCGGTCGCGGAGCCGAAGGTGACCAGCTCCTGACCGGGGTGGAGCACCGCATTGACGTCGAAAACCTGGAGCCGGAGCAGGCTGCCGCCGGACAGTGTCTTCCCGGTGCCGGTCACCACGCCGATCTCGCCGCTGCCCGCCAGCCGCACGCCCACGGTCACGCTGGCGTCGGTGCTGAGCAGCACGGTGCTGGTCGTGGCGAACACCGAGCTGACCGTGCCGACCAGCCCGGCGCCGTTCAGCACCGTCTCCTCCGGCTTGATGCCATCGTTGCGGCCCGCATCGATGGTGACGGAGTCCTGATAGGCCGCCGGCCGCCACCACGCTCGCGGCCACGATCCGGTACCCGCCCCGGCCGGCCAGCTGCAGCAGCGACGTCAGCTGCCGTTCGTCGTACGTGCTCAGCTGATGCTGGTCCAGCTGTGCCCGCAAACTGACGACCTGGCGCTGCAGCGCCGCGATCCGGGCCTGGTCGCCCGGATTGCCCGCCAGCCCATCGGCGACCGCGACGACCGGCCTGGTCACCAGCCTGACCGCGCTTTCCGCGGAGCCGAGCACCGTGCCGCCGGCTGAGCGCAGGCCACGCAGCGGGGAGATGGCACCGCCGCGATAGTCGATGGTGATCAATGCCAGCGCGACGGCCAGCAGCACCCCGAGAACGACGCGGGTACGCCGGGTGTCGTGCACCAGGTCTCCTCATACAAGCCTGCGGCCAGCCGTCGCTGACTGCTGATGACCACTGCGGACGCGGCGCGGCGGGGGCGGCCGCGGGGCGTCAGCGCCTGGATTCCGGGACCAGGACCTGGCGCAGGGTATCGAAGTCCTCGACGCATTTGCCGGTGCCGAGCACCACGGAATCGAGCGGGTTGTCGGCCACGTGCACCGGCATCCCGGTCTCCTCACGCAGCCGTTCGGACAGGCCGCGCAGCAGCGCCCCGCCGCCGGTCAGCACGATCCCCCGGTCCATCACGTCACCGGCCAGCTCCGGCGGGCACTTGTCCAGGGTGGTCTTGACGGTATCGACGATCAGGGCGACCGGTTCCTCGATCGCCCGGCGGATCTCTTCGGCGGAGATCACGATGGTCTTGGGCAGGCCGCTGACCAGGTCCCGGCCGCGGATCTCGGCGTTGGGCTCGTCCGCGGACGGATAGGCCGAGCCCAGCGCCATCTTGATCTCCTCGGCGGTGCGCTCGCCGAGCATCAGCGAGTACTCCTTCTTGCCGAAGGTGATGATCGCCTGGTCCAGTTCGTCGCCGCCGACCCGGATCGACTGGGAGGTGACGATGCCGCCGAGCGAGATGACCGCGACCTCGGTGGTGCCGCCGCCGATGTCCACCACCATGTTGCCGGTCGGCTCGTTGACCGGCAGGCCGGCCCCGATCGCCGCGGCCATCGGCTCCTCGATGATGTACACGCGGCGGGCGCCAGCCTGGTGACCGGCCTCCTTGACCGCGCTCTGCTCGACGCCGGTGATGCCGCTGGGCACGGCGACGACGACCCGGGGCTTGGCCAGATGCTGGCGCCGGTGCACCTTCTGGATGAAGTAGCGCAGCATCCGCTCGGTCACGTCGAAGTCGGCGATGACACCGTCCTTGAGCGGGCGGACCGCGACGATGTTGCCCGGGGTCCGGCCGATCATCCGTTTCGCTTCGACCCCCACGGCGACGATCTGGCCGGTGTTCGTATTCAGGGCCACGACGGACGGCTCGTTCAGCACGATCCCGCGGCCGCGGACATAGACCAGGGTGTTCGCGGTGCCGAGGTCGACGGCCATGTCACGGCCCAGAAACGCCAGCGCGTTGCTCATGTGGAACGAGAACCTTCCCGAAAAGGGCCAGCTGGGTCATCTGTGGTCTTATTCGGACGGCCGATGCTCGTGCGGGCACGGGCCGCCATGTTCCTTCATCGGCATGTGCCGCGCGGCCTAAACGAGGTCAGGAAAGAAGATCTTCATTCCCCGCCTGGCCGAGCCCGGCGAGCCGGATCCGGCACCTACTACTGCTACACGTGCAACGCCTGAGCTCTGCGGATCGTGCCCGCGGCGGCCCCCGCGCCGTGACTAAAGCCTACCGTCGCCCGTTCCATAACCCCGATCCGACACCACCCGTAATTTCGACAACCCGGCGTGCCGGGTTAACAACTTACTAAGCGGGTCAGGACGATTCATAACGGCGGCCCATCACGATGGCCAGCACCCAGAACCCGCCAAAGATCGCGCCCAGCGCGTACATCACCGGCACCAGCACCCCGGCCGCGATCACCAGGACCTGCAGCACGCTCCCGGCCACCAGCGGCATCCCGCCCAGCCTCGGCCGCCCGACCAGCCCGGCGAGCACCACCGCGGCCACCGCCAGCACGCCGCCCGCCACCCCGGCGGCCTTCGGTGACACATGCACGATCGTGATGGCCACCGGGATGGCCAGCCCGATCACGATCGCCTCCATCACCAGCACCGTGGCGCACAGCCGCCTCACTCCAGCTCGCCTGCCCCCTCGGGTCCGCCAGCCCCGCCGATGAGCAGCACCCGCGCGTCCCCAGCCGTGATCACTGACCCGGTGACCAGCACCCCGGCCCTGGTCAGCCCCTCCGGCCCGGCCGCCTCGTCCGCCAGTCCCACCGCGATCTCGAGCGCGTCGTCCAGCCGCTCCGCCGTGTGCACCCGCTCCGCCCCGAACACCGACCCGGCCAGCTCGGCCAGCTTGTCCGGGTCCATCGACCGGTCCGCCGAGTTCCGGGTCACCACCAGCTCGGAGATCACCGGCTCCAGCTGGTCCAGGATCCCCGGCACGTCCTTGTCCTCGCTGACCGCCAGCACCCCGATCACCGCCGCGAACGAGAACGCCTCGGTCAGCGCCTCCATCGACGCCGCCATCCCGGCCGGGTTGTGCGCCGAGTCCACGATCACCACCGGACTCCGCCGCACCACCTCCATCCGCCCCGGCGACGTGACCCGCGCAAACCCCTCCCGCACCAGCTGCACATTGAGCGGCGCCGAACTGTCCTCATCCCCCGCGGCCGCGGCCATGCCGAGCCGGTCCGCCGCTGCGCCGCCCTCCTCATCGGGGCCGTCCGGCCCGGAGTCCGCGGTCTCCTCGAGGCCCGTTCCCTGCCCCGGCAGGGGCCCGCCGGACGCGAACGCCTCCACGGCGGCCAGGCGCGCAGGCAGCGTTGCTGGCCTGGTACGCGCCGAACAGCGGCAGTGCGATGTCGTCGTAGTCGCCGCGCAGCCCGCGCAGGTCGAGCCGCTGGCCGCCGACGGCGAGGTCGCGGCGGAGCACGCCGAAGTCGAGGCCTTCCCTGGCCACCGAGGCACCCACGTCGGCGGCCCGCCGGAGCAGGACCTCAGCCGCGGGCACGGGCTGCTGGGCCAGGACGGCGACCGCGCCGGGCTTGATGATGCCCGGCCTTGTCCGCGGCGATCTCCTCGACGGTGTCGCCGAGGTAGGCCGTGTGGTCGAGGGCGACCGGGGTGACCACGGCGACCGTCGCCGTCGGCGACGTTGGTGGCGTCCCAGGTGCCGCCCAGGCCGACCTCGACGATGGCCACGTCCACCGGCGCGTCGGCGAAGATGGCGAACGCCATGCCGGTGAGCACCTCGAAGAACGACAGCGGGACCGGGTGCCGGTCGTCGACCAGGCCCAGGTACGGCTCGAGCTCGTCGTAGGCCGCGACGAAGCGCTCCGCCGGGACGCGGCTGGCCGTCCACAGCGATCCGCTCCCGGATCGAGGACAGGTGCGGGCTGGTGAACAGGCCGGTCCGCAGGCCGCGGGCGCGCAGCAGGGCCTCGGTCATCCGGGCGGTGGAGGTCTTGCCGTTGGTGCCGGTGATGTGGATGACCGGGTAGGCCCGCTGCGGGTCGCCGAGCAGGGTCATCAGGTCGGCGATCCGGTCCAGGGTGGGCTCGATGGCGTGCTCGGGGCGCCGGGCGAGGATCTCCCGCTCGACCTCGCGCAGCCGTTCCGTCGATGGTCAAGCCTGCTGCCGGATGGCCGCCGTCGCCCGGCAGGCGCCGGCAGAGCCGCGGCGGCTGATGCGGTCGATGTCGTCGCGGGCGGCTGACCAGCCGGTCCCGGGTCTTCGCCACCACGTCGGCGGGCGCCTTGGCCAGGAACGAGTCGTTGGCCGAGCTTGCGCTCGGTCTGCTCGGCTTCCTTCCGCGCGGCCGCGAGATCCTTTTCCAGCCGGCGCCGCTCGGCGGCCACGTCGATCGCCGGCGGCCGTGTCCAGCTCCACGGTGACCCCCTCGGCGAGCACCGACGCGGTGGCCCGGAAGCCGTCGCCGGGTGCCGCCAGCCGGAGCAGCGACGCGGATGCTGGCCTCGTGCGAGGCGAGCGGCCGTGCCCCCGATCCCGCCGAGCACCGCGGGCACCTGCTGGCCGGGCCGCAGCCCCTGATCGGACCGGAACCGGCGGACCTCGGTGACCAGCCGCATCAGCGAGCTGATCTCGGCTTCCGCGGCCGGATCGTGGTAGGCGGCGGCCAGCCACGCCAGCGCCGCCCGCACGCTGGCCTGGCCACGGCGCGATCATCACGCGTGTCCCCGCCGGTCAGCGCGGTCCACAGCTCCTCGGTGACGAACGGGCATCACCGGGTGCAGCAGCCGCAGCAGCCGGTCCAGCACGTAGCCGAGCACCTCACGGGTGCGCTGGGCCGCCGCCTCGTCCGGGCCGGCCAGCTGCCGGCTTGGCCAGCTCCAGGTACCAGTCGCAGACCTCGTCCCAGGCGAAGTGGTACAGCGCGTCGCAGACCTTGCCGAACTCGAACCGCTCGAACAGCCCGTCCACCTCGGCGGTCACCGCGGCCAGCCGGGACAGGATCCACCGGGCCGCGGTGGGCAGGCCCGCCGGGTCCGGCGCGCGTGCCCGGTACCGTGGCCCCGTTGAGCAGCGCGAACCGGGTCGCGTTCCACAGCTTGTTGCAGAAGTTCCGGGCGCCGGTGACCCACTCCTCGCTGACCGCCACGTCGCTGCCCGGGCTGGCCCCGCGGGCCAGGGTGAACCGGGTCGCGTCCGCGCCGAACCGGTCGATCCAGTCCAGCGGGTCCACGGTGTTGCCCAGCGACTTGGACATCTTCTTGCCGTGCTGGTCGCGCACCAGGCCGTGCAGGGCCACCTCCCGGAACGGCACCGCCTGGGCCGGGCTCGCGCTGCGACATCGCGTACAGGCCGAACATCATCATCCGGGCCACCCAGAAGAACAGGATGTCGTAGCCGGTCACCAGCACGCTGGTCGGGTAGAAGACGCGCAGGTCCGCGGTGTCGTCCGGCCAGCCCAGGGTGGAGAACGGCCACAGCGCCGAGGAGAACCAGGTGTCCAGCACGTCTGAGTCCTGCCGCCACCCCGCGCCCGACGGCGGCTCCTCGCCCGGGCCGACGCAGACCACCTGGCCGTCCGGCCCGTACCAGACCGGGATGCGGTGTCCCCACCACAGCTGGCGGCTGATGCACCAGTCGTGCATGTCGTCCACCCAGTCGAAGTACCGGGCCGTCATCTCCGCCGGGTGGATCCGCACCCGGCCGTCGCGGACCGCGTCCCCCGCGGCCTTGGCCAGCGGCCCGACCTTGACGAACCACTGCAGCGACAGCCGCGGCTCGACCACCGTGCCACACCGCATGCAGTGGCCCACCGCGTGCACGTAGGGCCGGACCTCGGACACGATCCGGCCGTCCGCGCGCAGCGCGGCCACCACGGCGGGCCGGGCCTCGAACCGGTCCAGGCCCTCGAACGGGCCCGTGGCCGTGATCACGCCCGTGCTCGTCCAGACCACCAGGCTGGGCAGCTCATGCCGGCGGCCGATCTCGAAGTCGTCCGGGTCGTGCGCCGGAGTCACCTTGACCGCGCCGGTGCCGAACTCCGGGTCCACGTGCGGGTCCGCCACCACCGGGATCCGGCGGCTGGACAGCGGCAGCTGGATCTCCCGGCCGACCAGGTGCGCGTACCGCGGGTCGTCGGGATGGACCGCCACCCCGGTGTCACCGAGCATGGTCTCGGCCCGGGTGGTCGCGACCACGACGGCGTCGTCCGCCGTCCCCGTACCGGATCGAGACCAGCTCACCGTCCTCGTCGCTGTGATCCACCTCGATGTCGGACAGCGCGGTCAGGCAGCGCGGGCACCAGTTGATGATCCGCTCGGCCCGGTAGATCAGCCCGTCGTCGAACAGCCGCTTGAACATGGTCTGCACCGCGCGGGACAGCCCTTCGTCCATGGTGAACCGCTCGCGGGTCCAGTCCACGCTGTCGCCCAGCCGCCGCATCTGGCCGAGGATCTTCCCGCCGGACTCGGCCTTCCACTGCCAGACCCGCTCGACGAACGCCTCGCGGCCCAGGTCGTGCCGGCTCAGCCCGTCTTTGGCCAGCTCCCGCTCGACCACGTTCTGGGTGGCGATCCCGGCGTGATCCATGCCCGGCACCCACAGCGCCGTGTAGCCCTGCATCCGCCGCCGCCGCACCAGCGCGTCGATCAGCGTGTGGTTGAGCGCATGCCCGATATGCAGCGACCCGGTCACGTTGGGCGGCGGGATCACCGTGCAAAAGGCCGGCCGGGCCGGGCTCACGTCCGCCGGGCTGGCCGACATCAGCCCCCGCTTGTCCCACGAGTCATACAGCCGGTCTTCCACCTCACCCGGCACATACTGCGAGGGAAGCTCGGTCCGCTGCGTCAGATCACCACTCACGACAGCCGAGTCTAGTGCGGCCAGCATGGCCAACTGTGCCAGTCGGCTTCCGCACGGTGCCGACCCCTTAAGCCGACTTTTCCCGCGGCGTCCGCCGGGCAGCCGAGTCCCGCGGCACCAGGGTCGGGTTCACGTGCTCGAGCACGACCGGCCCGGTGATGACCACCCGCTCAACGTCCTTGCGGGAGGGCACCTCATACATGACGGAGAGGAGGACCTCTTCCAGGATCGCGCGCAGGCCGCGGGCGCCGGTACCGCGCAGGATGGCCTGGTCGGCCACGGCCTCCAGGGCGTCCTCGGTGAACTCGAGATCGACCCCGTCCAGCTCGAACAGGCGGCGGTACTGCTTGACCAGGGCGTTGCGCGGCTCGGTGAGGATCTGGATCAGCGCATGGCGGTCCAGGTTGTGCACGGACGTGATGACCGGAAGGCGGCCCACGAACTCGGGGATCATGCCGAACTTGAGCAGGTCCTCGGGCATGACCTCGGCGAAGGAGTCGGTGGTCGCACTGGAGTTCTTGACCCGCAGGACTGCGCCGAAGCCCATGCCGTTCCGGCCCACCCGCTGCTCGATGATCTTCTCCAGCCCGGAGAAGGATCCGCCGCAGATGAACAGCACGTTAGTGGTGTCGATCTGGATGAACTCCTGGTGCGGGTGCTTACGGCCGCCCTGCGGCGGCACCGAGGCGGTGGTGCCTTCCAGGATCTTCAGCAGGGCCTGCTGCACACCCTCGCCGGAGACGTCCCGGGTGATCGACGGGTTCTCGCTCTTGCGGGCGATCTTGTCGATCTCGTCGATGTAGATGATCCCGGTCTCGGCCTTCTTCACGTCGTACTCGGCCGCCTGGATCAGCTTCAGCAGGATGTTCTCCACGTCCTCGCCGACGTAGCCAGCCTCGGTCAGCGCGGTGGCGTCGGCGATCGCGAACGGCACGTTGAGCAGCCGGGCCAAGGTCTGGGCGAGCAGCGTCTTACCGGAGCCAGTGGGGCCGAGCAGCAGGATGTTGGACTTGGCGAGTTCCACCCCGTCCTCACCAGCCCGGTTGTCCCCGCCCGACTGGACCCGCTTGTAGTGGTTGTACACCGCGACCGACAGGGCCTTCTTGGCCTTTTCCTGGCCGATGACGTACGCGTCGAGGAACTCGTAGATCTCGCGCGGCTTCGGCAGGCTGTCCCACTTCAGCTCGGAGGGCTCGGCGAGCTCCTCTTCGATGATCTCGTTGCAGAGATCGATGCACTCGTCACAGATGTACACGCCAGGACCAGCGATGAGCTTCTTGACTTGCTTCTGGCTCTTCCCGCAGAAAGAGCATTTCAGCAGGTCACCACCATCGCCGATGCGAGCCACCCAGCTACTCCTTTACCTGGGGCCGCCAGCCCGTACGTGCCGGGCCAGCGGCAGCGGGTACATTCCTTCGTGCCGTCCTGCGCTCAATCCGACGGTACCGCTTCTGAGCCCATCGCCGCGAGGGCTAGGCCAGTGCGCAGCGCGCCGGGGAAGGGGAAACCTCCCGATTACGACGACCCTACCTCGGCCTTGCGCTTCAGGCTGGTCAGAACCTCATCGACGAGGCCGTATTCCTTGGCTTCCTCGGCGGTGAAGAACTTGTCCCGCTCGATGTCCTGGCGGACCTGCTCCTCGCTGCGGCCGGAATGCTTCGCGATGATCTTCTCCATGGAGGACCGCATCCGCAGGATCTCCCGGGCCTGGATCTCCAGGTCGCTGGA
Organism: uncultured Actinomycetes bacterium; assembly: GCA_963804455.1. Lineage (GTDB taxonomy): Bacteria > Actinomycetota > Actinomycetes > Streptosporangiales > Streptosporangiaceae > RYN-230. The sequence continues at coordinate 41,956 of CAWDRD010000125.1, forward strand.
CTGGCCGTAGCCACCCTCGGTGGCGGGCTGGTGCAGCAGGATGCGGGCGTTCGGCAGCGACAGCCGCTTGCCCTTGGTGCCCGCGGCCAGCAGCACCGCGGCCGCCGAGGCGGCCTGGCCGATGCAGGCGGTCTGGATCTCCGGCTGGACGAACTGCATGGTGTCGTAGATCGCCATCATCGACGTCACCGAGCCACCGGGCGAGTTGATGTACATCGTGATGTCCCGGTCCGGGTCCATCGACTCCAGCGCGATCAGCTGCGCGATCACGTCGTTGGCTGAGGCATCGTCGATCTGCACGCCGAGGAAGATGATCCGCTCCTCGAAGAGCTTGTTGTACGGATTCATCTCCTTGATGCCGTACGACGTCCGCTCGACAAAGGACGGCAGGACGTACCTGGCCTCGACAGGCTGCGGCACGACGTACCCGGGCCCCGCGCTGACGGGCGCCCGGTAGGAGGCGCTGGCCTGGCCGCGGCTGGATGTGCTCACTTGCTGCTCCTCCGCTCCCGTTCCGGGAATCATGAAACCGGCCCTTCGGACGGGACTTCCACGGCGCTGCGGATCACGTGGTCGACGAAGCCGTAGTCCCTGGCCTCGTCGGCGGTGAACCAGCGGTCCCGGTCCGCGTCGAGTCTCGATCTGCTCGACCGTCTGGCCGGTGTGGAACGCGGTACGCTCGGCCAGCGTGCGCTTGATGTAGAGCATCTGCTCGGCCTGGATCCGGATGTCCGAGGCGGTCCCGCCGATGCCGCCGGACGGCTGGTGCATGAGGACGCTGGCGTGCGGCAGCGCGTAGCGCTTGCCCGGGGTGCCGGCCGACAGCAGGAACTGGCCCATGGACGCGGCCATGCCCATCGCGTAGGTGGCGATGTCGTTCGGCACGTACTGCATCACGTCGTAGATGGCCAGGCCCGGCGTACACCGAGCCGCCGGGGGAGTTGATGTAGATGCTGATGTCGCGCTTGTCGTCCTCGGACGCGAGCAGCACCATCTCGGCGCACATCCGGTTGGCGATGTCCTCGTCAACCTGCTGGCCGAGGAAGATGATCCGGTGCCGGAGCAGCCGCTGGAATATCTGCTCGGTAATCAGCGGCGGTGCCGCTTCCGCGGTCCGCGCCAGGATCCGAGCCGGGTCCCCGAAGGCCGGAGGCGTGCTCACTCTGGTCTCCTTGGTTTCACGTTTCTGCGTCATTGACTGTGACGATAACGCCCGGCCCAGGCCAGACGTCCGCGCCTGGGCCCTGTTCGCTGTCGGCGCAGGATGCCCGGCTGGCCCGCAGGCCAGCAGGTCCGGCCAGGACGCCCAGGTCAGCCGGCCAGGCCGCCGCTCCGGCAGCAGCCGCCGGCCAGCCGGCCGTGGCCGGTCAGTCAGCCTGGTCGTCGTCGCTGGAAGCATCCGGTCCGGCTTCGGCCTGGGCCGCCGCGGTCGCGGTCTCGTCCCCGGCCGTGGTGTCGCCCGCTTCCCCGGCCGCATCGCCCGCCGCCACGCCGCCCGCTGGTGCGTCGTCAGCGGCCACGGCAGCCTCGTCCGCCACCGCAGCCTCATCGGCCATCGGCAGTGTCATCGGCCACCGCGTCATCGGCCACCGCGGTGTCCTCCGCCGCGGCAGCCTCATCCTCATCCTCGTCCGCACCCGGCGGCCGCAGGGCCGCCGCGACGTCCACCGGCTGCCCGGCTTCGTCGGTGACCGTTCGCCCGCTCGGTGATCAGGCTGAGCGCCTTGCCGCGCAGCACGTCGGCGACGACGGAGCCGATCTGGCCGCGGTCGGTGAGCTCCTGGGCCAGCCGGTCCGGCTGGACGCCCATCCGGTAGGCCTGCTCGATCACGTAGGCGTTCAGCTCGTCCTGCTCGATGCCGAGCTGCTCGTTCACCGCCAGCTGGTCCAGGACGAAGCCGGCCTTCACCGAGCGCCGGGCCCCCTCCTCCATGTCCGCGGCCGAGCTGCTCATCTGTCTGGCCGGAGGACTGCAGGTAGGCCTCCCGGGTGGTCCCGGCCCGCTCCAGCTGCTCGTCAAAGGACTGGCGGCGCATCTCGACCTCGCCGTTGACCAGACTGTCCGGCAGCGGGATGTCGATCTTGGCGAGCACCTCGTCCAGGGCCCGGTCCCGGGCCTGCCGGGCCTGCTGCATCCGCTTCACGGCCTCCAGCTGGGACCGGGTCCCGGCGCGCAGCTCGCCCAGCGTGTCGAACTCGCTCGCGGACTGGGCGAACTCGTCGTCCAGCTCAGGGAGTTCCTTGACCTTGACGCTGTGCACGGTCACCGTGACGTCGGCCTGCTCGCCCTCGTGCTCGCCGCCGGCGAGCTCAGCGGTGAACGTCTTGGACTCACCCGCCGACATGCCCAGCAGCGCCTCGTCCAGCCCGTCCAGCAGCGACCCGCTGCCGACCTCGTAGGACAGGCCGCTCGCCTGGGCGTCCTCCACCGACTCGCCGTCCACCGAGGCCGACAGGTCGATCGAGGTGTAATCGCCGCCGGTGACGGGCCGGTCGGCCGTTCTCAGCGACGCGAACCGCTCCCGCAGCCCGCCGATGTACTCCTCGACCTCATCGGGAGTGACCACGGCAGTATCCACGGTGACCGGGAGCCCGTGCAGATCGGGAATCTCGAACTTGGGCCGGACGTCCACCTCGGCGGTGAACGAGAGTTCCTTGCCGTCGTCCAGCTTGGTGATCTCGAGATCGGGCTGCCCGAGCGCGAATACCTCGTTGTCCTGCAGCGCCTGGCTGTACAGCTGCGGGACGGCGTCGTTGACCGCCTGCTCGAGCACGACGCCGCGGCCGAAGCGCTGGTCGATGATCCGCGGCGGGACCCGCCCGGGCCGGAACCCGGGCACCCGCACTTGCCTGCCGACCTCCCGGTACGCCTTGTCGAGGCTCGACTTCAGCTCCTCGAACGGAACCTCTATGGTCAGCTTCACCCGGGTGGGGCTCAGCTCCTCGACGTCGGTCTTCACGTCGCCGTCACTCCCTGATCCCTGCGCTCGCCTTGTTTTCTGGGCCCAGGAACCTGAGCCCAGCCCCGCCCCGGCCGCGCTGCGCCCGCGACGACGCGCGAACCCTTGCAGCGAGTGACGGCTGTGGCCGCCCAGTCTAGTGGCCCCCGGAGGTCAGGCAGGCTGTGTTAACGGCGGGGCGGCCCGGCCCGCCTGGGCCTGCCTGGCGGCCGGGCCCAGCCCGGCCATCCAGCCTTGGGTGCACCGGAGCAACTGCTCCCGGGCGGCCGGGCTGGCCTCGATGCCGAGCATCCGCAGATACGCGTCAGCCTCATCCGCGGTACAGGCCAGATGCTGACCGCCGATGACCCGGACCTCACCTGCCGCGCGCAGCCGGGCCAGCGGCAGGGCAGGCGGCCGCCGACCGCACAGCACCAGCCGCAGCATGCCCGGCGCGTGCCATATACCTGCGGCCAGGCCGCTCAGTACGGCCGGGTCGGTCATCTCGTGCACGTCGTCCAGCAGCAGCACGACCGGCTCAGTGAAGGCGCGGGCCACCTCGGCCAGGCGCAGCGGGAACCGGTCGGCCGCGGTGTCGGCCAGCGACCGCAGCAGGTCTGGCGCGGCGACGCGGGCCCGGCTCAGCCCGGCGCAGACGTGCGCCCAGAACCAGGATTGCTGGTCACCGGGATCCATGGTCAGCCAGACCACCCGGCGCGCCCGCACCTCCGCGGCCCAGCTGGCACAGGCCAGGGTCTTCCCAGACCCGGGTGGCCCGCAGACCAGCGTCACCTTGCTGTGGGTGGCCCGGTCGAGCAGCGCGCTGATCCGGCGCCGACGGAGCACAGGGAAGGACGGCTGTGGTATCAGCAGCTCGCCCGCTCGGAATGGCAGAGCCTGCCAGCTCGCCTTTTCCGGGCGAAAACTGAGGTCAGGAACCATTCACGGATCATACCCAGGGCGGTACGCCAGCAATCACGGCGGGGCCCGCTGCCGCAATCCCGGCTGGCCGCGACCTATCCCATCCGCTCCGCCAGATGCTCTCCTACCCGGATAGCGTTCGCCATTGCGGTCAGCGCAGGATTTACCGCCCCAATGCTGGGGAAGAAGCTAGTGTCCACCACGTACAGGTTGTCGAGCTCGTGTGCCTTGCAGTTGACGTCGAGCACGGAGGTGGCGGGGTCGGCGCCGAACCGGCAGGTGCCGGATTGGTGGGCCACCCCGGCAATGGCCACGTCCATCTTCATATAGAAGTTCTTGTCCAGCACGTGGTGCGTAGCCAGGCCCACGTGGTTCAGCATCTTCCTGACCTCTTCGTAGAGGCCCTTGACCTCGGCGGCGTTGGTCGGGCTGTAGGACAGGTGCACATGGCCGTCCCGGTCCACCGTCACCCGGTTGCCCGGCCGGGGCAGGTCCTCGGTGGTCAGCCAGAGGTCGACGGCGTGGGCCGCCACCTCCTCCAGACTCCAGTGCGGGGCCAGCCCGGCCAGCTTCGGCTCCTCACCGCGGAACGCTTCCGCGTTCGACTTGCCGAGCATCTGGATATTCCCGAGCGGCCACTCGCGACCGTTTCCGGGGAGGTAGAAATCGTTGATGCCAAGAGTTTTCTGGTAGACGGTGTCGTTACGTTCCTTGTCCAGCGCGATCATGGCCCGGCTGTTGTGGAACATGTAGTTACGGCCGACCTGGCCGGATCCGTTGGCCAGGCCATCGGGGTGCGCGTCAGCGGCGGAGCTGAGCAGGATCTTGGCACTGTTCGTGGCACCCGCCGCCAGCGCCACGATGTCCGCCGCATAGGCCTCCTGCTGGCCGTCGCGCCGCGCCGTGACCTGGCTGACCGCGCGGCCGGACGCATCCGTCTCCAGCCGTAGCACCTCGGCTCCGGTGAGCAGCGTCACGTTCGGCTGGCCGAGTACCGGCCGGACGGCGATGACCTCAGCGTCAGACTTGGCGTGCACCAGGCAGGGGTAGCCATCGCTCCAGGCGCAGCGGATACACGCGCTGGCCGGCTGCCGCGCCTCGTCGAGCAGGATCCCGTTCGGCGCGTGGAATGGCTGGTAGCCGCTGGCCTGGAGGTCGTTGGCCAGCTGCTGGATCCGTGGCTCATGGGAAACCGCGGGCCAGGGGTACGGCCTGGACCAGGGCCCTTCGGTGGGGTCTTCGCCGTGCGCCCCGTGGACCTGGTAGAGCCATTCCGCCTTGGTGTACCAGGGCTCGAATTCGTCGTAACTGAGCGGCCAGGCAGGTGATATTCCGTCGATGTGCTGCAGTTCGCCGAAATCTGCGGGCCGCAGCCGGTAGAGCGCGGCCCCGTACATCTTGGTGGCCCCGCCGACGAAATAGTGCACCTGCGGCTGGAACGGCTTGTCATCGCCGTCGTACCAGGTGTCGTGGCTGACGTACCGGCCATCAACGAACACCGGCCCGGGCTTCCAGTTATCCAATTCGCGTGGCAAGAAATCGCCACGTTCCAGCAAGAGAATGTTCTTCCCGGTGGCGGCCAGGGTGTGCGCGAGGGTACCGCCGCCCGCGCCAGTGCCAATGATGATCACGTCATAGTGTTCGGTCACGCCCCTAACTATGGCCGTCCTGCCGCACGCGCCACACGCCGGGGCCAGGCACCGGACACAGCCGGAGTAAGGTGACCGCTCGGAATGCCACCCGGGAGCCGCTCGGAATGCCACCCGGGAGCACGGTACGCGAGCACGAGGGAGCTCAGATGGCAGCAGGCCAGGTGGACGCACTCGTCATCTTCGGCGCAACCGGCGATCTGGCCAAGCTGGAGACCTTCCCCGCCCTGGTCGGCCTGGTCGAGCGCGGGGTGCTGGACGTGCCCGTGGTCGGCGTGGCGAAGAGCGGCTGGGGACTATCGCAGTTCCGCGACTATGCGGTGGCCTCGCTCAAGCTGAACGGCATGGACCCGGCCAGCCCCGCGGCCACCAAGATGCTCGGGCTGCTCCGCTACGTGGACGGCGACCTCGGCGACGATGCCACCTACCACGCGATGTCCGCGGCGGTCGGTGACGGCCAGCGGATCCTGTTCTACCTGGAAGTGCCGCCCGTGCTGTTCGGCCGGATCGCCCAGGGGATCGCCACCGCGGGCCGGGCGCAGGGCAACCGGGTGATGGTGGAGAAGCCGTTCGGCACCGACCTGGGCAGCGCGATGAAGCTGAACGCGCTCATGCACCAGTACTTCCCCGGAAGAGTCGATCTACCGGGTGGACCACTGGCTCGGCCTTGATCCAGTGGAGAACGTGCTGTTCGTCCGCTTCGCCAACTCGATCATCGAGCCGCTGCTCAACCGCACCTACGTGGAGAGCGTGCAGATCACCATGGCGGAGGCGTTCGACGTCTCCGACCGGGGCGCCTTCTACGACAAGACCGGCGCGATCCGGGACGTGCTGCAGAACCACATGCTCCAGGTGCTCGCGACGGTGCTGGCCGACCCGCCCTCCGGTAAGAGGCTGTCGTCCTGGGTGGACGAGAAGGCCCGGCTGATCTCGGCCATCCGCCCGCTGACCGCCGCGGACACGGTCCGCGGCCAGTACGAGGGCTACCTCGACGTGCCCGGGGTGGCGCCGCACTCCACCGTAGAGACCTACGTTGCGGTGCGGCTGGCCATCGATTCCTGGCGGTGGGCGGGCGTGCCGGTGCTGATCCGGGCGGGCAAGTGCCTGCCGGTGACCGCCACCGAGGTCACGGTCCGGTTTGCCCGCGCGCCGTTCGACGTGTTCGGGCTGGACCCGCTGCCGGACAACAACACCCTGCGCTTCCGGGTCTGGCCGGAGTCGGCGGTCAGCTTCAGCCTGGCCGGGAAGAAGCCCGGCGCCGGCTGGGAGCCGGAGACGGAGGAGCTGACGTTCGCCGAGCGGCCCGGCTCCGACATCCGCCCGTATGACCGGCTGATCGGGGCCGCGCTGGACGGTGACCGCTGGCTGTTCGCCCGGCAGGACACGGTCGAGGCGGCCTGGCGGGTGGTGGATCCGGTACTCGGTGACGCCGTCCCGGTACACCCGTACGCCAAGGGCACCTGGGGCCCGGGCGAGGCCGACCGGCTGCTGCCGGACCGGGACGCCTGGTACAACCCAGCGGGCTGAGCCAGCCCGCCCGGCGCCCCACGCCCGGCTGCGGCCCACGCCCGGCTCAGCGCAGGCCGGCGTAGTCCTCTCGGCGAACCAGCCCGGTCACCTGCTCCCCGCGCAGGTAGCGGCGGATGTTCTCCGCGGCGCGGCCCGCGGCGTGCGGCATGATGCCAGGCACATCACCGGAGTTGTGCGGGGACCCGAGCACGTTGGGCAGGTCGAGGAACGGGTAGGCCAGCCGGAACGGCGCGCCGTCCCGGGGCTCGTCCCACCATGCGTCGATCGCCGCGGAGAACTCCGGGGTGGCCGTCAGGTGCTCGTACAGCGCCTGCTCGCCCACGATGGCGCCGCGGGCCACGTTCACCAGGATGGCGGCCGGCTTCATCAGGCCCAATTCCCGCGCCCCGATCAGCCCGCGGGTGGCGGCGGTCAGCGGGATCGAGATGACCAGCACGTCCGCGGCCGCCAGCACCTGGTCCAGGTCGGCCAGCGTGCCGGCCCACTCCACCGGCTCGCTGGTCCGGCCGGTGCTGTTCACCGCGTGGATCCGCGCCCCGAACGCGCGCATCAGCTGCGCGGTGGCCTGGCCGATCCCGCCGTAACCGAGGATCGCGCAGACCGCGCCGTGCAGCGTCCGGGACGGCGTGTCGCGGTCGAACACGCCACGGGCCAGCGCCGCCTGCCCGGCGGGCAGGCGCTTGACCAGGCTGAGCGTCATGGCCATGACATGCTCGGCGATCGGCGCCGCGTAGGCGCCCACGTTCCCGGCGACCAGCACGGCGGGCGGGATGGCGCTGAAGTCAACGCTGTCCACGCCGGCCGATACCAGCTGGATGAAACCGAGTTCGGCTGCCTCGCCGAGCGCGCCAGCCGGCAGTTCCCGGCGTAGGTTCAGGGCTAGCAGGACCTCGGCCTGGCGCAGGGCCACGGCGCGCTGGCCGGCTGGAAGGTCACTCAGGAAACTGACGTCCGCCACATCACCGAGCACGCCGGTGATGGCCGAGGTGATTTCGCCGTCTGCCGGGTAGCTCACCGCTACCTGCCGTTCGTGGGCCATCGAGCCTTCTCCTGGAGGTGTGATGCTCTGCATGTCCGCCGCTCACCATGACGGTGCTGACCGGCAATACATTCCATCTCAACGGATGGTGGCATTGTGACCGCCGGGACCAGCGAGCCGGGGACCGGGGCAATGACCGAGGCGGGCTTCCGTGAACTGCACCGCCGGCTGCGTGCTCAGGTCCCGTGGCCACTGGATGACCGGCGCGGGGCGCTGAACTACATCACGCCCGCGGAGGTCCTGGCCGCCTTCGGCGAGGTCCGGCTGGGCCGCTCGGTGACCCTGGCCTCTCCGGTGGAGAGCCACGTCACCGCGGACAACCCGGACCCGGCGCGGCACCCGATGACCGGCACGGCCGACAACGCCGCGCACACCGGCCTGGCCTTTGCCACCGACCGGGTGGAGATGAACGTGCACGGCAACGTAGACACCCACCTGGACGCGCTCTGCCACGTCATGTACGACGGCCTGCTCTACAACGAAGTGCCCGCGAGCACCGTCACCTCGAAAGGCTCCCTGGAACTGTCCGTGGACCGGGCCAAGGACGGCATCGTGGGCCGCGGTGTGCTGCTGGATATCCCGCGGCTGCGCGGGGTGCCATGGCTGGAGCCTGGGGATCAGGTGAGTACGGCTGAACTGGAAGCGGCCGAGGCCGCCCAGGACGTCCAGGTCCGCCGGGGGGACCTGCTGTTCGTCCGGGTCGGCCACCGGCGGCGGCGCGAGGAGCTGGGCCCGTGGGACGCGGCCACCGCGCGGGCCGGGCTGCACCCGGAGGCGATGGAGTTCGTGGCCCAGCGGCAGGTCGCGGTGCTGGGCAGCGACAGCAACAGCGATGCGGCAGGCAGCGCAATCGGTGCCGTGGACTTCCCCGTGCACATCCTGGCCATCAACGCGCTCGGCGTGCACCTGCTGGACTACCTCCAGTTCGGCGACCTGCTGCCGTTGTGCGAGCAGCAGGGCCGCTGGTCGTTCCTGTGCGTCGTGGCCCCGTTGCGGCTGCAGGCCGGGACTGGGTCCCCGGTCAACCCGATCGCGATCCTGTAATGACCGCCGCTGGCCGGGCCACAGGCTACGCCCGGGCAGGCGTGTGACCTGCGGTGTTCGTGGTCGGGATGGCCGGATTCGAACCGGCGGCCTCCTGCTCCCAAAGCAGGCGCGCTAACCAAGCTGCGCTACATCCCGCTAAGCCGACCGTAGCCTACCCGTCCAGCGAGATCTTCGCGCCCTGTGGCTGATAGCAGCACGAGCCAGACCGGCCCGTGCTGGAGTCACGCGGCCTGCCGGGACCTGCTCCAGCGGGGATGCGGTGACCCACCTGGCTCAGTAACCCGGTACGCTACGGCTGACGACGTGGCTGACGGGGGCTGCCCGCCCATCGCCAGCCCGGCGCGCGGGCGTAGCTCAATGGCAGAGCCCCAGCCTTCCAAGCTGGTCATGAGGGTTCGATTCCCTTCGCCCGCTCTCTTGTCCCGGCCCAGGTCAGGGGCTGCGCGCTGCGGCCAGCCAGCTGACCGACCCGGAGGTGGCCCAGATCGCCAAGGAACTGGAAAGTGCGAGTGACCCGCACGATCGCTAGCTCTCAGGCGGGCAGCAGCGCGACACCGTAGTCGGCAAAGCGCTTATCTCGTGTCACGATGGTCAGCCCTTCGGCCTGCGCCTGGGCTATGAGTATCCGGTCGAAAGGATCCTCATGGTGGCGGACGAGCTGCCCGGCCGCTACGCCGTGGGCCATGCTGACCGGCAGCGGCAGGAAGCCACCCGCCTGAACCTGATGCTCAAGGTCATCCGGCGCGACCAGCTTCCCCAGCGCCTTCTTGCGGGGCCCGAGCGCGTGCCACACCCGTGCCACACACCAGGGCATGCCCGGGTCAGCGGACCCAGCTGGTCAGCGAACGCCGTTCGTCGGCCTCGGCCAGCGGTTAGTCCACCGCTCGGTGCAACTCCGGGTGTCCTGGCAATACCAGCGCACATCGGTGCAGGCATTGCCCCCGTCAGCTATCATCCGGTCGGCGGGCATGCGGGTGCCGCACATCCAGCAGGACTCGACACCAGGAGACCCGGCCAGCGTCGCGGTGGTCATACGCTCTCTCTCAGCCAAGATCAGTTCACCTCCAGGACCAGGTCGGTCGCGATCCCGGGAAGACCTGAAAGCGGGCACGAACCAGCGCAGCGTCCCCGGCTGGCTCGACAACCGCCCTCGGGCAGTCTCGCATGCCAGCGACCCGCGGTCCACCGGATCTGCGATAGACGGCCTGGTCAGCAGCCCGCCCAGGCTTCGCCAGCCGCAGGTGGGCGGGCTTGCAACTGTGAGCGTTAGTCACAACCGACTAGCGACCACGGGCCGCGCGCGTCCGTGCGAGCGGTCGGTGCGCAGGTCACAGCAGAGGTGAGCGGTGGCGGATCATTTGAATAACGCGACCTTTGAATAAGACACTGTGAAAATTCCTTCAGCAAAGCCGCAGCGCCGGCTGAGCTTCAGGGAGCAGGCTGCTGCCGCGGCCAACGCTGGGCGCGATAATCCGTCCCCCTGATGGAGGTACCGCAGTGTCCCTGGCACTCGCGGATCCCCCGGCGCTGTCTGCCTGCGAGGATCCGGCCCCTGGCGCCCCCCGCCACCACTGGGCGTTCTGGCGGTCGCCACCCGGCCAGCCCGGCTGGGCGCGACCCGCGCTGCTCGGCATCGGGGCGCTGGCCGCGCTGCTCTACGCCTGGAACATCACCCAGGCCGGGCTGGCCCCGTTCTACTCGGTCGCGGTCAAGAGCATGTCCGAGAGCTGGCACGCGTTCTTCTACGGCGCTTTCGACCCCAATTCCACGATCACGATCGACAAACTGGCCGGGTCCTTTCTGCCCCAGGCGCTGTCCGCGCGGATCTTCGGCTACCACCCCTGGTCGCTCGCGTTGCCGCAAGTGATCGAGGGAGTGATCACCGTCCTGGTGATGTACCGGGTGGTCCGCCGCTGGGCCGGGGTAGTGCCCGGACTGCTGGCCGCCGGGATCTTCGCGCTCACCCCGATCGCGGCGTCCATGTTCGGGCACAGCATGGAAGATGGCGCGCTGACCATGTGCCTGGTGCTGGCCGCGGACGCCTACCAGCGCGCGGTGATGACCGCGCGGCTCCGGCCGCTGGCCGCCGCCGGGGCCTGGGTCGGCGTGGGCTTCCAGGCCAAGATGCTCGAGGCGTGGATGATCCTGCCCGCGCTGGCGATCGGATACCTGGTCACCGCGCCGGCCGGGCTGCGCCGCCGGTTGTGGCATCTTAGCGTGGCCGGGGTGGTCATGCTCGCCGTGTCGCTGTCCTGGATCGCCCTCTACACGCTGACTCCGGCCCGCGACCGGCCGTACGTGGACGGCTCGCTGGACAACAGCGCCGTCGCCATGGTGTTCGGCTACAACGGCCTGGAGCGCTTCGGCATCACCGTGCCCGGGGCGGTCACCTCGGCGATCGGCGGGGTACGGGCGCGCGGCTTCCCGGCCGGCGGCCGGTTCCCGGCCGGCGGCCGGTTCCCCGGCGGCCAGTTCCCGGGCGGCGGCCGGTTCCCGAGGGGCGGGGAACCCACCGGCGGCGGAGGGCCCGGGCCGGGCCTGACCAGCCGGGGCGGCGCCAACGTGGGCGGGTTCACTGGGAACTCGGGCGGCTGGACCAAGCTGATCAGCGACCGGTTCGGCCCGGAGATCGGCTGGCTCTACCCGCTCGCCCTGGCCACGCTGGCCTTCGGGCTGCTCTGGCGGCGCCGCGCCGGGCGGGCCGATCCGGTCCGCGGCGGGCTGCTGATGTGGGGCATCTGGCTGCTCACCATCGGCGCCGTGTACAGCAAGATGAGCACGATCCCGCATACCGCTTACATGTCGGCGCTGGCCCCGCCGATCGCAGCCCTGTCCGGCGCCGGGATCGTGATGTTCTGGCACTGGTACCGGTCACCTGGCTGGCGCGCCTGGGTCCTCCCGGTGCTGGTCGCCGTGCAGCTGGCCTGGGCCTTCTTCCTGTGGCGGCACTACCTGGGCTTCCTGCCCTGGGCCCTCGGCGCCGCGGCCGTGGCGGGCGCCGCCGCGGTGATCGTGCTGGTGGTGGCCCGGCTGTCCCGGCGGGCCCGCAGCGGCCTGGCCACGGCCGGCCTGGCCGTGGCGGTCGCGGCCATCCTGGCGGCCCCAGCGACCTGGGCCGCGTCCGTGCTCGACGCCCGCTACGCGGGCAGCTCATTCGACGCCAGCGCCGGCCCGGCAGGCGGGTTCGGCGTAGCGGGCCCGGGCGCAGGCCGCGGCGGGGGCGGCGGGATCCTGGCCACCGCGACGACCACGCTGACCGGCACGCAGCAGCGGCTCTTCAGCTACGTCAGCGCGCACTCCGGCGGCGCCAGCTACCTGATGGCCGTCTCGTCCTGGTCGGAGGCAGCGCCCTACATCCTGTCCACCGGCCGGGAAGTGCTGCCCCTGGGCGGGTTCAGCGGCAGCGTGCCAGAACCCACGCTGGCCCGGGTCCGCCAGCTCGTCCGGACGGGCCAGCTGGCATTCTTTTTCCTCAACGGTGAGGTGGGCTCAGGCTTCCCCGGCGGGGGCGGCTCTGGACCCGGGACCGGCCGCAACAGTAGCGACGCCCAGCAGATCACCAGCTGGGTGGAGTCGGCGTGCCGCCAGGTTCCCGCCGCGGACTACGGCGGTACGGCCAGCACCCCGGGCCTCGGGTCGCCGTTCGGCGGCGGCTTCGGCACCGGTTCCGGGACGCTCTACGCCTGCGCCCGCAGCGCCTGACCCGGCGGCAGGCCCCCTGCCGTCAGCGGCGGAGCGGGTCAAAGCTGACGTCAGCCCAGGCGGCGCGGCGCGGGCTGGGCGGCTCGGTGACGAGCCGGTCGGCCAGGTCCCAGATGTGTACCGGGGTCTGTGTGCTGGTCACCGGCGGCCAGCCCGGGCCAGCCCCGCTGGCAAACGCGACCCAGCTGCCCATCATGCGCTCGGCCAGGGCCAGCTCGGCCCGGTTCGGCGGGCGGTTCAGCATCCGGCCGGCCACCGGGCCGTCGACCGGGTCGCCGAACGCGAACGGCAGGTCCGATCCGTGGGTGGCGCCCAGCACCCCGTCGGCGACCGGGCTGTGCCAGCCGAACCGGGCCAGGTACGCCTCACCGCCGGCCCGGGCCTGTGCCTCAGCCAGCCTGCTGGTGTACTCGCCGAACAGGTAATCGGTGCCGAGCATCTGGTGCAGCGTCACCACCGGCGTGTCCGGGGCGGCGGTGCGGCGGTACTCAGCGAGCCTGCCCGGCCGCAGCCCGAACCCGGCCCCCGCCGCCGCCAGCTGCGATTCGGTGGTCACCTCCGGGGCCATCCCGTGGATGGTGAACATGCTGAACTCATCGAGGGTGTGCGTGGCGAGCAGCGGGACCTGCCGGGCGGCGCCCGCGGCCACGGCGGGCAGCGGCGCGGCAGGCAGGATGGTGCCGTCGATCACCGGGTTATAGATGGTCGGGAAGTAACGGCGGGTGCCGTTCCGGGCCTCGGCCAGGAACCGGCGGTCCACGGCCTCGGAGGCGGCCACGATCGCCGCGTCGCTCAGGCCAGCGAAGCCCGCCAGCGTGGGCGCGGCCCCCGCGGCGGCGGCGACCTCCTGGCCGATCGCCCGGGCGAGTTCCACCGTGAAGTACTCGCTGGGCACGCTGTGCATGATGGCCCGGCGGGCCAGGCCCGCGGCATCCGGCATGACCAGCAGCGAGGCAACACTGCCCGCCCCGGCCGACTGGCCCCCGGCGGTGATCTGGCCCGGGTCGCCGCCGAACGCGCCGATGCTGCGCCGGGTCCAGCGCAGGGCCGCGAGCTGGTCCAGCAGGCCGCGGTTGGCGGGAGCGCCGGGCAGCTGCCCGAACCCGTGGAAGCCGACCCGGTAGTTGAAGGTGACCACCACCAGCCCGGCGCGTACCAGCTGGTAGGGCAGGAACACGTTGGCGTATCCGACCCGGTAGGCGCCACCGTAGATCCAGAACAGGACCGGGCGCGGTGGTCCTGGCTCCGCCGGGACCCAGACGTTGACGGTCAGCGGGTTTCCGCTGTCCTCCGGCGTCCAGACCGGGTTGCCCGGCATCGGGGTCACCAGTTGCGCCGGGATCGGCCCGAAATGCGTCGCAGCGCGAACGCGGCGCCACCGCCGCGGCGGCCGCGGGGCCGCGAAGCGCCCGGCCCCGCGGGGCGCGGCCGCGTACGGGATGCCGCGGAAGGCGACCACGCCGGCGGCGGCCAGCGCGCCGCGGACCGGGCCATCCTGGGTGACGACGACATGCTCCTCAGCGGCGGCCATGCTCCTAGGGTGTCATTACGCCAGCCCCGGAGTTAGCGCGTAGTTCCCCCCAGGCTCTCAAGGCCGATCATGTTTGCCCTGGTCATAGAGCTTCAGGTGCCGGACTTACCTGCCTACGTAGTCATGTGCGTCCACGTTTTCCCTGGTGAACATGGGTGTCAGCTCATCCGGGGGGAACTACGGATTAGCGCGGTCTGGCATGAGACGATCAGCGCAGCCGATCGATCAGGGGGTGCGGGCGGGTGATCGCGGAACTGCTGGAACGGCGCGAAGTTGACCGGCTCTACCGGCGCAAGGCCAAGCGGCCGGCCCGGGACCGGCCCGACCCGGACCAGCCGGCCGGAACCGACCTGCTGCCGCAGATCAAGCACATCGTGGTCCTCATGATGGAGAACCACTCCTACGACAACTACCTGGGCATGCTGTCCGGCCGCGGCGAGGGGTTCCCGCTCGGACCGGACGGCACCCCCGCCGTGGCCAACCCGCGGCCGGGTGGCGGCACCGTCCCCGCGCACCAGCTGGCGTCTGTGCTGCAGGAGGAGCACGTCCCCACGCAGAGCTGGCACGCCAGCCACCTGCAGTGGGACGACGGCCGGTGCGACGGGTTCGTGCGCAGCGCCGCGGCCCTGGCCCCGGGCACGGACCCCACGGTGCCCATGGGCTACTGGTCCGAGAAGGATCTGCCGTTCTACTACGGGCTGGCCCGGACCTTCCCGCTGGCTGATCGCTGGTTCTGCTCCTGCTTGGGCCCGACGTTCCCGAACCGGCGGTTCCTGCTCGCCGGGACCGCGCACGGGCTGATCGACGACCTGCCCTTCGGCATGTTCGACCACCCGCCGGATGGGCTGATTTTCGACATGCTGACCAGGCACGGTATCTCCTGGACCAACTATCACAACGTGACCAAGGCCAGCGTGGTGCTCAAGCGGCTCCTGGGTGGCCGCGGGCTGGTCGTGGCCCGGCGGCTGGCCGCGCTCGGCCGGTGGTTCCCGCCGCTGATCCACACCGTGCAGGGCAACAAGTCGTTCACCGCGGACCTCTACCCGCTGGGCCTGGCGCGCTGCCTGCTGCACCTGCGGACCGCGGACCAGTTCTTCGCCGACGCGGACAGCGGCTCGCTGCCCGCGTTCAGCATCGTGGACCCGGACTTCGGGACCTTCTCGGAGGAGAACCCCCAGGACATCCGGAAGGGCGAGAGTTTCGCCGCCGAGGTCATCCAGCGGGTGATGCACGGCAAGGGCTGGCCGCACACCCTCCTCATCTGGACCTACGACGAGCACGGCGGCTACTACGACCATGTCCCGCCGCCCGCGGCGGTGCCGCCCGACGATGTGCCCGGGCACAGCCTGCTGGCCCGGCCGCCAGAGTGGCTGCAGGCCGTGCTGCGGCCGTTCTTCGCCCAGGAGATCGCGGAGGCGGAAGCGGCTGACGCTGGGCCGGTGCACTACGACCGGTACGGCTTCCGGGTCCCGGCGGTGATCGTTTCCCCGTACGCCCGGCCCGGTCATGTGTGCAGCACGGTGCTCGATCACACATCGATCCTCAAGCTGGTCGAGGAGAAGTGGAATCTGCCCCCGCTGACCGCGCGGGATGCGGCCGCGTGCTCTCCGCTGAGTGCGCTGGACCTGACTGGGCCGCCCGCGTTCCTGGAGCCGCCCGCGCTGCCTGCGCCCAGCCTGGCCTGGGGTTGCTGGTAGCCGCCCGTGGGCGGCCCGGCCGGCGGGCGGCAGCATCCGGCCCGGGCCCTGGCCAGCAGACAAAGGGCCGTATCCGCAAAAGGCGGGTCACTCCGGCACCGTCAGCAGCGCGGTGATGTAACGGAAGTCCCGCCCGCTGGCCTGGTACCCCGCACTGGTCAGCGAGCCGACCGGCGACCCTGTCGCCTGCGCCTGGCCGAAGCCGCGTCCCCGAGCTGTCCCCCGCCCCGCGCACTACGAGCCGCGGGAACCGCCGCCGGTCGGCACGGTGCGGCCCTTCCATTCGCCGCCCCGCCCGGCGTGGTGCCGCCGGGCAGAATCAACGGTCATGCCGGCGTACAGTAACGCGACAGCGGGCAGGGCCGGGGCCCGCCAGGCTGGCAGCTGGTACAGCCGCAGCACCGGCAGGTAGCTGATCGTCATCAGCGCCCAGGCCGCCAGGCCGGCCGCGGCGCACCAGGCGGACGGGCTGCCGGCGCCAGCGGCCAGACCGGCCAGCCCGGCTACCGCCGCGACCGGGGGCAGCGCATACAGCCAGAGCAGCCCGGCGATCGTGCCCGCCAGCAGACCCGGGGAATAGCGCAGCTGGGTGTACGCGCTGCGCGCGACCATGTCCCACAACCCGGCCAGCCGCGGGTACGGCCGGCGGCTGCGCACCTCGGTGGTGAAACCCAGCCAGCACCGGGCCCGTGTGGGCGGGCGCTTCAGCAGGCGGCCCAGCGCCACATCGTCGATCCGGGCGCCCCGGATCGGCGCCAGGCCGCCCGCGCCGGCGAGCACCTCCCGGCGCACCAGCATGCAGCCCCCGGCCGCGGCCGCGGTCCGCGTCCCGGGCCGGTTGACCCGGCGGAACGGGTAGAGCTGAGCAAAGAAATACACGAACGCGGGCACGATGAAGCGCTCCCAGCCGGTGTCCGCCCGGAGCAGGGCCATCTGCGAGACCAGGGCCCGGTCATCCGCCACGGTCGCACGGACCAGCGTGGCCAGCGTGCCCGGCGCGTAACTGATGTCGGCGTCGGTGAACAACAGGTAGTCGCACGCCCCGGCGGCCGCCGTGCCCTGCGCCATCGCGTGCACCTTGCCCGCCCACCCGGGGGGCGGCGAGTCCGCCCGGACCACCCGGACCTCGTGCCCGGCCCCCGCACCGAGCGCGGTGGCGATGGCAGCGGTGCCGTCCGTGCTCGCGTCATCCACCAGCACGACCGCGAACGGCCCCGGGTACTCCTGCGACCGCAGGGTGGGCAGGGTGACCGGGAGGATGGCGGCCTCGTTCCGGGCGGGTACGACCGCCACCACACTCGGCCATTCAGCCGCGTCCCCCGCGCCACCCGGTACGCCCGCGCCAGCCGGTACGCCCGTGCCAGCCGGTACGCCCGCGCCACCCGGTACGCCCGTGCCACCCGGAGCGTCCCGGCCCGCACGGGCCGCCGCTGGCAGGCGCTGGCTGGTTTGCCAGTACCCGCCGTGTGCGGTCAGCAGGTAGGCCCACGCCAGCGCGGCGAGCACGGCAAAGCCAGCCAGGATCGGCACCCGCCCAGCCTAGACCGCGGCGCCCCTTCCATGATCATGAGGGGCTGGCGGCGGTCCCCCGGCCGGGGCCGATCCGGGTGCGGGGCGTCCGCGCGCGGCGGGGTCTTCGTCGCCGCTGAGGTGCTGGCGGAGGAACTGGATCGCGTTGCGCACCTCGGCGGGCGGGATCTGGAGGTGCCCGCCCGGGTTGGCGTGCAAGGTCTTGTCCGGGGACCCGAGCAGGTCGAAGAGCGCGAGCCCGTCCCCCCTGGGGAACAGCTCGTCGTCCCATTGCAAGAGGTACAGGACCGGGATCGTAACCTGCCGGGCAGCGGTGGCGAAGGCGGATGTGGACGCCGCGGCTGGATGCCCGAACAACCCGAACACGGCGGCGGTGATGCGGGGCTCGGCGGCTGCGAGCGGGATGCCGAACCGTGTTCCCATGGAGAGCCCGAGGTAGCCGACCGGGCCGGCGGCCCCGCCGCAAGCTGCTGCACGGCGTCGATGGCCGCCTGCCAGTCGGCCACGGCCTGGGCGGTGGACCGAGAGTTGCGCTCGCGCCAGGCGGCCAGGCCCATGCGGCTACGGCGCTCGAGCGGGGAGAGCCCTATCTCGTCAGCGGGGGTTCGGTCGCCGTGGTAGGGCAGGTCGATGGCGACCGCCCGGTAACCTGGGCCGCTGGCCAGCCAGCGGCCCAGCCGGGCGACGAACGGGGCTTCCTTGTGCATGCCGCCGCCGTGCCCGAGCAGCACCAGCGGCCGCGGCCCGGCCGGGCGTCCGGGCAGCCAGACGACTGCGGGAACCGGCCCATCAGGCCCCGGGACAGAAAGGGGCAGCCGGGTCACATCGGCCTCTGCCGCTGGTCCGGGAGCGGTCACTGGGGCACTCCTTGCTGGTCCGCCGCATGTGCCGGTGAGCGAAATCCTGGGCCTGGCCGCGCGGCGCGGCCGCGCAGTCAGGAGCGGGAGCGGCCATCCTGGGGGCTGTCCGGGATCCGCACGACCTCGGCCGTGGCCTCTGGCCGGGTGGGCGCCTCCGGTCCGGTGGCGAGGTTCTTCTTGACCGAATCGAGGATGGTCAGCCCCTGGCTGACCAGGCCGGCCGCGATCTCACTCAGCCCGTCGGCGCCGTTCAGCACGTTGACGTTCGCCCCGGCCAGTCCGTTCGCTGCTTCCTTGACGATCTGCGGGAGCTGGTCGATGATCATCCGGTCCAGCGACACCCGGTCGTTCGAGGCCGCTGCCTCGGCCAGGATCCGCATCCGCTCAGCATCCGCCTTGGCCAGGACCCGCACCTTCTCCGCTTCCGCCTCGGCGGGCTTGATCACTTCGGCCACCAGCTGGCGCTCACGCAGCTCGGCCTGCCGCCGGGCCAGTTCCGCCTGGGCGTTGATGACCCCCATTTGCGCCTGAGCCTGGCTCAGCGGTCCAGCCTGGGCCGCCTGGGCCTGGGCCTGGTCGATCTCAGCCTTGTACTGTGCCTGCACCACGGCGGTCTGCCGAGCGTACTCGGCCTGCTTCCGCTGCGACTCCTGCTGTGCCTGGGCGGAGGCCTGGTTGGCCTGGGCCTGCGCGATCTGCGCTTGCCGCTGGATCGCGGCGTTGTGCGGGGCGGCCATCGCGTCGATGTAACCGGAGTTCATGTCGTCGATGGACTGGATCTGCAGCGAGTCGACGGTCAGGCCGATCTTGACCATCTCCGCCTTCGAGCCGTCGAGGACCTCACTGGCCAGCTTCTGCCGTTCGGTGACTATCTCCTCCACCGTCATGGAGCCGATGATGGAGCGCAGGTGGCCAGCGAAGATCCGGCCGGTGAGAGTGGACATCTGGTCCTGGTCGGACAGGAAGCGCTGGCCGGCGTTGATGATGCTCTCCTCGTCGTTGCCGACCTTGAACGCGATCACCGAGCGGACATTCAGCGTGATGCCCTGCTTGGTGACGCACTGCTCGGCCACCTCCGCCTCGTTCATGGCGAGGGTCAGGTAACGGGCCTTGCGGAAGAACGGGAGTACGAAAGCGCCGTGCCCGGTGACGACCCGGAACGGAGCGCCGTTGCGGCTATGCCTGCCTCCGGAAATCAGCATGGCCTCGTCGGGCGCGGGGACGCGGTATCCGAGCATGATGGTGCTCCTTCAATGTGCGCGATCAGGTAAGGGTTCGGGGAAGGGGTCGAGCGGATCCGTCCATTCGCTGACATCTACCGTCCTGAAGCCGCGGGAGTCGATGACCAGCACGGTCTTCCCTCTGGGAATCGGCTCCGGCGAATAGGCGATGTAGGCTTCCGTACCGCCCCGGATCTTGAGCAGCACCTCACCCGGGCCCGCCTGCCCTCGCGTCGCGATAATCACGACGCCGATGCAGCCGATCAGGGACGCGTCCTCAGACACCGCCCGCCGCTCCTCGCCTCACCCCGTTAGTGACTTCACACTAGCCCTCCCAGCGACCATTCCGGCCGTCCACTCGGCCATATCCCGCTCAACCACCCCCCTTCCCCAACCGCCCCACCGTGATCATGAACTCGATCGCGCCAGAGGCCTGCTGCAGACTCGGGTCAGCGTCTCACTTAATGAGACAGTTCGGGCCGCCAGGCATCAACAGTTCGAATTTTTGCCCCTATAGGGGCAAAAATTCGAACTGTTACTCGAATGGCCCTTCCTCCTGGGACTGGCCAGCGCAGCGGCGGGCGGCCGGGCGGGCGACGGGCAAGAGGGCGACGGGCCGCGCAGGACAGTGGAAGCGGGAGGCGACGGGCCGCGCAGGACAGTGGAAGCGGGATAGGCCTGGCCGGACGATACAGCGGACCGGGCGGGCGGACCAGGCCGCCCCAATGAAGACGGCCCGGGCTAGCGAGGAACCGGGCGGGCCGGGCGGGCGGGCTGGGCCGGAGCGGCAGACCGGGCGGGCGGAAGAAAATCTGGGGGGCCGGAATAGCGGGCCGGGGCCCCACGTTACTAACGATCGCTGGTGTGTTCGTGTCCCCCGGGCCGCAACTCATCTGCCTTCGCGGAATACCGTCCGGCTGGAGCCGCGTCGTGCCACTCGCCGAGAGGCGACCGGCACACCAGCGCATCGCGCGGAGGCCCGCGGACCATACAGGTCCGCGGGCCTCTGCGCTACCAACCCTTTGACCCGCCCAGTCCCGATCGACACCCTGACCTGCCCGGCCCCAGGCGACATCTTGACCTGTCTAGTCTCAAGTTACGTCGGCGTGTCGCCTCAAATGGCATCTGAGCTGCGGAAACGCTGCATTTAGCCGCGAAAAAGTAGCCAGAAAGATTCAGTAAGCCCTGGGGCGTGATACCAGGTTGATCATCCACGGACGGCCCCAGCGCCGCGCCGGAGAGTGGCACGTAGCCAGAACACCAACCCACCCTGTCCGTCGTTTGCCCAGGTCCGCGCCGGTATCCAGGCCACCTGGACTACGTAACTTAGGTCTAGTCCCGGGCGACGGCGTGGGCTGCCAGTCCCGGGCGACGGCGTGGGCTGCCAGTCCCGGGCGACGGCGTGGGCTGCCAGTCCCGGGCGACGGCGTGGGCTGCCAGTCCCGGGCGACGGCGTGGGCTGCCAGTCCCGGGCGACGGCGTGGGCTGCCAGTCCCGGGCGACGGCGTGGGCTGCCAGTCCCGGGCGACGGCGTGGGCTGCCAGTCCCGGGCGACGGCGTGGGCTGCCAGTCCCGGGCGACGGCGTGGGCTGCCAGTCCCGGGCGACGGCGTGGCTGCCCGGTCCCGCGGCGGCGTGGGCCGGGTTCCCGCGGGCGTCGCGTCTCGTCGGGAAGGGCCTACGGAGGCGTCTCGGGCCCTACGGACAGAGCCGCCACCAAAGCCACGCCAGCCCGCGGGTGCCCTGCCCACGCCACCGCCCCCCCCGGACTCACCCCCGGCCCCGCCTAGGATCAGCCGAGCGGCCAGCGGACCCCCGTAGCGGCCAGGACGTCCGCCCCGGACGGCAGCCCGTCCTGCGCTCCGCGCCGGGTGACCGCGGCCGCGCCGGCCGCGCAGGCCAGCCGGACCGTCTCGGCCGCGGGCAGGCCGGCCGCGGAGGCCACGGCCAGGGCGGCCACGAACGCATCCCCGGCCCCGACGCTGTCCACGCTGCGCACGCGGAAGCCGGGCACGGTGACGTGCCCCGCCGCCCCGGCCAGCACCGCCCCGTCCGCCCCCAGGGTGATCACCACATGCCGGGCCCCCGCTTTGGCCAGCGCGGCCGCCGCCGCTGCGGCCTCGGCCGGGCCGGTCACCTCGCGGCCGAGCACCATGCCAGCCTCGGGCGCATTCAGCACCAGCCAGTCCGCCCCGGCCGCGACGAGCTCGCGCGCCTGGGCGGGTACCGGGGCAAGGTTGAGCACCGACCGCACCCCCGCGGCCCGGGCCCGGGCCAGGGCATCCGCCAGCGTGGGGACCGGGATCTCGGCGGATGCCACCAGCGCGTCGCACGGGCTGGCGAACGCCGCGGCCACCTCGGCCGGGCCAGCCAGGCCGTTCGCCCCCGGGGCCACCGTGATGGAGTTCTCCCCGGCCGCATCCACCGTGATCAGGGCCAGCCCGGACGGGGTGCCGGCGACCGGGCGCACCCCGGTCACATCCACCCCGGCGGAACTCAGCGCGCCGCGCAGGGTGGCACCGAAGTCGTCCTCGCCGCAGCAGCCGGACATCCGCACCGAGGCGCCCAGCCGGGCCGCGGCCAGCGCCTGGTTGGCGCCCTTGCCGCCGGGCTGGAATACCGCCGCGGAGCCGAGGACCGTCTCCCCCGGGCCAGCCAGCCGGGGCACGGCCACCGAGATATCCATGTTCAGGCTGCCCAGCACAGTAATTCGCGGCCGTTGCGGCATCCAGTCCTCCTCGACACGCTGGGCAGGCGCCGCTCCGGGCGGGCCGGCCGGGTGTGCCTCCCGGCGGGCCCCTCCGGGCGGGCGCGCCGGGTTCCCGCCCACCGCCCCTCCGGGCGGACCGACTGGGTTTCCGCCCGGCCACCGCCCAGCTTGCCAGGGGCGGCCGGGCCGCAGGGGTTTTCGTTGCGGCTGGGCGGTTGTCATTTGCCTCCCGGCGGGCTCCTCCGGGCGGGCGCGCCGGGTTCCCGCCCACCGCCCCTCCGGGCGGACCGACTGGGTTTCCGCCCGGCCACCGCCCAGCTTGCCAGGGGCGGCCGGGCCGCAGGGGTTTTCGTTGCGGCTGGGCAGTTGTCATTTGCCTCCCGGCGGGCTCCTCCGGGCGGGCGCGCCGGGTTCCCGCCCACCGCCCCTCCGGGCGGACCGACTGGGTTTCCGCCCGGCCACCGCCCAGCTTGCCAGGGGCGGCCGGGCCGCAGGGGTTTTCGTTGCGGCTGGGCAGTTGTCAGCGGGCACCGGGCCAGGCCGCGGTGGCACTGGCCCGCGGGGCTTTTCTGCCTGATCGCGGGGTATATCAGTGCTGCGGGGCGGCGGCCGGGCCGGCCAGCCCCGTCCCAGCGCGGGCCACGGGGGCGGGCGGCGTGCGCTGGGCATGCTCCCGCGCACCCGGCACGGATGGCTCACGCTCGCGTTACGAGTGCACGCAAATCGCGACCAGTCCCCCCATCAGAGGGCTTACCTTAGGCAAAGACAGGACCGAAAGGGAACGACGTGGCCAGCTGGGACAGACAGTCCGGCATTGGGTACGGTGAGTAAAATCACCGCGCTCGTGTCGAACACTTCTTTCCGGACCCTGATCCTGGGCATCGATAAAGACGGCCGGATCATCCAGCACGATCGCAGCGCGCCGGAGATCCTGTCGCTCGATCCCGTCTCGCTGGTCGGGGCGCACCTGGGTGACCTGATCGCAGGCCCGTCCCCGACCGAGTCCGCCCTGGACAACCTGCTGGAAGCGGTCCGCGACGGGCGCGAGGCCACCGCGGTACTGCTCATCGGCACCCGGGAAGGGCGGCGGCTGGAGTCCGTGGCCAGCGTGCAGCCGATGCACGGGGAGACCGCCGGGCTGGCCGCGCTGGCCGTGCTCCGGATGCCAGCGACCCGGCACGAGCGGTTCGTGGACCCGGCGCTGATGCGGCACTCGCTGCTGGACGACACGTTCCGCCAGATCGGCGCGACGCTGGACCTTGATCAGGTCGCCCGCGGCCTGATCAACATCCTGGTGCCGCACTTCTGCAACGCCGCGGGCCTGCTGGTGCTGGAGAGCGTCGCGGCCGGGGATGAGTTCCCGGTCAACCCGCCGGACGGCTCCCAGATGCTGCGCCGCCTGGCCGTGGCGTCCGACGACGGCTCCCCCAGCTGGGACGCTGCGTTCCCCACCGGGGAGGTGCTGCTGTACCCGCCGGGCACGCCCTACGTGGACTGCATGAGCACGGGCAAGCCGGTCCGGATCACCAACATGGACGAGGCGACGGCGGACAGCATCGCCGAATCATGGCTGCGCCGGCCGGTCCGCAAGCTGCTGTCCGGGACGTCCATGCTGTTGCTGCCGCTGATCACTAAAGACGCCGTGCTGGGCTTCTTCGTGTGCCTGCGGAAGAACGGCTACCGCCCGTTCGACGACTACGACCCCGAGATCGGCCTGGAGTTCGCGTCCCGGGCCGCGATCTTCATCGACAACGCACGGCAGTACTACCGGGAGCGCACCACCGCCCTGACGTTGCAGCGGAGCCTGCTGCCGACCGGGCTGTCCGTCGCCGTCGTCGATGGAGGTCAGGCACCGCTACCTGCCCGGCAGCAAGCTGATCGAGGTCGGCGGGGACTGGTATGAGTCGATCGCGCTGCCCGGGGCGCGTGCGGCCCTGGTGGTGGGCGACGTGGCCGGGCACGGGGTGCGCGCGGCCGTGACCATGGGGCGGCTGCGCACGGCCATCCACACGCTGGCCATGCTGGAGCTGGCGCCCGCCGATTCGCTGCAGCAGCTGAACGAGCTGATGACCTCGCTCGGCGAGCGCGAACCGCACTTCGCCACCTGCGCCTACGCGCTGTACGACGCGGTCACCGGCAGCTGCGAGATCGCCTCGGCCGGCCATCTGCCCCCGCTGCTGGTCCGGCCGGACGGCACCGCCGAGTTCCTGGACACCTCCCCGGCCCCGCCGCTCGGCGTCGGTGACTTCCCGATCGAAAGCCGGACGTTCGAGATCGAGGACGACAGCCTGCTCGTCCTGTACACCGACGGGCTGGTCGAGGACCGCAACCGGGACATCGACGACGGCCTGAACTTCCTGCGGAAAGTGTTCGTCGGGGATCTGTCCGGGCGCTCCGCTCGATGACCTGTGCCGCAACGCGCTGTCCGGGGTGTACGCCGCACCAGCAGCGGGACGACATCGCGATCCTGATCGCCCGGCTCAGCCGGATCCCCGCGGATCACCACGTCACCTGGACCCTGCCGGCCGAGCTGACCTCGGTGGCCAAGGCCCGCAGCCTGATCCGCGAGCCGCTGGAGCGGTGGAAGCTGGAGGACCTGATCCCGGTCACCGAGCTGCTGGTGTCCGAGCTGGTCACGAACGCCATCCGGTACGCGGTCGGAGAAGCCACGCTGCGCCTGGTGCTGGAGGGCACGCTGGTCGTCGAGGTCCTCGACAACTCCGCGGCGCTGCCCCGGCTGCGGCACGCCGGGCGGGACGAGGAATGCGGCCGCGGCCTGGAGGTGGTCAGCCAGTTCGCGCAGCGCTGGGGGTGCCCGGCGGACCGCCACGGGCAAGATCGTCTGGTGCGAGCAGGCCCTGCCTGGGGCTGAGCCCTCAGGCAGGCTGAGCCCGCTGCCCGGCTGAGCCCGCGGCCCAGGTCAGCCCGCGGCCCAGGTCAGCCCGCGGCCCAGGTCAGCCCGCGGCCCAGGTCAGCCCGCGGCCCAGGTCAGCCCGCGGCCCAGGTCAGCCCGCGGCCCAGGTCAGCCCGCGGCCCAGGTCAGCCCGCGGCCCAGGTCAGCCCACGGCCCAGGTCAGCCCACGGCCCAGGTCAGCCCACGGCCCAGGTCAGCCCACGGCCCAGGTCAGCCCACGGCTCAGGTCAGCCCACGGCTCAGGTCAGCCCACGGCTCAGGTCAGCCCACGGCCCAGGTCAGCCCACGGCCCAGGTCAGCCCACGGCTCAGGTCGCGGCGCCGCGGGTGTCCTGCCGGATGGACAGCTTGCCGTTCTGCATGACGCCGACCCGCTGCGCCCGGCGGGCCACCGAGCTGTCGTGGGTGACCAGGACCAGGGTCAGGCCCGCGCTCCCGCCACAGGTTCTCCAGCAGGGCGATGATCTCGTCCCGGGTGTCCTCGTCCAGGTTGCCGGTCGGCTCGTCGGCCAGCAGCACCTTGGGCTCCTTGACCAGGGCCCGGGCGATGGCCACCCGCTGCTGCTGGCCGCCGGACAGCTCGGAGGGCAGGTGCCGCAGCCGCGGCCCGAGGCCCACGGTCTCCAGCGCGGTCGCGGCCCGGGCCTGCCGCTCGTGCGCCCCGATGCCCAGCGGCACGAGCGCGGTCTCCACGTTCTCCTGCGCGCTCAGCGTGGGCACCAGGTTGAAGGTCTGGAAGATGAACCCGATCGAGGTGGCCCGGACCCTGGTGACCTGGCTCTCCCGCAGCGCGGCCAGGTCCTGGCCGTCGAACTCGACGATGCCGCTGGTCGGCCGGTCCAGGCCGCCGAGCATCTGCAGCAGCGTGGTCTTGCCGTGCCCGGTCGGGCCCTGGATGGCCAGCCACTCGCCGTCCGGAGATCACGAGGTCCACGCCCGCCAGCGCGTCGACCTGGCCCGGCCCTTCTGGTACCGCTTGGTCACGCCCGTCAGCTTGTACATGGTGTTCCTCTCCGTGCAGCGTGTGGCTGCTCACTCGACCCGGGACAGCGCGGCGGCGGGGCGCAGCCGGGCGGCCCGCCAGCCGCCGAACGAGCCGGCGATGAGGCCGCCGGCGATGGCTAGCACCACCGCGAGTACCACCGCGCTGAGGGTGACCGGGGCGTTGAGGTGAACCGCCACGGTGTCGGCGGCGTCCCGGGCGAGCGAGCTGAAGAACCCGCCGGGCCGGCCAGTGCCAGTCCCGGTGCCAGCGCCACCGCCGAAGCCCCCGCCACCGCCCAAGCCGCCCCCGCCGAAGCCGCCCCCGCCGGGGCCGAAGGCGCGCGCCCCGCCCGGGGTGGCCGAGCCGGTGGTCTGGCCGAGCGACGCGGTCAGCGGCGGGGACAGCCTTGACACCAGGGCTGACCCGGCGAACCCGAGCGCGACTCCGGCAAGGCCGCCGATGACGCCGATGACGACCGACTCGCCCATCACCTGGCCGACGATCCGGCGGCTACGCCAGCCGAGCGCCTTGAGCGTGCCGAATTCCCGGACCCGGCGCGAGACCGCCGCCCCGGTCAGCAGGCTGGCCAGCAGGAACGCGGCGACGAGCACGGCAATGGCCAGCCACTTGCCCAGGTTGTTGGCCAGGCTGGACGCGCTGGCCAGGGACCCGGTCACCTCGCTGGCCAGGTCGCTGGAGTTGGTCACCGTGGCCGACGGCAGCAGCGCGGAGATCTCCTTGGACACCCCGCTGATGTTGGCGGCGTTGTCAGCCGCCACGTAGATCGTGTTGACCTGGCCGGTCATTTTCGCCAGCGCCTGCGCGCGGGCCAGCGGGATGAAGGTATCGGCGGAGTTGTCCGAGGCGGGCACGCTCACGATGCCGATGACCTTGAAGCTGGTGCTGGCGATGGTGATCGTCGACCCGGTCGTGAGCTTGTTCGAGGTGGCGTAGTTGGAGTCCACCACGGCGACGTTAGAGTTGCCGTCCGAGCTGGTGAAGGTCCGCCCGGAGGACAGCTTCGCCGCGCTGAGCGGGCCGAGTTCGCCGTGGGCCAGGTCCACCCCGTCCACCGTGAACGTGGTGATGTTGAAGTTCGAGCGGAAGCTCCCGCCACCGCCCCCGGGGCCGAAGCCGCCGCCGCTGGTGTTGACGGCCGGGACGGTCCCGGTGATGACCCGGTCGGTCAGGGTCAGCCCGCCCGCGGCCGCGGCCACGTTCGTCAGCTTGGCCACCGAGCTCACGTTCGCGGCGGTGAGGTTGCCCAGGCCGAGCGCGCTGAGGTTGTCGATATGGATCTTGCTTCCGGCAGCGGGCCGGGTCCGGGTCCCGACATTACCGCCCGCGGAGAACCCGAAGCCGTTACCGGACCCGGCGGATGGGGCTTTGGTCACGGTGATGTCCGTGCCCACCCCGTAGAGCGAGTGCAGCACGGTGCCCTGGGCGTTCTTGACGCCGGTGGCCGCGGCGGTCACCGTGATCACCAGCCCAATGCCCAGGGCCAGGCCGAGCGCGATGAAAACCGACTGCCGTATCCGCCGGCGCAGCTCGCGCCGGAGGTAGGTGAAGAACATGGATTCCTCCGGGCATGCCCACATCGGCCCGCGGGACGGATGCTGGTCCGAGGGCCGACGCTGGTCCAGGAAAGTGCGGGGCCGTAGCGCACCGGACTGGCCTGGCAGCGCGCCGGGCCTGTATCACGTGCGTGAGGTTGATCTTCGTGGTTATTTCTTGGCGGACGCTGAATGGCTGCTGCGGGAAAACCCGCGATCCGGCCTCGATCCGGTCACGCCCGGCCGGCCCTCCCCCGCCGGCGGGGAGACGCGGGGCGGCGCGGGACGGCGCGGGACGTACAACGGCCGGGACCCCTGAGGGGCCCCGGCCGCGGAAAGCGCCTGCCGGTTAGGTGTCGCGCATGGCCCGCAGGCCCTCGCGCAGCGAGCCCATCGTGGCCAGCACGGCCGAGGGCTCGTAGCCACAGTGCGCCATGCAGTTCGAGCAGCGCGGGTCCTTGCCCCGGCCGTAGGAGTCCCAGTCCGTGGTCTCGATCAGTTCCTGGTACGTCTTCACGTATCCGTCGGACATCAGGTAGCAGGGCTTCTGCCAGCCCAGCAGCGAGTAGGACGGGATGCCCCACGCGGTGCAGCCGAAGTCGGCCTTGCCCTCCAGGAAGTCCAGGAACAGCGGGGTGTGGTTGAGCCGCCAGCGCTTCCGGTTCCCGTCGCCGAACGCCTTGCTTGAACAGTTCCCGGGTCTCGGTCACGCCGAGGAAGTGCTCCTGGTCCGGCGCCTTCTCGTAGGCGTAGGCCGGGCGAGATCTGCATCTCGTCGATGCCCAGGTCGTCGTTGAGGTAGTTGAGCACGTCGATGACGGTCTGCGGGGTGTCGGTGTTGAAGAACGTGGTGTTCGTGTTGACCTTGAACCCGCGCTTCTTGGCCATCTTGATCGCCGCGACGGCCTCGTCGAACACGCCTTCCTTGCACACTGACTCGTCGTGCCGGTCGCTTCAGCCCGTCGATGTGCACGACCCAGGCGAAGTACGGCGACGGCTTGAACTTGTCGATCTTCTTCGGCATCAGCAGCGCGTTGGTGCACAGGAAGACGAACTTCTTCCGCTTGATCAGCTCGGCGACCAGCACGTCGATCTGCGGGTGCATGAGCGGCTCGCCGCCGGCGATGGACACCATGGGCGCGCCGCATTCGTCGATCGCGGCCAGCGCCTGCTCCACCGGCATCCGCTGCTTGAGCAGGGTGTGCGGCTGCTGGATCTTCCCGCAGCCCGCGCACTTCAGGTTGCAGGCGAACAGCGGCTCGAGTTCCACGAGCAGCGGGAACTTCTTCTTGCCGGTCAGCTTCTGGCGCATCAGGTAAGAGCCGATGCGCAGGCTCTGGCGCATGGACACGCTCATGACTGCCTAACCTCCTTGGGCAGGCTGAAACGGATGTTCTCAGTGGTGATCACTCGTTCATCGACTTCGACCGGGCCGAGCCCGCCGAGCGCCGCGATGATGTCACCGACCACGGCCGGGGGCGCGGACGCGCCCGCCGTCACGCCGATCCGGGAAACCCCGGCCAGCCAGCCCAGCTCGATATCGGACGGCCCATCGATCAGGTACGCCTGGGTACCTGCCCGCTGCGCCGTCTCGACCAGCCGGACCGAGTTCGATGAGTTCGCCGACCCGGCGACCAGCACCAGGTCGGTTTCGGCGGCGACCACGCGGACCGCCTGCTGCCGGTTGGTGGTGGCGTAGCAGATGTCGTCGCTGCCCGGCGCCCGGGCGGCCGGGAACCGGTCGCGCAGCGCCTCGGCGATGTCGGCCGCCTCGTCCGCGGCCAGCGTGGTCTGCATCAGGTAGGCGACCTTGTCCGGGTCGTCCGGCCGCAGCGAGCTGACGTCGGCCGGGCTCTCCACCAGCGCCATCGCGTCCGGCGCCTCGCCCAGGGTGCCCACGACCTCCTCGTGGCCCGCGTGCCCGATCAGCGCGACCAGGTACCCGTCGCTGGCGAACCGGCGGGCCTCCGCGTGCACCTTGGCCACCAGCGGGCACGTCGCGTCGATGGTGTCGCAGGCCGCGATGTTCTGCCTCGGCCCGGACCGAGGGGGCCACGCCATGCGCGGAGAACACGACGCAGGCGCCGTCCGGCACCTCATCGAGCTCATCAACGAATACCGCTCCCCGCTGCCTCAAGCCCGGCGACGACATGGGAGTTGTGCACGATCTGCTTGCGCACGTAGACCGGCGGGCCGTGTTGCTCCAGTACGCGCTCGACGATCTCGATGGCCCGTTCCACTCCGGCGCAGAACGACCGCGGGCCGGCCAGCAGGATCTGGCGCTGCCCGGTCGCTGCGGCCCAGCGGGCCAGCACCGGCCCGGCCGCGCGCAGCGAGCGGAGCGCGGCCAGCCCGCCGCTCAGGGCGCCGGGCCGCAGCAGCGGCCGGTCCGGGGTGTCGGACACAGCGCGGAGCACGGCCAGCGGCCTGCCGTTGGCCGCCTGGGCCAGGGCCGCGGACTCCAGGTCGGCGACGAGCGCGCCACCGGCCGCGAGCCGTTCCCGCTCGGCCCCGTGCACCAGGTGATCGACGGAGATGATCCGGCCCGCACGGACGGGCAGCCCGGCCCGGCGCAGTTCGCCGGCCAGCAGCGGCGCGGACGCCGCGTGACCAGGTGCTGGTGCCGTCACTGACCTCGGTGCCGACGACGAGGTCACCGGGGTGCAGATCAGCGGCCAGACCGCCGCCGGTGCCGGCGATGGCCAGGGCGGGGAACGGGCGTTCCCGGGCGGCCGCGGTCCACCGCGCGGCGCGCTTGGCCCGTACCCGGTGGCCTCGACCTGCCCGGTGGGCTCGACCTGCGCAGCGGCGGTCAGCCCGCGCCGGACCGCCCTGGCCTCCAGCCGCATCGGCGCGCCGACGAGCAGGCCCGGGGACGGGTCCGCGGGCGGGGGGCTGGCGGCGCCGGCGATGTCTGGCTGGCCGTGCGCCGGGGCATGACCGGGGCCCTCATTCTGTGCCTGCCAGTTCGGTGGCCGCCAGGTACCGGCCGAGCGCGCTGACCGGGAAGACCAGCCGGTACAGGTGGTAGTTGATGTAGAAGTCACCGGGGAACCCGGTCCCGGTGTACTGCGGCTCATCCCAGGTCCCGTCGGGCCGCTGGTGCTCGGCGAGCCAGCGGACGCCCGCTTCCGCGGCGGGCCCCGGGGGCCCGGCGGCCAGCAACGCGAGCAGGGCCCACGCGGTCTGCGACGCGGTGGACGTGCCCTGCCCGGCCAGCGCCGGATCGTCGTAGGAGCGCAGGTCCTCGCCCCAGCCGCCGTCGGCGTTCTGGTGCTGCTCGAGCCAGGCCACCGCGCGCCGGATGGCCGGCTTGGACGCGGGCACCCCCGCCGCGATCAGCGCGGGCACCACGGCGCCGGTGCCGTACACGTAGTTGGCGCCCCACCGGCCGAACCAGGACCCGTCCGGCTCCTGCGCGCGGAGCAGCCAGACCACGCCGCGGCGGGCGGCCCGGGAGGCAGCCTGCCCCTCCGCGGCCAGCGCCTCGACCACGTGCGCGGTGACATCGGCGGACGGCGGGTCCACCACCGCGCCGAAGTCGCAGAACGGCAGCTTGGTGACCAGTTGTGAGGTGTTGTCGGCGTCGAACGCGCCCCAGCCGCCGTCCCGGGACTGCATCCCGGTGATCCAGCGCAGCCCGCGTTCCACCGCCGGGTGCCGGCCGCCGTCCGGGGCCGGCAGGCCACGCCGGTCCGGCGCAGCGCGAGGACCGCTTCCGCGGTGTCGTCGATGTCCGGATACCCGTCGTTGTCGAACTCGAAGGCCCAGCCGCCCGGGGCCAGGGACGGCCGGCGTACCTGCCAGTCCCCGGGCCCGGGGATCTCCTCGGCCAGCAGCCACTGCGCGGCCCGGGCCAGCGCCGGGTGGTCCGGCGGCAGCCCGGCGTCGGCGAGCGCGATGACGGAAAGCACGGTGTCCCACACCGGCGACTGGCACGCCTCCAGTCGGCGCACCGGGCCGTTGGGTGAGTCCTCGTGGATCGTGAACCGGTCCAGGCCGGCCAGGCCGCGCCGCATCACCGGGTGATCCAGCCGGTAGCCGAGCAGGTGCAGCGCCATCAGCGAGTAGACCCAGGGCGGCTGGATCCCGCCCCAGCAGCCGTCGGCCTCCTGGCGGGCGATGATCCAGTCCGCGCAGCGGCGCAGCGCGGCCCGGCGCACCGCCCGGACCGGCCGGGCCCGCGGCCCGTGCCGCTGCGCCACGTGCAGCACCCGGTCCAGGCCGCCGAACACGGCTTCCCAGCCGGTCCGGCCCCTGACCTGGTCCGACTTGCGGGACGGGCGGGCCGCTCCGGCAGCGGGATCCGCCCGGATTTCGTCCAGGCCGAAGGGGAGGGGCCGGACCGGGCGGAACGAGCCTACGACAGTCAGCGGCACGATGGTCTGCCGCGCCCAGCATGCCCAGTCGTAAACGTTGAGCGGGAACCAGGTCGGCAGGTAGACCAGCTCGGGTGGCATCACCGGCAGGTCGTCCCAGGACCACTGGCCGAACAGGGCGAGCCAGATCCGGGTGAACACCCGGGTGGCCGCGATCCCGCCGCGCTCGGTGATCCAGCGGGCCGCCTGGGCCATCCGCGGTGCGTCCGCGGGATACCCGGCCAGCCGCAGCGCCACGTAGGCCTCGACGGTGGTGGACAGGTCGCCCGGGCCGCCGAAGAAGTTGGCCCAGGTGCCGTCGTCGCGCTGCTGGGAGGCGATCCAGCGGGCCGCGGCCACCGTCTCCGCCTCGACGGCGACGCCCAGGAACTCGCGGAGCAGCAGATCCTCCGCGTCCATGGTCACGTTGGTTTCCAGCTCGCCCTGCCACCAGCCCGCCTCGTGCTGCAGGCCGAGCAGGTGATCCCGGGCACTGGCCAGGGCAGCCTGCGCACTGGAAGCCACGGAGGCGCTGTCAGACCGTGCATGCGTCACTGTCATGGTTCCACCTCACCTCCGCCACGGGACTGTTCATCAGCCACCTCCACCACGCAGCAACCCTCGCGGCTGCTGCCGCAACCAGCTATCCCTGCGTCCTCCGGCACCACGGTCACCAGCGGCCGTGGTGCGCTACCACTGCCGGGCCGTGATGAACTCGGCGATGCCCGCGAACTCGGCCCGGACCTCCTCCGGCATGTCCGTCTCGGCCAGGCACTCCTCGGCGGCCGCCAGCTCCGCAGCCGCCTCGTTCTCGGCCCAGTCCTTGCCGCCCGCCTCCACCACCAGCGTGGCCGCCCGAAGCAGTTCGTCCTCGGTCAGCTGGTCGGTCCGGCTGAGCAGCCCGGCGAGTTCCGCCCCGGCCGGTGTCCCGCTGGTCAGCGCGGCCACCACGGGCAGCGACTTCTTCCGTGCCCGCAGGTCGGCCCGCACCGGCTTGCCGGTGACCTCGGGTGCCCCCCAGATGCCCAGCAGGTCATCGGTCAGCTGGAAGGCCTGCCCGGCGTGCGCGCCGAACCCGGCCAGCCCCATGGCCAGCCCGGCCGGGCGCGCCCACGTGAATGGCGCCGATGCTGCACGCGCAGGCCATCAGCGCCGCGGTCTTGTCCCCGGCCATCGTCAGGCACTCGGCCAGGGTGACGTCGTTGCGCTGCTCGAACGCCAGGTCCGCGCCCTGCCCGGCGATCAGCCGGAGCACCGCGGCGGACAGGCAGCGGGCCGCCCAGATGCCCTGTGCGCTGCTGTCCTCCAGCAGGATGTCCTGGGCCAGGGCGAGCAGCGCGTCGCCCGCCAGGATGGCC
Source organism: uncultured Actinomycetes bacterium (assembly GCA_963804455.1). GTDB lineage: Bacteria > Actinomycetota > Actinomycetes > Streptosporangiales > Streptosporangiaceae > RYN-230. The sequence goes on from CAWDRD010000125.1 coordinate 75,497, forward strand.
GCGCCCACGCCGTGCACAGTCCACGCGGTGGGCCGGTGCCGGCGCTCGGCGTCGCCGTCCATGATGTCGTCGTGCAGCAGGGAGAAGTTGTGCACGAGTTCCACCGCGACCGCGGCGGGCACGCCCCGGTCGGCCGTGGTCCCGGCCGCCCGCGCGGACAGCAGGGCCAGGGCGGGCCGTAGCGCCTTGCCCGCTCCCCCGCTGCCGTCCAGCCCGAGGTGATAGGCGGCTACCGCCTGCACCTCAGGGCTGAGCCGGGCTACCGCCGCAGCGATGGCCGGCCCGACCAGATCGCGGGCGGTTTCCACGCCCGCTGGCATGACCGCCGTCACGACGCCGCTCCCGCCACCGTCACCGGCAGCGGCGCGTCTGCGCCGCGGCGCGCCCGCGCCATCCCGCGTCGCAGCTCTCGCGCTGCGCTGAGTCCGCTTCGCACGGCTCCCTCCATCGTGTCTGGCCACCCGGTATCGGTCCACGCACCCGCGAGCACCAGTCCAGGGAGCCCGGTGCCAGCTCCCGGCCGCTTCGCGCCGCACCCGGGTACCTGCCGGAACGTGGCCCGGCGCTCCCTGGTGACGAAGAAGTCAAGGACCCGCGCGCCGCGGGCGGCGGGGAAAAGCTGTTCCAGCGCGGGCACGAACTGCTCGCGCAGTGCGGCCGCGGGCATGTCGATCATGCCATCCGCGGCCGACACCGAGACCGCCAGGTATTGCCCGCCGGGATGCTTGCGGTGCAGCCCCGAGGGACCAGTCCGGTCGAACACCCACTGCACCGGGGAGTCCACCCCGGCCGCGAACGGCAGTTCGGTGACCTGCCGGTCGTAGATCACGTGCACGTTGAGGATCGGCGAGGCGGCCAGCCCGCGCCAGTCACCCGGGCCCGGCGTCCCGGCCGCGGCGCTGGCGGGCAGCAGCCGGGCCGCCACGTCCGGCGGCACCGCGAGGACCACGCCGTCCGCGGCCAGCACGGGGTCGGCCAGCACGGGGTCAGCCAGCACGGGCTCGGCCAGCACGGGGTCAGCCGGGGCCGTGCCGCCGCGGGTCCCGCGGTCGGCCAGCCGCACCCGGAAGCCCTCGCCGTCAGCCGGCTCGATGGCAGCGACCTTCGTGCTCAGCCGTACGGTGGCGCCCAGCTGGGCCAGCCGCCGGGCGGCGGCCTGGCCGTGCAGGTCACCGAGGGGGATGGCGGGCACCCCGATGTCCGCCGCGTCCTTGGCCCCGAGCAGCGCGGTACGCACCACGGTCGCGGCCAGCGACAGGTTGGCATCGTCCCCGCCGACGTTGAGCGCCGACACGGTGAACAGGTCCCAGAGCACCCGGCGGGCCCGCTCACCCTGCCCGTGCGCGGCCAGCCAGTCGCCCAGCCGCCCGTCGTCCGCGCCCGGCCGGGCCGGGTCGAGGAACCGCATGGCCAGCGCGGCCCGGGTGACCCGCAGCCGGTCGGCCAGCGGCAGGAAAGAGTACCCGGCCAGGGCCCAGCTCATGTGCAGCGGCCCGGGCAGCGCGGTCCGGCGCAGCCGGGCCTGGCCGTCCGGGCTGAGCACGGTCACGTCGAACCGGTCCTGCACCGTGACCGCATCGGTCATGCCAAGCCGGGCGATCAGCCCCTGGTAGGCGGCGCAGCAACGGAGGAACACGTGCTGGCCGTTGTCGATGATCAGCCCGTCGCGGCTGAACGAGCAGGTCGCACCGCCCAGCCGGGGCCTGGCCTCGAGCAGGGTGACCGCACTGCCCGCCTCGCGCAGCGCGATCGCCGCGGTGATGCCGGCCAGGCCGCCGCCGACCACCACGACGTGGCGGCCCGGGCCGGTGTTCAGCGGGCCGGTGCGCAACGGCCCGGTACCCAGCGGCCCGGGACTCACCTCACCCCGGCTCATTGCGGCGCTCCTGGTTGCGGGGTCCCGGGTTGCGAGGTTCCGGGCGCGGCGGCGGTGGAGCGGGCCGCGGGCCGGCTGCCGCGCAGCGCCATGCCGGCCAGCGACCTGGCCGCCACCATGGCCTTCTGGCCGGCCGACAGCGAGACCCGGCGCTGCAGGACCGCCGCCGGGGTGGCCGCGATGTGCTCCAGCAACCGGAAATAGATCCCGGCCATGGCCCCGGTGCAGGCCGCGCTGCGCCGGTCCAGCAGCGGCAACAGCCGCAGCCCGCGCTCGTACCAGGTGCGGGCGCGGTCGGCCTCGAATACCACGAGCTCGACCAGCCTGGGGTCGGCGGCCGCCCCGGAAACGTTGCCGCGGTCCGGCGTGTCCTCCCCGGTGGCGGCGAAGCCAGTGCCGTCCGGCGGCAAGGTGGCGCCGAACCGCTCGAAGTCCTCGGCAGGCAGGTAGACGCGCCCGTTGGAGTAGTCCTCGCGGATGTCCCGCAGGATGTTGGTGAGCTGCAGCGCCACCCCGAGCGCGTCGGCCAGCGGCGCCGCCTCAGCCACGTCCGGGGTGCCGAACACGCCGAGTGAGAGCCGCCCGATCGAGCCTGCCACGCAGCGGCAGTAGTGCCGGAGGTCGTCGAACGTGGCGTAGCTGGTGCCCCGGACGTCGGCCTCGCACCCATCGATCAGCTCGCCGAACGCGGCCAGCGGGATCGGGAACCGGCTCGCGGCGTCGGCCAGGGCGACGAGTACCGGGTCGCCGTCCGCGGCGGCCGGGCCCCGCTCGGCCACCGCGGTCACGCTGGCCCGCTCCTGCTCCAGCGCGGTGAGCTTGTCGGCCGCGGGCAGCGTTCCGTCGCCGATGTCGTCGATCCGCCGGGCGAAGGCGTACACGGACGGCGAGCGCCCCGCGCTTGGCCGGCGGCAGCAGCCGGATGCCGTAGGAGAAGTTACTGCGCCTGGGACCAGGTGATCTCCTCGCAGTGCCGGTACGCGGCACGCACGTCCATCGCGTCACCTCCCGGTCGGCATAAGCCCTCAGCACTTCTTTCGCCAGCCGGCTGCGCCGTGGGTGCGGGGTCGAGCGCAGTACGTCGTGCCCAGCCGCCGGCAATGGCGGCCAGGGCGGCCCGGCCGCCGGCCACGTAACCGGCCACGGCAACCCGGGCCGCGCCGCGCAAATTCCCGACCAGCGGCGCGCCCTCGTCCAGCAGCCGCCGGGCCCGGTTCACCTCGAACTCGATCAGCGCCCGCGACCGCGGCGCTGCCTGGGCCGCGGCCAGGTCAGCTTCGGTGACACCGAACCGGTCCATGTCCTCGCCCGGGAGGTAGATCCGGCCCGCCCGGAAATCCTCGGCCACGTCCTGCCAGTGCTCGGCCAGCTGCAGCGCGGTGCACACCTTGTCGGACAGGGCTTCCCGGTCCGGGTGGCCACGCCGAACACGTACAGCACGATCCGGCCGACCGGGTTGGCGGACAGGCTCGCAGTAGGCCAGCAGGTCCGCGAAGGTCTGGTACCGGGTGACCACCTGGTCCTGCCGGTTGGCCTGGATCAGGTCGCGGAACGGCTGCTCCGGGATCGCGCAGCTGGCCACGGCCGGCCCCAGCGCGCGGACCACGCCGATCTGCGGCCCGGCCGCACCGGCCCGTTCCTGGCTGGCGGGTTCCTGGGTGGCCAGCTCCTGCGTGGCCTGGTCCTGGTTAGTCCGGTTCTGGTTAATCCGGTCCTGGCTGGCCTGCTGCTGGATGGCCGGGGCCGGGCCGGGCGGGCTCTGGTACAGCCGGGCCAGGTCGGCCTCGAGCTCGTCGAGCAGGCGCATCCGCTCCCCGGGCGGCGCCTCGTCGCCCATGTCGTCCACGGCCCGGGCGAATCCGTAGACCGCCGTCAGGTGCCCCCGGTAGCGGGCCGGCAGCAGCCGCAGCGCGACCGGGAAGTTCTCCGCACTGGCCTGGCCCGCCGCGGCCGCCCCGATCGCATCCGCCGTTACCTCGGCCGGCGGCGAGGCGAATGGCTGGGCAGCGGCCTGCCCGGGAACGGCCTGCCCGGGAACGGCCTGCCCGGGAACGGCCTGCCCGGGAACGGCCTGCCCGGGAACGGCCTGCCCGGAAGCGGCCTGCCCGGAAGCGGCCTGCCCGGGAACGGCCTGCCCGGGAACGGCCTGCCCGGGAGCGGCCTGCCCGGGAGCGGCCTGCTGGCTAGATCCCGTAGGCGCCTCAGCGCGCACGGCAGCTTCCGCGGGCGCGGTCATGTCCGTAGCCGCACCCGCGGCCGTTGAGCCGCGCAGGTCTCCCAATCTGGATACCTCCCCGAGCACGCTAACTATCTCCGTCATGCGAATGCAAACAATGACATCGACGTCACCTGACACGCCACCTGACACCGGTGTCGCAGATCTTCGCGCCACGGATCACGCGCGGCCCACATGGTGCCGGAAGAACATAAACACAATATGCCTAGCCTCATCGCAGGCGCGCCGCAGGCGGGCCGGACGGCGAACCCTATACCACATTGTTACCGCCATTCGCAACGCATGCCCAGACGGGGTTTACAGGGTTTACGGCCACCTCCACCGCTCCCCGGCGAGGCAGCATCCTGCCAGCTCACAGTAGGATTCCTGGGAGATCCCCGGTATTGCCGCGGTGTCGGTGGAATGTTTCACCGAGGTTACACCTGATTCCGCCGCTGATATGCAGCCCAGGCGCGCACCCGCCGTCCCAGCGCACATGTGTGGTTACCGAACGCAATGCCGGCCCTTGATGTTTACCCGCGGCACCGCGGTGTTGCCGCCTGGTTGCGCCGCGCCGGTACGCCCGGCCCAGATCCGGGAGTGGTTCCCGCCCGGCCTTCCGGCGCGGCTTTCAATTAGCTGACGCAGATGTCATATTAATTTGCTGACGCATATGTCATATGGGGCACCGTTGCTGTGCGGCATCCCGCTGTCGGCCTCCCGCGCAGCTGTGCCATGGAGAGCGGCCCGAGGCAGGCCGGCCGGAGTGCACCGGGGAGTCGCCGCGGCCTAGAGCAGAACCACGCGGCCGGAACAGAGCCAGGCCGGCGGATCGCTGCGCTTTTGATACGAAACGTCGCAGAACGTATGGGGAACAGCAAATATTCCCGGATTTGAGCTATGTGGCAAGTCTGCCCTTGCTACTATCCGGGGTTCCGGGGGTCTCCGATTCTTCTTCGTAGCCCCGTGATCACAATTCCGTTCCACTTCTCCTGACGAGGCCAGCGCCATGGGTTTGCGCCCCCGGTCGATACGTACGCGGATCTTCCTTCTCGTTCTCGTCCCGGTGCTTTCCCTGATCGGGCTGTACGCGTTCGCGACTGTGCTCACCGCGCGGAGCGCCATCGTCTTGTCCAGGTCCACCACGCTGAAGAACGCCACCGGCGAGCCGGTGGGCGCGTTCCTCGGCCAGCTCGACCGGGAGCGGCCGCTGGCCCTGGTCTACCTGTCCAGCCCCACCGCCGCGAACCTGGCCGCGCTCGAACTGCAGGAGACCAAGACCGCCGCGGCCGCGGCCGGGCTCAGCACCGCGCTCCACTCGAGCGCCACCATGGACAATGCGACCGCTGAGGGTAAGCAGGCCTTCGCCACCCTGCTCTCTGCCGCCGCCGGGCTGCCGGCGCTGCGGGCCCAGATCCGCGCCCAGATCATCACCAGGCCGCAGGCCTTCGCCGCATACAACACCCTGGTCGCGGACGGCTACACCGTGCTGAACCAGGTCATCCTGGAGCAGACGAACGCCACGCTGGTGACCCAGGCGCTGGCCTTCGTGCGGATGGGCAAGTCCGAGGAGATGCTGCTCCGGGAGAGCGCGATCGTGTCCAGCGATCTGGCCGCGGGGTCGTTCCCGACTGCCGACCGCCAGCAGGTCGCCGAGCTGGCCGGGGCGCGCCGGGAGCTGTTCAGCCAGACCCTGCCTGACCTCCTGCCGCTGTACCGCGGCTACTACCAGCGGGACATCAGCAGCCAGGCCGCGGCCGCGCTGGTCGCGCAGGAGAACGCGGTCATCGGCGACACCAGCGCAAGCGGCCCGCCCCCGGTCAGCCCGCAGTCGTGGGGGGAGGCGGTCGGTGCGACGGCCGCCGGGCTGTCGCTGGCCGGCACCCAGGCCTCGAACGAGCTCACCCAGCGGGCGCACGCCAACTCCGAGTCCACCTACCTGGAACTGATCCTGGCCGGCGGGCTGGGCCTGCTGGCTGTGGCCCTGTCCATCTTCGTGTCCATCTGGATCGGCCGTGGCCTGGTGCGTGAGCTGGCTGCGCTGCGCCAGTCGGCCCTGGAACTCGCCGAGAAGCGGCTGCCCGACGTGGTGCGGCGGCTGGCCGCGGGGCAGGATGTGGACGTAGCTGCTGAGGCGCCCGAGCTGCCCGCTGCCTCCGATGAGATCGGCCAGGTCAGGCAGGCCTTCGCCGCAGTGCAGCAGACCGCCGTGGAAGCCGCCGTCGGGCAGGCCAGGCTACGGCAGGGCATCAGCGACATCTTCCGCAACCTGGCCCGGCGCAGCCAGTCGCTGCTGCACCGCCAGCTCGCGCTGCTCGACGCGATGGAGCGCCGGGCGCGCGAGCCGGAGGAGCTCGAAGACCTGTTCCGCATCGACCACCTCACCACCCGGATGCGGCGGCACGCGGAGAGCCTGATCATCCTGTCCGGGGACGCGCCCGGCCCGGGGCTGGCGCAACCCGGTGCCGTTCGTGGACGTGCTCCGCGCGGCCGTCGCCGAGGTCGAGGACTACACCCGGATCAAGGTCACCGCGACCACCCGGGCCGCGATCGCCGGCCCGGCCGTGGCAGACGTCATTCACATGATCGCGGAGCTCGCGGAGAACGCTGTCGATCTTCTCCCCGCCGAATACCCCGGTGCTGATCAGCGGGGATGTGGTCGGACGCGGCTTCGCGGTGGAAATCGAGGACCGCGGCCTCGGGCTGAGCGAGGAGAAGCGGGCCGAGCTCAACGAGCTGCTGGAGAACCCGCCGCCGTTCGACCTGTCCGGCAGCGACCAGCTCGGCCTGTTCGTGGCGAGCCAGCTGGCCAAGAAGCACAGCATCCGGATCTCGCTGCGCTCCGTCGCCGTACGGCGGGACCACCGCGATCGTGCTGATCCCGCTCGTCCTGGTCGTCCCGGAAAACTCCTACGAGAACGGCGCACCTGCTGGCGGTGCAGCCGCAGCCCAGCTGACCGGCAGGCACGCGGTCCGTGAAGAGCTCGCCAGCACCGACCTCGCCAGCACCGACCTGGACGGCACTGACCTGGACGGCACCGAACTGGACGGCACCGAACTGGACGGGACCGAGCCGGCCTCGTTGCAGCCGGGCCTCCTCTACCAGGAGCCCGTCATCTCCGCAGGCCCCGCCGACCAGCGAGCGGCGGGCGGCCCGGCGGACCGGTGGTCGGCCGACGCGGCCGCCGACACGTGGGCGGGGCAGGACGCGGCGGGCAGCGACGCGGATACGGCGGCCAGCTGGTCAGCAGCGGACACCGTGGGCAACTGGTCAGCGGCGGACACCGCGGAAGCCTGGACCGGCGATACTGCGGCCGGCCCGGCCGGGAACGGTTTCGCTGGTCACGGCAGTAACGGGCACGGCGCTGTCCCGGCCAGCGGCCCTGACCTGGCCGGCGCTGAGCCTGGCAGGCCTGACCTCGCCGGCCCTGACCTCGCCGGCCCTGACCTCGCCGGCCCTGACCTCGCCGGCCCTGACCTAACGGACGCGGACTTGGCAGGCGCCGGCCCGGCCGAGGCTGAACTGGCCGACGCCGACCGGGCCGACGCCGAACTGGCCGACGCGGCCGGCCGACGCCGAACTGGCCGACGCGGGCACAGCCGACGCCGACGCGGCGGGCGCGGGCACAGTCGGCCCGGGCACAGCCGGCGCGGACGCGGGCAGCGCGGACGCGGACAGCGCGGACGCGGACAGCGCGGTCCTGGACAGCGCCGGCTCTGGCCGGGCGGATCTCAACGGCGCTGGCGCGGACGCCGACGAGGTGGATGAGGCGTACCTGCTGCCACGGCGGGTCCGCCAGGCCAGCCTCGCCCCACAGCTACGGAACAGTCTGGTCCCCGGCCCGGTCACGCGGAGCAGCGACTTTGCCGCCGCGGCGGAGGCCTTCGACAGCCACTCCGCCCGCGACCGCGTCCTCGACGACCGCTCCCCCGAGCAGACCAGGAGCACGGTCGCCGCGATCCAGCAGGGCTGGGAGCGCGGCCGCTCGGTCTTTGATGCGCCGGACAAGGACACGGGCCTGACCGGGCCCCGGGCCACCGGCGAGGACAGCAGTGCCGGTCCTGAGGATGATCCGGACACCGCTAGCACGCCACCAGCCGATGCGCTGGTCACTCCGGCCCGGGTCAGCCAGGCACCGGCCGCCGGAACGCAGCAGAGCAACGACTGACCAGGGGGAAACGTGACAGCCGCCGAGCATCAGAACGGACTCGCAGTCGGGGGAGCTGGCGACCTCGACTGGCTGCTGAACGACCTGGTGATCCGCGTCCCCGACATCGACAAGGCGGTGATCCTCTCCCGTGACGGCCTGGCCATCGCCGCATCGGCCGGGCTGACCCGGGAGGACTCGGAGCACCTGGCCGCGGTGGCCTCCGGTTTCCAGAGCCTGGCCCGGGGGGCGGGCCGTCACTTCGGCGGCGGGCAGGTCCGGCAGACCATCGTCGAGATGGATACCGCGTTCCTGTTCGTGACGGCGGCGGGTGAGGGCAGCTGCCTGGCCGTGCTGAGCCCGGCCAGCGCCGACGCGGGCCTCGTCGCTTACGAAATGGCCATCCTCGTGAAACGGGTCGGCCAGCATCTGTCGGTGAACCCCCGGCCAGCTACGGCCGGGGAGGGCGCGGACTGAGCCGGGCATGCCGTCGCCCGACGATCAGTGGCTGGACGAGGAGGCGGGGCCGATCGTCCGTCCGTATGCGGTTATCCGTGGCCGGACCCGGCCCAGCGGCGAGACGCTCGACCTGATCGCGATCATCACGGCGATCCGGGGAGTGGCCCCGCCGAACCCCGCCGACCTCGACCCGGAGCACTTCGCGGCCCTCCGGCTCTGCCGGGTGCCCACGTCAGTGGCTGATATCGCGGCCGACCTCGACCTGCCGCTGGGCGTGGTCCGGATCCTGCTCGGCGACCTGCGGGATCTCTCCCTCATCGCGGTCCATCATCCGATTCCGCCCGCACTGCTGCCCGACCCGCAGATCCTTAGGGAGGTCGTCGATGGCCTACGCCGGCTCTGATCAGGCCGGGCGCCGCAAGCGGGTGCCGGTCACGATCAAGATCCTGATCGCCGGCGGGTTCGGCGTCGGCAAGACCACGCTGGTCGGCTCGCTGACCGAGATCCGGCCGCTGCGTACCGAGGAGCCGCTGAGCGAGCACGGCAGCGGCGTGGACCGGCTCGACGGGGTGGAGCGCAAGACCACGACCACCGTCGCGCTGGACTTCGGCCGGATCACGATCCGCGAGAACCTGGTGATCTACCTGTTCGGCACACCCGGCCAGGAGCGGTTCTGGTTCATGTGGGACGAGCTGGCGCGCGGTTCGCTCGGGGCGATCGTGCTGGCCGACACCAGGCGGCTCGCGGACTGCTTCTCGTCCGTGGATTACTTCGAACAGCGCAAGATCCCCTTCATCGTCGGGGTGAACTGCTTCGACGGGGCCCGGAAGTACAAGACCGAATCGGTGCGGTCCGCGCTCGACCTGGATCCGGATGTCCCGGTGGTCTTGTGCGATGCCCGGCACCGGCCGTCCTGCCGGGACGCACTGATCGCCCTGGTCGAGCACGCACTGCGGGTGCTCAAGCAGCGGCCGGAATACGTCTCCGGGCTCTCCGCGCGCTGAGCCGTGCTGGGTCAGGATCGCCAGATCAGGACCAGCGCACAGTCGTCGGACCCGCCGTTCTGCGCCTGGATGACCCGCACCAGTTCCCCGGCGCGATCCTGGAATCCCGTGGTGACCATCCGGTTCGCCTCGCCGAGCAACCGGTCCGTGCCCGCGTCGATGTCCAGGCCGCTCCCCTCCACCAGGCCATCGGTGTACAGCATCAGCGCGTCGCCCGGCCGCAGCGTCCCGCGCACGGGCACGCACCGCAGGTCAGGGACGACCCCGAGGACGATGCCGCGGGTCGGCATTAGCTTCCACAGGCCGCTGCCCGCGTCGAACTGCGCGGGCGGCGGATGCCCAGCCGACGCCACCATGTACTCGCCGGTCGTGAGGTCGAGGGCGAGGTGGATGGCGGTGACAAAGCCCTCCACGGCTGGCCCGCGGCGCAGGTAGGCGTTACAGGCGCCGAGGAACTCGCCCTGTGGCACCGAGCCGAGCAGGCCGCCGAAGGCGCCCGACAGCAGCAGCGCGCGGGTGCCCGCGTCAATGCCTTTGCCGGACACGTCGACCAGGGCCACCTCCAGCGTCTTGCCGTCGGCATAGGACACCAGGAAGTCGCCGCCAAAGGAAGACCCGCCCGCTGGCCGGAGCACCGCCGCGGACCGCCAGCCAGCAGGCAGCGCAGGCAGCCTGCCCTGGGCGCGGATCCGGTCCCGCAACTCGATCAGCATCCGGTCTCCGCGTAGCCCCTGCACGCCGAGCTTCCACCGGGTCCGGGCGAGCACGTCAGCGAACAGCGCGGTGACCACGACGGTCGCGATGATCCCGGGCCCGGCCTTCTTGTGCAGCGCATCGTAGACCAGCACCACCGCGACCAGCCCGAACAGGATCCGCAGCGCCCGCGGCCAGAGCAGCATGCCACCGGTCAGCACCGGCAGGATGATCAGCCCGGGCGAGAACCACGACTCGGACAGGTGCACCGCGGCCACCCCGATGGCCACCGTGACGATGGTCAGGACGGCCGCCATCCGGCGGTTGCGGGTGATGAACTGCCGCCGGACCTGATCACGAACCCGGGACGCGGCCGAGCGCGCCATCCGGGCGGGACGGGTCAAGGGGCGGGAAAGCATGATGGCGGCACTGTATCCGCCCCCTGCCCATCTGGCACGCTGGTGGCGGCCGATCCGGCTGGGCGCGGGCCCGGACGCGGCCAGCTCCCCGGTTATCGGCTTGGCGCAGGCCGGGACTCCAGATAGGAAGGCGGCATGACAGACCGGTACCCGATCCGTCCGATCAGCGAGGACGAATTCGACGCTTTCCGCACCGTGGCCGAGCATGCGTTCCACGGCGAGTCACCCAGCGAGCAGGCCCGGGCGGATCTGCGGGCCCGGTTCGAGCTCGACCGCAGCCTCGCGGCCTTCGACGGGGGGTCACCGGTGGCCACTGCGGGCGCCTGGAGTTTCCAGATGTGCGTGCCAGGCGCGATGGCGGCCGTGGCCGGGGTGACCGTGGTCGCCGTGCTGCCCTCGCATCGCCGCCGTGGTCTGCTCTCCGCGCTGATGCACCGCCAGATCTCCGACGTCCATGACCGGGAGGAAACCCTCGCGGTGCTCTGGGCCTCGGAGGCTGGCATCTACGGCCGGTACGGTTATGGGCCCGCGTCCTGGCACGCCTCGTTCAGCATCCGGCACGGGGAAGGTGCGCTCGCCCGGAACGCGCCTACTGACCCGGGACTGCGGCTGCGGATCGCTGAGCCGGGATCAGCCTGGCCCGACCTGGCCAAGGTCTACGAGACGCTGCTGCCCGCCCAGCCCGGCATGTTCGCCCGCAACGAGGCGTGGTGGCGGCACGTGCTCTACGACCCGGAGCAGGAACGGCGCGGCTGGAGCCCGCTCCGCTGCGTCATCGCCGAGGACGACGCAGGCCCGCGGGGATACGCGCTCTACGCCGGCCGGAGCAACTGGGATGAGCGGACGTTCCTGGCGGATTCGGCCATAGAGGTCCGGGAGCTGACCGCGACCGACCCCGCGGCCAGCGCGGTGCTCTGGGCCGACCTGGCCAGCCGGGACCTGGTCAGCGAGCTGGCCGTGCGGCTGCGGCCAGCGGATGACCCGGTGCTGCACCTGCTGGCTGACCCACGGCGAGCCCGGGCCTGTGTCAGCGATGGGCTCTGGGTCCGGGTGGTGGATGTGCCGGGCGCGCTCCGCCAGCGCTGCTATGCCTGCCCGGTCGACGTGGTCATCGAGATCACCGACGAGCTGTGCCCGTGGAACCAGGGCCGGTGGCGGCTGACCGCGCCCGGCCCGGACGGCGATGGCATGGCCCGCTGCGAGCAGACCTCCGCTGCCGCCGACGTCCTGCTCCCCGTGGCCACGCTCGGCGCGGTGTACCTGGGCGGTACCCGGCTCGGCCCGCTGGCCAGGGCCGGCCTCGCCGCGGCGGCACGGCCGGGCGCGCTGGCCACCCTGTCCGCGGCGCTGTCCTGGGAGCCGGCTCCATGGTGCCCGGTGATCTTCTGAGCTGACGCACCCGGGCAGGACTGATTCACCCCGGCAGTGGAAAGACTCTCTGTGGAGGGCCGTCATGCCAGGGATGAAGATCACGGTCGATGCCGCGATGCGGGCCAGGGATGTCTCGCGGCCGCACCCGCAGCACGAGGCTGCCGCGCTGGAACGCGATCAGCCCGGTGCCGCCCGGCCAGCACCTGGCCAGTCAGCGCCAGCCCGGCCAGCGCCGGCCCAATCAGCACCAGCCCAATCAGGCGGGCCAGCAACGGCCATCCCGGCCCAGCGAGGCACGGCACCGCGGGACATGGCACCGCAGGGCACGGCACCCCATGACAGTGCGGGCCAGGAGAGCGGGAACAGGGACAGCGCGGCGCCCCGGCCGGGGCGGCCGGGTAGGGCCGCGGCGGGCCGGCCGGCCGCCCGCCCGGTCCGTCCGGCCGCGCCCCACGGCCCCGGCGCGGCACCGGCAGCACAGGCACCGGCAGCACAGGCACCGGCAGCACAGGCCCCAGCAGCACGGGCCCCAGCAGCACCGACACCGCCTGCGGCGTCCCCAGGAGCAGCGGCCCCCGGAGCCACCGGGCAGAGCCGGGAGACCGGGCGGGCGCGGAAGCGCCGCCATCAGCGCCGGCGATCTGGGCGCTGATCAGTCCTGGCCGGAACGGCCGGATTGTGACCGCGCCGAGGCCGGGCTGGACCTAACCGGCGGGGTATTCCGGCAGCTTGCCGGTCTTCTCGTACTCGGCGATCATCTGCAGCCGCCGGGCGTGCCGCGGCTCCCCGGAGAACGAAGTCTGCACGAACACCCGGGCGAAGCTGATCGCGTCCGGCACCGGGTACATCCGGGCGCCGAGGCTGAGCACGTTGGCGTCGTTGTGCAGCCGGGCCAGCTGCGCCGTCTCCTCGGTCCAGGCGATCGCGGCCCGGATCCCGCTGATCTTGTTGGCCGCGATCTGCTCGCCGTTGCCGGAACCGCCGATCACGATGCCGAGGCTGCCCGGGTCGGCGGCGACCCGGCTGGCCGCACGCATCACGTAGACCGGGTAATCGTCCTGCGGGTCATAACTGGCCGGGCCGCAATCGACCGGATCATGCCCGGCTGATCCCAGCCATTCGATCAGGGCGGCCTTGAGCTCGTATCCGGCATGGTCGGATCCCAGGTACACGCGCACGAATGCCAGTCTGTCAGAACCTGATGCCCGCTGGGTGGGCGACGCCAACCAGGGCCCGCGGGTGCCTAATCGAAGATCGGCTCGCGGGTGCGGCTCCGCTTGAGCTCGAAGAACCCGTCGGTCTTGGTCACCAGCATGACGCCGTCCCAGAGCTGGGCCGCCGCGTCACCACGCGGGATCGGGGAGAGCACGGGCCCGAAGATGGACGTGCCGTTGACCGAGATGATCGGCGTGCCCACCTCGTAGCCGACCCGCTCGATGCCATCGGTGTGTGACGCCCGCAGCGCCTCGTCGTACTCGGTGGAGTCCATGGCATCGGCCAGTTCGGTGGGCAGCCCGGCCTCGGCCAGCGCCGCCTCGATCGTGGCCCGGTCCCTGGGTGCCTTGTCCTGGTGGAACCGCGTGCCGAGCGCGGTGTAGAGCGGGCCGAGGACACTGGGCCCGTACTTCTGCTCGGCCGCGATTGCCACCCGGACCGGGCCCCAGGCCTCGGCCATCAGCTGCTGGTACTTCTCCGGCAGGTCGGTCTTGCCTTCGTTGAGCACCGCCAGGCTCATCACATGCCAGCGCACTTCCACCGGGCGTACCTGCTGCACCTCAAGCATCCACCGGGAGGCGATCCAGGCCCACGGGCACAGCGGGTCAAACCAGAAATCGACGGGGGTGATGTCCTGCTCAGCCATGGGGCTCCTTACTCATCGCACCGCGAACCTGTCCGGCGGCCCACCTGACTGGCCCGCCACCTCCCCTACGCGCCAACCCGGGTGCGGCCGACCGCATTCCATGTTCCCGGGTAGGTCATGGGAAGATGCCCCGGGCGGCTGATCCCGGGCACACACACCAGAACCCGGGATCGCATACCGGAACATGGAAAGGGTGCCTTCTGCAGTGGCGAGCAACCTCACGCGGGATGAGGCCCGCGACCGGCGACAGCTCCTGGACGTCAGCTCCAACCAGGTGGATCTAGACCTGACCAGCGGTGCGGAGACCTTCATCGCGGTGAGCACTGTCCGCTTCCGGTCCGCCAGCGAGGGCGCGGCCACCTTCATCGACCTGACCGCGCCAGCGGTCCGGGAGATCGTACTCAACGGCAGCCTGGTCAGCCCCGACGCGTTCGACGGCGACCGGATCACCCTCCCCGGGCTGCGCGCCGAGAACGAGCTGCGGGTCGTCGCTGAGTGCGCCTACTCGCGGTCCGGCGAAGGCCTGCACCGGTTCACCGATCCTGCCGACGGCAGCGTCTACCTGTACACGGACCTGGAGACGTTCGACGCGCACCGGGTCTACGCCTGCTTCGACCAGCCGGATCTCAAGGCCGCCTTCGAGCTGTCGGTCACCGCCCCGGCCGGCTGGCAGGTCGTCTCCAACGTCGCTGCTGATGTCGCTGACCAGCCAGCGGGGGACGGCGCCAGCCGCTGGCACTTCCCGGCCACGCCGGTCATGTCCACCTACATCACCGCCATCGTGGCTGGCCCGTACCACCGGGTGCAGGCCGAGCACGACGGCATCCCGCTCGGCATCTACTGCCGCCAGTCGCTGGCCGAGTACCTGGACCCGGATGAGATCTTCGAGGTCACCCGGCAGGGCTTTGACTTCTACCATCAGGCCTTCGGCGTCCGGTACCCGTTCGGCAAGTACGACCAGGTCTTCGTGCCGGAGTTCAAGGCGGGCGCGATGGAGAACGCCGGCTGCGTCACGTTCCTCGAGGACTACCTGTTCCGCTCCCGGGTCACCGACTTCGCCCGCGAGATCCGCGCCGAGACGATCCTGCACGAGATGGCGCACATGTGGTTCGGCGACCTGGTCACCATGCGCTGGTGGGACGATCTCTGGCTGAACGAGTCGTTCGCGACCTGGGCGGCCGCGCTCGCGCAGGCGGAGGCGACCCGGTGGACCTCGGCCTGGACCACGTTCTGCCAGCTGCAGAAAGCCTGGGCCTACCAGCAGGATCAGCTGCCGTCCACGCATCCGATCTCCGCTGATATCCCGGACATCGCCGCGGTCGAGGTCAACTTCGACGGCATCACCTACGCCAAGGGCGCTGCGGTGCTGAAGCAGCTGGTCGCCTACGTCGGCCGGGAGCAGTTCCTGGCCGGAGTGCGGCACTACTTCGGCCAGCACGCCTGGGGCAACGCAACCCTCGCCGACCTGCTGAGCGCCTTGCAGGAGTCCTCCGGCCGGGAACTGACCGGCTGGTCGAAGCAGTGGCTGGAAACCGCCGGGGTGAACACGCTCCGGCCCGATTACCAGTGCGACGACGATGGCGTGCTGACCGAGTTCGCGGTACTGCAGAGCGCCCCCGAGGCCCATCCGGTGCTCCGCTCGCACCGCATCGCCGTGGGGTTCTATGACCGGACCAGCGACGGGCTGCGGCGGCGGCGCCAGGCCGAGGCCGACATCTCCGGGGAGCGGACGGTGCTCGCCGAGCTGGCGGGCGAGCGCAGGCCGGATCTGGTGCTGGTCAACGACGACGATCTCGCCTACGCGAAGATGCGCCTGGACCAGCACTCGCTGGCCACCCTGATCAGCGGGATCGGCGAGTTCACCGAGTCCCTGCCGGCCGCGCTGTGCTGGGCCGCCGCGTGGGACATGTGCCGGGATGCCGAGATGCCCGCCCGCGACTATGTCCGGCTGGTGCTGACCGGAGTGGACCGGGCCGGCGGCATCTCGGTCGTGCAGACCCTGCTGCGCCAGGCCGCGGCGGCGCTGCGCCGGTTCGCCGACCCGGCTTGGCGCCCGGCCGGCCGCGCGCTGGCCGCCTCGGTCCTGCTCGGCCTGGCCGAGGAGGCCGCGCCCGGTTCTGACCGCCAGCTCACCTACGTGCAGGCGTTCGCCGACGTGGCCACCCGGCCGGACGATCTGGCGCTGCTCGCTGGGCTGCTGGACGGCTCCGCGCACATGGAAGGCCTCGCGGTGGACACCGAGCTGCGCTGGCGCCTGCTGCGGCGGCTAGTGAGCCGGGGCGCCGCCGGGACCGCCGAGATCGACGCGGAACTGAGCCGGGACGCGACCGACACTGGCCAGCGGCGGGCGGCGACCTGCCGGGCCGCCGTACCCGAGGCCGCCGCCAAGGAGGCCGCGTGGCAGGAGATCGTCAGCGGGACGCTGCCGAACGCCACGTTCCGGGCGGTGCTGACCGGCTTCGCCGACGTGGACGAGCCTGACCTGCTCGCTCCCTACGCCCCCCGCTACTTCGAGGTGATCGGCGATATATGGCGCGACTGGAGCAGTGACATGGCCCAGTGGTTCGCTGCCAACGCTTACCCCATGGCCCAGATCAGCGAGGAGACCGTGCGGCTGACCGACGATTACCTGCGGCAGGCCAGCCCGCCGGCCGCGCTACGCCGGCTGCTGATCGAAAACCGGGACGGGGTGCAGCGGGCCCTGCGCTGCCAGGAGCGGGACCGCCGGGCAGGCTGACCCCAGGCCAGCAGCACAGGCCAGCAGCACAGGCCAGCAGCGGTGGCGGCCGGCCAGCGAGCCGGTCAGCGTGAGCCGGACACTACCCGGGCCACGGCCCGGACCGCGGGCGAGTCGGCCAGATCATCGAGGGAGACAGCGCGCCCCTCGCCGTCACACAGGGGAACCCGCCAGTTCGGGTACTCATCGGTGGTGCCCGGCATGTTCTGCGGACGGCGGTCGCCCACGGCATCGGCCAGCGACACACCGAGCAGCAGAGCCGGGGTCCGGGCCAGGAACCCGTACAGCGCGACGGTGAACTCAGCCGGGCCAGGCCGCGAGCCGGGCGCCAGCAGCCCCTCCGCCACCAGGGCCTCCCGCCAGGCCGTGACCACCGACTCCGCTTCCGCCCGCTCGACCTGGTAGGGACGGGTCAGCAGGCCGAGCCGGGACCGCAGCTCGACCTGCTCCCCGGTGACGAACGCGGCCACCGGCGGCACGTCGTGGGTGCCGACCATCGCCAGGCAGTTGCGCCGCCATTTGTCCGGCGGCAGCGGCGCGCCATCCGGGTCACGCTCGAACCAGAGCATGGAGGTGCCGAGAATGCCCTGCGCGGCCAGGTACTCCCGGATCCACGGCGCGACGGTGCCGAGATCCTCGCCCACGGCCAGCGCCCCGGCCGCAGCCGCCTGAGCGGCCAGCACCCCGACCATGGCCTCGTGGTCATACCGCACGTAGGTGCCCTGATCAGGAGTCATCCCCGCGGGTACCCACCACAGCCGCAGCAGGCCCATCACATGGTTGACCCGCAGTCCCCCGGCATACCGCAGGCCCGAGCTGATCAGGTCGGCGAGCGGCGCGTAGCCCTGGGCCGCCAGCCGCTGCGGGTGCCACGGTGGCTGGTTCCAGTCCTGCCCGCGCTGGTTGAACGCGTCCGGCGGGGCGCCCACGCTCACCCCGCCCGCGAGCACGTCCTGCCAGGCCCAGGCGTCGGCGCCGCCCGGGTGGCAGCCCACCGCGAGGTCACGGATGATGCCGATGCGCATGCCAGCCGCACGCGCCGCGTCCTGGGCCGTGGCCAGCTGCGCGTGCGCCAGCCACTGCAGCCACGCGTGGAACTGGACCGGACCGGCCAGCCTGGCCCGCTGCGCGGCCACGTCCGCGGACCGCACCGCGCGCAGTTCCGCGGGCCACACCCGCCAGTCCGGGCCGTGGATTTCGGCGAGAGCGCACCATAGCGCCCAATCAGCGAGCGGCTGTCGCTCCCGGGCCTGGTAAGCCTCGAACTCCGCGCGGCGCTGCGCGCTCATCGGCCGGCTGTAGATGATCTCCAGGGCCGTCCGCTTGGCCCGCCAGACGGCGTCCCGGTCGAGCAGTTCGCTGGTGGCGTTGCGCACCCGGAGCGGGGCGGCGAGCGCGTCGATGCGCACCCGGTCCCCGGCGGGCAGCGCCGCGTACTCCGGGACGTCCTCGACCCGGAGGTACAAGGGGCTGGTGAACCGCCGGCTCATCGGCAGGTAGGGCGACGGGCTCAGCGGTGGCAGCGGCTCGGCCGCGTGCAGCGGGTTGATCAGGACGAAGCCCGCGCCCAGGTCACTAGCGCTCCAGGCGGCCAGATCCGCCAGGTCACGCAAGTCCCCGTGGCCCCACGACTGCCGCGAGCGCAGCGAGTAGAGCTGGACGGAAAAGCCCCACGACCGGCTGCCCGGCGCTGGGGCCACCGGGCCGCCCACGCGCTGGCCCGCGCCCCGGCCGGGGCTGGGCGCAGCGGGCTGATCACCCAGTGCCGCGAGGATCGCCTCCAGCGTGTCCTGGCTTACCTCGACCTGCTGCCCCTGCCAGTCCTGGTAGCTGGTGGCGACACCGCGGGCCTCCGCCCGCCGCTTCGTCTCATCGCTTGTCACCATTCCATGATCGGGCCATTTCGCTATGAGCCGCACGCGCCCCTCCGCCGTTGCGCGACCGAAACCGCTGCTGCTGTGCGCTGAGCTGCCCGGTGTTCAGCGCGGCCAGCAGTTTCGGCACGATCACCCGGGACAGCGGGCCGGTCAGGCTGGCCTGCACGGCGGCGAAGCTGGCTGGGGTCATCGCGCGGCGGCCGTCCAGCGACGCGTAGATCTGGGCCGCCCGGTACGCCTGCGCGGCCGGGGTCCCGCGCAGCTGCGCCCACTCCGCACGGGCCGTGCGGATCAGGCCGAGCCGCAGCTCGAACTGGCCCGGGGCCACCGCGGCGGGCCCGGCGAGCTGGGCGAGGCGGGCTTCACCCAGCCGCCGTTCGAGATCCATTTCGGCCAGCCGGAATCCGGCGTGCACGTAGCCGAGCGCCAGGAATAGGTCGCGGGTGTCCGCGGCGCGCATGGAGGCCACCCCGTGGCTGGTGAATGACACCCGGACCGGCCGGGCCTGGCTAGCTGGCCCCGGTCACCAGCCGGGCGGGCCCAGCCGGGCGGTCACCAGAGGGCTGGGTGCCGGTCCCGCCACGGACGGGCCGCTTCGAGCTGAGCGGACAGCGAGATCAGGGTGCCTTCCGCGCCCATCCGGCCCGCCAGCATGACGCCGATGGGCAGCCCGTCGCCGGACCAGTGCAGCGGCACGTTCACCGCGGGCTGGCCGGACACGTTGAAGAGCGCGGTGAACGGGGTGAACCGCTTCTGCCGCTCGAAGTTCTCCGGCGGCGCGACCTCCTCGAAATAGCCCACCGGCACCGGCGGCGAGGCGAGGGTCGGGGTCAGCACGGCGTCGTAGTTGCTGAGCACGGCCAGCGCCTCGCGCACGATCGACTGCAGGTAGGCCTGGGCCATCACCAGCTCACCCGCGCGCACGCCGCTCCCCCGCTCCCGCAGGTACCGGGTGAGCGGGAGCAGCCGCTCCTCGCTGGCCGGATCCACCGGGGCTAGCGTGGCCATGGAGTACCAGAGCGTCTCGAACGCGGGCACCGCGTCCGGGCCGAACGGCATCGTGATGTTGACGACCTCATGGCCGAGGCTGGCCAGCAGCTGGCTGGCCTCCTCGTAGGCGGCCACGCAGTCGGGGTGCACGGCCGCGCCGTCGATCGGGTGCTGCAGGGTCCGGCCGATCCGGAGCCGGCCGGGCGGCCGCTCCGCGTAGCCGAGGAAGGTCTCCCCGGTGGGCAGCGCGGGCTGGGTGTACATGTCGCCGGGGTAGTTGCCGGTCATCACGTCCAGGAGCAGCGCCGCGTCCGCGACCGAGCGGGCGATCGGGCCGTTGACGCCCAGCCCGAACAGGTCGGGCATGAGCGGGCCGCCGGACACCCGGCCGCGCGACGGCTTGATCCCGAACAGCCCGCACACGCTGGACGGGATGCGGATGGACCCGCCGCCGTCGCTGCCCTGGGCGGCGGGGGCCAGGCCGGCCGCGACCGCGGCCGCGGCACCGCCGCTCGACCCGCCCGCCGACCTGCTCAGGTTCCAGGGAGTGCGGGCCGGCGGCCCGATGGCGGTCTCGGTGTAGCAGGGCAGGCCGAACTCGGGAGTGGCCGTCTTCCCGGTCATCACCGATCCGGCCGCGCGCAGCGCGGTCACCACATAGTCGTCGGTGTCCGGGACGTAGTCCGCGTACACGGCCGAGCCCAGGGTCTGCCGGACCCCGGCCACCATGTTCAGGTCCTTGATCGGGATGGGCACGCCGGTCAGCGGGGGCAGGGTCCCACGGTCGTCCGCCTTGGCCACGGCCTTCTCAGCGGCGGCGGCCTGGTCGGTCGCGTATTCCGCGGACACCGTGAAGAACGCGCCCACGTCAGCGTTCATCCGGTCGATGCGCTGGAGGTAGTGGCTGGTGATCTCCACCGGGGAGAGCTCCCGCCGCCGGACCGCCGCGGCCAGTTCGAGCACGGTGAGATCGTGTATCTGGGTCACGTAACCGCACGGTAGCTTGCCATTCGCGGCCCGTCCAGGAGCAGTTCCGCCGGCGGCCGGGCGGCCGGGGTGACGGGGCGGGCGGGCGGCCAGGTGACGGGCGGGCGGGCGGCCGGGTGACGGGCGGGCGGGGATCGGCGAGGCGGGCCCGGCCATTCCGGACGGGTAATTACCTATGGTTTCCAGGTAGCTACTTTCCGCTTCGATTACCCTCGGATGCGTGGATCGGATGACGGGGCCTGGCGCAGCCGGACCGGCCCGGCGAGCACCGGGCTGACTGACGGCAGCGGCCCGGGCGGCAGCGGCCCGGGAAACCACAGGCCCGCCGCGAGCCCGCCCGCCCGGCGGGCCCTGGCCAGGTTCGCCGCCGACCCCCGGATGCCGATCTGGCTGCGCCGCGGCATCGTCTGCGTCGTGGCCGGTGTCGTCATCGGCATCTGGGTGGACTGGCGGCTGGGACTGACCGCCGCGGCGGTCATCGCCATCCTGGACACCATCCACCGGTCCCGGACCACCGCGGTGCTGCCCGCCACGGTCCGGCTCACGTCCGCGCAGCGGCGCACCCGGCGGCGGCTCCGCCGGCTCACCCGAACCGGCTACCGCACCCTGAACACCCGGGGCCTGCCGGGCAGCCCCGAGCTGATCGACCATCTGCTGATCGGCCCCGCCGGGGTGTTCGCGGTGGACTCCGAGCTCTGGGACCGGCGGCTGCCGATCCGGACCACCCAGGGCGGCGGGCTCTACCACGGCCCGTTCAACCAGACGAACCGCCTCCAGCACGCCCGCTGGGAGGCCAGCCAGGCCAGCCGGCTGATCAGCCTCGAGCTGGGCCGGGAACTGCAGGTGCAGCCCGCCATGGCGATCTACGGGCCCACCGTGCCGTGGACCGTGGTGGAGATCGCTGGGGTGGATGTGTTCGGCGGCCGCCGGCTGCGCAAGTACTTCCGCGCCCGGGCCCGGGCCCGCGGGCGGCAGCGGCTGGACGCGGCCGAGATCGAGCGCATCGAGGCGGCCGCCGCAAGCGCTCTCCCCGCCCGGTAGCCGCTGGTAGCGCCGGGCCCAGCGGGCGCGCCGCGCGGCACCTGTCCCGCCGGTACGCTGAAGGCTCACAGGGAGCGTTATTCAGGCCGGCCAGCGACCACGGGCCGGCAGGCCTGTGCGAGCGGTCGGTGCGCAGGCCAGCGGCGAGCCTGGGCGGATGATGTGAATAACGCGACTCTAAGCAGGACACAGTGTTGAGGGGAGCAGGTCATGCCTTCGCTTCGGTCCCGGACGGTCACCCACGGCAGGAACATGGTCGGGGCGCGCGCGCTGATGCGCGCGAGCGGGGTAGCGGGCGAGGACATCGGCAAGCCGATCGTGGCCGTGGCCAACAGCTTCACCGAGTTCGTCCCCGGCCACGTGCACCTGCGCGAAGTCGGCCAGGTGGTCTCGGACGCGGTCAAGGCGGCGGGGGCGGTCCCGCGGGAGTTCAACACCATCGCCGTGGATGACGGGATCGCCATGGGCCACGGCGGGATGCTCTACTCGCTGCCCAGCCGCGAGCTGATCGCCGACTCCGTCGAGTACATGGTCAACGCGCACTGCGCGGACGCCCTGGTGTGCATCTCCAACTGCGACAAGATCACTCCCGGGATGCTGATGGCCGCGCTGCGGCTGAACATCCCCACCGTGTTCGTGTCCGGCGGCCCGATGGAGGCCGGCCGGATCCGGCCGGGCGAGGTGACCGCCTCTGGCGATCCCGGCAA
Source organism: uncultured Actinomycetes bacterium (assembly GCA_963804455.1). Lineage (GTDB taxonomy): Bacteria > Actinomycetota > Actinomycetes > Streptosporangiales > Streptosporangiaceae > RYN-230. The sequence continues at coordinate 97,882 of CAWDRD010000125.1, forward strand.
GCTGGACCTGATCAATCCGATGATCGCGTCGGCTGACCCAAACGTGTCCGACGAGCAGCTGGCCGAGATGGAAGAGGCCGCGTGCCCGACCTGTGGCTCCTGCTCCGGCATGTTCACCGCGAACTCGATGAACTGCCTGACCGAGGCGATCGGGCTGGCCCTGCCCGGCAACGGCACCACGCTGGCCACGCACGCCGCACGCCGCGGGCTGTTCGAGCGCGCCGGCCAGCTGGTGGTCGAGCTGGCGCAGCGCTACTACGAGGCCGACGACGAATCGGTGCTGCCGCGGTCCATCGCCACCCGGGACGCGTTCGAGAACGCGATGGCACTGGACGTGGCGATGGGCGGGTCCACCAACACGATCCTGCACCTGCTCGCGGCGGCGCACGAGGCGCGGGTCGGGTTCGGGCTCAAGGAGATCGACGAGCTGTCCCGCCGGGTGCCCTGCCTGTGCAAGGTCGCGCCGAGCAGCGACCGCTACCACGTCGAGGACGTGCACCGAGCTGGCGGCATCCCGGCCATCCTGGGTGAGCTGGGTCGCGCTGGCCTGCTGAACACCGAGGTGCACACGGTGCACAGTTCCTCGCTCAGGGAGTTCCTCGACGCCTGGGACCTGCGGTCCCCGTCAGTCACCGGGCAGGCCGTCGAGCTGTTCCACGCGGCTCCCGGCGGAGTCCGCACGATCAGGCCCTTCTCCCAGGACTCGCGGTGGACCAGCCTCGACGAGGACCGGGAGGCCGGCTGTATCCGGGACCTTCCGCACGCTTACACCCGGGACGGCGGCCTGGCCGTGCTGTACGGCAACCTGGCTCCCGAGGGCGCGATCGTGAAGACGGCCGGGGTGCCGGAGGAGCTGTGGTACTTCTCGGGCCCGGCGAAGGTCTTCGAGAGCCAGGAGGCCGCGGTCGAGGGCATCCTGGGCGGCAAGGTCGAGGCCGGCGACGTGGTCGTCATCCGGTACGAGGGACCCAGCGGCGGTCCTGGCATGCAGGAGATGCTGTACCCGACCAGCTTCCTGAAGGGGAAGGGACTCGGCCGGGCCTGCGCCCTGGTCACCGACGGGCGGTTCTCTGGCGGCACCAGCGGGCTGTCCATCTGCCACGCGGCGCCGGAGGCCGCCGCGGGCGGCGTGATCGCGCTGGCGCAGGACGGCGACCGGGTCGAGATCGACATCCCGGGCCGGTCGCTGGAGCTAGCCGTCCCGGACACCGAGCTCCGCGACCGCCGGGAGCGGATCCTCGCCGCGCTGGGCGGCTACCGGGCCGCCGGCCGGGACCGGCCGGTCAGTGAGGCGCTGCGGGTCTACGCGGCGCTGGCCACGTCCGCGTCCACCGGCGCGGTACGGGACATCAGCCGGCTCGGCCCCGTGCTGTCCAGCCCCGTGCTGTCCAGCTCAGCGCCGTCCAGCTCAGCGCCGTCCAGCTCAGCGCCGTCCAGCACGGCATCGGGCAGCTAGTGGCGGCAGCACGGGAGTGGGTCGGTGGCGCGCGGCCGCGGACGCTGCCAGCCGCGGTGGTCCCGGTGGTGGTCGGCTCGGGGGTCGCGTTCGGTTACGGCCGGTTCTCGCTGTGGCGCGCGGTGCTGGCGCTGATCGTTGCCCTGGCCCTGCAGATCGGGGTGAACTACGCCAACGACTACAGCGACGGCGTGCGGGGTACCGACGAGCAGCGGGTCGGGCCGGTGCGCCTGGTCGCGGCCGGGGTGGCCGCGCCGCGCCAGGTCCGGGCCGCCGCCCTGGCCTGCTTCGCGGTGGCCTGCGTAGCCGGCTTCGTGCTGGCCCTGGAGACGTCCCTGTGGCTCATCCTCGTCGGCGCGCTGGCGGTCGCCGCCGCCTGGTTCTACACCGGCGGGCGCCACCCCTACGGGTACCGCGGGCTCGGTGAGATAGCGGTGTTCGCCTTCTTCGGCGTCGCTGCCGTGGCCGGCACGGCCTATGTGGAAATGGACCGGCTGTCCTGGCTCGCGCTGGCCGCCTGCCTGCCGGTGGGGCTGCTCGCCTGCGCGCTGCTGGTGATCAACAACCTGCGCGACATCCCCTCGGACACCGTCGCGGGCAAGCGCACGCTCGCGGTCATCCTCGGTGACCAGCGCACCCGCTGGCTGTACACCGCCTGCGTGCTGCTGCCCTTCGCGGTCGCGGTCGCGGTGGCGCCCGCGCGGCCACTGGCCCTGCTGGCCCTGGCCGCCCTGCCGCTGGCGCTGGTCCCGATACGGTCGGTCCGCGCCGGGGCCACCGGGCTGACCCTGATCGGCGCGCTGGGCAAGACCGGCCAGCTGCAGCTAGCCTTCGGCGCCCTGCTCACCCTGGGCCTGGCTATCCGGTTCTGATCGGGGCGCTGGCCTGGCCCCCAACGCGGGCGCTGGCCTGGTCCCTAACGCGGGCGCTGGCCTGGCTCGCAACGGGCGCTGGCCCGATCCGCCGCCACGTCCGCAGACCGGGGCAGGCGTAGCCGTCAGCCAGGCTGGCGTAGCAGATCATTTCCCCTTTCGTTACCGATAGTTCGCCTTCTGGCCATCTGGCCATCACCTGGTATGAGTTTCTGCGTCTATCAGCATTAACGTTCGCTGGCTATGACTGAGGGTGCCGGATGTGCGGTGATAGCCGGGCTTATCCGGTCACAGCGCGGCAGGAATCCGGCGACCATCAGGGCATGAATGGCCGGACAGGCGGTCACGGCAGGCGTGAGCCTGCCCGTGGCGGTGTTTCGCGCCAGGGGCAGTGCCAGTGACCAGGCGCTCGCGGTGCGCGGGTAGCACAGCAGAAGCGCAGCTAACGGGGTAGGGAGCAGGGGTCGGTGGGAGCCAGATACCGCACGCTGCTAGCGGTGGCAGCCGCTGTCCCGCTTGCGCTGCTGGCAGCGTGCGGAAGCGGGGGAAATACGAGCCCGGTCGCCGTTTCACCGGCAGCGCCCGGTAGCAGCCGCGGAACCATTCCGGTGGCGCCCGCAGCAGAAAGGGAATCCCTTTCCGAAACCGGCAGCACCTTATTGCTGCCCCTGCTGCGATCCTGGGCCGCGGCCTACCACCAGCGATATCCGCAGGTGTCCATCACGACCGCGGGCACCGGCTCCGGTGCGGGCATCGCAGGCGCGTCCGCAGGCCGCACCGATATCGGCGCCTCGGACGCCTACCTGTCCAGCGGAGAGGAGGTCAAGAGCCCGGATCTGCTGAACATCCCGCTCGCGGTCGCGGCGCAGCAGGTCGACTACAACCTCCCGGGCCTGCAGCGCCAGCACCCACCTGCGGCTGAACGGCACCGTGCTCGCGCAGATGTACCAGGGCACGATCACCACCTGGGACAACCCGGCGATCGCCGCGCTGAACCCAGGAGTGTCCCTGCCTGGCACCAGGGTGGTGCCACTGCACCGGTCCGACAGCTCCGGCGACACGTTCCTGTTCACCAGCTACCTGTCCACTCATGACCCGGCCTGGAACAGCGCCATCGGCTACGGCACCACAGTGGCCTGGCCGCAGGACACCAGCGGCGGCCGGCGGCGCACGGTAACAGCGGCATGATCGCCGGGTGCCGGGCCAGGCCGGGCTGTGTCGCCTATGTCGGCATCAGCTACCTGTCCGCGGCGCTGGCCGCCGGGCTGGGCGAGGCACAGCTGGCCAATGCCGCTGGCCAGTACCTGCTGCCGACCGCGGCGAGTATCAGCGCCGCGGCTGCGACCTTCGTCTCGTCCGTCCCGCCGGACGAGACGATCTCCATGGTGAACGGCCCAGCGGCCGGAGGCTACCCAATCGTCAACTACGAGTACGCCATCGTCCGCAGCAGGCAGCCGGACGCGCACCAGGGCGCGCGACATCAAGGCGTTCCTGCACTGGGCGATCACCACCGGCAACGCAGCAGGCTACCTGGACCAGGTCCGGTTCCAGCCGCTGGCCAGCGCGGTGGTGGCGCTGTCTGACGAGCAGATCGCGAAGATCGGTTGACCAGGCCATGACCACGACTGCCGCCTGGCCGGCCAGCCCGGCCAACCGCTGCGCCGCCCCGGCCCGCGCTGGCGAGGCTGACCGCAACCGCCCCGGCCATGCTGCGGCTGCTCATGGCCGGCCTGGTCACGGCCTGCCTGGCCTGGGGGGCACTGACCGCCTGGACGGTGAGCCAGCACACATCAGCCGCCCGGGATGCGGTCACCGTGCGCGAGCCGCTCAGCCTGGATGCGCAGCAGATGTACCAGTCGCTGTCCGACGCGGACGTCACCGCCTCCACCGCGTTCCTGTCCGGACCGCAGGAGCCGCTGCGCCGCCCGCCAGCGATACCAGGCCGACATCGCGAACGCAGCGGCCGACCTGGCCGCGCTCAAAGGCAGCACAGCAGGCAGTGGCCATCAGCAGCTGGCGGCCAGCCTGGCCGCGATCTCAGCCGGGCTGCCCGTCTACACCGGCTACGTCGCCGAGGCCCAGACCGACTACTCGCTGGGCTACATGCTCACCGGGGGCTCGTTCATGCAGGTCGCCTCCGAGGAGATGCAGCTGACCCTGCTGCCTGCGGCACATAGCAGCTACGCACAGGAGAACGCCCAGCTGGCCGCGGCCAGCGCCGCGGCCACCGGGCTGCCCTGGATCGCCGTCGCGATGCTACTCGCCGCTTTCGTCGGCTACGCCTTGTACCGGGCGCAGCGGTGGCTGGTGCGGCGTACCCACCGGGTGCTCAACTATGGCCTGCTCGCGGCGTCGGTCGTGCTCATCGCCTGCCTGGTCTGGCTGGTGGCCGCCGTCGCGGTGGCGCGGGCGGATCTGCAGCGCGCGGTCGGGCACGGCTCCGCCCCCGCGGAAACGCTCGCCCAGGCGAGCATCGCCGCGGAGCACGCCCGCGGAGACGAGGTCCTCAACCTGATCTCGCGCAGCGGCGACGCACCGTTCGAGCAGGATTTCCAGGCCGTGCGCGCCCGGCTGGGACCCGGGACCGGGCACGCTGCTGACCACCGCCGCCAGCGCATCCCGCGGGGGCCCCGGCGCCCAGCCGGCCAGCGCCGCGGAGCATGACGCACGGGCCTGGTACGCGGTGAACGAACAGGTCTACCGCCTCGACTGCGCAGGCGCGGTACACCGCCGAGACCCAGCTGGTGATCGGCAGCGGGCCGGGCAGCTCGGCAGCCGGATTCCGCCGGGTCGAGACCGACCTGACTCAGGCCATCGAGGCTGACCAGGTCATCTTCCACGGCAGCGGGACCGCGGGAGCGGACGCGCTCGACGGGCTGGACGTCGGGGTCGCTGTCGCGGCGCTGCTGATGGCCGCTGGCTGCGCCTGGGGGCTCAACCGGCGGCTCGCGGAGTACCGATGAGCACGCCCGGGGTGGCCGTACTGACCCGGGAGCAGGCCGAGGCAGCAGTCGCCGCCGCCGTCGCGCAGCGGGACACCATCCAGGCGAACCTGCTCGAGCTGGACAGTAGTTTCGGCAAGCGGCTGCTCGCGGGCGCGCGCCTAACCGGCCAGACCGGTAAGTCCTGGGATGCGGCGTCGGCCGCGCTGACCAGGCTGTGGGAGACGTTCGCGGCGTACTCGGCGGTGCTGGACCGCGCGGGCGAGCTGCTGAGCCACGGCCGCCGGGGGACAGGGCTGAGCGAGGTCACCACCCTGCTGACCGGGCAGTCGGTCCGGCTGGCCGCTGCGGCATCGCCGCTGGCGCAGCGGGATCTCACCGGCACCGGGCAGGTGCTGCTGACCCCGGGGGCCGCGGTGCAGGGCATGCAGCGCGCTTTCGGTGAGGTGGCCAGCGTGGTCACGGCGGCGGAGAGCGTCTGGAACGAGCTGGCCGACCCGGTGCAGCAGGTCGCCGATCAGCTGGCCGCGGCGAAACAGCAGGCCAGCGGGCTAGCCGAGGCTGATCTCGGCCGGGCGCTCGGGCTGGCCGAGGCCGACCTGGCCCAGCTGCGCGAGATGCTGAACACCGATCCGCTGGCGCTGTGGCGCAACGGCCAGGTCGACGCCGTACGGCTGGACCGGCTGCGCCAGCAGGCGGTCGCGGTGTCAGCCCGGGCGGCTGAGCTGGCCGCAGCTCCGCGGCGACGTGGAAAGCCGGATCGCCGCAGCCATGGCGGCCGTGTCGGCGGCGCGGGCCGCCTGGCAGGATGCCATGACCGCCCGGGAGCGGGCCACCGTCAAGATCGCCGAGGCGCTGCCCCCGGTCCCCGGAGGTGCGCTGGCCTCGACCGACCGGCTGGCCACCTTGGACAGGCTGCGTACGGCGGGTCGCTGGACCCGGCTGGCAGCGGAGCTGGACGTGATCGAGGAGCAGGCGGCCGCCGCGGCCGCCGCCTGCCGGGAGGCGCGAACGGCAACGCCGTCGCGCTGCTGGACCGGCGGGACGAACTGCGCGGCCTGCTCGACGCGTACCGGGCCAGGGCGGCCCGGTTCGGGGCCATCGAGCACACTCGAACTCGAGGCGCGCTACGACCGCGCCCGGGAACTGCTCTGGACGGCGCCATGCGACCTGGCGGCTGCCGCCGACGCGGTGACCGGCTACCAGCAGGCCGTGCTGGCGCTCAGCGGACGGGGAACGGCGATGACGGCGTCTGCGCGCCACGTGTACCTGCGGCCCGGCTGCACCGGCACGATCGACGGCGGGTACTGCGACGCGTGCGGCCTCGCCGCCGGCCTCGGCCACCCGGCCGTGGCGCGCGCCGCTGGTCCGGGCATCCGGTCCAGGCGCGATCGGGGCCCGCCGCGCCCGCGCCGGGAGCATCGGCACTCGGGACCGCCGGGTCTGGACCTGGCCTGCGCCGGGTCCGCCGCCGGGCTGCGGCTGGCACCGGCCGCGGGCCGCACCGGCACCGGGCCGCGGCGGCGCGGCGGCAGCCGGCGAACGCGCCCGGGCAGCAGCCGGTCCTCCCGCGGGCGGCTGGGCGCCGGGCTGGTGGACATCCCGCCCGTCCCGGCCCGCGACCCGGCCGCCGCGGTGCTGGCCGACCCGCAGGTGCGGAGAGCAAGCGGTTCTGCGGCTCGTGCGACAGCCCGGTCGGGCGGAGCCGGAACGGGCAGCCTGGGCTCGCCGAGGGGTGCTGCTCACACTGCGGCACCAGGTTCTCGTTCGCGCCCAAGCTGCAGCCAGGCGAAGCTGGTCGGCGACCAGTACGAGGTGCTCGGCTGCCTGGCGCACGGCGGCCTCGGCTGGATCTACCTGGCCATGGACCGGCACCTCGGCAACCGCTGGGTGGTCCTCAAGGGCCTGCTGAACAGCGGGGACACCGCCGCCCAGGAAGCGGCGGTGGCCGAGCGGCGGTTCCTGGCCGAGGTCGAGCACCCGAACATCGTCGACGTTTACAACTTCGTGCAGCACGCCGACCGGCAGACCGGGGAAGTGGCCGGCTACATCGTGATGGAGTACGTGGGCGGGAAGTCGCTCAAGCAGATCCTGCAGGAGCGGCGGCAGGCCGGCCAGTCGCTGCCGGTCCCGGTCGCGCTCGCCTACGCCATCGAGGTGCTGCCGGCCCTCGGTTACCTGCATAGCCAGGGGCTGGTCTACTGCGACTTCAAGCCGGACAACGTCATCCAGACCGAGGAACAGCTCAAGCTCATCGACATGGGCGGGGTGCGACGGATCGACGACGACCGAAGGCGCGATCTACGGAACCGTCGGCTACCAGGCACCGGAGATCGCGACCGCCGGGCCCTCGCCGCCTCCGACCTCTACACGGTCGGCCGGGCCCTGGCCGTGCTCACCTTCGAGTTCGCCGGCTACCAGGGCAAATACGCCAACAGCCTGCCCGAGCCCGCGGGCGTGCCAGTGCTCGCGGAGCACGAGTCGTTCCTCCGGGCGCATCCGCCGCGCCACCGATCCTGATCCGGATCACCGGTTCGCTTCAGCCAGCGAGATGGCCGACCAGCTGACCGGGGTGCTGCGGGAGGTGCTGGCCGTCGCCGACCAGCGCCCCGGCCGGCCTTCTCCACATTGTTCAGCCCTGAGGTGCAAGCGGCCGGGGCGGCTACCCCGGCGCACGCACCACCACCGCCCAGCGAGATCATCGCTGGGCTGCCGGTACCGCAGGTGGACAGCGCCGATCCGGCCGCCGGCTATCTGGCCACGCTGAGCACCCTGGATCCGGCGCAACGAACCGCCGCGCTGATCGCCGCAGCCCGGCGGGGAGCAGGGCACCCCGGCCGCGGTGACCGAGTCGGCCGAGACTCAGCTGGCGCTGGCCCGGGCGCTCATCGTCGGCCGGCGACCTGGCGCACGCCACCGCCGTCCTGGAGTATCTGGCCACGCAGGACGACACGGACTGGCGGCCGGTGTGGTACCAGGGTCTGCACGGGCTGGCGGCGGGCAACCCACGCGCCGCCCGCACCGCGTTCGACGCCGTCTATGAAGCGCTGCCGGGCGAGCTGGCACCCAAGCTCGCCCTGGGCTTCGCGGCCGAAGCGGCGGGCGACCACGCCGCGGCCGCCCGGCTCTTCCAGCTCGTCTGGACCGTGGACCGGTCCTACACTGGTGCGGCCTTCGGGCTGGCCAGAACCCGGCTGGCCATGGGCGACCGGGCGGGCGCGGTCGCCGCGCTCATCTCGGTGCCGGACACGTCCAGCCATCACCTGACCGCGCAGATCGCCGCCGTGCGGCTCCAGGTGGCGCCCGGTCACGGCCAGACCTGGATCTCCGCCGCCGACCTGCACGCCGCCGGCGGCCGCCTGGGCCGGCTGGCCCTCGATCCCGGTCAGCTGCAACGGCTCACGGCTGATGTGCTGCGGGCCGCACTGGACTGCGCCGCAGCCCAGCAGCCGCTGGGCAACGGCCAGTTGCTCGGCTGTGAGCTGACCGAGCGCGCACTGCGGCAGGGACTGGAAAAGAGTTATCGGGCTCAAGCCCGGCTCGCACCCGACCAGCGGCGCCGGATCGAGCTGGTTGACCTGGCTAACGCCATCCGGCCGCGGACATGGACATGATGGCCGGGCCTGCCCCAGCCGGGCCTGCCCCAGCCGGGCCGACCGCGCCGGGATTGGCCCGCTGTCCGTCCTGCGGCTGGCTGATCCGGCCGCAGGACAACTTCTGCGAAGCGTGCCGGGCCCTGCTGGCCCCCACGGTGCACAGCGGAGGCCAGCACGGTGCTGACCAGGACGGTGCTGACCAGCACGGTGCTGACCGGCACCGGCCCAGGCCGCAGGACGGCCGACCCGGACCCGCGGCTGGCTGCCCGTCCTGCCCGTCCGGCCGGTTCAGCGCGGACGGCTACTGCGAGTCGTGCGGCCGCAAGGCGCCCGCTGACCGGGATCACACCGAGCTCGATCTCGGCCTGCTGGCCGGAGTGAGCGACCGGGGCCTGCGGCATCCCCGGAACGAGGACGCGATGGCGCTGGGCACAGCCCAGCTGGCCAGCGGGCCCGCGGCGGTGGCGGTGGTGTGCGACGGGGTGTCCACCTCGATGCGGCCGGACGAGGCTTCGCTGGCTGCGGCGCAAGCCGCGGTGGCCGTGTTGCTGTCGGGGCTGCGGGCGGGCCAGGACCTGGCCGTGGTGTCCGCCGAGGCCATCAGGTCCGCCCAGGCGGCCGTCGCACGCCTGGCCGCACCGCCGCCAGCAGCAGCACAGCCGCCTGAGGCGCCGCCGCTGGACGCGCCGTCGGCCACGTTTGTCTCTGCGGTGCTGACCGCCGACGCCGCGACCGTGTGCTGGCTGGGTGACAGCCGTGCCTACTGGCTGGACGGTGGGGATCATCCGGCCGGGCAGCGGCTGACCCGGGATGATTCGCTGGGCGAGGAAATGGTCGCGGCCGGGCTGCTGGACGAGGCCAGCGCGCTGGCGCGGCCCGACAGCCACGTCGTGACCGGCTGGATCGGGGCTGACTCCCCGGCCGCGCCGCACCTGGCCCGGTTCGAGCCACCCGGCCCCGGGGTGCTGCTGCTGTGCTCAGACGGCTTGTGGAACTACGAGCCCGGCGCAGCCGGGCTGGCCGCGCTGGCGCTGCCCCGGGCGCTGACCGATCCCCTCGGCGCAGCGGCCAGCCTGGTCCGCTTCGCGCTGGACGCGGGCGGCAAGGACAACGTGACCGTGGTGCTGCTCCCCTTCCCGCCTGCCGGGCCTGCGTCGAGATCACCCGGACGGCCAAACTCGCGGCAGCATCCATGACCCCACCCCGACAAGGACTCGCCGATGAGCCAGCCTGATTTCACCGTGGACATCTACCAGAACGAGTACCTCCCGGAGGGTGGCGAGAACGTCAGCGCCATCATCACCGTGACGTCCGCGGACACCCTTCCCCCGGATGCCGGGGCAGCAGCACCCGGCCAGGGCGGGGCAGAGATCCTCATCATCGACTGCTCAGGGTCGATGGGCAGCCCGCAGACCAAGATCGCTGAGGCCCGGACGGCCACCTCGGCCGCGATCGATGTGCTCCGGGACGGCGTCGCCTTCGCCGTGATCGCGGGCAACACGCAGGCCCAGGCCATCTTCCCGGCGGACGGCAGCCTGGCCGTGGCGGACGAGCCGACCCGGCAGGCCGCGAAGCGAGCCGTGTCCGGCCTGCGGCCGGGCGGCGGCACCGCGATCGGGCAGTGGCTGCGCCTGGCGCACCAGATGTTCAGCTCGCATCCTGCCCCGCTGCGGCACGCCATCCTGCTCACCGACGGCAAGAACCAGCATGAGACGCCTGCCCAGCTGGACGAGGCGATCAGCCTGTGCCAGGACTTCTTCAGCTGCGACTGCCGTGGCGTGGGCACCGACTGGGAAGTCGACGAGCTCCGCCGGGTCTCCTCGGCCCTGCTCGGCAGCGTCGATATCGTGCCCGACCCAGCCGGGCTCGCCGCGGACTTCTCCGCCATGATGGAGGCCGCGATGGGCAAGCAGGTCGCTGACGTGTCGCTGCGAGTGTGGACTCCGCAGCATGCCTCGGTCCGGTTCATGAAGCAGGTCGCGCCGACCGTCGAGGACCTGACCGGCCGACGCGGCCTGGCTGGGCCGCAGGCAGGTGACTACCCGACCGGGGCCTGGGGCCCGGACGAGAGCCGCGACTACCACCTCGGGATACGGGTCACCCCGGCCGGGGTGGGACAGGAGATGCTGGCCGCGCGGGTCAGCCTGATGACTGGCGAGCCGTCCGCCCCGCAGCTACTCTGCCAGGGCCTGGTCCGGGCGATCTGGACCGCCGATGAGGCGCTGTCCACCCGGATCAACGCCCACGTCGCCCACTACACCGGCCAGGCCGAACTCGCCCAGGCGATTCAGGAAGGACTGGCCGCCCGCAAGCAGGGTGACGAGGCCACGGCAGCCGCCAGGCTCGGCCGGGCCGTGGCGCTCGCCGAGCAGTCCGGCAACGAGGACACCGCGAGGCTGCTCGCCAAGGTGGTCGATGTGGTCGACGCGGCGACCGGGCAGGTCCGGCTGAAGCGTCAGGTTGACGACGTGGACGAGATGGCCCTGGATACCCGTTCCACCAAGACGGTGCGGAGAAGGAAGTAGGAGCAGACGCCATGCCGTCCTGCCCGATGGGCCACGACAGCGCGGCCACGGATTTCTGCGACGTGTGCGGAGTGCGCATCGGCAGCCCGCCACCTGCTGGCGTGCCTGCGGCGGCGCCAGCCAGCGCCGCAGCACCCGGCACCGCACGTCCAGGTACTGCACGTCCAGGTACTGCGCCCGCGAGCACCCTGCCTGCGGTCAGCGTGCCGACCGTGCCGGCCGGACCGGACTCCGCTGCCACCCCCTGCCCGCGCTGCGGCACGGCCGGGGAGGGCCGGTTCTGTGAGTCATGCGGGTTCGATTACGCGTCCGGTACTGCCGCGCCTGGTACTGCCGCGTCTGGTACTGCCGCGTCTGGTACTGCCGCTGCGCCCGTGACCGCCGCTGGGGTCGCCGCATGGACCGCGGTGGTGACCGCCGACCGCGGGTACTTCGACAGCGTTCTCGCTGAGGGCAGCCCGGACGCGGCGTCGCTCCAGTTTCCGGCCTACTGCCCGGAACGCCGGTTCCGGCTGTCCGGCACGGAGATGCGGATCGGCCGTCGCAGCGTGTCCCGGGGGCTGGAGCCGGAGATCGATCTGGTCGGCCCGCCCGCTGATCCCGGGATCTCCCACCTGCACGCCGTGCTGATCGCCGAGCCCGGCGGCTGGGCCATCCTCGATCCGGGGTCAGCCAACGGCACCCAGGTCAACGGCAGCGACATCCCACCCGCAGTGAAAGTGAGCCTGCACCCCGGGGACCGCATCACCGTCGGCGCCTGGACCCTCCTCACCCTGATCGCCAGCTGACGCGCGCACCTGATCACCGGCGCCGCAGCCAGCTCACAGATAATCGTGGTCTCGCACTCCCAGCCTCTGACCAGCGCGCTGCAGCACGCCACCAGGGACGCAGGAACACGCCTTAACACCATCGAACTGACCAAGGAATTCGGCGAGACCCGCATCCTGCGCCAGCAACTGCTTGATGAGCCGACCTGGCACTGGCCCAAGCGCTAAACGCCAAAGACACGGCAGGTCGCGCACGGAAGTCCCGGGCCTCCTGCACAGCGTGAGCCTGATTCTCCGGCCTGTGGGTCCCGAGCGCCGAGTCGGAGCGGCTGGCTCGCTGTCCACGGCGCACTCGAATGGTCGTTCTGTCTCGTGCGCGGCATCGTAGGTAGGCCTGTTGCCGTTGACTTGGGTCCATGAAGCCATGGTCGGGCGCTGGCAGGTGAACCCTCATCACCAGGATCAGGTGACCGTGCTAGCGCGTAAGGCCCGCCGACAGCAGCCGCAGCTCTCGCGCGCGCTGCACGGCCGAGGAGCGATCACGGGCCTGGAGCTTGGCGTAGATGTTGCGGACGTGTGTGTTGACCGTGTTCACCGAGACGGACAGTTCGCTGGCGATCTCGGGCCTGGACAGGTTCGTCGGGAGATATCGCAACACTCTGAGCTCGCTTGGACTCAGCTCCTCGGTTTGCGCTGATGAGACCTGGTCTTTGGGCGTCAAGGATGAGCCGCGCACGACGTCGAGGATGTCGGTGAGCAGCGCGGCGTGAGCTGTCTCGTGCCGCGGCAGCGCCTCGAGCAGCTCGCGTGAGCCCGTGATCGCGAACGGCAGGACCAGCCGGTCAGCCTCGGCGAGGCCCAGGGCGCGTTCGGCGGCCTGGTTCGCCGCGCGCTGGTCACCGAGCTGCCGGTGGGCGAGCCCGGCCAGCAGATGGGTCACAACGACCGTGACGTAACCGACGACCGGTGCCGTGCCGTCCAGGACATCTTGCATGGCGGCGAGAGCCGCGGCCGGATTGCCTTCCGCGAGGCAGATCACCGCGTCGGCGTTACGGACTTCGCCTGAGTTGGCCCGCTCGTCATCGAGGGCCGCGAGACGGGCGCGGGCTTCGCCGGTCATCCCGAGGCGGGCCTGCGTGGCCAGCAGCCACCCGGTCACCTGGCTCGCCAGCGCGTGCGATCCCTCTAGCTGCGATCGCAGGTGTTCGGCCGCGGTGAACTCCTCGAGCGCCTCACGGTGACGGCTGCGACAGGCGTGCAGTATCCCGGCTGTCAGGTGCAGCAGCAGCCTGATGTCCGGCCCGGTGTCTGCTTGCAGAGCCCGTTCGGTGCGCTGCAGCCATCGCTCGCCTTCGTCAAACTCACCCGTCCATACCAGCGTGCCGGCCAGCGTGACCAGCGCGGGCGCGACCATGGGCTCCGTGCCCCAGCCGTGTCGCTCGGCGAGCGCTATCGCCTCCTGGCAGCGCCGCCGGGTAGTGGCGAACGGGCGGATCTTCGACGCGAAACCGAGCTGCGCCAGGCAGCTGACTTCGAGATAGGGCCGTCCGATCTTCCGGGCCAGGGCGGCGCCCTCCCGGAGGTGGCGTTCTGCGTCGGGTAGCCCCAGGGACCACGCCTCGGCGGTCCCCAGATTCATCAGCGCCACCGCGCGCAGGTCGCTGCCGAGTGCGATGTCCTCATCAGACGGCCCGGTGACCGGGGAGGCCAGGAATCTGACCTGCTCGACGACGCCGGGCAGGTGACCGCGCCGCCTGGCCAGCGACAGCTTCAGCGCCGCGATCGCCACCTGGCGGCGGCGCTGGCGATCTGGCGGCGCCGTCTCGGCATGCGACTCGGCGACTGCCAGGTGGGCGGCTGCCTCGTCTAGGCGTCCCTGGACCAGGTCAACTCCCGCGCGCACCAGGGCGAGCTCGGGGTGATCCGCGCCCGGCGGGAAGGCCTGCACCAGCGCCTGGATGGTCTGCGTCTGCCCGTCGAGCGTCAGGCTGAACGAATGGTCAGCGAGCAGCCGGGCCGCCTCCGGCCAGTCGCCCGCCGCCTGGGTGTGCCGGATGGCCTCGACGACCTGGCCCTGCAAGGTGAACCATCCGGCGGCGCGCCGGTGCAGCCCCGGCACGTCCCCGGGCAGCGTCCGGCGCAGCTCCAGCCGCAGCAGATCCGCGAACAGGTGGTGGTAGCGAAACCACGTCCGCTCGGCGTCCAGCGATTCGACGAACGCGTTGGCGTCCTCGAGTTCCAGCAGGATCCGTTCCGAGCCGGGGCGGCCGGTCAGCAGATCGGCCAGCTCGCCGTTGACCCGGTCGAGCAGGGAGGTACGCAAAAGCAGATCCTGGACGTCGGCTGGCTGGCGGTCCAGCATCTCGGCGATCAGGTACTCGGCGACCGTGCGGTCGCTGCCGGAGAACTCGGCGACGAAACGCTCCGGGTCGGGGTGATCAGCCAGGGAGAGCGCCGCGAGCCGCAGGCCCGCGGCCCATCCTTCGGTCCGCTGGTGCAGCAGCGCCGCTCCGGCATCCGACAGCGCGATACCCGAGGCATCGAGAAGCTCGCGGGTTTCGCGCTCGGAAAAGCGCAGATCTGCCGCTCGGATCTCGGCCAGCTCGCCTGCGAGTCTTAGCTGATGCAGGCGCAGCGGAAGATCGCGACGGGTGGCCAGCACCGCATGTACATCGCCGGGAAGATTGGTCAGCAACCGGGTGAGCTGGGCGAGCGCGTCCGGCGAGGTCAGCTCGTGCAGATCGTCGATGACCAGGATGAGGCGGCCGCGCTGGCCGGCCAGCTCCGATAGCACTGTGTCAACCATCGCCCGCTCATTGAAGTCCGGTGTCGCTGCTGGCGGTTCCGCGCGGCTAGGTGTGGCGGAGGCCTGACGGACCGCGCTGAGCAGGGCAAGCCAGAACTGCTGGGCGTCCTGCTGGTCGCGCTGCACCTGCATGACGGCGAACTGGTGCGGCTGCCCCGGACGGTCGGCCCACGCGCGCAGCAGCGACGTCTTCCCGCTGCCGGCCGGAGCCGAGATGATCGTCACCTTCCCCGCCGCCGCGCGATTCAGAACGGCGAGAAGATCACCCCGGTCAATCAGCCGGGGAGCTGCCGGAGCCACCGTCATAGGCCTGCCTTGGTGCCTGCGCCGGACGCCCTGCCGTCGGCGACACAGTCCTCTCGGTATCAAGCCAGCGCACACCCTGTCAACGCGCGAATCACCAGGATCTGGTGACGACCTCTCACCTGCCTGGCGGCAAGCCTGGGCCTGTCGCGAAACCTCGCACGGCCGCCGGGGGACGTGCCCCCGAGATTCCAGGGAGATACCGTGACATCACCAGCCTCCGGCGCCAGCGGCGCAGACCTGCCCGACTACGCGCCGGTCCCCCGGTCCTCGCTGGGCCCGGCGCTGAACGATCAGGGGTATTACGTCGGGCGGGTCGAGCGGAACCTGTACTACGTCACCGACGGCGTCTACCAGTCGGCGTTCCTGACCACCCGCGACGGCGTCGTGCTGTTCGACGCGCCCCCGGGCCGGCCAGCGCGGCCGATGCGTTGCTCTGACGATCAAGACAGCGGGCCCGGGACGAACTCGGCTGGTACCCGTCCCATCCAGCGCTTGTCAACGAGTTCCGCCACGGGAGTTCCCGCAAGTGATGGGCGGCTGATGGACCATTGCTGGCCGGAGGAAGCGCATAGCTAGGCAGGGCCATGCGCAACCTCCGGCCTGAGCGGCGGCCGGATCATGGAAGGACAAGTCAGGTGATCGCTCCACAGTCGGGGCCAGCGCTAGCGGCAGACACGGCTGACTCCATTCGGTCGCCAGAGCGCGGCCCGGGCGCGGCTGGGCGTTCTGGCTATCTGCCGGTGTCCGAGCATGGGCTGATCGGTGACCTGCACAGCGTGGCCCTGGTCGGAACCAACGGGACCATCGACTGGTATTGCTGCCCGTCTTTCGACTCCCCGGCCGTGTTCGGCTCGCTCCTGGACGCAAACCGAGGCGGGTGCTTTGAGCTGGCCGCCGCGGTGCCGGCGACGACCCGGCAGTTCTACCACCCCGATACCAACGTGCTGATCACCCGTTTCTTCGCCGAGGGCGGGGTGGGTGAGATCCAGGATTTTATGCCGGTCGGCGGCGCGGCTGAGGCGCGGCGGCACCGGCTGATCCGGCGGGTGCTGTGCGTGCGGGGGACCATGCCGTTCCGGGCGCGGGTCTCGCCGCGGTTTGACTACGGGATGGAGCCGCATGTCCTCACCGAGGTGGAGGCTGGCGCGGTCTTCACAGCATCCAGCCTGGCTATCGCACTGACCGCGACGGTGCCGGTCGAGCACGACGACCGTGATGTGACGGCCGAGTTCAAGCTGGCCGAGGGTGAGTCGGCGGTGTTCGCGATGGACGAGGTGGGCAGCGGCGCAGAGCCGATCGCATGTTCCGGCGAGAAGGCGCAGGAGCTGCTGGCCGCCACCGCCGCATTCTGGCGGAGCTGGCTGTCGGCGTCGCGCTACCGGGGCCGGTGGCGCGAGGTGGTGCACCGCTCCGCGCTGACGCTGAAGCTGCTGACCTACGCCCCGACCGGCGCCATCGTCGCCGCGCCCACGACCAGCCTGCCCGAGCAGATGGGCGGAGAGCGCAACTGGGACTACCGGTACGTGTGGATCCGCGACGCAGCCTTCTGCGTCTATGCGCTGCTGCGGCTCGGATTCACCAGCGAGGCCGACGCCTTCGTGCAGTTCCTCAGACACGCCACCACGAGCCAACTTAGCGCCGCTGGCCCGATGCAGGTGATGTACGGCATCGACGGACGCACTGAGCTGCCCGAAAGGGAACTGCGTCACCTGGCCGGCTACCGGGGCTCGGTACCGGTACGGATCGGCAACGCCGCGGCCAGGCAGCTTCAGCTCGACATCTACGGCGAGCTCATGGACTCGGTCTACCTCTACGACCGCTGGCACCGGCCCATCTCCAGCGCCCACTGGGACACGATCACCACCCGGGCCGATTGGCTCTGCGACCACTGGGACCAGCCCGACGAGGGCATCTGGGAGACCCGCGGCGGCCCCAGGAAATTCCTGTACTCACAGCTCATGTGCTGGGTGGCGATCGAACGGGCGATCCGGCTGGCCACCCGCCGCGGCCTGCCCGCCGACCTGGAACGCTGGCGGAAAGCCCGCGATGCGATCTACCGGCGGATCATGGACCGCGGCTGGTCACCACAGCTGAAGGCATTCACCCAATACGAAGGCGCAGACGTCCTCGACGCCGCCGTCCTGATGATGCCGCTGGTCAAGTTCATCTCGCCCACCGACCCCAAGTGGCTGTCCACTCTCGACGCGCTCACCGCCACCCTGGTGTCCGATTCCCTCGTCTACCGCTACGACCCGCAGGCCAGCCCGGACGGGCTGCGCGGCGCCGAAGGCACCTTCTCGGCGTGCTCGTTCTGGTACGTAGAGGCGCTCACCCGCGCCGGGCGCCTGGACGAGGCGCGGCTGGCGTTCGAGAAGATGCTCACCTACGCCAACCACCTCGGCCTGTACGCCGAGCAGATCAGCCACACCGGCCAGCAGCAAGGAAACTTCCCCCAGGCACTGACCCACCTCGCGCTCATCAGCGCCGCGTTTAACCTCGACCGCGCCCTTGACGGACAAACAGCAGCCGCTGACGGACGGCGCTAAGTTGCCTGCTATGGCGGCCGGTGATATCCCCGTGCCGGGAACCCTGCCCACGGTCATCGGCGTGCGCGGGGCCCGGCACAACAACCTGCGGGATATCGACGTCGACGTGCCGCTGTGGCGGACGGTCGCGGTGGTCGGCGTGTCCGGATCGGGCAAGACGTCACTGGCCATGGGCACGCTGTACGCCGAGGGCATGCAGCGGTTCCTGGACAGCCTGAGCACCTACAGCCGCCGGCGGCTGAGCCAGGCCCAGCGACCGGACGTGGACCGGATCGACCACCTTCCGCCCGCGCTGGCGCTGCGGCAGCGCCCGCCGATACCGGGACCGCGCAGCACGGTCGGCACCATGTCGGAAGTGCTCAACGTACTGCGCCTGATGATGTCGCGGCTGGGCTCGCACCTGTGCCCGAACGGCCACCGAGTCGAGCCGTCCATCGCCGCGTTCGACATGGAGATCGTCTGCCCGGTGTGTGGTGCGCGGTTCGAGCACCCGAGCGCGGAATCCTTCTCGTTCAACTCCTACGGCGCGTGCCCCGCCTGCCACGGCCTGGGCGTGCGGTCCGAGGTCGATGTCAGGACGCTGGTTCCCGATCCTGGTAAGACGATCGAGCAGGGCGCGGTGCTGCCGTGGAATTCCGGCGGACGGCGGCTGTCGATGTACGCCGCGGGCGAGCTCGGGGTGCGGCTCGACGTGCCGTACCGGGCACTGACCGACCATGAACGCGACATCGTGCTGCACGGTGAACCGGTCCAGCGGCAGGTGACGCTCTCGGGCCGGAATGGGCGGACAGTGCAGCTGTCGGTCAACTACGACAACGCTGTCGCCGCGGTGGAACGCTCGCTGCGCAGCGACAACGAGCGTACCCGCCAGCTGGTGCAGCGGTTCCTTGTCACCCGCGTCTGCTCGGTGTGCCACGGCACCCGGCTGCGGCCCGAGGCGCTGACCTCACAGCTGGGCGGCCGCAACATCGCCGAGATCAGTGCGCTCACCCTGGGTGAGCTGAGCGCGTTCACGGCCGGCCTGCCTGCCGGGCTGCCCGCCGAGCTGAGCCGGGTGACCACCGGCTTGCTCGCCGAGCTGAACGGCAGGCTCACGCCGTTGCTCGACGTCGGGCTCAGCTACCTGACCCTCGACCGGGCCGGCGCCTCGCTGTCGACCGGGGAGCGGCAGCGGATCGAGCTCACCTCGACGGTCCGGGCCAGCACCACCGGCATGCTCTACGTGCTGGACGAGCCGTCGGTCGGGCTGCACCCGGCCAACGTCGTGGGGCTGCGCAAGACGATCACCGCGCTGGCTGGGAACGGCAATACCGTGGTTGTGGTCGAGCACGAGCGGGAACTCATCCGCTCCGCGGATTGGGTCATCGAACTCGGCCCCGGGGCCGGCGCCAGCGGCGGCACGGTGATCGCCCAGGGCACCCCCGGCCAGCTGGAAACCGACCCCCGCTCGATCATGGGACCGTTCCTGGCCGGCGCCGCGGCCGTGCCGCGTGACCGTGACCGCCCGCCGCGGGCCGGTCCCGGCGGGCAGATCACCATCGAGATCGGCGACCTGTACAACCTGCACGACCTCACCGCCGCCTTCCCGACCCGCCGGCTGACCGCGCTGGCCGGGCCGTCCGGGGCGGGCAAGACCGCCCTCATCCTGGACAGCCTCATCCCGGCCGCGCGGGCGCGGCTGAGCGGGTCAGCGCTGCCCGGGCACGTCCGCCACCTCGACCTCGGCGGCATCCGCCAGATCGTCCAGATCGACGCCTCGCCGATCGGCCAGAACGCGCGGTCTACACCAGCGACCTACTCCGGGGCGTTCGACCAGATCCGCCGGGTGTTCGCCGAGTCCGGGTACGCTCGGCGGCGGCGCTGGAAGCCGGGGCACTTCTCGTTCAACACCCGCCAGGGCCAGTGCCCCACCTGCCGCGGGCTGGGCCACATCGACCTCGACGTCCAGTACCTGCCCGACATCACCGTCGACTGCCCAACCTGCCACGGCGCCCGCTTCAACGACGCCACCCTGGCCGCGGCGATCGACGGCCTGACCGTAGCCGACGTGCTCCGCCTGAGCGTCCACGACGCCCTGGAGCGGTTTTCCGACCGGGCCCTGGTCGCCGCGGCGCTGCGGCCGGTCGACGAGGTCGGCCTGGGTTACCTGCGGCTCGGCGAGCCCACCCCATCCCTGTCCGGCGGCGAGTCGCAGCGGCTGCGGATCGCCTCCCGGCTGCGCAGCAGCCAGCGCGGCGCGCTGTACGTCCTCGACGAGCCGTCCACCGGCCTGCACCCGCTCGACGTGGCCACCCTGGTCGGCGTGTTCGACCGGCTGCTGGAAGCCGGGGCCACCATCATCGTCATCGACCACGACTTGGACCTGCTCGCCGCCGCCGACCACCTCATCGACATGGGCCCGGGCGGCGGCCCGGACGGCGGGCACATCCTCGCGGCCGGGACACCGGAAGACGTCGCGCGCGCCCCGGGCAGCGCGACCGGGCCGTGGCTGGCCGAGCACCTAGGCCTGGCTGAGGCCCGCCAGTCCGGTGCCCGCTGATCAGGGTCCACCGTCGCATGAGGTGCTGGCGGCGACCGGGCAGGTCCGGCTGAAGCGTCAGGTCGATGACGTGGACGAGATGGCCCTGGATACCCGCCCGGCACCGCACGTCCAGGTACTGCGCCCGCGAGCACCCTGCCTGCGGTCAGCGTGCCGACCGTGCCGGCCGGACCGGACTCCGCTGCCACCCCCTGCCCGCGCTGCGGCACGGCCGGGGAGGGCCGGTTCTGTGAGTCATGCGGGTTCGATTACGCGTCCGGTACTGCCGCGCCTGGTACTGCCGCGTCTGGTACTGCCGCGTCTGGTACTGCCGCGTCTGGTACTGCCGCTGCGCCCGTGACCGCCGCTGGGGTCGCCGCATGGACCGCGGTGGTGACCGCCGACCGCGGGTACTTCGACAGCGTTCTCGCTGAGGGCAGCCCGGACGCGGCGTCGCTCCAGTTTCCGGCCTACTGCCCGGAACGCCGGTTCCGGCTGTCCGGCACGGAGATGCGGATCGGCCGCCGCAGCGTGTCCCGGGGGCTGGAGCCGGAGATCGATCTGGTCGGCCCGCCCGCTGATCCCGGGATCTCCCACCTGCACGCCGTGCTGATCGCCGAGCCCGGCGGCTGGGCCATCCTCGATCCGGGGTCAGCCAACGGCACCCAGGTCAACGGCAGCGACATCCCACCCGCAGTGAAAGTGAGCCTGCACCCCGGGGACCGCATCACCGTCGGCGCCTGGACCCTCCTCACCCTGATCGCCAGCTGACGCGCCACCCGGGCCCGATCAATTATCAGGGGACAGGCGCATGGTCCCGGCCTCAGAGCGGCGCGCGAGCAGGGAGGGTCCAGCGGTGGTGGTGGTGGTGGTGGTGCTGGCGTGGTTCATCCCGGCTCCGCCCTTGTCATCGCGGGCCCCCCGGTGGCCGGACCGTGACCGGTGCGGCTATCTCAGGTACGAGCGCCGGGCGCGGAAGGGTTCAGGCGGGGGCGCGATGAGGGCGGCGGGCTGGCGGCCGGGGTGGTGGTGGTGTCGCGGATGGCCGGGCCGGCGGGCGGCGGCTGCTTCGCGGGTGAAGTCCCAGCAGGTGGTGCACATGGGGTAGGACTTGCCCCAGCAGTCCAGCCACGGCGCGTTCCGGGCGGGTGGTCCGGAGCCGGGGTCGGCAAGGGTGCCGGACGTGGCGGTGAGGTCAGCGGGCTTCCCGGTTTTGCGGCAGGTGCGTGGAGATGTAGCCGGGGACGGCGTACCGGTGGCGGGCGGCGGTCTCGCAGCGGAGGCGGCCGGAGATCTTCTGCCGGGTTTTCGCGGGGGCGCAGGTCGCGTTCGGCCTGGTTGGAGGTGGGCGGGATGCGCAGGTCTGTCAGGAAGCGCAGGACATCGGCCTGCCGCTTGTCCAGGCATTCCAGCAGTAGCCGGCCGGGCTGCTGCCTGGTGTTCGCGCCGGGAACCCGGCGCACCTGGGCCAGTCCGACGCGGACGGCGTTACGGAACTGATCTACGCGGCTCCACGGCCATCAGCAGCCAGCCAACTGGCGGCGGGCCTGATCACCAGCGCCCCCGAACCGGACTGCCGCGGGATTGCGCTATGCGGTCCTGACCGGACGATCCGCCCCCATCCCCATTGACAGTCCTGCTCCCCGGGGTGTTCGTTTGCACCGTGAACGTCTTAGCGGCGGTCAGCATCGCGGTGTGCTGGCTCGTCTTCGCGGCGGTCTGGCTCATCACCGCGAACTACAACGAGAGCCGTGCCCCGGCGCAGCGCCAGCGCTCCTGGTACGGGACGGGAGTCATCCCCGTCGTGATCATCTCCACTGTGATCCGCCTCGCGGTGCCCCGCGCGGATTGGCGGCCGGTGACCTTCTACGCACCCGGGGCCCGGTTCCTCGGCCTGGCGATCCTGCTCGCCGCTACCGCGCTCACACTGTGGGCCAGGTTCGCGCTCGGCCTCATGTGGAGCGCGGTACCCGCAGTTAAGGAGGGCCACCAGCTGCGCACCAGCGGGCCGTACGCCATCACCAGGCACCCCATCTACACCGGGCTGCTGGGCATGATGCTGGGCACCATGCTGCTGGCCGGGGCCGGCCCGTGGATCGCGCCGTTCCCGGTCGCGCTGATCCTGATCGAGTTCAAAATCCGCATCGAGGAACGGTTCATGACGGCCGAGTTCCCCGGGGAGTATCCACGCTACCGCAAGCGGGTGCCGCAGCTGGTGCCCGGCCTCCGCCTGGTCACCGGCCACCGGGCCGTGGCCGACTAGCCCGTCGGCGATCGCTCAACGATTCCCAGGCGCCGCAGCCGCCGTCGAAAGGGCACCGCAGATCCGAACGCCATGACAATCCCATCTCCGACACCCTCAAAGCTGTAGCAGGCCTGAATGCTTACGGGACAGCGCCCCGGCGGCCCGGCGACCGGAGCCACAACACGTGGCAGACGCTTCCGGCCGCCGGCGAACACACGCGCAGAACCATTCCGACACAGCCCGTGTAGCGACCAGAAGGCGAACTGATGATGACGCGGTCGGTTATTCGGGGCGGCTGGGCGGGTCCGCTGGGGCGGCGCCGTTGGCCGTCACTGCCGCCGACCCGACTTCGGCTGCCACCGGGGCGGTATCGGATGCCACCGGAGCAGCATCGGCTGCCACTGAGGCGGTATCGGCTGGCACCGCGGCGGCATCGGCTGCCACTGAGGCGGCATCGGCTGGCACCGCGGCGGCATCGGCTGGCACCGCCGGAGCATCGGGCTGGGTGCCCGATCCGTCTGGCACCGGGGCGGGCGGTGCGCCATCAGCGATCGCGGCAGGCACCTGGGCTGACACACCAGGCCCGAGAGGCACCCTGGTTCCACTAGATACGCCGGGAGCCGTCGGTGCAGCCCCAGCCGCAGGCGCCGACGCGGGCCCCGGCGCAGCCCCCGCCGCTCCGTCCCCGGGGCCGAACGCGGTGCTCAGGGACTTCAGCGCGGTGGTCACCTCGCTCGGGATCACCCAGAATGTGTTGCCCTGGGCCTGCGCGAGCTGGGGCAGGGTCTGCAGGTACTGGTAGGCGAGCACCTGGGGGTCCGCGTTGCCGTCGTGCACGGCCTGGAACACCGTGCCGATCGCCTGGGACTGGCCCTCGGCCCGCAGGATCTGGCCCTGCCTGTCGCCCTCGGCGCGCAGGATCTGGCTCTGCTTCTCGCCTTCCGCGGTGAGGATCTTCGACTGGCGGACGCCCTCGGCGGTGAGGATTGCCGCACGCTTCTCCCGTTCCGCCCGCATCTGCTTTTCCATCGCATCAATGACGCTCTTCGGCGGGTCAATCGCCTTGATCTCCACCCGGGTGACCCGGAGCCCCCATTTGCCCGACGCGTCATCGAGCACACTCCGCAGCATCGTGTTGATCTTGTCACGCGAGGTCAGGGTCTCCTCGAGGTCCATGTTCCCGATCACGCTGCGCAGCATGGTCGCGGTGATCTGCTCGATGGCCTGGATGTAGTTGACGATCTCGTAGTCCGCCGCCCGCGGGTCGGTGACCTGGAAGAACAGCACCGTGTCGATGCTCACCACCAGGTTGTCCTCGGTGATCACCGGCTGGCCCCGGAACGACACCACCTGCTCGCGCAGGTCGATGAGCGGCTTGACCCGGTCCACGATGGGGACGATGAAGTTCATCCCTGGTTCCAGCGTCTTCCGGTACCGGCCGAACCGCTCGACGTTGCGGGCCCGGGCCTGCGGCACGATCCGGACTGTCCTGCTGACCACGACGAACACCAGCATGACCGCGATGACGACAGCAATGAGCCCGGCCAGTTCCATGGCTACTCCCGGGGGTGCACGAGGGCGGTGGCGCCTTCGATCGCGAAGACGTTGACGGTGGAGTCCACCGGGATGACCTGGTCCTCGTCATAGGAGCGGGCCGACCAGAGCTCGCCGCCGATGCGGACCTGCCCGCTGTGGCCGTTCACTTCCTCGACGACCCGGGCTGACTTCCCGACCAGCGCGGATGTCCCGGTGCGCAGCAGCGGGGGCTGCTTGATGTGCCGCATCGCGATCGGCCGCACGACGACCAGGCCGCCGCCCGCGGCGACCGCGAACGCGGCGAGCTGGACCGGCAGGCTGGCGCCGACCCCGCTGGCCACGGCCGCCACCACCGCGCCGGCCGCGATCAGCCCAAAAGCCAGGGTCGTGGTCATGACCTCAGCGACTCCCAGCACAGCGGCCAGGAGCAGCCAGACGATCCACGATCCCATGATGACTCCCAGAGCGGGAGCGACGGGCGGATGCAGCCCGCCGCCCGGCTCTCCTACTGAATGTAGCCCTGCCACGGCGTCATCGCGACGGGCCGAAGGTCTCGAATGTGGGGCGATCGTTCCCAGCCAGGTCAGGAGCGGGGATCATGGTGATATCCAACGTCGGAGGATCGTCATGACCGCACCAGCCCAGCTCTCCTACAGCCACGGAACCTCGGCGCAGCCGCTGCTCGGTGAGACAATCGGCGGCAACCTCAGGCGCATCGCCGCCACGTTCCCCGACCGGGACGCGGTAGTGGACATCCCGGCTGGCCGGCGCTGGACCTACGCGCAGTTCGACGCGGACACCGACGTGCTGGCCCGGGGCCTGATCGCGGCCGGGATCCAGGCGGGTGACCGGGTGGGCATCTGGGCGCCGAACTGCGCCGAGTGGGTCCTGCTGCAGTACGCGACGGCCAAGGCGGGGGTGATCCTGGTCAACATCAACCCGGCCTACCGCAGCCACGAGCTGGGCTACGCGCTGCTCCAGTCCCGGGTCCGGCTGCTGGTCAGCGCCGAGTCGTTCAAGAGCAGCAACTACCGGGACATGGTCGAGGAGGTCCGGGACGATCTCCCCGGCCTCGAGCGGGTCATCTACCTGGGCTCGGCCGACTGGGACGAGCTGTTCGTCGCCGGCGGCATGCCTGTCGCGGGCGGAGGGGACGAACTGGCCGAGCGGGAGGCCACGCTGTCCTTTGACGACCCGATCAACATCCAGTACACCAGCGGCACGACCGGGTTCCCCAAAGGTGCCACGCTGTCCCACCACAACATCCTGAACAACGGTTACTTCATCGGCGAAGGGTGCCGCTACACCGAGGCGGACCGGGTCTGCATCCCGGTGCCGTTCTACCACTGCTTCGGCATGGTGCTCGGCAATCTCGCCTGCATCACACACGGGTCGGCGATCATCATTCCCTCCCCTGGGTTCGATCCGGCCGCAAGTCTGCGGGCCGTTGCCGAGGAAAAATGCACCTCGCTCTACGGCGTGCCGACCATGTTCATTGCCGAACTGGCCCGGCCCGACTTCGCCACGTACGACCTGTCCACCTTGCGCACCGGCATCATGGCGGGCTCGCCGTGCCCGGTCGAGGTGATGAAGCGGGTGATCAGCGAGATGCACATGACCGAGGTGACGATCTGCTACGGGATGACCGAGACGTCACCGGTGTCGGCGCAGACCCAGGCGGACGACGACATGGACCGGCGGGTGTCCACCGTGGGCAAGGTGCACCCGCACGTCGAGGTGAAGATCGTGGACCCGGAGACCGGGCTGACTGTGCCCCGGGGGGTCACCGGCGAGATGTGCACCCGCGGCTACTCGGTGATGCTCGGCTACTGGGACGACCCGGAGCACACCCAGGCCGCGATCGACCAGGCACGCTGGATGCACACCGGCGACCTCGCGGTGCTGGATGAGGCCGGGTACCTGAACATCGTCGGCCGGATCAAGGACATGATCATCCGGGGTGGGGAGAACGTGTATCCCCGGGAGATCGAGGAGTTCCTGTACTCCCATCCGGTCATCGAGGACGTCCAGGTCATCGGGGTGCCGGACGCCCGGTACGGCGAGGAGATCTGCGCCTGGGTGAAGTTGCGGCCCGGGCAGTCGCTCACCGAGGAGGAGCTGCGCGCGTACTGCGCCGGGAAGATCGCGCACTTCAAGATCCCGCGCTACCTGCGGATCACCGCGGACTTCCCGATGACCGTCACCGGCAAGGTGCAGAAGTTCAAGATGCGCGAGACCTCGATCAGCGAGCTCGGCCTGGAGGATGCGGCCCACACCCAGACGGCCTGAGCTGCGTCCCGCTCAGCTCGTGCGCCTCCCGAGGCGCTCCGCTAGCCCGTGCACCTCCGGCACCCGGTTAGCCAGTGCGCCGCCGGCACCCTGCTAGCTCGTGCCGCCGGCACCCTGCTAGTGCCGCGACCGGCAACGTTTGCCCCGCTCCTCCGCGGCCGGTGCGGCTCCCGCTCCGCCTCGTTGCAGCGGCGCGCCGATCGCCTGCGCCTTGCCGCGGCCGTCCCCGGCCCCGGTCAGGCCTGCGAAGATCTCGCCAGCGCTGGGCGCGGTGCTCCGGTCGGCTGCGGCTGTGGCTTAGCCAGATCGGGGTACCAGGCGGATGACCGGCAGCTCGCGGTCGGTCTTGCGCTGGTACTGCGCGAAGCGGGGCGTGGCGGCGGCGATCTGCCGCCAGGCCTGTGCACGCTCGGCCCCGTATAGCTGCTCGGCCGTCACGCCGATCCGGCGGCCGTCCACCTCGATCTGCACCTGGCCGGGGTGAGTGGCGATGTTGTGATACCACGCCGGGTTCCGCGCCGCCCCGTTCGCCGCCGCCACGATCAGCCAGCTGCCGTCCGGGCCGGGCCACCAGCCGACCGGGCTGGTGCGCTCGGCTCCGCTCCTGGCGCCGACGGTCGTCAGGATCAGGCCGTTGAACCCCAGCATCTTCCCCGTGCGGCGGAACCGGCTGGCGGCGTTCTTGTTGACCAGCCGCAGTATCAGCCCGGCGCGCGGCTGGCGGCCACCGCGCGTCCCGGCAGGTGTATCGAAGCTCATATGACCTCCTCCTGCATGACTGCCCGGCTGGAGCCGATGTGGGGGATCCGCACCACGCCGTCGTGGGTGAACAGTGACGCCACGCGGTCGTAGTCGCGCATCATCGCCGCGTCGGTGGCCTCGCCGCGCAGCGCCTCGATCTGGACGCGGTCAGCGATGGCCTGAAGGTCGCTCATCGGTTTCCTCCTTGTCGCACCGGGCAAGTCACGGCCGCATGGACCTGCTGTTCGCCGTCCGTCACCTGCCCTCACTAGTCCGACGACACAACCCCCCTGAATGTCAGGCGGCGCGCCAGCCTCACAGTCCGGTGCGCTGTCTCGTCGAACTGGTGAGGGCAAGATGCACCAAGGAAGGACGGCACCATGACCACCCCGGCCGGGCCAGGAGGCGGCGCGACCGATCCGGGCCTGGCCGCTGGTCGCCCAGCACAACGGCCACACCGTGACCGTGTTCGCGTTCCACATCGCAGGCGACCGGATCAAGCGCATCTGGGCCGTACGCAACCCCGAGAAACTCCGGCCCTGGACAACAGGCTGACCGCGTCTCCCAGCCAGACAAGTAACGGGGGTAATCGGGGCGCCGCCAGTTGCCCGCTCGGCAAGAACGTCACGCGCGCCGAGTCGGCGTTCGGCGTGCCGCTCCACTTCCCAGCAGGAACACGAGGCAAACGTTGCCGGTCACGGCACTAGCTCGTGCGCCGCCGGCGCAACGACTTATCGGTCAGGGACGGCGGCAGGTATCCCCCGTCCGGCGCATTGAGGTTCGTGCCGGGCGGCACGATCTCGTCGATCCGGTCCAGCACGTCGTCGCTGAGCACCACATCAGCGGCGGCTAGCTGGCTCTCCAGCTGCTCCATGGTGCGCGGCCCGATGATCGGCGCGGTGACCGCCGGGTGGGCGAGCACGAAGGCGATCGCGAGCTGGATCAGGGTCAGCCCGTTCTCTTCGGCCAGCAGGGCGAGCTGCTCGGTCGCCTCCAGCTTGGCCTGGTTGCCGGGCAGGTTCATGTCGTACCGGTGCGGTATCCGCTCCGCCCGGCGGCTGACCGGGAGCTCCGCGCCCTTGCGGTACCGGCCGGTGAGCCAGCCGCCCGCCAGCGGGCTCCACGGGATCACGCCCATCCCGTACTGCTGGCAGACCGGCAGCACCTCAGCCTCGATCCCGCGGACCAGGATCGAGTAGGGCGGCTGCTCGCAGACAAAGCGCTCGCGGCCACGGCGTTGCGCGGTCCATTGCGCCTCGACGATCTCGGCGGCCGGGAACGTCGAGCTGCCCGCGTAGCAGATCTTGCCGGCCCGGATCAGGTCGCTGAGCGCGCCCAGGGTCTCGTCGATGTCGGTGGCCGGGTCCGGCCGGTGGATCTGGTACAGGTCGATGTAGTCGGTGCCGAGCCGGCGCAGGCTGTTCTCGCACTCCCGGACCAGCCAGCGCCGGGAGTTGCCCTGCTCGTTGGGGTCGCGGCCCATCGGGCCGTGCGCCTTGGTGGCGAGCACGATGGTCTCCCGGCGGGTGCCGGCCAGCGCCTTGGCCACGATCTCCTCGGACTCCCCGGACGAATAGACGTCCGCGGTGTCGATGAAGTTGATCCCGGCATCGAGGGCGCGGTGGATGATGCGGACCGAGTCCTCATGATCGGGATTGCCCCATGCGCCAAACATCATCGCGCCGAGGCACAGCGGGCTTACCTTGACTCCGGTCCTGCCGAGTACGCGAAGCTCCATACGTTCCACCCTAGGACGTCCGCCAGAACCACCCGAATCGGGGCGGCCTCGGGTGGCACGATGGGCTGGCCGGGCCCGAGCGTGCACGTTCTCGCGGGCCGGCCGGTTGAGCAGGTGCCTGCCGGGCAGTAAGCACCCGCCAGCCAGCCTGGCCATGACCCGAGGGGGAGGATGAACCGTGCCAGTCCGACGCCTCGCTATAGCCGCCGGGGTCAGCCTGGCCCTGCTGGCGAGCGCCTGCTCGGCCAGCCACCCGGCGCCGCCCGCGCCCTCGCCGAGCCGGCCGGCGCCCTCCGCGCACCCCCACTCAGCCGCCCCGCTCAGCCTGCAGATCTCCCCCGCCGGCTACCAGCTGCCCGCCGGGATCTCCCGTGAGGTGGTGCTGCCGGAGGGCCAGAACCTGCTGATCGCGGGCGGGCTCACCCCGGCGGGCACGTCCACGGCCGCGGTGAGCGTGCTCAACCCGGTGACCGGCAGCCTCACCCCGGCGGGTCAGCTCGCCGTGCCCACGCACGACGCGGCCGGGGTGACCGTGGGCGGCCGCACGCTGATCTTCGGCGGCGGGGAGCAGGTCAGCGTAGGCACGGTGCAGGCGATCGTGGCGCACGGCAGCACCGCCGTGGCTGGGCAGCTGCCCGGCGCCCGGTCCGACCTGACCGCGGTGTCCCTGGACGGCACGGCCTACCTGCTCGGCGGCTACAACGGCGCAGCGTACGACCCGTCGGTGCTGGCCACCAGGAACGGCCACCGGTTCGCGACCGCAGCGCGGCTTCCGGTGCCAGTGCGCTATCCCGCCGTGGTGGCAGCGGGCAGCGCCATCTGGATCTTCGGCGGGCAGACCAGCCATGGCATCACCAACGACATCCAGCGGGTCACACTGCCCAGCGGCCGTGCCGCGGTGGTCGGGCACCTGCCGCAACCGGTCACGGCCGGCTCAGCGTTCGCCCTCGGCGGGACGGTCTACCTGGCGGGCGGGCAGACCGCCCCGGCCACCCCGGGGCGGACCACGGCCAGCCCGTCCGCCGCGCTGGCCACCAGCGGCACCGTGCTGGCGTATCACCCCGGGCAGTCCGGGGTCACCACGGCTGGCTACCTCCCGGTGCCGGTGTCCAACGCTGGCGTTGCCGTGCTGGGCGGCACTGCGTACCTGATCGGTGGGGAGGACCTGGGCCGCCCGGTGCCCGCGGTGACCCGGATCCAGCTGGTGCCCGGCTCACCGGCTGGGGACGCGGCCGGAAGTGCCGCGGCTGGAAGCGCTGCGGGCGGAAGCGTTGCGGGCGGAAGCGTTGCGGCTGGCGCCGCGGGCGGGAGCACGGCCAGTGCGGCGGCCGGCGCGCTGAGCACCGCCAGCGAGCCCTGGCTGGCCCCGGCCCAGGGCAGTGGCCACCTGATGCCGGGCTCCGACCCGGCCGTGCTGCCCGGCGACGTGCTGATCGCGGACGACTGGAACAACCGGCTGCTCATCGTGGACCCGCAGGGCCGGATCCGGTGGCAGTTCCCGCAGCCCGGCGACCTGGCCCCGGGCCAGGCGTTCCGGCTCCCGGACGACGCGTTCTTCTCCCCGGACGGCCGGGACATCATCGCCACCGAGGAGGACTACTCGGTGATCAGCGTGATCGACCTCGCCACGCACCGGATCGTGTACCGGTACGGGACCCCGGGCGTGCCCGGGGCAGGCCCGAACCAGGTGTCCAACCCGGACGACGCGATGCTCACGCCGGATGGCACCGTGGTTACCGCCGACATCAAGAACTGCCGGATCCTGCTGGTCAAGCCGCCCGCCCACGTCCCGGCCCGGATCATCGGGCAGGCGGGCGGCGGTGGCTGCTACCACAGCCCGCCGCACGTGTTCGGTAGCCCGAACGGCGCGTTCCCGATGACCAACGGCGACTATGTGGTGACCGAGATCAACGGGGACTGGGCCAACGAGATGAGCCTGACCGGGCAGGTGGCCTGGTCCACCCACCCGCCCGGGGTGGCCTACCCCTCGGACAGCAACGAGATCTATCCCGGCCGCTACCTGACCGCCGACTACTCCGCGGCCGGGCAGGTGGTGGAGTTCGACTCGTCCGGGCGGCTGCTCTGGCGGTTCGGCGGGCTCAACCACCCTTCGCTGGCGCTGCCGCTGCCCAACGGCGACATCCTGGTCAACGACGACTACAACCACCGGGTCATCGTGATCGACCCGGTGGTCAACCGCATCGTCTGGCAGTACGGGCACACCGGGGTGGCGGGCACCGCCCCGGGTTACCTGAACGACCCAGACGGGGTGGACATCACCCCGCCCGACTCCATGCTGATCGCGCACGCGGCCACGATGGGCCAGCCCTGACCTGGTGCTTGCGGGCCTGAGACCAGCGGGGCCCGGTTCCTGCGGGCCCGTGCTTGCGGGCCTGGAGCTGGTGAGCCTGGGGGCTGCGCGGCCCGGTCAGGCGCCCAGGTGATCCGGGGCGCGGAGCTCAAGCTCGGCGAGCAGTTCCCGGGTCACCCCCATGATCTGGCTGACGGCCCGATCGAACACCTCCGAGTCGTGGATTGGGGGACGGCGGAACCCGCTCACCGTCTGGACATACTGCAGCGCGGCCGCCTGCAGGTCCTTGTCCGTCACGCCGGTCGCGTACGGGGCACGCAGGATCTTGATGTCGCGGCACATGGTTTGAAAGTACGCCACACGCTGCCCGAATGGGCAGAGTAACCGGCTGGTAATCGCAAAACGTGTACTAAGTGTGATCCTGTTCCCACTGCGGGCCCACCAGTTGCCGCCACTGGCCGGCCCACTGGCTAGAAGCCGGCCGAGGTCGGGCCGGCCGGGACGATCCGGACACCGAACGGCAGCAGCGAGATCGGGATGATCTTGAAGTTAGCCAGCCCGAGCGGGATCCCGATGATCGTCACGCAGAGCGCGATCCCGGTGGCCAGGTGACCGAGCGCGAGCCACCAGCCGAACAGGATGATCCACAGGATGTTGCCGACGAGCGAGGCGAGGCCAGCGTCCGAGCGCGGGGCTATCGTCCGGCCGAACGGCCAGAGCACATAGCCGGCGATCCGGAACGCGGCGATCCCCAGCGGGATCGTGACCACGAGGAAGAAGAGCACAAAGCAGATCAGCCCGGCCACCGCGTAGGCGAGGGACATCCAGAAGCCGCAGAGCACGAGCCAGATCACGTTCAGCAACGTCCGCATGTCCGCCCCCTGGAGCGCGCGTGGCGCGCCGTCACCGTACCTCGAGCTGGCCCAGCAGCACCTGGGTGGCGCTGGCCACTGCCTGCACCGCCTGCTCGAACGCCTCGGCGTTATGCCGGGCTGGCTGCCGGAACCCGCTGATCTTCCGGACGTACTGGAGCGCGGCGGCCCGCACGTCCTCGTCCGTGACGCTGTCGGTATACGGCGCACGCAAGGTCTTGATGCTGCGGCACATAAGGCTGAGACTACCCCGGCGCGGCGGGGGCCCAGCCGGGCTGCCGGGTCTGCAGCCGCGACTCAGCCGACCCGGATACTCCGGATGGTGGTGGCATGCCGCCAGGCGTGGCGCTGGCTGGGCGTGGCGCGGGCCAGGCGCGGTTCGCAGGCCAGGCGCGGCGCTGGCTAGGTCAGGCCGAGCAGGGGTTCGAGGCCGAAGGTCAGCCCGGCGGGCAGCGAGCCGAGGCCGCGCACGGCGAGCAGCACCCCGGGCATGAACGAGGCCCGGTCCAGCGAATCGTGCCGGATAGTGAGCGTCTCGCCGTGCCCGCCCAGCAGCACTTCCTGATGTGCGATCAGGCCCGCCAGCCGGACGGAATGAACGTGGATCCCATCCAGCACGGCGCCGCGGGCCCCGTCCACGGCGGTGACGGTGGCGTCCGGCGGCTCGCCCAGGCCTGCGGCTTCCCTGGCCTGCCCGATCAGCGTGGCGGTCCGCAACGCGGTCCCGGACGGCGCGTCCGCCTTGCCCGCGTGGTGCAGCTCGACCACTTCGGCGGACTCGAAGAAACGGGCTGCCTGCGCGGCGAAGCTCATCATCAGCACCGCGCCCACCGAAAAGTTCGCCGCGATCAGCGAGCGCACTCCCGGGGCCGCGGCCAGCCAGTCCCGCACCTGGGCCAGGCGCGGCTCGTCGAACCCGGACGTGCCGACGACCGTGTCCAGCCCGTGGCTGATGCACCAGTGCAGGTTGTCCATGACCGCGCCCGGGTGGGTGAAATCGACCACCACGCCGCAGCCCGCCAGGTCCTCACGCGGGTCTCCCGCGTCCACCTGGGCGGCCAGCTCGAGATCAGGGCTGGCCGTCAGGGCCCGGCTGACCTCAGCGCCCATCCGGCCGCGGGCACCCAGCACACCGACTTTGATCATCGCGGAGCCCGTTTCGCTTCCTGGGTCTATTCGCTTCCTGGGTCTAGCTGACGACGTCAGCGAAGGCCGCATCGTCGTCGAACGGTCCGACCACGGCCAGCACCCTGGGCCGGCTGAGGATGTCCGCGGCCACGCTGCGCACGTCGTCGTGGGTCACGGCCTCGATCGAGGCGAGGATTTCCTCGACCGGCTCCAGTTCCGGGTAGACCAGCTCGGACTTGCCGAGCCGGCTCATCCGGGAGGACGGGTCCTCCAGGCCGAGCACCATGGACCCGCGCAGCTGGCCCTTGCCGCGGGCCAGCTCGGCGTCGGTGAGCCCACCCGAGGACACCTTGGCGACCTCGTCCTGGCAGATGGACAGCACCTCGTCGGCCTTGGCTGGCAAGCAGCCCGCGTAGATGCCCCAGATCCCGGTGTCCGCGTGCTGGGAGGTGAAGCTGTAGACCGAGTAGGCCAGGCCGCGCTTTTCCCGCACCTCCTGGAACAGCCGCGAGGACATGCCGCCGCCCAGCGCGGCGTTCAGCACGCCGAGCGCGAACCGGCGCCCATCGGTCCGGCGCAGCCCTTCGCAGCCGAGCACCAGGTTCGCCTGCTCGATGCCGCGCGAGACGAGCCGTACCCCGGTCCCGGCGGCGCGGGCCGCCGGGGCTGCGGCGAGCCGGGGCGGGGCCGGGGTTACCGCCTGGTAGAGGACGTGGCCGAACGCCTGCTGCGCCTGGGCCACGACCCGGTCGTGATCGAGGCTGCCGGCCGCGGAAATGACCAGGTGATCAGGGGTGTACCAGGCCTGGTAGTGCTCGGCGATCTGGTCCCGGGTGATCGCGTTGATCGAGTCCACCGTGCCCAGGATCGGCCGGCCGAGCGGGGTATCCCCGAACAGCTGGCTGGTGAAGGCCTCGTGCACGGTGTCCGCGGGTTCGTCGTCGTTCATGGCGATCTCTTCGAGGATCACGCCCCGCTCGGCGTCCACGTCCTTCGGGGTGATCAGCGAGTCGGTCACCATGTCGGACAGCACGTCGATGGCCAGCGGCAGGTCGGCGTCCAGCACCCGGGCGTAGTAGCAGGTGTACTCCTTGCCGGTGAACGCGTTCAGCTCGCCGCCGACCGCGTCCATGGCCGCCGAGATCTCCAGCGCGGTGCGCCGCCCGGTCCCCTTGAACAGCAGGTGCTCCAGGTAATGGGTGGCGCCCGCGTGGGCGTGGTCCTCGTCCCGCGAGCCCACGCCCGCCCAGATGCCGAACGCCGTTGAGCGCACCGCGGGCAGCGACTCGGTGATCACCCGGAGGCCGCCGGGCAGCACCGTGCTACGCACGGTGCCTGCCCCCTCCCCCGGTGTCGCGGTTCCTGATCCGCTGTTACGCACGACCCCAGAACTCATGAGTTCTCGCGGTGCCTGCGCTCGCGGTGCCGGGTGCGGTGGCTATCTCCGCCGCCATCCTGGCCGCCGCGGCTGCCCCGGTCATGGTCCTGGCCGCCGCCCTCGCCGCCGCCGGCCGCAGCCCCTGCGCCCTCGGCGCCACCAGCCGCAGCCTCACGCTCGACCACCTCGACGGGCACCAGCGAGAGCTTGCCGCGGTCGTCGATCTCGCGGATCTCGACCTGGATCTTGTCGCCGACCTTCACCACGTCGTTGACATTGTCGATCCGGGCCCCGCCGTGCAGCTTGCGGAGCTGGGTGATGTGCAGCAGCCCGTCCTTGCCCGGGAGCAGCGAGATGAACGCACCGAACGTGGTGGTCTTGACCACGGTGCCGAGGAACCGCTCGCCCACTTCCGGCATGTGCGGGTTGGCGATCGCGTTGATGGTGGCTCGGGCGGCCTCAGCGGACGGGCCGTCGGTGGCACCGATGTATATGGTGCCGTCGTCCTCGATGGTGATCTCGGCGCCAGTGTCTTCCTGGATCGAGTTGATCATCTTGCCCTTGGGCCCGATCACCTCGCCGATCTTGTCCACTGGGACCTTGATCGTGATGATCCGCGGGGCCTGCGGGCTCATCTCGGCCGGCCCGTCGATCGCCTCGCGCATGACTTCGAGGATGGTCAGCCGGGCTCCCCGCGCCTGCTTCAGCGCGGCGCCGAGCACCGCGGCGGGAATCCCGTCCAGCTTGGTGTCCAGCTGCAGCGCGGTCACGACGTCCGTGGTGCCGGCCACCTTGAAGTCCATGTCACCGAACGCGTCCTCGGCCCCGAGGATGTCGGTCAGCGTCACGTACTGGCCGCCCTCGTGGATCAGGCCCATCGCGATCCCGGACACCATGTCCTTGAGCGGGACACCCGCGTCGAGCAGCGACATGGTGGACGCGCACACGGAGCCCATCGAGGTCGAGCCGTTCGACCCGATCGCCTCGGAGACCTGGCGGATCGCGTACGGGAACTGCTCACGGCTGGGCAGCACCGGCAGCAGGGCCCGCTCGGCCAGGGCGCCGTGGCCGATCTCGCGGCGCTTCGGCGAGCCGACCCGGCCGGTCTCCCCGGTGGAGTACGGCGGGAAGTTGTAGTTGTGCATGTACCGCTTGGTCCGGTCGGGGTTCAGCGTGTCCAGCATCTGCTCCATGCGCAGCATGTTCAGCGTGGTGACGCCCAGGATCTGGGTCTCGCCGCGCTCGAACAGCGCAGAGCCGTGCACCCGGGGCAGCACGTGCGCCTCCGCGGACAGCTGCCGGATGTCGGTCAGCCCGCGGCCGTCGATCCGCACGCCATCGGCGATGACCCGCGCCCGGACGAGCTTCTTGGTCAGCGCGCGGAACGCCGCGCTGATCTCCTTCTCGCGGCCCTCGAACTGGCTGGCCAGCTTCTCCGCGGCGAGTGCCTTGACCCGGTCGGTCTCGGCCTCGCGCTCCTGCTTACCCGCGATAGTCAGGGCCCGGCCCAGCTCGTCCGATACGGCCTGGGCCAGCGCGTCGTAGATGTCCTGCTGGTAGTCCTCGAAGATCGGGAACTGGGCCGTGGGCTTGGCGGCCTGCCCGGCCACCGACTGCTGCGCCTCGCAGAGCAGCTTGATGAACGGCTTGGCCGCCTCCAGGCCCTGCGGGACCGTGTCCTCGGTGGGCGCCACGGCGCCACTGGCCGGGTCGGCCAGCAGGTCGAGCGTGGTCGGGGTGGATTCGGCCTCGACCATCATGATCGCCACGTCGCCGTCCGGCAGCACCCGGCCGGCTACCACCATGTCGAAGGTGGCGTCCTTCAGCTGCTCGTGGGTGGGGAACGCGACCCACTGGCCCTTGATCAGGGCGACCCGCACCCCGCCGATGGGGCCGGAGAACGGCAGCCCGGACAGCATGGTCGACATCGAGGCGGCGTTGATGGCCACCACGTCGTACAGGTGATCCGGGTTCAGCGACAAGATCGTCTCAACGACCTGGACCTCGTTGCGCAGGCCCTTGACGAACGAGGGCCGCAGCGGCCGGTCGATCAGGCGGCAGGTCAGGATCGCGTCCTCGGACGGACGTCCTTCCCGGCGGAAGAACGAGCCGGGGATGCGGCCGATGGCGTACATCCGCTCCTCGACGTCCACGGTGAGCGGGAAGAAGTCCAGCCCCTCCCGGGGGTGCCTGGACACCGTCGTCGCGGACAGGATGACCGTCTCGTCGTCGAGGTACGCGACTGCGGAACCGGATGCCTGGCGGGCGAGCCGGCCAGTTTCGAACTTGATCGTGTGAGTGCCGAAAGCGCCGTTATCGATGACGGCTTCGGCGGTATGCACACCCTCCACGGGTGAGACCTCCTTGACTGAAGGTCCCGCGGTACCCGCCACCGGTAAACACGCGGCTGGGCCAGGTGGTTGCGGCCAGCTGGCTGAGCCGACGGCCGGCCCGGTCTTCGATCGAAGCCCTCGGCCCGCGCTGCGGCTGGCTAGCACGGTGCTGATGAGCACTGCTGTGCTGATCAGCACTGCGCTGTGTTAGCGCGCGCATCGCGACCCGAGAACCACTACCGAGGACCGGTCCTGGCGCCCTGAGCGCTCCGGGATCCGGGGCCGCGGGAAGTCGTTCTTGAGTTGTGTCGGGCCTACCTGCGCAGGCCCAGCTTGCTGATGAGCGCACGGTAGCGCTCGATGTCGGTGCGGGCCAGGTACTGCAGCAGGCGCCGGCGGCGCCCGACCAGCAGCAACAGGCCACGGCGGCTGTGGTGATCGTGCTTGTGCACCTTGAGGTGCTCAGTCAGATCGTTGATCCGCCTCGTCAGCAGCGCGACCTGGACTTCCGGCGAGCCGGTGTCACCCTCATTGGTCGCGTTACCCGCGATGATCTCCTTCTTCACGGCTGTATCCAGCGGCACGTGGCATTCCTTATCTCTGCTGCCCGGTACGGGCCGCCCGCGGGGGCCTGCCCTTGGGCGAATCTTCGTGGTACGTGATGGGCGGAGCTCACCAGGAAGGGAAAAGCGCTGGGAGCCCCTCGGCCAGCCACTTGAGGGTGCAGCTGACCAAGCCGGAATACACCGACCGTTACACCAAAGGTACCACGCTGGCCGGCCGCTAAGTGCCGCTGCGCCGCCGCGCCGCCCGGCCGGGGAACGGGCGCTCCGGGCGGGCGCTTGCTAACGGCGGGACGTTCCGGCTGACTTTAGTCCCTATCCGCGCCAGGCCGGCTGGAGCACGCTAAGTACCGGAAGCTCGTGCGCATGGTCTCGCCCGACCCGGGAAAACGACCCGGCGGTGCACCAGCCTCCAGGACGTGCGCGCACTGGCCGCGGTCGTGGCGGCGGTCAGCGCGCGCACTGTCGCCCGGCTCCGCGGCCGGGCTCACGCGGCAGGGCTCACTCGGTAGGGCTCACGCGGCCGGGCTCACTCGGTGCCAGCGATCAGGTCGCGGGCTTCGGCGACATCGCGGTGCATCTGCTCGATGAGGGCGTCCACGGACTCGAACCGGACCATGCCGCGCAGCCGGGCGGCGAAGTCGACCGCCACATGCACGCCGTACAGGTCCAGGTCATCCCGGTCCAGCGCGTAGGCCTCGACGATCCGCTCCTGGCCGTCGAAGGTAGGGTTCACACCGACCGAGATAGCGGCGGGCCAGCGCTCCGCCTGCTGGCCGTCGGCGTCCAGGCTGACCAGCCAGCCCGCGTACACGCCGTCGGCCGGGATCGCTGGGTACGGCGGTGTCTCCAGGTTCGCAGTGGGGAAGCCGAGGGCCCGCCCGCGCTGCTGGCCGCGCACCACGATGCCTTCCACCCGGTGCGGGCGGCCCAGATCGTGCGCGGCTCCGGCCACGTCGCCCGCGTTGAGCAGGTCCCTGATCTCGCTGGAGGAGAAGGTGACGCCGTGCTCGGCCAGCAGCGCCACACCCTCCGCGGCGAACTCGTATTTCTCGCCGAGCTCGGCCAGCAGGGCCACATCGCCGGCCGCGCGATGGCCGAACCGGAAGTTCTCCCCCACCACCACCCGGGCCGCGTGCAGCCGGTCCACCAGGACCGCCTGTACGAACTCATCCGGGGTCAGCTGGGAAAAGGGGAGCGTGAACGGCAGCACGCAGACCGCGCCGGCGCCCAGGCCGCCCAGCAACTGCACCCGCCGCCGCACTGTGCAGAGCAGCGGCGGATGCGAGCCGGGCCGGATGACTTCGTCTGGGTGCGGGTCGAAGGTGATGACCACGAGCGGCAGCCCGAGGTCCGCCGCAGCCTCAGCGGCCCTGGCCACGATGCGCTGATGGCCGCGATGCACCCCATCGAAAACACCTATGGTCACCACGGAAGAGCCCCAGCCCGCGGGTACCTCGTCCAGGCCCTGCCAGCGCTGCACGGTCATGCTCCTTCGATCGTCGCCCGCGGGCGGACCGCCGTCTGCCGCCCTCTCCTCAAGATTGCCATGCCAGGCGCAGGCCCGGTTACGGCAGCCGGCGCGACCGCGTGCTGCCCAGCAGCCTGCGGCGGGCTGACCGTCCGGCGGCGGCGGACCGCCGCGGCCAGGCTGCTCAGCACGCCAGCGGTGGTGTCGATGTCCATGCACGCGTCGGTGACGCTCTGCCCATAGACCAGCTGCGCTGGATCACCGGGTTCCTGCCGCCCGTCGCGCAGGAAGCTTTCCAGCATCACCCCCACGAGGCCCCGCTCCCCCGCGCTGACCTGGCCCGCCAGCGCCTCCGCCACTATCGGCTGACGGCGGTGGTCCTTGCTGCTGTTGCCGTGGCTGGCATCCACCATCACCCGCCGGGCCAGTCCGGCCCCGGCCGTCATCTCCAGCGCCGCGGCCACGTGGCTGGCATCATAGTTCGGGCCGGGCCGGCCGCCACGCAGGATGACATGGCACTCCGGGTTGCCCGCCGTGCGCACGACCGCCGCCGCGCCCGCCAGGGTAACCCCGAAGAACGTGTGCCCCGCCGCCGCCGCCCGGCAGGCGTCCACCGCGACCCGGACATCGCCGTCTGTGCCGTTCTTGAAGCCGACCGGCATGGACAGGCCCGAGGCCAGCTGCCGGTGGACCTGGCTCTCCGTGGTCCGCGCCCCGATCGCGCCCCAGGCCACGGCGTCCGCGATGTACTGCGGGGTGATCGGGTCCAGCCACTCACAACCCACCGGCACCCCCAGTCCCACCACGTCCAGCAGGAACCGCCGGGCCAGCCGCAAGCCCCGGTGCACGTCATGGCTGCTGTCCATGCCGGGGTCGTTGATCAGGCCCGTCCAGCCGGTGACCGTCCGCGGCTTCTCGAAATACACCCGCATCACGATCAGCAGGTCATCCTGCAGCGACCCACGCAGCCCGGCCAGGCGGCGGGCGTATTCCAGGCCAGCGGCCGGGTCATGCACCGAGCATGGGCCGACGACCACCAGCAGCCGGTCGTCGGCCCCGTCGAGCACGGCCCGGACCTCGGTGCGTGCCTGCGTGACCGTTTCCGACGCGCTGACGTGCAGCGGCAGTTCCTCCAGCAGCGCCGCGGGCGACAGCAACGGCTCATAGCCCAGTACCCGGGTATCGCTGGTGTGCGGCATCATGCTCCTTCCGGCAAGCGTCCAGCTTGCCCGGCGGTTCACCGGCCACCGCCGGGACGGCCTGGCCCCCAGCCAGGCTAGGGCACGAATACAGCCAGCGGCCGGGCCAGCCCGTGCTTCTCCTCGACCAGCGCGATCAGCGTGCCGTCCGGGCCGAAGGCGGCCACCGGCCCGGTGGGCGGCTGGGCCTCGGCCTGAGCGGTCCGGGCAGCCGCCCGCCGTGGCTGAGGACTCGCGCTTCGTCGGCGGTCAGCTGCCGGCCCGGGAACGCGGCCGCGGCCGCGTCGGCCAGCGGCAGCACGCTCCAGCCGGTCGGCCAGCTGGTCCAGGGTGCGGGCCGTGGCGAGATCGTACGGGCCGACCCGGGTCCGCCGCAGCGTGGTCAGGTGGCCGCCGACGCCGAGCGCCGCGCCCATGTCCCGGGCGAGCGCCCGGATGTAGGTGCCGCTGGAGCAGCGCACCGCCACGTCCACGTCCAGCAGCTCACCCGCTGGCCGCAGATCCAGCACCGTGGAAGCGACCACACGGTGACCGGCCGGGCGGCGAGCACGGGCGGCGCGCCCTCCCGGGCCAGCTGGTAGGACCGCTTGCCCGGCCACCTTGATCGCACTGACGGCGGGCGGCACCTGCTGGATCTCCCCGGTCAGCGCGGCTGCAGCGGCACTGACCGCAGCAGCGGGCAGCTCGCTGGCGGGCGCGCCGGCGATGACCGTGCCCTCGGCGTCGCCGGTGTCGGTGGCCTGGCCGAGCCTGATCGTGGCCAGGTACTCCTTATCCGTGAGGGTCAGGTGGCCGAGCAGCCGGGTGGCCTTCTCCACGCCGACGACCAGCACCCCGGTGGCCATCGGGTCGAGCGTGCCGGCGTGGCCGACCCGGCGGGTGCCCGCCAGCCGGCGGATCCGCGCCACGACGTCGTGTGAGGTCATGCCGCCGGGCTTGTCGACCACGATCAGCCCGCCCGGCCCGCCGGGCGGATCTGCCCGGGCCACCGTCAGCTGCCTTCCGCCAGCAGTACGCGCAGCTGCGGCCATGATCTCGTCGGCCGGGCCGGGCGACGCGAAACCGGCCGCGTCGAGCGGTGCCCGCCGCCGCCCAGCGCGGCGCACGCGCCGGCTGACGTCCACCTTCCCCTTGGACCGGGCGGAGACCTGCCAGACGCCGTCGTCGGACTGCTTGAGCACGACGGCCACATCGGCCTCGTCGGTGCGCCGCACCACGTCGATGACGGACTCGACCGCATCGAAGGACAGCCCGTGCCCGGCCCGGTCGGCGCGGCTGATCGTGGTCCACACCAGGCCGTGGCCGCCGGCGGCGGCCGGTTCCAGGACCGCCCGGCCAAGCACGGCGGACAGCAGGCCGAGGTAACCGAATAGGGCGCGGTCCCACAGTTCACGGGCCACCGCCCCCGGCTCGATGCCGGTGCCGAGCAGCCGGGCCGCCATCGTGTGCACGGCCGGTGAGGTCGCCGGGTACTTGAACGATCCGGTGTCGGTGACCAGCCCGGCGTAGAGGCCGAACGCGACGTCCCGGGTCAGCTCCGACGCCGAGCGCGGCCGATCAGGTCCAGCGCCAGCACCGCGGTGGCGGCGGCGTCCGGGTCGATCAGGTGGACGGTGCCGAAGCGGGTGTTCGAGGCGTGGTGGTCGATGACGATCAGGTTCGCCGGCCCGGGCTGCGTTCCCGGCCAGCAGGCCCAGCCGGTCGATGCTGCCCGCGTCGAACGTGATCATGAGTTCCGGGCGGTGCGGGTATTCTCCGGGCGGGCTGAGCAAGCCGGTGCCGGGCAGGAAGCGGAGGATCTGCGGGACCTCGAAGGGCTCGTCGCCGAACGAGGCGATGACCCGTTGCGCCGGGTGTGCGGGCCGCCGTCCGGGAGCGCGCAGGGCATGGGCGACCGCCAGCATCGAGCCGAGCGCGTCCGCGTCCGGCCGGACGTGGCAGGCCAGGCAGATCTCATCCGCGCTCTCGATGAGCTGGACCGCCTGGGCCAGCTCGGCCAGCCGGGGGCTGGCTGACGGCCTGCCCATCCGGGCTGACGGCCTGCCCCTCCGGGCTGGCGGCCTGCCCCTCCGGGCTGCCCGCGGTACCGGCCGGGCCCGCGGTACCCGCCAGGCCAGCCGCCGCGGCTACCGGCCGGGCCGTCCGTGGTCGCTGGATGGCTTGACGCGGCGGTCACGGTGGTGAGTATCCCGCGCCGTGATCACTGGTCGGCGGACGTTCCGCCGAGCAGATCGCCAGGTGAGCCGCTGTCCGCGGGGTCGTCGTCAGCTGCGGCCGGAGGCGCGCGGTACGGGTCCGGGTCACCCGCTGGGACCGCGCCCTCCCGCACGGCGGCCAGCCGGGCGTCCGCCTCCCGGGCCCGGGCCACCAGGTCTTCCATGTGCCTGGCGCCCTTCCGGCAGGGTGTCCGGCCACGAACGTGATCGACGGGGTGTGCTGGAGCCCGGTCTGCCGCCCGACCTCGGACCGGATCAGGCCGGTCGCGCTGGCCAGCGCGACCGCGGTGCGCCGCCTGTTCCTCGCCGGAGCCGTACACCGTGTAGAAGACGGTCGCCTCGCGCAGGTCGCCGGTCAGCCGGGCCTCGGTCACCGTGACAAAGCCGAGCCGGGGGTCCTTGATCCGCCGCTCCAGCATGTCGGCCACGATCTGGGCGATCCGGTCGGCGAGCTTGCGTGCTCGCGCCTGGTCCATGGGTGGCTCACTCCTCCTCAGTCAGCA
This sequence comes from uncultured Actinomycetes bacterium, assembly GCA_963804455.1. GTDB lineage: Bacteria > Actinomycetota > Actinomycetes > Streptosporangiales > Streptosporangiaceae > RYN-230. The sequence goes on from CAWDRD010000125.1 coordinate 140,739, forward strand.
GCCGCTGCCGCGCGGACAGCAACTCGATGTCCGGGCGCTCGGCCACGAGCCGCTCGCACGCATCCGATCACCTCCAGCGCGTGCCCGGCCGTCGAGCGGACACCACCGCCACGCCGATCTCGGCCCGGCGGTGCAGGTCCAGGTACCCTGTCTCGGCCACGGCAACGCCCGGATGGCGGCGGCGGACCTCGGCGACCACCGAGGCTACCGCCGACCGCTTCTGCTTGAGCGACTGGATATCGCCCAGCAGCACATCCAGGGTCAGGGCAGCTACGAACACCCAGCCTCCGCGGCTGAACTCGCAGGTGCCGCCGGGCTCCCGGTACCTGGCGGCTGGCCCCCGGCCGGGGCCAGCCGCTGGCCTGGCTACGCGCGCGGCTTCTCCCGCATCTCGTACGTCTCGATCACGTCGTCGATCCGGACGTCGCTGTAGCCGATGCCGATACCGCACTCGTAGCCCTCGCGGACCTCGGTCGCGTCCTCCTTGAACCGGCGCAGCGACTCGACCGTGAGGTTGTCCGAGATCACCACGCCGTCGCGGACCAGCCGCGCCTTGCTGCCGCGGGTGATCGTGCCGGAGCGGACGAGACAGCCAGCCACGTTGCCGACCCGCGGCACCCGGAAGACCTCCCGGATCTCCGCCGTGCCGAGCTGGGCCTCCTCGAACTCGGGCTTGAGCATGCCCTTGAGCGCGGCCTCGATCTCCTCGATCGCCTGGTAGATGACCGAGTAGTAGCGGATGTCCACGCCCTCGCGCTGGGCCAGCTCGCCGGCCCGGCCAGCCGGCCGGACGTTGAAGCCGACGATCACGGCCTCGGAGGCGATGGCCAGGTTCACGTCGTCCTGGGTGATGGCGCCGACGCCGCGGCCGATGACCCGCAGGCTGACCTCCTCGCCCACGTCGATCTTGAGCAGCGCGTCCTCCAGGGCCTCGACCGACCCGGACACGTCGCCCTTGATGATGAGCAGCAGTTCTTCCCGCTCGCCCGACTTGAGCGCGGACTCCAGGTCCTCCAGGGTGACCCGCGGCCGCCGCTGGGCGAACATGGCGTTGCGCTCCCTGGCCTCGCGGCGTTCGGCGATCTGCCGGGCCACCCGGTCGTCGTTGACCACCAGGAAGCTGTCCCCGGCATCCGGCACAGCGGTGAGGCCGAGTACCTGCACCGGGCGCGACGGGGGCGCGTCCGGCACCGGGGTGCCGTTCTCGTCGAGCAGGGCCCGGACTCGGCCGAACGCCTCGCCCGCCACGATGGAGTCGCCGACGTGCAGCGTGCCGCGCTGCACGAGGACGGTCGCCACCGGGCCGCGGCCGCGGTCCAGGTGGGCCTCGATAGCCACGCCCTGGCCCTGCTGCTCCGGGTTGGCCCGCAGGTCGAGTTCGGCGTCCGCGGTCAAGACGATGGCCTCGAGCAGTTCCTCGATGCCGATGCCCTGCCGGGCGGAGACGTCCACGAACAGCGTGGTGCCGCCGAACTCCTCCGCGACCAGGCCGTACTCGGTGAGCTGGGAGCGCACCCGGGCCGGGTCCGCCCCTTCCTTGTCGATCTTGTTGACCGCGACGACGATCGGCACGCCAGCCGCCTGGGCGTGGTTCAGCGCCTCGGTGGTCTGCGGCTTCACCCCGTCGTCGGCGGCGACGACGAGCACCACCAGGTCGGTGGTTTCCGCGCCGCGCGCCCGCATCGCGGTGAAGGCCTCGTGACCAGGAGTGTCGATGAACGTGATCTTGCGCTCCTGGCCGTCCACCTCGGTGGTGACCTGGTAGGCACCAATGTGCTGGGTGATCCCGCCGGCCTCGCGGGCCGCCACGTTGGTGTGCCTGATCGCGTCCAGCAGCCTGGTCTTGCCGTGGTCCACGTGGCCCATGACGGTGACCACCGGCGGCCGCGCGACCAGGGCCTCCTCGCCGCCCTCGTCCTCGCCGAACTCGATGTCGAACGACTCGAGCAGCTCCCGGTCCTGTTCCTCCGGGGAGACCACCTGGACGTTGTAGTTGAGCTCGGCCCCGAGTAGCTGCAGCGTCTCGTCGTTCACCGACTGGGTGGCGGTCACCATCTCACCGAGATGGAACAGCACCTGGACCAGCGAGGCCGGGTTGACCCCGATCTTGTCGGCGAAGTCGCTCAGCGAGGCACCCCGGGACAGCCGGATGACCTGGCCGGTCCCGCGCGGGATCTGCACGCCGCCGATCGTCGGGGCCTGCATGTTGTCGAATTCCTGGCGACGTGCCTTGCGCGACTTCCGGGCGCGCGAGGGCCGGCCACCCGGCCGCCCGAACGCACCCTGGGTGCCGCTGCGGCCACGGCCGCCGCCGCCACCACCACCACCCGGCCGGCCAGCGCCACCGCCACCGCCAAGGCCGGGCCGCGGGCCGGCCCCGCCACCGCCGCCGGGGCGCCCGACACCAGCGCCGGGACCGCCACGGCCACCGCCGCCGGGCCGTCCGGCACCGGGGCCACCACCTGGGCCGCCACGGCCCGGGCCGCCTGGCCCGCCACCGGGGCCGCGGGCTGGCCGCGGCGGCATGTTGCTGGGGCTGGGCCGCGGGCCGCCAGGCCGGGCCATATCCGCCGGGCTGGGCCGTCCCGGCCCCCCCGGCCCCCGCGGGCCAGCTGGCCGTGGGCCGCCAGGCCGGGCGTTGCCCTGCCCGGGCGCGGCCGGGCCAGCCGGGCCGGAAGCACCTGGCTGGCCGGGACGGGGCGGCGCACCTCGCGGGGCGGAGCCCATGCCGGACGCCACCGGCGCGTAGGGGTTGTTGCCGGGCCGGGGCCCAGGACGCGGGCCACCGCGGCCGGGCACACCCGGGCGGGGCGCACCGGGCCGGGGGGCACCGGACGCCTGGCTGCCCGAGCCGCCCTGGCCAGGACGCGGGCCCGCGGGCCGGGGCCCGGGCACCGGGCCACCGCTACGCGGCGGCGCGGCCGGCCGCGGCCCGGACGGCGCGCCGTCCGTGGGCACGGGTGGGACCGGGGCGCGGGGCGTGGCCGGGCTCGCCGGACTGCTGGCCGCGGCCGGGCTGGGTGCGGCCGCCGGGGCCTGCGCCTGCGGGGCCTGCGGGCCGGACGCCTGCGGGCTAGCCACGGCCGGACCGGCTGCCGACGCTGGGGCCGGGGCCTGCGGCCGGACCGGCCCAGGCCGGGGGCCAGGGCGTCCGTTACCGCCCGCGGTCTGAACTGGTGCCGCTGGCCCGGGGGACCCGGCCGCCGGGGCGGCGCTCGGCGCCGACGGCGCTGGTCCCTGAGATCGCCTGCCCTGAGCCTTCGGGGCCTGGGTGGCGAATGCTTCCTTGAGCCTGCGGACTACTGGCGCCTCGATCGTCGATGACGCTGAACGGACGAACTCACCCATTTCCTGGAGCTTGGCCATCACGGCCTTGCTCTCTACACCGAACTCCTTCGCGAGCTCGTATACCCGGACCTTCGCCACTGCGCTCCCTCTGTCGGCCCAGATCCACCGGGCCATCGTGGCCGATCCGGGGCAGCGCGTGCTCCGGCCGGCCTCAGCTTCTGGTTCTCATCGCCGCGTTCTCATCGCGCGCTCATCACAACTGATCCCGCTTTCCCGGCAGTGCCACTGTCTCCAGTGCTGCCGTTTCCGCCTCGGCCCTGGTCGCTCGACCGGGTGAACCCATGAAGGCCTCTTGGTGAGGCCCGTCAGGATCCGCCTCGCCCTGCCCCGCCAGGTAGCCCGCGAGCCTGCCGACACCGAGTGGTGCCGCCTGGCGCAGTGCTCGCGGTAGTGCCTTGCGGCGCTGAGCCAGCTCGAAGCAATCCTGGCTGGGATGCAGGTAAGCGCCCCGGCCGGGCAACCGCGCCTGAGGGTCGGGGACGATGTCGCCCCCGGCCGCCACCAAGCGCAGCAAGTCAGACTTAGCCGTACGAGCCCTGCAGCCTACACAGGTGCGGACCGGAACCACAGACCGCACCGGCCGCGGGGACCATCTGGCCGACGTCAACGTAAGCTTACCTCGCTGGCGCGTCCGCGACACCGCGCCCGGTTTCGGCCTCTCCGCCGGAGTCTGCCTGCTCCGGCTGGCCCGCTGGCTGTGCCACGGCGACGGGCGGCTGGTCCGCGTCCGGCAGCGGCTGGTCCGCGTCCGGCGGCGCGGTATCGGACCGGATGTCGATCTTCCAGCCGGTCAGCCGGGCGGCGAGGCGGGCGTTCTGCCCCTCCTTGCCGATGGCCAGCGACAGCTGGTAGTCCGGCACGATCACCTGGGCCACCCTGGCCTGCGCGGTCCACCACGTCGCACCCGGGACACCCGGGCCGGGGACAGCGCATTGGCCACGAACTGTGCCGGATTCCTCGGAGTAGTCGACGATGTCGATCTTCTCGCCGTGCAGTTCGGTCATCACGTTCCGCACCCGGCTGCCCATGGGGCCGATGCAGGCGCCCTTGGCGTTGACCCCGGGCTGGTGCGAGCTGACCGCGATCTTGGTGCGGTGGCCGGCCTCCCGGGCGATGGCCACGATCTCCACCGCGCCCGAGGCGATCTCCGGCACTTCGAGCGCGAACAGCTTCTTCACCAGGTTGGGGTGGGTCCGGGACAGCGTGATGGACGGGCCGCGATAGCCCTTGCGGACGTGCAGCACGTAGCAGCGCAGCCGCTCACCATGGGCGTAGCGCTCGCCGGGGACCTGCTCGGTCGGCGGCAGGATGGCCTCGATCCGGCCCAGATCCACCAGCACCGCGCGGGGGTCCTTGCCCTGCTGGATGACGCCGGCCACGATGTCGCCCTCGCGGCCCGCGTATTCGCCGAAGGTGAGCTCATCCTCGGCGTCGCGCAGCCGCTGCAAGATGACCTGGCGCGCGGTGGTCGCCGCAATGCGGCCAAACCCGGCCGGGGTGTCGTCATACTCCCGGGCCGGGCCGCCGTCCTCCGCGGTCTCGGTGGCCCAGACGGTGACGTGCCCGGTACTGCGGTCGATCTGCACCCGGGCCGACGGGCGCGGCGCCCTCGGTGCGGTGGTAGGCGACCAGCAGCGCATCCTCGATGGCCTTGATGGCCAGGTCCATCGAGATGTCCTTCTCGCTCTCCAGGCTCCGCAGGACGGTCAGGTCAATGTCCATCTCGCTCCCCCTCGCCCAGCTCGTGGTCCTCGCCCAGTTCGGCCTCGTCCAATTCGTCGTCCTCGTCCAGCTCACCGTCGTCCAGCTCACCGTCGCTGGGCAGGTAGTCGCTGTCCCCGGCCGCTTCGTCCCCGGCCAGGTCCTCGGCGGCAGCAGGGCCGGGCGGGCGGCCAAACTCCACCTGCACCTGGCCGGGCCCGAGTTCCGGGTAGCCGAAGGTGCGCCGCTGGCCGTCGATGTCCAGGGTCACGCCAGCCTCGTTGGCGGTCACTACCCGGCCCTGCACAGAGCCGGAACCGGTGCCAGCGCCGCCGGCCTGGCCCGGCACCGCGGTGAGCGGCGCGCGCACCAGCCGTCCGGCGGCGCGCCGCCAATGCCGCGGCTCGGTGAGCGGCCGGTTCACCCCGGGCGAGCTGACCTCCAGCGTGTACGCCGCGTCACCCATCACCGCCGAGCTGTCCAGCTGCACCGACAGCGACCGGCTGAGCAGCGCGATGTCATCCAGGCTGGGGCCGCCGTCGGCGTCCACCACGATCCGCAGCAAGCGGCGGCGGCCGGCCTTCACCACCCGCACCGACTCCAGGTCCATGCCTGCCGCGCTGACCACTGGCTCAAGCAGGCGGCTGAGCCGCTCGGCATCAGCCACTCCGCTGGCCGCCCCGCCGGGCGCCGCCGGGTGCCCCCCGCGGCGGCGTGCCCCCGGGCCGGTGGCACGGCTGTCCCGGCGCGGCCCGCTGGCCATACGCGGCGCGCGCGCCGCCGCCTGGTCGGTCACCCGATCCGGACGTGACGGTACGTGACGGGAGTCCCCGCGCATCACGACCTCCTCGTCCGCGACCTGTGCTGTTGTCTGGGCGTGATCTAGCCTAACCGCACCTGGGGGGGCATCGGCCGTTAGCGCGGCCTCGCAATCGTTCGCCCGCCCGCCCGCGGCGTGTTTCCCGCTCCGCACTCGCGGTTCCGGCCACGGCCCGCGTCCAGATGCGGCACCCAGGACAGACCGGATGGCGCTGTTCGGGCACCAGCCAGCTAGCCCTACGCTCGGGCGGGAGACCCGGGACAGGCGCAGCCGGAGTACCCGGGACAGGGGCAGTGGGAGCGCCCGGGACAGGTGCGGCGAGAGCACCCGGGACGGGAACTGGAGGAGCGGTGCTGGCAGAACCCAGACGGCGGACCGTGCTCGCCGCGACAGCGACGGCGCTGCCGCTGCTCGCGGCGGGCTGCAAAGGGGTCGGGGCACTCGGCACCCCGCCCACCCCTGGCCCTGACGTGGCGGTGCTCCGCGAAGCGATCGCCGTGGAACGAGGACTGATCGCCGGGTACGACTCAGCCATCGCCAGCGCCGCGGGGCTGACCACCGCTCTTTCGCCCCTGCTCGAGCAGCATCAGCAGCACCTGGCCCGGATGAGATCCCGGCTCATCGTCCCGGCGGGCAGCCCGGCCACGGCACGGGCCAGCCAGCCGCCCGTTCCCGCACCGGTCCCGTCCGGCCCCCCCGCCGCCGTGCTGACCGCGCTGGAGGCGGCGGAGACCCGGGCCGCCAGTGCCCTGCTCGGCTGGCTCGCCACGGCGAGCCCGTCGCTCGCCCAGTTGCTGGCCAGCGTCGCGGCCTCCGAGGCCAGCCACGCCGCGCTGCTGCGCAGCCGCGGAGCCGCGGGATGAGCGGCACGGGCACGGCGAAGGCCGCGCTCCAGGCCGCGCTCGGCGCGGTGAACGCGGCCATCTACGGGTACGGGATCGCTGGCGCTCACCTGGCCGGGGCGGCGCAGCAGATGGCCCACCAGTACTGGACCGCGCACCAGGCCGCCAGGGACCGCCTGGCCGCCATGCTCCTCTCGCTGGGCGCCGAGCCAGCCGCCGCGCAGGACGCCTACCGGCTCCCGTTCCCGGTGCCGGACGCCGCGGCCGCCGCCACGCTAGCCGGCTACCTGGAAGACCGGCTCACCACGGCCTACCTGGGCCTGGTCGCGCTGGACAGCGCGGCGCTGCGGGCCTGGGGAGCACTGCAGGCGCAAGCCTGCGCGGTGCGCGCGACCACCTGGCTGGGCACCACGACCGCGTTCCCCGGCTTTCCTGCGCGCGGCCCGGCGGCCCGGCCGGGCCCATCCCGTACCGGTTGACCGAGCCCGGCCGGGCCTCTTCGGTACCGGTTGATCAGCCCGGCTGGGCCCTCCGGTACCGGCTGATCAGCTGCTGTGCGGGGCGGCGAGCACGTGGGCGATCCGCTCGGCCGCGGCATCCAGGTCGCTGGCGTCAGCGATCCGCTCGGCCCACGACCACCAGAACCACCAGCTGCCGTCCTCGCAGCAGCCTGCGTACACGTCCTCGGCCAGCGCGGGCGCGGCCGGGTTGACCGTGCGCAGGCTAGGCACCCGCCCGGGCGGCGCCAGCAGGTGCGCGCTCATTCCGTGCCGGGTAGAGCCGCGGCGGCCAGCGCCTCCAGCCGGTCCGTGTAGGCCTGATCGGGCGGGGACAAGGCACTCCCCTGCTGGACCCCCACGACCATCGGAATCACCCCTAGTAATCATATGGCTTCGAACCGTCCCGGCCCCAGGATGACGCCTGGCCGGGCTACGTGCAATATGCATTCAGGATTTCACAGATTCTGATGCGCACGCGCGCATTCTGCTGCGCCCGGCCCGTGCTGCGGGACGCTGGGCTGCGTGGTCATGCTAAGCGGTGCCCAGGGTCCCGCGCAGATGCCACACTAAATCAGAGGAAAGCCAGAGCTTCCGCCGCACCGCGGCGGAAGCGGGCCGGGCGGGCCATTCCAGCCAGCCCGGCGGGGGCGGGGTCCCCGGGCCGCCATGGCGTCCCGGCCGCAGCGGGCGACCGGGCGTTACGGCACAGGCCCGGCAGGAATGGCACGGCACGCGCCCGGTGCGAACGGCATGGCATGTGCCTGGCACGACCGGCAACACCCAGGCCCGGTCCGGCACGGCACAGGCCCAGCCGGGGCGGACCAGCGCATGCCCGGCGGGATAGCCAGATGGCCTGGCAGGCCGGTACGGCGGCCAGGCGAGCGCGGGCGCGGGCAGACGGCCGCGCCAGTGAGGTACGGGACGGGAGGGAGTCCGACGGCCACCCAGCAGAGCCCTACGGTCCGGCGCCGCCGGCTGGCACTGGAGCTGCGCAGGTTCCGCGAGGCAGCCCGGCTGACCTGCGAGGAGGTAGCCGAGCACCTGGAATGCTCAACATCCAAGATCAGCCGGATCGAGACCGGCCGGGTGTCGGTGTCGCCCCGGGACGTCCGCGACATGCTCGACCTTTACGGCGTGTCCGGGCCGCAGCAGGACAGCCTGGTCCAGCTGGCCCGGGAATCGCGGCAGAAGGGCTGGTGGGATGCGTACAGCGACGCAATCGAGCCGCGGTTCGCCACCTACATCGGGCTGGAGAGCGCGGCTTCGGAAATCCGGATCTACGAAGCCACCCTCATCCCCGGGCTGCTGCAGACCGAGGAGTACGCCCGGGCGGTGATCGCGGCCGGCACCGTGGACGGCGGGCTCGAGGCGGTCGAGCGCAACGTGGCGTTCCGGATGGCCCGCCAGCCGGCGCTGACCTGTGCTGACCCGCCGCAACTATGGGCGGTGCTGGACGAGGCCGCGCTGCGCCGCCGGGTCGGCGGCGCGGGCGTGATGCGCTTGCAGCTCGATCACCTGCTCGAGCTGGCCCGGCTGCCGAACGTTGCCATCCAGGTGCTGCCGTTCGGGGCGGGCGCGCACCCCGCGATGGGCCGGCCGTTCGTCATCCTGGCCTTCCCCGAGCGCGCCGATCCCGACGTGGTGTACCTGGAGGACCTCACCAGCGCGCTGTATGTGGAGAACGTGGCTGAGGTGGACCGCTACAACGTGTTCTTCAACCACCTGCGCGCCACAGCCCTGTCCTTCGAGCAGACCGCCGCGCTGATCATGTCCGTGATCAAGGACCAGTAGCCGCCAGCGCGGCGGGCAGCGGCTCGGCGTGCAGCACGGTCAGCCGGGACACCGCGCGGGTCAGCGCCACGTAGAGCCGGTGCAGCCCGCGCGCTTCCGCGGCCGCGATCCGGCCCGGCTCGACCACGATGACGTGGTCGAATTCCAGGCCCTTGGCCAGCGTCACCGGCAGCACGACGAGCCCGCCGGCCAGCCCGGTCCCGCTGCCGTCCAGCACCGCGTACGCCAGCCCGGCCCCGCTGAGCGCCCGGGACAGCGCCCCGACCTGGTCGTCCGCGGCGATCACCGCGGTGGACCCCGGCCGGCCTGGCCGCCGCCGCGCAGGCCGCGGCCAGAGCACCCGGCAACCGGTCCGCCGTCACCTCGGTGATCATGAGCGAGCCCGCGTCCTGGCGCAGCGACCGGACCGGGGCCAGCCCGGGAGCCAGCGAACCGAGCAGCCGGTTCGCGAAGTCCAGGATCTGCCGCGGCACCCGGTAGCCGGTGGCCAGCACCCGCAGCTCGGCGTCCTGCTTGCCCAGGTGCGCGAGCAGCTCGGGCCAGCTCCCCGCGGCGGCCGGTGCGGTGCCCTGGGCCAGGTCGCCGAGGACGGTGGCCGAGCCGGTCGCACAGCGCCGGCCCACCGCCCGGCACTCCATTGGCGACAGGTCCTGCGCCTCGTCCAGCACCACATGGGCCAGGCTGGGGATCCGCTCGATCAGGTCGCTGGCCTCATCCACCAGCACCAGGTCGGCCGGGGTCCAGCGGGCCGACGCCGGGCCGCGCGGGGCCGGGTCCCACCGGATCGCCTGCTGCTCGCCGGGATCCAGCAGGCCGTCCGCGGCCCGGCTGAGCAGCACGGGATCGGACAGCAGCCGCAGCACCAGCCGGACCGGGTGGGCCTTCGGCCAGATGGCGTCCACGGCCGCGCGCACCGGCCGGGTCCGCCGCACCGCCTCGTGCGTCCGGTCGTCGCAGGTCTCCCCGGCCGCCTCCAGCTGGGTGAGGATCACGTGCGCGATCCGGTGGCCGAGCATCTCCCGGCCCGCCGCGTAGCGCACCCCACGGCTGCGCAGCTCGTCCACCAGGTCCCCGAGCTGGCCAGCGCTGACCCGCCAGCGCCGGGTGCCGCGGGGCAGCACCACCGGGCCCACGGGCTCGGCCAGTCCGGCCCAGAGCGCGCGGCGGAGCACCTCGGCCATCCGCGGGTCCCCCTTGACCTGCGCGGCCTGCGGCGAATCCGCCGCCCGGACGGGCACCGAAGCCAGCAGGTCGGTGACGGTCGCGTGGCTCACGTCCAGCTCGCCGAGGGCGGGCAGTACGTCCCGGATATAGGACAGGAACGCCCGGTTCGGGCCGATCACCAGCACTCCGCCCCGGGTCATCCGGCCCGGATGGGCGTACAGCAGGTAGGCGATCCGGTGCAGGCCGACCGCGGTCTTGCCGGTCCCCGGCGCGCCCTGCACGCACAGCGTCTGCTCGGGCCCGGCCCGGACGATGTCGTCCTGATCCGGCTGGATCGTGGCCACGATGTCACGCATCGGGCCGGACCGCGGCCGCTCGATCTCCGCCAGCAGGATCTGGCTCACCCCGGGCTGGTCCGTGGCCTGCGGCTCAGCAGCAAACCGGCCCGCAGCCCCGGCGGCAACCCCGCCCGCCAGCCCGGGGCCACCGAAGGCCTCGTCCTCGTGCGCGGTGAGCTCTCCCCCGGCAAAGCCGAACCGGCGGCGCAGCGCCAGCCCCATCGGGTCTACCGGGCTGGCCCGGTAGAACGGCCGCGACACCGGCGCCCGCCAGTCCACCACCACCGGGTGGCCCTGGGGGTCGTGCACGTGCCGCCGGCCGACATGGAACCGCTCCCCCGCCCAGCCCTCTGGGCCAGCACCGTCCGGGCCAGCACCGTCCGGGCCGCCGCCGTCCGGGCCGCCGCCGTTCCCGCCGGCATAGTCGAGCCGGCCGAAGAACAGCGGGGTGTCCGGCAGGTCGTGCAGGGCTTCCGCGCGCCGGTACAGGTCGGCTTTGAGGTACTCCTCCGAGACCGGGTCCCCGCCGAGCGCCCGCAGCGACAGCACGTCCTCGCGCATCAGCCGCAGGTACTCGCGGGCCTGGCGCAGGTAGGCCCGCTCGCTGGCGAGGACCTCGCTGGCACCGGCCGGGCCCGGTCCGCTCCTGCTGGCCGCGGGCATGGCACATCACCTCGATCGAGGGTGGGGGAAGGGGCGCAAGAGCCCAGCACCCTACAACGCCTGGGTCCGCCCGGGCCACACATTTAAATCCGCAACGAACACCGCGCCGGTGCCGCTCCCCAGCCCCAGCGGGGCAGCCGGTGCAGTGGCAGGCGGCAACCGCACCCGCCGACGGCTGACTGTGAAGGTCCCGCGAGCTCGGGTGTGGTTCTCCGGTTCGTGTGCGCTGACCGCTGGCAGGGCGGCGGTCAGCGCACATGCTCCCGGGAACGGAACAACCCCGGGAGCACACCGGCCACATCGATCACGCTGGTCCCGCCAGCCGCTGGAGTCTAGGCTGTCGCGAACCGGTAGCCGGACCGCGGCTCGGTGATGAACAGTGGCTGGTCCCCGGGCTGCTCCAGCTTGGCCCGCAGCCGCCCGACGTAGACGCGGGTGTACTCGGTCTGCGTCTCATACCCCGGTCCCCATACCCGGCGCAGCAGCGTGGCGTGGGTGAGCAGCTCACCCGGGCTGGTCGCGAACTGGCGCAGCAGCGCGAACTCGGTCGGGGTGAGGTGCACCAGGTACCCGCCCTTGGTCACCCGCCTGCGGCCCAGGTCGATCTCGACGTCGCCGACCCGGATGAGGCCCGGCTCGGGCCGGCTGTCGCCGGCCAGCTTGGTGCGCCGCACCATCGCGTTGATCCGGGCCAGCAGTTCCTCGATGCCGAACGGCTTGGTCATGTAGTCATCGGCGCCCAGGTTGAGCGCGCGGACCTTGTCCGTTTCCGCACGCCGCGCGGACAGCACGATGATTCCCACCCCGGATTTCTCCCGGATCTCCCGGCACAGCTCGAAGCCGTCGTGGCCGGGCAGCATCAGATCGAGCAGTACGACGTCCAGCGCCCGGGACTCCAGCGTCTGGCCGACGCCGCTGCCGTCCTTACAGACGATCACGTCACAGCCACGGGCGGACAGGTTGGACCGGACCAGATCGACGATGTCCTGGTCGTCCTCAACGATCAGCACGACCGTCCTGTCCGCCAACACGCTGTTCCTCCACACGGGTGCCCGGGGGAGGCGGTGGCGATCCACTTGGGCCGACGCCCCGGGGAAGCTGAGAATACCTCTCCTAGCGGCCGTGTTCAGCTATCAGTGTGAGCCTTAACAATTCCGCGCAGCCGGGGGCTGCGGCGGCGGACGCCGGGTCAGCTGGCGGCCAGGCCGTCTTTCGGTCAACAATGTGCAGATGACCGCCGTCGCCGCCGGGTACGCCGGACAGCCAGCGCTGCCGCTGCTGTCGGTGTCCGGCCTGGCCGTGCGGTTCGGCCCGCTGACCGCGCTGGCCGGCGTTCGACCTCGAGGTGCAGCCCGGCGAACTGGTCGCCCTGGCCGGGGAGAACGGCGCGGGCAAGACCACCCTGGTGCGCTGCATCGCCGGGGACATCGCCCCGTCGTCCGGGCAGATCCTGCTGGACGGCAGGCCGGTGCCCGCCGACCCGCAGGCGGTGTCCCGCCGGGGCGTGTCGGTCGTCTGGCAGGACCTGGCGCTCTGTGACAACCTGGACGTCGCCTCGAACCTGCTGCTTGGCCGGGAGCGGCGGCGGCACTTGCTGTCCGACACCCGGATGCACGCCGATGCTGGGCGATTGCTCGCCCGGCTCGGGATTCCGTTGCGGGATACGACGCGCAGTATCCGCTCATTGTCGGGCGGCCAGCGCCAGCTGGTAGCGGTCGCCCGGGCCATGGCCCACGAACCCCGCCTGCTGTTGCTGGATGAGCCGACCGCCTCCGTGGGTGTGCAGGAGTCGGCGCTGGTCGAGGAGCTGATCCTGCGGCTGCGTGAGCAGGGCACCACGATCCTGCTCGCCTGCCACGACATCAGCCAGATGTTCCGGCTGGCCAACCGCATCGTGGTACTCCGGCACGGCCGGGTCATCGCCGAGGTGGCGCCCACCGAAGTCCATCCGGACGAGGTGGTGGCGCTGCTGTCCGGGCAGGAGGTGGACTCCTCAGCGCGCCGCCAGCTCACCCGGCTGCACGGGCTCACCGGGCGGCTGGTGTCCGCGGACCCCTCGTCCAGCCTGTCGCTGATCCTCTCCGCGCTGGGTGCGGCCCTGGGCAGCGAGCGGCTGTGCATCCACCTAGTCGATGATTCCGCGCTGATCTGCGCGGCCTCGCTAGGCCTGCCACCCGCGCTGCTGGCGGCGTGGTCCCGGTTGCCGCCCGGCCCGGCGGGCGGCCCGCCCGGCCTGGCCGCCGCTACCACCGCGCCGGTGGTCGAGGAGAACGTGCGCACCAGCGCTGCCTGGGCGGCCCAGCGTGACCTGGCCCGGATGGCCAACGTGGCCAGCTCGTGGTCGGTCCCGGTGATGGGCCCGGGCGGGCTGCTCGGGGTGATCACCGTGCTCGGCTCCCGCACCGCCCGGCCGCAGCGGGATGATCTCGACCTGGCCACCTTGTATGCGGGGTACGCGGCGAACGCGATCGAACGGGACCGGCTGCTGGACGAGGTCACCGCCCGTAACCGGGTGCTGGAGACGATCCGGGAAATGCTGGAGACCCTGGCCGGCCCGATCCCGGTCTCCGACGGCCTCGAGATCGCGCTGCACTCGCTGCGCCGCGGCCTGCAGGCCGACGAGGTCGCGCTGGTCATCCAGGCGCCGGACCGCCCGGCGGTGTGCCGGGCCTACTCCGGCCGGGCCGGGACCGAGTATGACCCCAGGCCCGCCGCGGCGGTGGACCGCGCGGTGGCGGCGGCCGGGCCCACCCTGGTCCTGGCCCAGCCGGACGGCACCGCGGCCTTCAGCTCCGGCACCGCTGGTGAACAACTGCTGTCGGTGGCGTTCACCGCGCCGGGCGGCCGTGCCGCGCTGGTGGCCCGGTGGGCGGGCGGGCCACCCGCTGCCGACGCCACCGCCCTGCTGGAGGACGCCGCCCATTCGCTGCGGCTGGCGCTGGAGCGTGAGGAGGCCTGGTTCGCCCATCAGGAGGCGATGACCCTGCGCCGGTCGCAGGAGCTGCAGCGGGGCTTCCTGTCCCGGCTGAGCCATGAGCTGCGCACCCCGCTCACCGCGATCCGCGGCTACGCCTCCAGCCTGCTGCAGCCCGACGTAACCTGGGATCCGTCCTCGCAGCAGCGGTTCATCACCCGGATCGCGGCGGAGTCGGCGCGGCTCGGCCGGCTCGTGGATGACCTGCTGGATTTCTCCGCCATCGAGTCGGGGATCCTCCGGCTGCAGCGTGACTGGTGCGACATCCCGCTGGTGCTGGACGCGGCCGTGGCCTGCCTGCCCGAAGGCGCGCCCATGGTGACGGTGGCCTGCGAGGACGGGCTGCCGGTGGTGTGGGCCGACCATGACCGGCTGGAGCAGGTCTTCGTGAACCTGCTGAACAACGCGCTCGGGCATAACCCACCGGGCACCCGGGTGCAGGTCAGCGCGGCCATGGCCGGCCCCGCCGAGGTCCGGGTGAGCGTGGCCGACAACGGTACCGGAATGCCGCCCGAGGTCGCCCTCGCGCCGTTCGAGCCGATGCGGCGCAGCCGTACCCGGGGCGCCGGGGCCGGCCTGGGCCTGTCCATCGCCCGGGGGATCGTGGCGGCGCACGGCGGGCGCATCGAGCTGATGCAGCCCAGGCAGGGCACCTGCTTCCTGATCCACCTGCCGGTCGAGATGCCCAGCCAGCCGCCGGGCCCGGCGGCGGAGCCGGCGCCTGGCACCGGCCTGGCCGCGCGGCCGGCCATGGGGGCCGCGCCCCGTGCTTGATCAGGCAGTGAGCACCCGTGCTCTGGTGGTCGAGGACGACCCGAACATCGTCGACCTGATCCGGTCCAACCTGGCCGTTCGCGGTTATGACACGGTGGTGTCCACCGACGGCGCCCGGGCGCTCAACCTGCTGGAGACCGAGGCGCCGGATATCGTCCTGCTCGACCTGATGCTGCCCGAGGTGGACGGCTTCGAGCTGTGCCGCCTGATCCGGGAACGCTCGTCCGTGGCGATCATCGTGGTGTCCGCCCGCGGTGGCGAACGGGACAAGGTCACCGCGCTGAACATGGGCGCGGACGACTACATGACCAAGCCATTCAGCATCGAGGAACTGCTGGCCCGGATCACCGCCACGCTGCGCCGGACCCGGCCCGCGACCGGGTCACCGGAAAGCGCGCCGCCAGTGATCGTCATCGGCGACGTGCAGATCGACCTGGCGAGCCAGCAGGTGACCCGGAACGGCCAGCCGGTGCACCTCACCCCGACCGAGTTCGCGCTGCTCCGCGAGCTGGCCACGAACCGGGGCAAGCTGCTGACCCACGCGCACCTGCTGCGCCGAGTGTGGGGCCGGGGTTATGAGACCGAGACCGAGTACGTCCGGGTCTACATCCGGCGGCTGCGGGCCAAGCTGGAGCCGGACGGCAGCGCCCCGCTGATTCTCACCCAGCCCCGGGCCGGTTACCGGATCGCCGCGGAATGACATCCACCGTATACGTGTCAGTTCGGTAACGTATTTGACGCGAATCCACCACAATTCTGATGGCCAGGCCTGCGTTAACGGTTTTTTCACATGATTACGGGGATGTTAACGAGCACGTTCATTCGCATCAGCCTAAGGTTTCCCCAGATGAGTCTCGGCCCCCGGTAGCACGCCCGCGGGCCTATGCTCGGCGTGCGCTCTGGTGCACATGCCGACTATGAGCGAGGTGGTGGTTTTGTTGTACCCAGTAACCAAAAGAGCGGTGCTGACCGCGAGTGCTGTCAGCGCCGCTCTCCTCATTGCCGCGTGCAGTAGCAGCGGCAGTAGCAGCTCGTCCAGTAGTCCCAGCAAATCCAGCTCGGCGTCCACGCCGACGGTTACTGCTACGTCATTCACGATCAATTTCTCAGCGATGTCCGGGCTGAAGTCACTCGCCGCCAAGGGCAAAGGCGATGTCGGCGTGATCCTGCCGGACACCGTCTCCTCAGCGCGGTACGTCGAATTCGACGCGCCCTACCTGACCAAGGCCCTGACCACAGCCGGCCTGAAGGCCTCCCAGTTCAGCGTGCAGAACGCGCAGGGCAGCGACGCAACCCAGCTGAGCGATGCCCAGGCGGACATCACCAAGGGCGCGAGCGTCCTCATCGTGGACCCGCTCGACGCCGGTGTCGGCACCTCCATCGAGAAGTACGCCAAGTCGCACGGGGTAGCCGTGATCGACTACGACCGGCTGACCCTCGGCGGCAGCCGTTCCTACTACGTCAGCTTCAACAACGTCCATGTCGGCCAGCTGCTCGGCCAGGGCCTGGTCAGCTGCGTCAGCGCCTGGGGCGTGAAGAAGCCCAACGTGCTGGTCATGTACGGCTCGCCGACTGACAACAACGCCACCCTGTTCGCCCAGGGCTACAACTCCGTCATCAACCCGATGTTCAGCAGCGGTGCCTGGGTGAAGGTCGGCAACGCCGCCGGGACGTGGGACCCGCCGACCGCGGAGACCGAGTTCCAGGGGCAGTACACCGCGCACAAGAACATCAACTCGGTGCTGACCCCGAACGATGAGAACGCGGCCCCGATCATCCACTACCTGCAGACTCTGGGCGTGAAGCCCAAGACCTTCCCGGTGACCGGGCAGGACGCGACCCTGGTCGGCCTGCAGAACATCCTCTCCGGGTACCAGTGCGGCACTGTGTACAAGCCGATCTACCTGGAGGCCCAGGCCGCCGCGGCGCTCGCGATGTTCCTGCGGGCCGGCGCCAAGCCACCGGCTGCCCTGGTCAACGGCACCGTCCAGGACACCACCGAGAAGATGGCCGTTCCGTCGGTGCTCTTGACGCCGGAATGGGTCACGGCGTCGAATATGAACTCGACAGTTATCGCTGACAACTTCGTGCCGGCCGCCCAGCTCTGCACCTCGGCGTACAAGGCAGCCTGCACGGCCGCAGGGATCACGGGATGATCATGAGCGCCCCATTCATCGCTGGAATGCCACAGTGGTGACGCATCGCGCTGGCGACGGCGCCCGGCCCGCAGCTGCGGGCCGGGCGCCGTCCGGCCCCGCCGGTGCGGCCACCGGCGGCCAGCCACTGCTCCAGCTACGCGGAATCAGCAAGAGCTTCGGCCCGGTCCAGGCCCTGGCCGGCATCGACCTCGACATCCCCGAAGGCCAGGTCACCGCACTGGTCGGGGACAACGGCGCGGGCAAGTCCACGCTGATCAAGACCATCTCGGGGATCTGGCAGCCCAGCGGCGGCGACATCCTGTGGTACGGCAAGCCCGTTCACCTGCACAGCCCCAAGGACGCGACGGGCCTGGGCATCGCCACCGTATACCAGGACCTGGCGCTCTGTGACAACCTGGACATCGTGCAGAACATGCTGCTCGGCCACGAGGTCACGCGGGGCGGGCTGCTCGACGAGATCAGCATGGAGCTGACCGCGAAGAAGACGCTCGCCAGCCTGCGGGTCGTAACCGTGCACTCGGTCCGCCAGCTGGTCGGCTCGCTCTCCGGCGGGCAGCGCCAGTCGGTCGCCGTGGCCAAGGCTGTGATGCTGGACGCCCGCCTGGTCATCATGGATGAGCCGACCGCGGCGCTGGGCGTCAGCCAGACCGAGCTCGTGCTGAGCCTCATCAAGCAGCTGAGCAGCAGCGGTCACGCGGTTCTGGTGGTCTCGCACAACCTCACCGACGTGTTCCAGGTCGCCGACCGGATCGCGGTTCTCTACCTCGGCCGGCTCGCCGCGGTGGGCCCTGCGTCCGACTTTGACACCCAGTCCGTGGTGGAACTCATGACCACTGGCGGCTCCGCCCGGACGGGCAGGAACGGCACGGCACACGAGCCCACGTCATCAGTTGGCCGTGACAGCGGCACGGAGGGCTGAACCATGTCAACGACAGACAGCGGTGCCGAACAGGGCCTGGTCGACCCCGAAGCAACCGCCGAGGAGGTCGGTGGCGAGTCCAGTGTCGACAAGGCGTCCCTGGCCGGGCCGCCGGAGCTGATCGCCGGCTCGGTCAGCGACTACACCCGCATTTGGCTCAGGCGGGT
This sequence comes from uncultured Actinomycetes bacterium, assembly GCA_963804455.1. GTDB lineage: Bacteria > Actinomycetota > Actinomycetes > Streptosporangiales > Streptosporangiaceae > RYN-230. Next base: position 158,899 of record CAWDRD010000125.1, read on the forward strand.
CAGAAGCGGCGAGAGCGGCGCGCTGCCCATCGTCCTGGGCCTGGTCGCGATCGTGATCTTCTTCCAGGTGAAGAACTCGCTCTTCCTCTCCGCGGGCAACCTGATCAACCTCATGATCCAGGGCGCCCCGTTCATCGTACTGGGCATGGCCGAGGTGTTCGTGCTGCTGCTCGGCGAGATCGACCTGTCGGTCGGCTACAACGCGGGCATCGGCGCGGTCATCACCCTCTGGGCGGTGTACACGGTGCCCTGGTGGGCCGCGATCCTGATCGGGCTGGCCTGTACCGCCTTCATCGGCTTCGTCCAGGGCAGCCTGATCACCCGGCTGGGCCTGCCATCGTTCGTGGTCACCCTGGCCGGGCTGCTCGGCCTGGAAGGCCTGATGATCATCCTGGTGGCCCGCAGCGGGCACGGCGCGGGCGGCTCGATCGGGAACCCGAACAACATCATCTACGACCTCACCGCGGGCAACCTGAGCCCCGCGGCCGGCTGGATCGTCGTGATCGTCCTGGTCGCGCTGGCCGGCCTGTTCATGATCAGCCGCGACCGGCGCAGGCGGGCCAACGGCCTGGTCGCCCCGCCGCTCGGGGTCACCCTGCTCAAGGTCGCGGTGATGGCCATCGCCGGGATCGCCGTGGTGCTGATCAGCAACACCAACCGCGGCGTGGCGATCACGGTGGAGGGCGTGCCCTGGGTCGTGCTGATCGTGCTCGGCGTCCTGGTGCTGTGGACCGCGCTGACCGGGCGGACCAAGGTGGGCCGGTACATCTACGCGATCGGCGGCAACGCCGAGGCGGCCCGGCGGGCTGGCGTCAACCTGATCACGATCCGGACCCTCGCGTTCACCTTGTGCGGGCTGACCGCCGGGATCGGCGGCATCATCCTCGCCTCCCAGCTGAACTCGATCGGCACCACCCTCGACGGCGGCAAGTACGTGCTGTTCGCGGTGGCGGCCGCGGTCATCGGCGGCACCAACCTGTTCGGCGGCCGGGGCCGGATGCTCAACGCCGTGCTGGGCGGGCTCGTGGTGGCCACGATCTACAACGGGCTCGGCCTGATCGGGCTGAGCGCGGCGGCCACCGATATCGTCACCGCGATCGTGCTCCTCGTTGCGGTCACGGTGGACACCCTGGCCAGTCGGCGCGGGGCACCCAGCTAACCCAGGCAGCTGACGGGCCGCAGCAGGCAGCCTGGCTGATCCCGGCGAGCGGAAACCGGGATCAGCCAGGTACTACCACGTACTGGCGCAGGCACAGGTCGTGGAAGGTGACCGGGCCGCGTGGGCCCGGCACATGATCGACGTTGATCCCGGTCTCCGGGACGCCGCGCAGCTTGAACCCGTCCAGCAGCCGGGTGCTGGCGTTCCAGAACGCGCCAGTGCCGCGGTAGGCGGCCAGGAACTCGCGGGCCGCCGCGGGATCGGCCGTCACGATGCTGGCGGCCAGGCCAGAGGTATGCGCGTTGGCCAGCCCGGCCGCCACGGCCGGGCCGGCCGCCGGAGCCACGGTCACGGTGGCCTCGTGGCCGGTGTCTAGCGCCCACTCGTGGCCGAGCGGGTGGTCGTGCGGTGGCAGCGACGCGGTGATGCCGAGCCCGCGCACCGCGGCCAGCGCGGGCTCCAGCAGCTCGTCCCAGGCGTCAGCGCAGATCAGCAGCAGATTCAGCCGGTTGCAGACGCCGAGCCGGTCCAGGCTCGCGGTGATGATCTCAGCGGCCAGCCGCGGCTCGGCGGCACGGTCCAGGTAGAGCACCCCGCCCCCGTCCGCATGAGCCAGCGTGCGCACCCCGTGCCGGGCCGCCTCCGCGGCCAGGCTGCGCGTGGTCTCCCCGCTGCCGCGCACGATGACCAGGGGGATCAGGCGCGGCTGGCGGACTAGCTCGACCGCGGCGGCCCGGTCCGCGGAGCGGACCAGCTGGATGGCGGCGGGATCGAGGCCAGCCGCGGCCACCGCCGGGGCGATCACGTGGTCGGCCAGGGCCGCGGCGGATCGCAGGGCCGCTCCCCCGGTCCGCAGCACCCCGGCGTTACGGGACTTCAGCAGCTGCGACGCCACATCCACGGTGACGTTCGGCCGGGCCTCGAAGTTGGCGCCGATGACGCCGACCGGCACCCGCCGTTCGGCCAGCTGCAGGCCCCCGGGCAGCGGGCCGAGCGGCACCGTCTCGGGCAGGAACGGGGCGTCGGCCAGCATGCCCAGCTGGGCGGCCATGCTACCGATCCGGCCCTCATCCAGCCGGAGCCGGTCCAGCAGCCCGCGGCCCAGCCCGGCGGATTCGCCGTCGGCCATGTCCGTGGCGTTGGCCGCGAGCACCTCCGCGGCCCGCTCTGGGAGCAGCGCGGCCATCCCCCGCAGCGCGTCGTTGATGACGTTATCCGGGGCTGCGGCCAGGCCCGGGGCGGCCGCCTCAGCCGCCTCACCGCAGGCGACTACTGCCTTCTGCACATCAGACTCAGACACAGTGCCATCTCCAGTAGTCGCGTTATTCAAATCATCCGCCACGGCTCGCCTCCGCCGACCCCCAGCACCGGCCGCTCGCACGGGCCTACCGGCCCGTGGTCGCTAGCCGGTTTGAATAACGCTCACGGGGCCATCTCCAGTAGTCGCGTTATTCAAATCATCCGCCACGGCTCGCCTCCGCCGACCCCCAGCACCGGCCGCTCGCACGGGCCTACCGGCCCGTGGTCGCTAGCCGGTTTGAATAACGCTCACGGGGCCGAGCCTAGACGACGGCGCCGCCGCCCGCAGCCGCAGGCCGCCCGCCTCATCCCAGGACCAGTGGAAGCCCACCACAGAGCGCTCGACCGAGCGCAGGTAACGGTGCACCGCATACTCGCGGTCCAGTGTGACCGGCTCCTGCTCGAGCACCCCGCCTTCCACCCCATCCCACACGGCCCACCAGACCGCACTCGGCACCTCGCCGGGATGAAACTCGATGCGCATGTCGAAGTTCTCCAGGCTGCCCATGACCGCGCGGCGGTACTCCCGCTCGGCCGGATCGGCGATGTTGCCCGGGTAGTGGTAGGACGTCCAGTACTCCAGGGTCAGCGTCTCGCCCAGGGCCAGCGAGCGGACCAGCGGGATGTCGGTGACATAGACGTCGCCGATCTGGCGCAGCGGGCCGGGCGGCCCAGCGCAGCCCGGCCCGAGTTCCAGCGTCAGCGCGCTGGTGTCGTAGAGATACGGGATGCTGTCCAGCCCGTCGGTGATGGCCTCGACCACCTGGAGGGTCCGGGTCCGGGCCAGCCGCCGGTCAGCGCCGATGGTGACGTGGTCATGCAGGGATACGGTCTGGTGCCTGCGCGGTCCCAGCACCCCGGCCACCTCGGCGGCGCGGCCGGAACGCATCGCCCGCGGCCCGGCCAGCACCGTGATCCGGCCCTTCCCGCCCCACAGCCGCCACAGCCGGTCCGCCTCGATCTCGGAGATCCCGAACGCCTCGATGAACAGGGCGAGCGTGGCCCGGCTCAGCAGGCGCCCGGACAGGGCCCGGCCGACCGTGTCCTTGAGCTGATGCGGCAGCACCTCGCTGTCGCCAGCGCCGCGCGGCGCCGCCCACAAGTGCTGGGCGAGCACGTTCGCCACGGCCAGGTGATTGATCGTTCCTGGCCGGGTGCGCTCTGCGCTGCGCTCCCACCGCTGCCGGTACCGTCCCGGGCGCAGCAGTAATTCGCGCAGGTACCGCCCAGCGGCCTGGCGGCCCGCGGCGAACCGTAGCTCACTCACACGATGACTCAATCCGCTCTGTGAAATCAGGCATGTGAAGCTAAGTTCTGTGAACTCGTTTCTGCGAACTTACTGCGATGTATGCGCTCTACCCTACTCACGGAGGATCTCGCCGGGGGGGATGGACCTGGGCGAGACAGCGGCAGGGGGACCGGGGGGCGGACCGCACAGCGGCCCCGCCCCTTCCCGGGCTTTCCGGGCCGGGCCTGCCTGATCGCAGCGGTCTAGCTGCGGTTACTCAGCACAGCGCCGCTCGCCGTGGCATGCTCAGCCCAGCGCTGCTCAGAACAGTACCGAGGTCAGCGTCGCGAGCTCGGTGAAGCCGACCTTCCGGTACACCGCCCGGGCTGGCGCGTTGAAATCGTTCACGTACAGCGACACCATGGGGGCCACCGACCGTAGCGCCTCCTGGACCAGGGCGGCCATGCCGGCCGCCGCGAGCCCGCGGCCGCGCAGCTCTGGGCGGACCCAGACCCCCTGTACCTGGCACGCGTGCGGGGTGACCGCGCCGATCTCCGCCTTGAACATCACCCGGCCGTCCTCGATCCGGGCGAAGGCCCGGCCCGAGGCGATCAGCTCGGCGACCCGGGCCCGGTAGGCGGCCCCGCCGTCTGGGCCCACCGGGGAAATCCCCACCTCTTCGGTGAACATGGCCACCGAAGCAGGCAGCAGCACGTCCAGCTCATCCAGGCGGACCCGGCGGAGTTGCGGGTCAGCGGGCACCGGGGACAGCTGCGAGGTGGCCATCACCGGCTGGGAGTCCCTGATCTCCCGGGGCGCACCCCAGTACGGCCGGAGCAGGTCCCACATCTGCCGTACCGCCTCGGACGGCCCCACGATCGACGAGCAGCGCCTGCCCTGCAGCCGGGCCCGCCCGGCAAAGGCGGTCACCGCCTCAGGCGTGGCCGCGACCGGGACCAGGTTCGCCCCGGCGTAACACACCGACGTCAGCCGGCCGCCGGGCACGAAGCCCCACATCTGGCCGCCCAGCCGGACCGGGTCCAGGCCTGCCTCATGCACCCGGGAGCTGACGAAGACGTTCACCACCGGGTCGCGGTCACACAACTCCAGCACGTCATCGCGATCGCGGTCGGTGAGCAGGCGCAGCGATGAGGACCGCAGTGCCTTGGTGCGCAGCACCCTTCCAGAGTATCGGCCCGTCACCATGATCACGCCGCCGGATCGGCCCGCATCGGCCCGTCAGCTCGCCGCGGGTGGTGGCAGCGCCGGGCAGGTGGCGTTGACCAGGCCCGGACCCGTGGGCAGCGCGCCGGTGGCCAGATAGCGGTTCAGGTACCCGTTCACGCAGTTGTTCGGCGGCTGCGCGAGCGACTGCCCGTGGTTGCCGCCGTTGGTCACCACCACCATCCGGGCACTGGGCAGCAGCCGGTGCGCCTCCTGGGCGCCCTGGTACGGGGTGGCCGCATCCAGCGTGCCCTGCAGCATCAGGATGCCGGGCAGCCCGGCTCCCTTGATCTGCAGCGGCTGGGCGGGCCCGCGCACCGGCCAGAACGCGCAGGCCGCATTGAACCAGGCGTTGTCCCAGGCCTGGAACGGCGCGGAGCGGTACACCCGCTCGGTGTCCGCGTTCCACTTCGCCCAGTTCCGGGGCCAGTTCACGTCGCTGCACTGGACCGCGTTGTAAACGGCGAACAAGTTCGCGTTCTGCGCCCCGAGCTGCTGGTACTGGCTGACCAGCTGCTGGATGGCGCCCCCGTTCAGGTAAGCGGACAACGCGGCCGCCAGTCCGGGCCAGTACGCGTTGTTGTAGCCGCCCTGCAGGAACGTGTCGTCGAAGTCGTCCGCGCCGATCACCTGATCGACCGGATGAGCCTGCAGCTGGGCCCGGGCCCGGTACCACGCCTGCTGCACCTGGGCGGCCATGCTGCCCAGGTGATAGGTACTGTCATTGCCGGCCACCCAGGAGAAGAACGCCTCCATCCGGCCCTGGAATGCGTAGTCCTGCGCGATGTTGTCGGCGTACCAGGCACCGGTCGGGTCAACCGTGCTGTCGAGCACCATCCGGCGCAGCCGGTGCGGGAACAGCGTGGCGTACACCTGGCCGAGGTAGGTCCCGTAGGAGTAGCCGAAGTAGCTGATCGTGGGCACGCCGAGGGCGGCCCGGATCGAGTCCATGTCCCGGGCCGCGTCCTGCGACGTCATGTAGGGCAGCAGCCAGCCATAGCGCTGCTCGCAGTCGGCCGCGTAGCTCCTGGCCCGGCCGATCTGCACCTGTTCCGCCGAGGCATTAGCCGGGATGTAATCCGGCCGCAGCACAGTGAAGAACGAGGGGTCGCAGGTCAGCGCGGGCACGCTGGCTCCGACGCCGCGCGGGTCGAAGCCGACGATGGTGTACTGGCTGGCGACCTGCGGACTGAGCGTCTGGGCGACGTATCCGGCCAGGTAACGGCCGCTGGCCCCGGGTCCGCCTGGGTTGACCAGCAGGTCCCCCTGCTGCTGGCGGGCGGGCGCGGTGGCGGGCACCCGGGACAGCGCGAGCGTGATTGTCCGGCCCGCCGGGCGGGCGTAGTCCAGCGGCACCTGCAGGCTGGCGCACTGCATGGTAAAGCCCTGGCTCGTGCAGGGCTGCCAGTGCAGGGACGACACCTGGGCCGGGCCCGCCGCCGCTCCGTGGCTGCCCGCGCCCGTGTTCCCGGACCCCGTGCTTCCGGATGCTGTGCTTCCGGATGCTGTGCAGCCCGCCACGGCGAGCGCACCGGACACGGCCAGGATGGGCAGCAGCCTCAGACGGCGGCGGATGCGCGCCCGCAGTGGCAGTGGCAGTGGCATTCCGCTATCCTGCCCGATCCGCCGTGCGCGCGTGACCCGCGCGCGGGTCACCCGGTCTGCTGGCGTTCCAGGAGAGCCCGCCGGTACTCCTCGATGACGATGTCGTTGAGTTCCTGCACCGAGGTGTCCTTGGCCAGCTTGTCGAAGGTGATCTCGCCGTGCTGGAGCAGGTTGATCCGGTCGCAGACTTCCAGCGCCTGCCCGTAGTTGTGCGCGATGATGATGATGGAGACCTCGCCCTGCCGCTTCAGGTCCTTGACCAGCTCGAGGATCATCGCCGCTTCCTTGGCGCCCATGGCCGCCAGTGGCTCGTCCAGCAGCAGGACCTTGGCGTTGGAGTACACCGACCGGGCCACCGCGATGGCCTGGCGCTGCCCGCCGGACAGCTTGGCCACCTCCACATCGACGGACGGGATGTTCACCCCGATCTTGTCCAGCTGCTCCTGGGCGGTGCGCCGCATGCTCCGGTTGGACAGCAGCGACCAGCGGGTCCGTTCCCGGTTCAGGAACATGTTGTGGTACACGGTGAGCTCGTTGATCAGCGCCAGGTCCTGGTAGACGCAGTCGATGCCGAGGGAGCGGGCATGGTCCACCGACTTGAACGTGACCTCCTGGCCCTCCAGCACGACCCGGCCCGATGTCGGGGGCTGGAAGCCGCACATGATCTTCAGCAGGGTGGACTTGCCCGCGCCGTTGTCGCCCAGCAGCCCGAGCACCTCACCCTTGCCCAGGTGCAGGTTCACGTCGTGCAGCGCGGTGACCGCGCCGAACCGCTTGTTGATGTGCTCGACCCGGAGCACATCACCGCTGCCGTCAGCCGCCGCAGCGGCCGTGGCGCTCCGCTCTGGCTCTGTGGTCATCAGTTTCTCCCCGCTGCCCGCAGCCGCGCAAGCCGGACGTTGACGATCATGGCGATCAGGATGGCAGCACCGAAGATGATGTCCAGCGGGTTGGCGCTGATCCCGGCGACATCGAGTCCGTTGATGAGGGTGGACAGCACAATGGCGCCGAGGAAGGCGCCGATGACGGTGCCCTGACCGCCGAGCATGGCCGTGCCGCCGATGACCGCCGCGGTCACCGCGTAGAACATCGGCTGGTACCCGCCAGCACTCGGGTCGATCGTGTTGGTGTAGAAGGCCACCTGCAGGCCGACCAGCGCGCCCAGGGTTGAGGTGAGCATGAAATTGCCGTACTTGATCCGGCCGGTCTTGATACCGGCCTCCCGGGCACCAAGCGCGTTCCCGCCGGTCGCGACCGTGTGCAGACCCCACCTGGTCCGGTTCAGCACCACGTAGAAGATCGCGGTGAGCGCGACGGCCCAGATGAACTGGGACCACGGCGCCGAGCCGATCCAGCGCCCGATCTTCACCGTGGAGGCGGGGATGTTGGCCGGGTAGGCATGCGAGGTGGTCAGCGTCAGGCCGAGCAGGATGAAGCCGGTGCCCAGCGTGGTGATGAACGAGGGCAGCCCCATGGTGACGGTGAGGAACCCGTTGACCCAGCCCACAAACGTGCCGAACAGCAGCGAGATGATGATCGCCGGGATGGCCGGCACGTGGTAGAAGTCGATCAGGTAGTGCATCAGGAACGGCACGAACGTATAGACGAAGCCGGCCGACAGGTCGATCTCGCCGCAGATCAGCAGGAACACCTCGCCGATGCCGATGATGATGATTGGTGCCGCGGTCTCCGACAGCAGGTTGGCCAGGTTCGTCTGGCTGACGAACGTCGAGTTGTACTTGATGCCGAAGTAGAGCAGCAGCGCCACCGCCACCACGAGAACTGTCGCCTCGCGCTGCCGGGCCAGCACGCCGAACGCGCCACGCATCCCCCCCGGCCCGCCACCCGCTGCGGGCTGACCTCCGGGCGACACGGCCTGCGGTGTGCGCTCAGTGATCTCGCTCATATGGACTCCAGATTCCCTCAGCTCGCCATGTCAACCGGCGGCTTCCCTCAGCTCACCACATCAGCCGGCGGCAGGACAGGCTGGCAGTTAATAACCAGTCTGCCCCGCCGCCGGTCATAATGACCAGTCGCCCCCAGGATCAGGTGCTGGTGGTGGCGGGCGGGTTGCTGATCGCGCCGGACGGACGCGCGATGTACTTCTGCGCCGAGGTGGAGCCCTGGAACCGGCTGCTCTTCGTGTACGGTGCCGCGTTCGACTTGGTGATGAACGTCAGGCCGGTGTCGGTGTCGGACGGGCTGATCGTGCCGCCCGAGATGTTGTACAGGTAGAAGTACAGCGTGGGCAGGAAGCCCTGCAGGTAGGGATCCTGGTAGATGGTGAAGTTGGTCTTGCCGGCCTGGATGTTGGACAGCGTGGTCGGCGTGGTGTCGAACCCGCCGTTCGGGATGCTCGACAGTCCGGTCTCACCGAGGGCCTGGCCGAGCAGCTCGGTCGAGCCCGCGTCCACCGCGAACGCGCCCTTGACCGTCTTGTGCCCGGTCAGGAACGCCTTCTCCGCGGACAGCTCGGCGCCGGTCGCCGCGCCGGTGGCCACCTCGTGCACGGTGTAGCTGCTGCCGAGCACCGAGACCGCGCCGTCGTAACGGGGCTGGATGTTGCCCGCGCCAGGGGTGGCGATGAAGATGGCGATGTCACCGCCGCCCGGGACCAGCGACTTGATCTTCGTGCCCAGCTGCTGGCCGGAGATGTACAGCGCCTGGCCGACATAGGCCAGCCGGTTCGTGCCGATGTCCGGGACGCCCTTGGTGACCACCCCGTCGGCGTTGTAGCTGAGCACCGGGATGCCGGCGTTCATCGCGTTCATCACCGGGCTGGTGAACGAGGTGGCGTCGACCACGGTGGTCGCGATGCCGGCCGCCTTCGCGGAGATCGCGGTGTTGAGGTAGCTCACCATCTCCGAGACGAGCGCGGTGGCCGAGCCGCCCCACTTCGGGGTGGGCAGGCCGAGCAGGGCCGCTGCGTCCTGGAAGCCGTACTGGGTGGGCACGAAGAACGGGTTCGTGGTCACGTGGTTCACGTACCAGAACTGCCAGGCCGGGGTCTTCGGGAAGTTCCCGGCCACCTTCGCCGCCGTCGCGCTGCTAGTGCTGCTGGATGAGCAGGCGGCGAGCAGCCCGGCTGCGGCCGCCGACGCACTGACCAGCCCGGCGCTGCTGAGCAGCCGCCGGCGGGTCGGCCCGTCCTTCATGTTCAGTGTCTCGATGGCCTCGTTGACCTTGGGGTCGATGTCCCTCATCTATCTCCTCCACGAGATTTCCTCAGTGCTCGGCAGGTGCCGGGGCGCGACCCGCTCGAGCGCGGACGACTGGCCGGTCCCCGGGGCGGAGACACGGAATCTGCACAGCTGCAGGACATCCAGGAGGCTGGGAGCGCCGCAGATCGCGGCGCCCGCGGGCTCCCAGACGACGAGGACACACAGCGAACCCTGGCTCGCACTCGCCGCATCGCCTGTCCTCGAATCCTGTCGCTGGCCGAGGCTGGGCGCCCGCAGAGCTCCGGTGCTCAGCCACGTATGGGCGCCCCGACGGCGCACCATGCCCCCAGGTTGTGCGCGCTCTCAAAATCTCTGGGCTGATGATCGAAGCGACGCGCCCCTTGTGGAGCCTTAAGCTAAATCACACAGACTCGATCGTCAACGAACAAGATGTAAAGATCCGATTCCGGCGTTATCACAGGTTGGCCGCGCAGACCTGCCGGCCCAGCGCGGGGGTTAGGAAGGTCGACGGATGCTCGCCAGACACCGGCAGTCCCTGATCCTGGAGGACATCCGCCGGGCGGGAAGCGCCCGGGTCAGTGACCTGACCCAGCGCCTCGGCGTGTCGGACATGACGATACGCCGTGACCTCGAGGCGCTGGCCCGGGCCGGGCTGATCGAGAAGGTGCACGGCGGCGCGGTTCTGCCGGGGGCGCCGAGCAGCCACGAACCTGGCTTCGAGGCCAAGTCGGTGCTGGAGAAACCGCAGAAGGAAGCCATCGCCCGGGCGGCCGCGGCCCTGGTGGTACCGGGCACGGCGATCGCCCTGTCCGCGGGAACCACCACCTTTGCCCTGGCCCAGCTGCTACTCGACGTCCCGGGCCTGACTATCGTGACCAATTCCGTCCGGGTGGCGAGCATCTTCGGCACCGGCCGCGCCGCGGGGGCACCGGCCAGCACGGCCCAGGTCGTGCTCACCGGCGGAGTGCGCACGCCCTCGGATGCGCTGGTCGGCCCGATCGCCGACAGCGCGATCCGGTCACTGCACGTCGACCTGCTCTTCCTCGGCTGCCACGGGGTGGACCCGGTCGCCGGCCTGACCACGCCGAACCTCGCCGAAGCCGAGACCAACCGGGCCTTCGTGCACGCGGCGCGGCGGGTCACCGTCGTGGCCGACCACACCAAGTGGGGCATCGTCGGCCTGAGCTCGTTCGCTGACCTGGACGAGGTGGACACGCTGATCACCGACAGCCAGCTGCATGACGAGGCGCGGGCCTTGCTGGCGGAACGGACCGGTGAGCTCATCCTGGCGGACGGGGACGCCATCGGCCAGCCCATGGGCACCGCGGCCAGCCCCTGACCAGCCTGCCGGGTACCACTGGGCCGCACTGGTCAGCCCAGCCCCAGGCCTCATTGGTCAGCCCCGCGGCAGGGCACTCGCCTCACCGGGCCGCACCGGTCAGCCCCGCGGCAGGGCACTCGCCTCACCGGGCCGCACCGGTCAGCCCCGCGGCAGGGCACCGAAGCGGCGGAGCAGCCCGGTCCTGATGCCGGGCCGGGACCCGAACACGAGCAGGAACAGCGCTTCCCGGGCCAGCCGCTGCGGATGCTCCCCGCAGGTGATCGACCGGCTGCCTGCGTGCGCCATGAGCGCCGCGGCGGCACGGAGCGCGAATTCAGCCGCGGCGGCCCGGGCCTCCGGCATGCCCTCCGGCTCCGCCTCGTCGAGCTGCTGGCGGCAGCCAGCGAGCTCGTCATCCAGCGGGCTGGGCCCGATCAGCTGGCAGCAGCGCCGTGCGACGCCGAGCGCCAGCGAGCCGTTGAGCCGGAGCCCGGAGATGGCGGAGGCAGCCGGGTCGAACGGTGCTACTTCGAGCAGCCGGCCGGGCGGCACCAGCACGTCCGCGAAGTCGAGCTGGACCGTGCCGCTCGCCTGCACGGCGGCCAGCTGCTGCCGGGTGGCCGTCAGGCCCGGCTGGGCGGCGGCGTCCAGCAGCAGGGTGACGATGGTGTCCTGGGGACCGCGGGCCGCGACGAGCAGCACGTTGGTCAGCCCCCAGCCGGTCACCCACGGTGCCGCGCCGCTGAGCAGCCAGCCGTCCGCCACTTCCCGGGCGGACAGCCGGGGCGGCCCGGGCAGCAGCCCGGCCAGGGCCAGGGCGCCGCGCAGCTCACCCCGGCAGGCCGGCCCGAGCCAGGCACGCAATGGCGCGGGTGCGCTGTCCGCGGCCAGCGACTGGACCAGCCGGAGATGCTGGACCCATACAAACGTGGTGGCCAGGCAGCCACCCGCGAGCTCTTCGGTGACCGCGCACACGGTCGCGGGGTCCAGGCCGAGCCCGCCTGCCGCGGGTGGGCCGGCCGCGCCGTACAGCCCGGCCGCGGCCAGCGCGTCCAGCTGGCCGGCGGGCAGCAGGTCGGCCCCGTCGATCTGCATCGCCGCGGGGAACAGCACCGAGTCCGCCAGCTGGCGGGCGACCGCGAGGACGCCTCGGCTCATCGGCGCGGCGGCAGGCCGCCTAGCCGACTGTGACCTCGGGGCCAGCCGGGCCAGCCGGGCCGGCCATGGACTCGGCGAGCTTCATGGCCTCCTCGATCAGGGTTTCCACGATCTGCGACTCCGGCACGGTCTTGATGACCTCGCCCTTGACGAAGATCTGCCCCTTGCCGTTGCCGGAGGCCACCCCCAGGTCCGCCTCGCGTGCCTCGCCGGGGCCGTTGACGACGCAGCCCATCACGGCCACCCGCAGCGGCACCTCCAGGCCTTCCAGTCCCGCGGTGACCTGGTCAGCGAGGGTGTAGACATCCACCTGGGCCCGGCCGCAGGACGGGCAGGACACGATCTCCAGGCCCCGGTCGCGCAGGCCCAGCGACTCCAGGATCGCCGTGCCCACCTTGACCTCCTCGACCGGGGGCGCGGACAGCGACACCCGGATGGTGTCCCCGATCCCCTCCGCGAGCAGTGCGCCAAACGCGGCCGCGGACTTGACCGTGCCCTGGAAGGCCGGCCCGGCCTCGGTGACGCCGAGGTGCAGCGGGTAGTCACAGGCCTGCGCGAGCTGCCGGTAGGCCGCGATCATCACGACCGGGTCATGGTGCTTCACCGAGATCTTGATGTCGGTGAAGCCGTGCTCCTCGAACAGCGAGCACTCCCAGAGCGCCGACTCGACCAGCGCCGCGGCCGTGGCCCTGCCGTACTTGGCCAGCAGCCGCTTGTCCAGAGAGCCCGCGTTGACGCCGATCCGGATCGGGATCCCGGCCGCCGACGCGGCCCGGGCGATCTCGGCCACCTTGTCGTCGAACGCCTTGATGTTGCCCGGGTTGACCCGGACCGCGCCGCAGCCCGCGTCGATAGCGGCGAACACGTACTTGGGCTGGAAGTGGATGTCGGCGATGACCGGGATCTGCGACTTGCGGGCGATCTCCGGCAGCGCGTCGGCGTCGTCCTGTGACGGCACCGCGACCCGGACGATCTGGCAGCCCGCGGCGGTGAGCTCCGCGATCTGCTGCAGGGTGGCGTTGACGTCGGCGGTCACCGTGGTGGTCATCGACTGCACCGATACCGGCGCGCCGCCGCCGACCGGGACCGTGTGCTTCCCTTTGCCGACCATGATCTGGCGGGACTTCCGCCGCGGGGCCAGTGGCTCGATCGCGGGCTGTGGCATGCCTAGATCAACGGACATTAGCGTTCTCGCCTCACTGTGTTGTCTTGAGAGTTCGCTCTATTCAATTACCTGCGATCGTCCCAGCCGTGCCACCTGCACCGGCCACTCGCCCAGGCGGGCCCGGGCTCACCGGCTGGTCCTGACTAACGTTCCGTGTGCTGTCTCGACGGCTCACTCGTGGTGCAGGGGCTCACTAGGCCAGATGGACCGGGTTGACCAGGTCCGCCATGATCAGCAGCAGACCGAACCCGATCAGCAGGGCGAACACCCCGACGCTGACTGGGAGCAGCTTGCGCATGTCCACCAGGCCCGGGTCAGGCCGGCCGCGCAGCCGGGCCAGCCACGACCGGATGCTCTCGTAGATCACCACGGCCAGGTGCCCGCCGTCCAGCGGGAGTAGCGGGAGCAGGTTGAACAGCCCGACGAAGATGTTCAGCGAGATGATGATGAACAGCGCCACCGAGACCTTGGTCTGCCAGCCCACCTTGGCCGCGAACGCCTCGCTGGTGTACTCACCCGCGCCGACGACGCTGGTGACATTCCCCCCGGCCGTGCTGCTGCGGTTCTTCGCGAACAGTTCCGGGATGGCCTTGGGGATGCCCCCCAGGGCCTGCACCGAGCCCACCACCACCTGCCCGAATTCGGTGCCGGCGTACCGGACCGCGCTGACCGGGCTCACCGTCTGGTAGAGCACGGTGGCCGAGATGCCGAGGTAGGCGCCCTTCCGGCCATGGATGGTGGCCATCGCGGGATGCAAGGTCAGCCGCTTGCCGTCGCGGATCACGACGACCGCCACCGGCTGGCCGGCCGGCTGCGCGCGGATCGCCCGGCCAAGCTGAGTCCAGTTGGACACGTCCCGGCCGCCAACCGAGACGACCTTGTCCCCGGCCCGGAACCCGGATACGGCGGCCGGGGAGGCCGGGTCGCTCTTGGTACAGGTGACCGCCGTCGTGCTCTTCGGTACGCAGGGGTCGATGAGGCCGATGGTCGAGGAGCTGGTGTTCGCCAGCCCGATCCCGGCCGCCAGGATGAACAGCAGCACGAAGGCCAGCGCGAAGTGCATGAACGATCCCGCGCCCAGCACGATCATCCGCTGCCAGCCAGGCTGCCTGCGGAATGACCGCGGCTCGTCCTCGGGCTCCACGTCATCGAGCGCCGTCATCCCGACGATCTTGACGAAGCCGCCCGCGGGTATGGCCTTGATCCCGTACTCGGTCTCTCCCCTGGTGCGGGACCAGAGGGTCTGCCCGAAGCCGACGAAGAACTGGGTCACCTTCATGCCGAACTTCTTCGCGGTCGCGAAGTGCCCGGCCTCGTGCAGCATGATCGAGAAGAGCAGCGCGACAATGAAGATGATCCAGCCGAGCACGGTCATCCGGCCGACTCTCCCTCCCAGCGCGCCCCACCCTCGGCAGCGCGCACGCTGTCCCGTCCTGCGCCGGTCAGCTCCAGCGCCCGCGCCCTGGCCCAGCGATCCGCGGCGAGCACCTCGTCCAGCGTCATCGCGTCCTGGGCGGTGCTCCCATGTTCAGAGACTACCGTCGCGACGGTGTCAACGATTCGCGGGAACGCCAGACGGCCGGCCCGGAACGCCTCCACGCAGACCTCGTTGGCCGCGTTGTAGACAGCCGGGGCAGTCCCCCCGGTGCTGCCCGCCTCGCGGGCCAGCCGCACCGCCGGGAACGCCTCGTCGTCGAGCGGCTGGAAGGACCAGGTGTGCGCCCGGGTCCAGTCGATGGCCGGGCCCGCCGCCGGGACCCGGTCCGGCCAGGCCAGGCCCAGCGCGATCGGGATCCGCATGTCCGGCGGGCTGGCCTGGGCGATGGTGGCGCCGTCGGTGAACTCCACCATGGAGTGGATCACCGACTGCGGGTGGACCACCACCTCGATCCGGTCGAAGCCGATGCCGAACAGCAGGTGCGCCTCGATGACCTCCAGGCCCTTGTTGACCAGCGTGGCGGAGTTGATGGTGATCACCGGGCCCATGTTCCAGTTGGGGTGGGCCAGCGCCTGCGCGGGCGTCACCCCGGCGAGCTCCGCCTTGCTGCGGCCGAGGAAGGGGCCGCCGCTGGCGGTGAGCACGAGCCGGGCGACCTCCCCCGCGCTGCCGCCGCGCAGGCACTGAGCGATCGCTGAGTGCTCGGAATCGACCGGCACGATCTGCCCGGGAGCAGCCTTCCCAGCAACCAGCGGGCCGCCAGTGATCAGCGACTCCTTGTTGGCCAGCGCGAGGGTCCGGCCAGCCTCCAGGGCCGCCAGCGTCGCGGCCAGGCCGACCGACCCGGTGACCGCGTTGAGCACAACGTCGCACGGCCACGCGGCCGCCTCCGCGACCGCGCCCGGGCCAGCCAGGACCTTGGGCAGCGGCCGGGCGTACCCGGCCACCGACGCCTGGGCGCGCAGCGCGTCATGCACCTCGGCCGCGGCGTCTTCCCGGGCCACGGCGACCACGCCAGCGCCGAACTCAAGCGCCTGCGCCGCCAGCATGGCCGGGTCACCGCCGCCGGCGGCGAGGCCAACCAGCCGGAACTTCCCGGGGTTACGCCGCACGATGTCCGCTGCCTGGGTCCCGATTGAGCCGGTCGAGCCAAGCAGGACGATGTCCCGGATGGGGCCACCGGGCTCCGGCTGGTCAGCTTCCATGCCGCCATTGTCTTCCATCTGGGCATTGTCGCTTGTCGGCCCCGCGCACCCGCGCTGACGCGTAACGTGTGCACGGTGATCAACGTTTGCCATCATATTCCGGTGCCGCGGCCATGACCGCTGTCACGACGTCGACACTGAGCCGTGGCGGCTGGCGGAGCCGCCCCGTCGCGCAGGAACCGGCCTGGCCGGATCCCGCGGCGCTGCAGGCGGTGACGGCTGAGCTCGCCACGCTCCCCTCGTTGGTGGCCGCCAGTGAGTGCGACCTGCTCAAGGAGCGGCTCGCCGCCGTGGCCCGCGGGCAGGCCTTCGTCATCCAGGGCGGGGATTGCGCCGAGACATTCTCCGGCGCCAACCCACACGCCGTCCGCGCGAAGCTGCAAACTCTGCTGCAGATGGCCGTAGTGCTGACCTACGGGGCGAGTGTGCCCATCGTCAAGATCGGCAGGATGGCCGGCCAGTTCGCGAAACCGCGCTCGCGGGCGACCGAGACGCGTGACGGCGTGGAGCTTCCCGCCTACCGTGGTGACGCCGTCAACGGGCTTGAGTTCACTGCCGAGTCCCGGACCCCTGACCCGGCCAGGCTCCTGCGCGCCTACCACTGCTCGGCGGTCACGCTCAACATCGCCCGGGGGCTTACCAGCGGTGGCTATGCGGACCTGCATCAGATGCACGCGTGGAATCAGGACTTCGTGCGGGACAGCCCGTCGGGTCAGCGGTATGAAGAGCTCGCCCGGGGGATCAACCGGGCGCTCGCCTTCATGCGGGCCTGGGGGTCGGAGCCCGACGAGCTGCGCACGGTGGAACTCTTCGCCAGCCATGAAGCGCTGATCCTGGACTACGAGCAGGCTTTGACCAGGGAGGATGCACGGAGCGGGCTACCTTATGGCCTCTCCGGGCATTTCTTGTGGATTGGCGAGCGGACCCGCGCGCTGGATGGTGCGCACATCGAGTTCGCGTCGTCCATCCGCAACCCGCTGGGCGTGAAAGTGGGTGCCGATGCCACCCCCGCGGACGTTCTCGCCCTGATTGACCGGCTCAACCCGGACGACGAGCCCGGGCGGCTCACCCTCATCACCCGGATGGGCGCGGGCCGGGTGCGCGAGGCACTGCCGCCACTGGTGAAGGCGGTCGCCCAGCAGGGCGCCTCGGTCAGCTGGATCTGCGATCCGATGCACGGCAACACGTTCGAGGCGCCGAGCGGGCACAAGACGCGCCGGTTCGGCGACGTGCTCGATGAGGTCCAGGGGTTCTTCGAGGTGCACCGCAGTCTGGGCACCCATCCGGGCGGCATCCACATCGAGTTCACCGGCGACAACGTCACCGAGTGCGTGGGCGGCAGCTACAACGTCATCGAGGATGAGTTGCACCGCCGGTACGAAACCGCATGTGACCCGCGGCTCAACCGCAGCCAGTCGCTGGACCTCGCCTTCAGCTTCGCGGAGAACTATCAGCACTGCTGAGCACCGGTGGCATCAGGCGAGTGCACGGTCCGTCGCGGTGCCTCCCAGTCGGGCCTCCCAGTCGGGGCGCAGCGGCATGGCCGACCGGCTGCCCGCGCCGAGCTTGACGCCCAGGACCTGGTGCAGCTGGACCACGTTGCGCTCGAAGCCGACCCGCGACCCCGCCATGTACACCCGCCACACCCGGGCGCGGCCCGGGCCCACCTCGGCGACCGCCTCATCCCAGTGCGCGTCCAGGTTGGCGCACCAGCCGGCCAGCGTGAGCGCATAGTGCTCGCGCAGGTTCTCCTCGTGCCGCACCTCGAACCCGTGATCGTTCATCAGCGAGATCAGGTAGCCGGGCCCCTCCAGCTCGCCGTCCGGGAACACGTAGCGGTTGATGAAGCCGCCGACCACGCGGGCCGGCCCTGGTTGTCCGGCCGGGTAATGCAGTGGTTGAGCAGGCGCCCCTCCGGCCGGAGCTTTGCGTTGAGGAAAGAGAAGTAACCGGGCAGCTGGCCCTGGCCAATGTGCTCCGTCAGCCCGATAGAGCTGATCGCGTCGAATTCACCCTCGGGCACGTCGCGGTAGTCAAGGTGGCGCACCTCGGCCAGCCCGGACAGACCCTGGTCCGCAATGGCCTGCTGCGCCCAGGCGGCCTGCTGCGCGGACAGGGTGACCCCGAGGGCCTTCACCCCGTACTCCCGCGCGGCGTGCCGCACCATGCCGCCCCAGCCACAGCCCACGTCGAGCAGGCGCATTCCCGGCTGCAGCCCCAGCTTCCTGGCCACCAGATCGTGCTTGTACCACTGTGCCTCTTCCAGCGAGGCGTCCGGCCGCGGGTAGCAGGCACAGGTGTAAGCCATGGACGGCCCGAGCACCCACTCGTAGAAGGTGTTGGACACGTCGTAGTGGTGCGATATCGCGTTGGCGTCGCGCTCCTTGGAGTGCCGCCGCCCGGCCAGCCAACGCCGGCTCACCCGGACTTCCTCCGGCGGCGGGGGCACCCGGGGCAGCAGCCGGCTCACCCCGCCGAGCTGCTGCAGCAGGCGGGCCCGCTCGCCCAGGCTGAGCGGGCCCTGCTGGGCCTGGGTCATCCGGGCCAGCGCGGTGTACATGTCCCCCTCGACGTCCAGGTGCCCGGCCACGTACGCGCGGGCCAGCCCGAGCGTGCCGGGCGCCTGGGCCAGGTAGGACACGGCCACCGGCGAGCGGACCGTGATCCGCACCGGGGCACCCTCAGTACCTGAGTGACTGCCGTCATAGGCCCGGAACTCCACCGGGGCGTCGGGGCCTGCCACCCTCTCGAACACATCAGCCAGCGCCATGTCTGCCATCCCTTCGCTCACTGGCCGCGCACGCACTTCTCGTACAGCCCGGCCAGCCTCCCTTCGGCGTCGTATTCACGCTTGAGCGCGGCGTAAGCCGGCCCGTTGTAGCTCGCCCAGAACTGCTCCTCGGTATAGAACGACGTCGAGTACAGGCCCTTGTGACCGCCGAGGGCGGCGACCTCATCCTCGATCAGGCGGTTGTGGTAGCCATCGGCCCGGCCCGGGGGCAACGGCACGGTTCCCCAGAAACCGAAGTTCACGTAGACCTCGCCAGGTGCCAGGGGGTACAGCGGCCATGGCTGGTCGCTGCGCAGCCGGAGCGGACACAGCCATACCGGGCTCATTCCCACTTTTTCGGTAAAAAAGCGCAGGAACTCGGCACCCCGGCCGACCGGGATCTCCACGTCCTGAATGACCGCCTCGCGGGCCGGCAGGCCGCGGCGGGCGCTCAGCGCGTCGGACAGCCCGTGCCGCCGGTCGAACGCGACCAGCTTCCGGTACACGTCGGACCGGCGGTACCGGCGGGGCCAGAGCGCGCGGATGACCGGGTTCTGCACGCCGAACGGCCGGGAGCACCAGAACCAGTCGGTGTCCCAGCGCCACAGGTAGTCGCGGATGGTGAGGAAGTCCTCCCGCGGTCCGCGCAGCGACTGGTAGTAGATCTGGCTGCCGGTGTAGTCACTGGCCCAGGGGGCTACGTCGCTGTACGCGCCCACGGTGAGGTAGAGCTCGTCCAGGCTGAACGCGGTGCCGTCCAGGAAGTCCGCCCGGTGCCCGTGATAGCTGCCGTCCGCGGCGATCTGCGCGACCGCGTCCATGCACTCCTCCGGGCTGCCGAACCGGAAGTGCCGCAGGTGCACGAAGGGCCGCACCGGCTCCAGCTCGATGGTGAGCGACAGGGCGTAGCCCAGGGTCCCGTAGGAATTGGGGAAGCCGCGGAACAGGTCGGCATGCTCGTTGCCCGCGGTCGCGCGGACTACCCGGCCGTCCCCGGTCAGGATGTCCAGCGCGGTGACTGATTCGTGCGGCATCCCGAGGCGCAGCGAGGTGGACTCGATACCCAGGCCGGTCACGGCCCCGCCGAGGGTGATCGTCTTCAGCTGCGGCACGACAAAGGGCATCAGGCCGTGCCGCAGCGTAGCGTCCGCCAGGTCCTCGTACGTGGTCATGCCGCCCACCACGGCGGTCCGGGTCTCCGGGTCCACGCAGAGCGCCCGGCTGAACGCGGACGCGTCCAGGGCGCCTGGAGCGGGCTGGGCCGCGGCCGGGCGGCGGCCGCGGCCGACCCGGGCACCCGCCGCGGCCGGGGCCGGATCACGGAACCGGAACAGGTTCGAGGTGCGCTTGGCCAGCCTGACCTTGCTGCCCGGGGGGATCGCCGCGTAGCCACGGCGGATCTCGGCCACCGCGGCCTGGTAGTCCTGCTGCGCACCAGGCGGCAGGTCCGCGCCAGCGGCCTCCCCGGACGATGCTGGCGGCCCGGACGATGCTGGCGGCCCGGACGATGCTGGCGGCCCGGACGATGCTGAGCGGGCCCCAGTGGCGGGCGCCCCGGTGGCGGGCGCCTCAGCAGCAGGCACCTCACTAGTGGACTGGGATGCGTCGTGATCGTGTACCGGGCGCACGGCGGGGTCGGACATTCCGTCCTCCCTTCGGTCGGGCCGGCCTTTCCCGGCGTCTTTGCGGCGGCCTGGCGCTTTAGGCTGCCCGGCCGCTGTGAGCTGCCCGGCGGGTCCGGCCAGCTGAGCAGCTGGGCCAGTGTCCGCTTGGCCTGCGTCCGCACGGCCTGCTTTCGCTTGGAGCCAAGCCGGCCTGGACAAACGGCAGGAAGTTTACCTGGAGTAGGTTTCCTGTCATACCCCCGCCCAGCTGTACCGGCCTCCAGCGCCGCCTGCCATCCCTGCCTGCGGCCCGGCCAGCCGGGCGGGGCTGGCCGGCTGGACCTGCCCGGGAGCATCACTGGGCACGCCGCTTCCTCGTGGCCTGGCGGCGCGGCCGGGGCGGTGGCTGCCCGGCTCGGGCCAGCCGCGCCTCGGCCCGCGCGTAACTGGCCGCGACCTCTTCCGGGGTCATCGGGATCTGGGCCGCTGACGGCGGCACTCCCGCGTCGATGACGTCGCGCAGCAGCAGCGCCATGGAGTACCCAGGGTCAGTCTCCAGGGCCCGGTCGATGGCGATGTTGGCCAGCGCTCCCTCACCGCACTGCCAGGCTGTGAACGCCAGCAACGACGCGGGCGCAGGCAGGTAGTCCGGGCGCGCCCGGCGCACCACGTCGGTCCACAACCGCAGGTGCGCCGTGCGGTGCCCGGGAACCATACGGGACCAGGCGTCGTCCCGGACCGGCAGCTGGGTGAGTAGCACGGACAGCCAGGCCAGTGGGTCATCAGCGATCTGGCCACCGCCCCGGTAGGCCTGTATCGCCTCCTGCACCGCCTGCCGCCCGGCGTCGGCCAGCAGCCGGGCCGCCCGCACGCGGCCCCGCCCAGCGGCCCGCGCGGCCAGGTCCGCCGCCCGCTCCTCGGCTCGCCCGGTGGCCAGGTCCATGGCGGCCGCGGCCGCCCCGGTGACTGAGGCAAGCGTGCTGGCCAGCGCCGCCCGGTCCGGATAGGCCGCTAACCCGGCCAGAGCCATGGCCGCAGCCGCCGGGCTGGCGGACGGGTCGAACGGAACACCGTCGGCTGGGCAGCACTCCGGGTTACCGCAGAGGTAGGACCAGTAGCGGCCATCGTCCACCCGGATGAGCTCGTGCAGTCGCAGCGAGGTTCGCTGCAGTGCGCTGGCCAGGACGTCCGCCATAGGAGTGACCAGGCGGCCTGGTCCGTAACCGATGCCGATCACGCTGCTCAGCTGGCGGTGCTCGAGCACCGTCACGGCGTGCTGGGCGATCTCAGCGGCCTGGACCGCGTCCGGCGGGTCTGGCAGGTCGTACCGGAAAGCCAACTCGATGCGTTCTCGTGGCTGGCCGGCGCCGACCACGACGAAACTCCGCTGCGGATGGAAGCCGAGCAGGTGCGGGACGATGGCGAGCACGTCAGCGGGCGAGCTGACCCGGACCCGGGGCTGGCGGGAGAACGGCCCGGGGCCGTCGGCGGCAGGGATGGTATTCATGCCATCCAGGCTGGCGACGGAAGGGCACGGCAGCCAGCACAGAATTACGTTCTGGGGATAACCACGCACAATGCGTCGCGGCATCCACAGGCCGCGAAGTGGCCTTGACAAATTCCCAGATTCCTGGGAGGTGCCCTACCATCCGGCACCCGCTTGCATGGGATCCCCGATTTAGGGCACTGTGCCGACTGAAATGCCACGATATGGGGATAACCCGAACGCCTGCGATCGCATGATTGCTGTCGCGTCCGGCGGTCAGTGGAACTCAGACCGGAGGTAGCAGTGCGCCTGGGGACGCTTGTGCTCATAGTGTGGCTGGCCATCGGCGCCTACGCCGCGAACCAGCGTGGCTACTTCAGCGGCTCGATATCGACCTGCACCCAAGCCAGCACGATCGCGGTGACGATCCTGGCTGGCCCGCTGAACTACTTCGGCGTCAACCCGAAGGTCACGTGCCAGGTGCCGCAGCCGAGCAGCTGAGCCGCGGCTGCGGTTGAGTTCCTCCGGGCTCACTGGCTCTGGCGGGTGGCAGCCCGCAGGCCGGCTGTTGCCTGGTGCCTGCTAGTGGCCTGCTGGGAAGTACTTGTCGATGAACGTGTTGCGGAACTTGCCAGCCGGGTCGTACCGGTGCAGGAGGGCCTGGAAGTCGGCTGACCGCGGGTAGAGCGCGCGGACCACATGCGGAGGCGTGCTAAACAGCTTCGCCCAGTGCGGCCGTGCGCCCAGCGGGGCGAGCCGCTCCTCCATCGCGGCGATCACCGGCGCGACCGCGTGCGCGTCCTTGATCCAGGTGAAGTGCAAGGCCACGGTGTCCCGCTGGAAGCTCGGGCTCAGCCAGAGATCGTCCGGGGCGACGGTGCGTATCTCCGAGATCTGCAGAACGGGCTCCAGCAGGCTGCTGAGGCTGGCCAGCGCGTCGAATGCGCCCGGCGCCAGCTGGCGCGGCAGCAGGTATTCGGACTGGAGCTCCTGGCCGGTGCTCGGCGTGAACTCCGGCCGGAAGTGCGGCAGCCGTTCGTGCCAGGCCCCGGGCACTCCCAGCTGCTCGGTAGCGTACTCGGGTGGCTGGCCCGAAATGGGATGCAGCTGGCGGTCGGCCAATGTCGCGCCCATCCAGCGCGGCGCGGGGGGCCATTCGGTGCCCTCGGTGGCGCGGTGCTTGAGCCAGAGCTGACGGTGCCGGGCGCCCTGCCAGTCGGTGAACACGCTGACGCTGTAGGCACTACCGAAAATCTCGTCGAAATGGCTGCGCAGCATGGCCGCGGGCAGATCCTGGTAGACGTACTGGCGGACCTCGAACGCAGGGCACGACGTCCAGCGTCAGCCGGGTCACCATGCCGAGGGCACCCAGCGAGACCGACGGCCCCGCGGAACTGCTCGCCGTGAGCGTCCCGGCGCAGCGCCAGCACGTCACCATCCGCGATGACCAGCTCCATAGCGGACACGCCAGTCGCGAGGTTGCCGTTGCTGTCCCCGGAGCCATGAGTGGCGGTGGCGCACGCCCCCGCTACGGACAGGTGCGGCAGCGAAGCGAGGCTCGGCAGCGCGTAGCCGCTGCGCGATTCAGCCGCGCGGTCAGCTCGGTATACCGCATGACCCGGCCCCGACGGTAACCGCAGCGCGGCCGGGGTCCAGCTCGAAGGTCGGCGGCAGGCTGGCCAGCGAGACGAGCAGCCCGGAGGTGTCCGCGATGCGGTTGAACGAGTGGCCGGCGGTGCCGCGCGCACCCGGTCGCTGGCCGCTGGATCAGCGCTCCTGCAGCCCGGCCGAAGCTGGCCGGCTGAGCGAACTCGGCGGGCGGCATACACGACGTTGCCCGCCCAGTTGGTCACCCGCCGGGACATGAACCATCAGCCCGCTGAGACATATTGCTGCCCACCGGCAACAGTATCCATCCTGGCTATACCAGCGGCAAGGCCAGTCCGCTGGGGGATGGCGCCCGGCCGTGCGTTTGCCCGCCAGTAATCGGCGCCCCTAAGCCCAATCCTGCGGGCCCCGGCCACAGCCATAATCCATCCCTATTTCCCTCTCGGTCCCGTAAGAAGAATGTGACCTGGCTGGGTGCTGTCGGTGGAGGTACCGTGAGTAGCTGAGGGATATCGGCACTACCGCCAGAAAGGATAGATCCTATGGCGGGAATATGCCTGCGGTGTCACGCTCCGGTGGCCGGCGAGGCGTTTTGCGGCAACTGCGGCCAGCCGAACGCCGCCGCCCGGGCGGGACGCGGCCACAACGTGGCCGGCCTCGTGCCGGAGGCTAGACCAGCCGCTGACATGTGGGCGGCCGGTCGCCGCGATCCGGTACTGGACGCGGTCCCGGCGGGGCAGGCCGGGCAGGACGTCTCCTACCGGGGACTCCGGCTGGCTTATGACAAGGTGCCCGAGGACCCCTTTGACCCAATTGGCAATCCCCGGCTGCTCCGGCAGTTCGGCAGGCATGCCCTGCTATACCTGCTGGTCTATTCAAGCGCCGCGGTACTATTCGGGATTGTACTGCTGATCGCCGGCACCGGCATCGGCTACAGGGCCGCGATAACCCTGTGGTGGATTGGTGCGGCATCTGTAGGTTTTCTGTTCCTCTGCCTGTTCTGGCTGATCCCAGTTCCAGCTCAGCTGTCAGAATGGAAGTTCCTCGTGGACGGCCAGGCATCTATTGCACCAGTAGCCTTCGATCACATTGCCTGGGCCCTTGAGCGCCGCGAGACCCCGCTGGATGAGGTCAAGATCCGGCGGCTGAAGCTGGCGGGCGGCGAGAGCCGGGACTACCTCGAAGTCCGCCGCGGCCTGTTCAGCGGTCTCGTGAGCTGCTTCGCGTACGGGCAGGACCTGTACCTGGGCTGGACGTTCTGGCTGCGGATCTCCCCACTGCGGTGTGCGCTGATGATGCTGGCCAGGCTGTGGCAGACCCTGCAGCGGCGCGGCAACGACCTCTATGTCTCGCTGCGTTATGACTATGCCCGGGCTATGCGGGAGGCTGTGCACAGCGCTACCCGGGAGGGCGTCGAGGTGGCGACCGGCCAGGAACGCCCGCAGGGGCAGGGCATCGGGGAGTGAGCTGCAGGTCGCTGTGGCCGACCTCGATGGGTAGTCCGGTCACTGCCCGCCCGGCCGGACCCGGGGATGTGCCGCAGTAGCCGCCCTAGCAGGCCCGATCCGCTGACTGAACGCTGGCGAAAACGAACTTGCCGCCCTGCATAGCCAGGCCGAAGGTGAGG
Organism: uncultured Actinomycetes bacterium; assembly: GCA_963804455.1. Classification (GTDB taxonomy): domain Bacteria; phylum Actinomycetota; class Actinomycetes; order Streptosporangiales; family Streptosporangiaceae; genus RYN-230. The sequence continues at coordinate 183,978 of CAWDRD010000125.1, forward strand.
CTCCATCTCGTGCATGCCGTACCGGACGCACTGTCCGCAGGCCGCTGATGGCTGGTGAAGGTGACCACAGCGGCCACAGTTCCCGCTCCGGTACTGGAGATACTGTGCAGCACCGCACCGGAGTCGGTGGTGGATGCATAGCCGGCAAAGAAATTGCTTGCCGTCTCCTGCTGCCGCAGAGCCGGGTCCAGCAGTGAGCGGTACTCCTGGTAGTTACGGCTGTTGATCGACGTGAAGTAGTCGTTGAGGAAAGTCTCGACGCCGTGGGCAGCATGGTTCTGAGCTGCATCGTGGGTCACGGTGACCAGACTCCCGCTGGCGCCGGGCGAGGAAGCCGCGGCTGAGTTCGGCGCCGTGGACGCTGACGCAGATCCTCTGGCCGTGTGCGCGGCCGTGGCCCCGCTGCTGGCCTGTCCCCGCTCGGTACTCGCTCCCCGGGCCGCCTTCCCCTGTGCGGTATCCGCCGTGTAGTTGCGATGGTGCAGGTAGACAGCGCCGCCGACGCCGAGCGCGAACAGCACCAGCAGAACCAGGACCCAACCCAGCCGCCCGCCCCCGCGCCGTGGCGGCTGGCCATAGGAGCCGACATCCTGGTCGCCCGCACTACCGAAGGCCATCTCATCGAAGGCCGTCGCATCAAAGGCCGTCGCATCGTAGGCCGTCGCATCAAAGGATCCCGCTGGCCTACCCGGTTCCGCGGTCCAGAATGATCGCGTTGTCTCCGGCGGCGCTGACCAGAAGGACGGAGACGGCTCAGCCGGCCATGCTTGTTCGGCCGGTTGCGCCGGTCCCGCTGGTCCCGCCGGTTGCGACGGTCCGGCCGATTCCGCTGGTTCCGCGGTCCAGGCTGGCCCGGCTGCTCCTGGTGGCGCCGTCACCTCAGGGGGCGCGGCTGCCCAGAATGACCCAGCATCCTCAAATGGCTCGGCGGAATCTGCGGCATTGAATGTTTCGGCCGGCTCAAGCGCCACTGCTTCATCGGCTGACTCCGCGGGATCGGCGACCTCTGCGGGATCCAGGACCCCGGCCGGATCGGCCGCCCCGGCCGTACTGGATAGCTTCGCCGAACGGGCCAGCTCCGCTGGCCCAGCTGATTCTGCTGGACTGGTTGGCTCGGCCGAACCAAAGGACCGCGGTGGCCCAAATGCCGGGACGGAAGTACCGCCCCCTAAGCCGTCTGGCCAGGGTCTCGGCCCGGCCGAAGCCGCCGCAGGGCCAGCGGCCAGGCTGTCCGGCTGGTCATCGGCGACCGGCCCGGGCGGCCCGGGCGGACTGGGCACGGGCCACTCGGTGCTCGCGGCATCATCGCTTACTGCGTCGGGAAACGGGTTACCACATCCGGTGCAGTAACGCGCTCGGCCGGCTCTCGCCCGGCCGCACACCGTGCAGAAATTCATGATCCCCCTAACGCCGACATTCTATTGTGCCCATAGCGGATTATCGGGCACAACTTAGCGAGCCCAAAACTACCTTTTTGGTATCAACAGTTACATACATCGACAAGGCCTGCCGATTTTATCTGCCGGCGGTGCGCACCGGCCTGAGCCGCGCGAGCGGCGCCTCGCTTGATCACCGCCAAACGCACCGGCTTAAGGTGGCACCACGCTACGGGCCCGGGCACGCCCAGCCCGCCATATCGGCCTGATGCCGTTCGCCGACCTGGAGGTAGAGTGCCGGACCAACAACTCGGGCCCGCTGCTGACGACCCAGCCGTGGCGGAGCCGGTGGCCCACGACGTTGCGGCGCTGGAGCTGGATTTCGCGGCTCTGGATGAGATCGTGCGCCACTACCAGCGAGGTGGCGGCCAGCCTGGGATCGCGTACGGGATCGTCGCCGGTGGCACCCTGGTGCACGGCGGCGGTGTAGGGCAGCGCTGGGCTGGCGGCCCCGCACCGGACGCTGGCACGGTGTTCCGGATCGCGTCGATGACCAAAAGCTTCACCGCCGCCGCCGTGCTGGCCCTGCGCGACGACGGGGCGCTGCGGCTTGATGACCCCGCCGCGGAGTATGTGCCAGAATTGCGCGGTATCCAGGCCACCGCCGACTCACCGCCGGTCACCATCCGGCAACTGCTGACCATGACCGCGGGCTTCCCCACCGACGACCCATGGGGCGACCGGCAGCAAGGCCTGCCGCTCAGCGAGTTCGCGGAGTTCCTGGCCGGTGGGCTGAGCTTCGCCTGGGCTCCCGGCACTTGCTTCGAGTACTCGAACCTGGGATACGCGATCCTGGGCCGGGTCATCGCCGCGGCCAGCCAGACCTCCTACCCGGACTTCGTCCGGCAGCGGCTGCTCGGCCCGCTGGGCCTGGCGCTGACCGGATACGAGGCGGCCGAGTTCCCCGCGGACCAACTGGCCCGTGGCTACCGGCGCGGTCCGGCCGGCTGGGAAGAGCTTGTTCCCGACGGTTGCGGGGCGTTCGCGCCGATGGGCGGCATCTTCAGCTGCGTGCGCGACCTTGCCCGCTGGGTCAGCGGCTTCGCCGCCGCCTTTCCCGCTGGCCTCGAAACGGATGGTGGCCCCCATCCGCTGTGCCGGGCGTCCCGGCGTGAGATGCAGCTCCCCCAGGTCGCCCTCCCGCAGCGGACGTCACGCCCGCTCACCGGGGACGCCGACGCAGCCGCACAGCAGAGCTACAGCTTTGGCCTGTTCATCACCGACGATCCCCGCTGGGGCCGGATCGCCGGTCACAGCGGCGGATACCCGGGCTTCGGCAGCCACATGCGCTGGCATCCCGCGACCGGAACCGGCGCCATCGTCCTGGCGAACGGTACCTACGCGGCGGCCCAGCCGCTCGCCGCGAGACTGCTGGACACGGTGCTGCGGATGGCCCCGGCCAGCAGGCGGCCAGCGGTCCGCGGGCTGGCTGCCGCCCCGTGCGATCCGTGGCCGGAAACGCTCGCTGCCCAGCAGGCGGTCAGCAAGCTACTGCTCTCCTGGGATGACGCCGTAGCCGCGCGGCTGTTCACGGAGAACGTCGGCCAGGATGAGCCCTACCCTGAGCGCCGCGAGAAGATCGAGCGGGTCAGGCAGCGCATCGGGCTGCTGACGCCCAGCGGCACCGGCCCGGGCTCGGACCCGGGTCCGGCCCCGGGCTCGTACCCAGGTTCGGACCCGGGTCCGGACCCGGATACGGACCGAAGCGCTGAGGCCCGGCCCGCCGAATACGACTCCCCCGCGCACTGCCGGTGGTGGCTGCATGGCACACGGGGCGACGCTCAGGTGGAGATCCGGCTCACCCCGGAACGGCATCCACGGGTCCAGTCGCTGGTGCTCACCGTCCCACCTGCACCAGATTCGGCGCTGTGGCAGCACACGCAGGCAGTCATCTCGCTGCTGAACGACGGGGCCCGGCAATGGCCCGCCACTCTGCCGGTGTCCACGTCCGCCCACACCGGCCTGCTGCTCCGCCAGCTGCAGCTGGCCAGTGTATGGGCCGGGCCGACCCGGCTCGGGGCCTTCTGCGGCGGGAACGGCGAGACGAGCACCACGGTCGAGCTGGACGGCGAGACCGCCCGGCTCACCCTGACCGTCGAGCTGGATGACGCAGACCACCTGCGCAGCGTCTCCATCGCCATTCGCCCCTGACCCGCCCACCCGGTGCCGCCGACCCCGCCCACCAGCCGCCGACCCCTGCCGCCCCGGTGCCGCCGACCCCCACCCACCAGCCGCCCCATGACCCGCCCACCCGGTGCCGCCGACCCCGCCCACCCGCTGCCGCCGACCCCGCCCACCCGCTGCCGCCGACCCGCCGACCCAGCCGCCCCTAACCCGCCGACCCCAGCCAGCCCGGCCCCGGCTATCAGCGCGGTACACCCGCGCGGTCGCCGGCGACCGAGTATGTACCGCGCTGATGCTGCGGATAGCCCCCGCAGGGGCGGGACGGCGTCGATGACGGTTATGTGACTGATGGGTCCTTCTCCCTTGAGGTGCGCGGGATCAGGTCATGTCTCGAATAGTGAGACAACCTCTCCACCTCGGGCGTCGAGTCAAATAACAGTTCGATTTTTATCCCTCAGGGGGGGAAAATCGAACTGCTAATGCCCGACCGGAGTGAACGTCTCATCATTCGAGACACTTATCCCTGCATCAGCCTCGATAGTGACGGGAGAGGCTACCCCTGCGATTGCTGTGATAACGGCGCGGGCCGACGCGGCGCAGGCGGCAGCGAACCGGGAGGCGGCCGGGAACAGCCGGGTCAGGGCTGGCCGGCTCGCTGGGAATCCAGGAATCGGTCCACCAGGCCGCGGATGACGGTCGCCATTGAGAAACCGTGCTCCGAGCACCAGGCGCGGAGCCGGGCATGCTGCTCGGCGGAGAACCGGACCGGCACCATCTGCTGGGCCGCACCGCTCGATCCACGGAACCCGGCCAGCTGCAGCGACTCGAATACCTCGGATGGGCTGGACCGAGCCGGAGTAGTGCGTGCCGCCTGGGTAGCCCATTTCAGCCGCCGGGCCGCCGCGGCGGGTGCCCCGGGAATGACTGACCCGGGCGGCACGTTGACTCGCGCGGCCATCTTCAGCAACCATACGTAGAGGTGTTCGCGATCAGGTTCCGGGAGCAGGCCAACGGCCTGGACCAGCAGGCGGAGATTCTGCTCGGCCTCCCGCCGCTGGCTGGCCGCCTCCCACTGCTCGGCAGCTGACGGCCGGCCACCGCGAGACTCCGAACCCCCGCCGGGCTGAGGGCCACCGCCGGGCTTCGCTCTCCCGCCGACCTGAGAGCCACCGCCAGACTCCGCCCCACCGCCCGGCTCCGGGGTATCGATCGGCTTCAGGTCCTCATCCAGTTTCAGTTCCTCAGCCAGCTCCAGATCCTCAGCGGACTCCAGATCCTCAGCCGGCTCCGGGGGGCTGGACGGCCGCGGGTCGCCAGCAACTGGGTCAGGATCCGGCTGCGCACCTGGCGGGGATTCGGTCATCACAAGCTCCGGGACTAAGCGAGCCGCCGCGATATCGCAGCATCCCCGAACGATATCGCGCTTCGATACCGCCGACAAGGCGGCACCGGCAGACCCCACCTGGCCGCCGGCAAGCCGACACAGGCGAGCCCACCTGCGCAAACTCCCAAGTGCCGCAGATACCAGACGCCACGTACGGCCCGTACCAGGCGCCACGTACGGCCCGGCGCCATGGCCTACAACGCGACGCCGAGCAGGGCATCCACCGTGTCGCGGACCAGTTGCGCGGCCTGCGGCCCGGGCAGGCCGGTCCCGGCCGCCCCGTTGACCCCGCCAGTCCCGCCAGCCCCGTCAGTCCCGGCCGCCCCGCCAGCCCTGCCAGCCCCGTCAGTCCCGGCAGCCCTGTCAGCCCTGGCAGTTCCGCCGCCCCTGGCTGCCCCGCCAGCCTCCCCAGCCCCGTCGACCCCACCACTCCCGGCAGCCCTGCCAGTCCTGGCTGCCCCGCCGACCCTGGCTGCCCCGCCAGTCCCGCCAACCCCGGCAGTCCCGGCCGCCCCAGGCGTTGTCCCGAGCACCGCGTCGGCCCAGCGATCGACCGCGGCCAGCGCGCCCGGCGTGTCCAGGTCGTCGGCGAGCCGGTCACGCACCGCGGCGAGCACGACCTCACCCGCAGCGGACGGGACAGCGGAAGTACCAGGCGGCAGAATACGAGGCGGCCGCCCGCACCGCGTCCCGCCAGCGGGCCAGCCGTTCGGCGGCCGCGGCCAGGCCCGCCGCCGTCCAGTCCCAGTCACCGCGGTAGTGGTGCGCGAGGATCGCCAGCCGCACCGCCATCGGGTCCTCGCCCTGGGCCAGCAACTCCGACACGAACACCAGGTTGCCCAGGGACTTGGACATCTTCGTGCCGTCCAGCCGGACCATGCCCGGCGTGCGCGTAACGGCGTGCGAACGCGTCCGGGGCCAGCGCCACCCGGGCGTGCGAGGCGCTCATCTCGTGGTGCGGGAACACCAGGTCGCTGCCGCCCGCCTGGACGTCGAACACGGTGCCCAGGTACTCGGTGGCGATCGCGGCGCATTCCACGTGCCAGCCCGGCCGCCCCGGGCCGAACCGGGCCGGCCAGGAGGGCTCCCCGGGCCGGGCGGCCAGCCAGACCAGCGGGTCGAGCGGGTCCTTCTTGCCGGGCCGGGCTGGATCGCCGCCCCGCTCGGCGAACAGCGCCACCATGGTCGCCGGGTCCAGCCCGGACACGATGCCGAACCGGCCGTCGGACATGCGCGAGAAGTACTGGTCGGAGTCCAGCTCATACAGGGCGCCCCGGTCGGCGAGCAGGCCCGCGAACCGCTCGATCACCGGCAGCGCCTCGACCGCGCCGACCAGGTGGTCCGGGGGCAGCACCCGGAGCGCCTCCATGTCGCCCCGGTACCGGTCGATCTCCCGGTCGGCGACCTCCCGCCAGTCCTCCCCGTCCCGGGCCGCACGCTCCAGCAACGGGTCGTCTACATCGGTCACGTTCTGCACGTACGTGATCTGGTGTCCCGCGTCCCGCCAGGCGCGCACCAGCAGGTCCCAGGCGAGGAAGGTGGCGGCGTGGCCGATGTGCGTGGCGTCGTAGGGGGTGATCCCGCACGCGTAGATCGTGGCCGCGGGGCCGGCCGCCGCCGGGGCCAGCGTGCCGGTCGCCGTGTCCATCAGCACTGGCTCGGGGCCCCGCCCCGGCAGCTCGGGAACGTTTACTCCGCGCCAGGAATCCATGAGCGCAGGTTACACGCGGTGCCGGCGGGGATCCTCAACCGCCAGCGAGCACAGCTGGCCGCAGCCCCGGCCACAGCAACGCCTGCGCCGCCTGCTCGAACGCGTACGCGAGGGCGATCAGCCTGGGCTCGCTCCACGCCGGGCCCATGAAGGACAGGCCGACCGGCAGCCCGCGGACGTGGCCTGCGGGCACGCTGATGGCCGGGTAGCCCGCCACCGCGGCGGGGCCGGACGTGTGCAGCACGACGTGATCACCGAGTACGTGGTCGGTCAGCCAGGCGGGCGTCGCGGTCACGGCCACCACGGCGTCCAGCCGGTGCGCGGTCAGCGGCCCGTCCAGCGACTCCCGGGCCTGCCGGGTGGCCTGCGCCAGGGCGTCCGGGCTAACCGTGGTGACCGCGCGCAGCAACGGGTTCAGCCGCCCGATCCGGTCCAGATAGCACGCGGTGAACTCGGCTGACGTCAGCGTGCCCGCCGCCAGGGCCTGCCGCAGCGCACCGGCCTGGGCATCGCCGAGCCGCAGCCCGGACGCCCCGATGAGCTCGTCCGGCCCGGCGGCGCCATCCGGGGACTCGGGCATGGTGGCAGGATAGCGGGATGATCACCCGCCTCGGGAAGCTCGACCTCGAGCCCGCGTCAGCCCGCCCGGACCTGCTCGCCGCGCCGGTCGCCCAGGCGCTCGCTGACCAGGCGCTGGCCGCGCTCGACGGTGAGCTGGCTGCCGCCGCGATCGCCGAGATCGATCCGGCGCTGGCCGACACAGCCGCGTTCTGCGAGCGCTACCAGGTCGCCCTGACCGAGTCGGCCAACTGCGTGGTGATCAGCGGGCGGCGCGGCGGTGAGACCAGGTTCGCCGCCTGCGTCGTGCTCGCCACCACCCGTGCCGACGTGAACGGCGCGGCCCGGCGCGAGCTCGACGTGCGCAAGGCGTCGTTCGCCCCGATGGACGTGGCCGTGGCCGAGACCGGGATGGAGTACGGCGGGATCACCCCGGTCGGCCTGCCCGCGGGCTGGCCGGTGCTCGTCGACGCCCGCGTCGCAGCGGCCCCGCAGGTCGTCATCGGCAGCGGGGTCCGGCGCTCCAAGCTGGTGCTGCCCGGTGCTGCCCTCGGCCCGCCTGCCGGGCGCGGCCGTCATCGAGCAACTGGCCCGCTGACCCCAGCCGGTTTTCCGCAACGAACACCACGTCCCGCCGCCGCCCGCACCCAGTCCGATGGGGTTCGTCGACTTCGGGGCCCGTCAACTCCGGGACCCGTCAACTCCGGCGGGCCGTCAACTGCGCGGGGCAGTCAGCTCCGGCGGCTCGTCAGCTGCGCTCAGGGGAGCCAGGACACGTGGCCGTGCAGGGCCGCGTAGCCCACGAAGGCCCCGGTGTCGATGAGCGTGTGCGCGATGATCAACGGGGTGACCCGGCCCCACCGGCGGTACAGGAGCGCGAAGATCACGCCCATCACCGCGTTGCCGATGAACCCGCCGAAGCCCTGGTAGAGGTGGTAAGAGCCGCGGAGCAGCGCGCTCAGCGCGATGGCCCGGCCGGGCCGCCAGCCCAGCTGGTCCAGCCGCCGCAGCAGGTAACCGATGACCAGGACCTCCTCCAGGATGCCGTTCTGCGCGGCATCGAGGACCAGGACCGGGATCCGCCACCACACCGCGGGCAGGTTCTCCGGAACCACGTTCAGGCTCAGCCCGAGCTTGTACGCGGTCAGGTACAGGGCCAGCCCGGAGCCGCCGATGACCGCCGCGAGGACGGCGCCCTTGAGGAGGTCGGCGCCGGGCTCTCGGGCGTCCAGGCCCGATCGCCGCGGACGGGGTGGTGCCCTCCCGCAGCAGCAGGTAGCAGACCAGCGCGACCGGGGCGAGCGCGATCAGGATGTTGGCCAGCTGCAAGACCAGATCGAGGACTGGGCGCCCTGGGGCCAGCGAGCCGACGATCAGGGCGTGCTGCTTGCCCAGGGACTTGCTGGCGGTGAGCGAGCCGATCAGGTCGATGATCGCGAACAGGGCACTGCCGCCCAGGGAGAGGGCGAAGACGATGACGATCTCCCAGCCGCAGCAGCTGCCTCGGCACCAGCGCCGTACTGACTCGCTCATCCCTGACCTGCGCCACGGGAGGACTTCAACCCGCCAACCTGAAGGCCAGCTGCACGTCCGCTGAGCGGCACGCCCTGGCCGGCCCACAAGCTCCCTCGCCGGCCCACAAGCTCCCTGGCCGGCCCACGGAGACGAGCTGGCCGCCGTGTCGCGCAGGTACACGGCGGCCAGCGGCCCTAACGACCTGGTACTAGACCAGGAGGTCGTCGAATTCGCCTCGCTTGACGCCCTCGATGAGCGCGGCGATCTCGGCCCGCGTGTAGATCAGGGCCGGGCCGTCGGGTTCCGGGAGTTCCGTACCGCGAACTCGCCCCCGGTCCAGCTTGGCCATTTCCACGCAGGTCGCCCTGGGAGTTGCTGATGCTGCTCTTCCGCCAGCAGGCGTCGACCAGGTCGGTGGCAGGCATTCCGTTATATGTGTTCATCTATTCGACTTCCTCAAGCATCCCGCTCAGGATTTCTGTCGTGTGTTCCGGCGACTCGCTCTCGACACTGAGGCGTTCCATGACCTCGGTGTACCGTTCCACGTCGTCGCGCTTATCCAGGTAGAGGGAACTGGTCAGCTGCTCGACGTAAACCACGTCTGGCAGGTCAACCTCGGGGAACCGCAGGATGGTGAACGCCCCGCCTTCGGCCGCGTGGCCTCCGGAGCTGAACGGCACCACCTGGAGGGTGATGTTGGGTTCCCTGGTCACCTCGATCAGACGCTCGAGCTGGCCGCGCATCACCTCCCTGCTGCCGATCGGCCGGCGCAGCGCGGCCTCGTCCACCACCGCCCACAGTCGCGGTGCGCCCGGCTTGCGTGAGCAGTTCCTGCCGGGCGACCCGCAGGCTGACCCGGCGCTCGACCTCGCTCAGCTGACGCGCCAGGCTGACCGAGTGCGATGACCGCGCGGGCGTAGTCCGGCCGTCTGCAGCAACCCGGGCACGAACTGGACCTCGTACAGCCTGATGAGCGAGGCGGCTTCCTCCAGGCCCACGTAGACCTGGAACCAGTCCGGCAGAATCTCGCCGTACTTGTGCCACCAGCCAGGTGAATTGGCGTCCCTGGCCAGAGCCACGAGAGTGGCCCGCTCGGCCTCATCAGCAACCCCGTACATCTCCAGTAGGTCGACGACATCGCGCTCTTTGAAGCCGACCCGCCCGAGCTCCATGCGGCTGATCTTCGAGCCGGACGCGCGGATCGCGTACCCGGCGTCCTCGCGAGTGATTCCTGCGGCCTCGCGCAGCCTCCGCAGCTGGGAGCCCAGAAGGATGCGGAGAACTGTTGGACCGCTCCCCGGCTGCACTGAGATCACTCCAACCCCCCTGGCTCTCCCCTCGGAAATCCGCCCAGTCACGCCTCCCGTCGTGGCCTCCTCGCAGACGTTGCAGACGGTGATCGCACTTTCATCTGCACGTGCATCCGCCCTTGCGTTTGCAAGGTACGTAGAGGATGATAGCGCTTGCGCTCCAGATGCACGACACAGTGACGGCAGACAGACGGGAGCCCGATGACCGGACACCGGGCGGCCGCGCCAGTCAGCACAGAAGTCATGAGCGTGAACCGGGAGTGGCTCCTCACGTGCGGGGAGCCCGCAGGCCTCGGGCACACCGTCGCTGACCCGGCTCGCCTGGGCCAGGCCAGGGTGGCGCATCCGGCCCCGCCCGCACTCGGCGACCTGGCGGCTCAGACGTCCGCCGCATGCGCGTTGCGCCCAGACGCCGAGTCGGTCAAGTGCGGCCGGGATTTCGTCTGTGCCACCTTGCGGGCCTGGGGACTGGCCGCGCTCGCGGACATGGCCGGGCTGGTGGTCTCGGAACTGGTGACCAACGCGCTGCGGCACGGCATGCCCGCGGGCCAGCGGTTCCTTAGCGACCGCCCGATCCGGCTGCGGCTGCTCGGCCAGGGCCGTACGTGATGTGCATGGTGACCGACCCGGGCAACGGGATCCCGACGGTGCGTGAATCCGGGCCGTTCGCGGAATCCGGCCGCGGGCTGAACGTGGTCGAGTCGTGCTGTGTCCGGTGGGGCTGGCACCTGCTCGACGGCGGCGGCAAAGTGGTCTGGGCACTGCATGCATCCGGACGCCTGAGCCCGGGCACAGACCCTGGTAGGCGGTACCTGTTTGCTGTGCCTGCTGTCCGTGCCTGGCGCGGCCTAGGCAAGGGTGGCATGCGCCGCTAAGCTCAGTCCGCTGCCTGCCGGCGGTCCGTGACCAGAGGCCCGGCGCCCCGGTCGCTGTCCATATCAGGAGCCCTTCATGTACCCGTCCTACCCATCGGGAGCAGCAGAGCCGGAGCCCGTGCGCGCTGGGCCGCCCGCGTCCGTGCTGACCGCAGTCAAGGTCATGTACGCCGGGGCGGCGGTCAGCGCGCTCAGCCTGATCCTGACCCTGGCGACCATCGGCAGCCTGCGCACCGCCATCCACAACCGTGACCACAACCTCACGTCCGCCCAGCTGCACTCCGCCGAGGTCGTGGCCGTGGCCGCCGCGGTGATTTTCGGCCTGGTCGGGATCGGCCTGTGGCTGTGGATGGCGTACGCGAACAAGGCTGGGCGGAACTGGGCCCGGATCACCTCCACGGTGTTCTTCGGCATCGATACGATGTCCCTGCTGGCCGGCTTGCGCCAGGCGGAGCCCGTGCTGACCAGGGTGGTCTCCATCGTCATCTGGCTGATCGGGCTGGACGGCGATCGTGCTGCTGTGGCGCAGGGAGTCGAGCGAGTACTTCTCGGCACGTCGCGGGTAAGGTCCTAGGCGCCCGGGCACCCTGGCGCCGCGTAGCGCCCTAGGCGGTCTGCCCGGCTAGGGCGTAGCACGCGATCGCGGCCGCGGCCACGACGTTGAGGGAGTCCACGCCACCGGCCATCGCCGCGGGCTCATCGGGATGCAGACGGCCTGGTCGGCACGCGGCGCCAGCGGGAGGAGAGCGCCGTCGCCCTCGGTGCCGAGCAGCAGAGCGATCCGTTCGGCCGGGGCCGCGCCCGGCCGGCACGGCGTCGGCGATGGGCACGGCTGTCTGGTCCGGGGTAAGGGCGAGCAGCCGGAACGCCGGCCGTGCGCAACTCGGCCAGCCCGCCGTACCAGTCGGCTATCCGTGCGTACGGCACCGCGAAGACCGCGCCCATCGACACCTTCACCGCCCGCCGGTAGAGCGGATCCGCACACCGCGGGGACAGGATCACCGCCCCGGCACCGAACGCTGCCGCGACCGGAAGACCGCGCCCACGTTGCCGTGATCCACCAGGTCCTCCAGCACCACCACGCGCCGCGTCCTCGCCAGCACCTCGGCTACCCGCGGCAGCGGCCGCCGGGCCATGGCCGCCAGCGCGCCGCGGTGCACCCGGTAGCCGGTGAGCCGCCGCGCCACGTCGTCGTCCACCACGTAGACCGGGACGGCACAGTCACGCACCAGCCCGGCCAGCCGGGCCAGCCCGGTCCGCGGTCACCAGCATCGAGCCGGACCGCGCATCCCGGCGGCCAGCGCCCGCTGGATCACTTTCTCACCTTCGGCCATGAACAGCCCGTGCTCGGCTTCGAGGCTCTGCCGCAGCGCCGAGTCAGTCAGTGAAAGGTAATCGGCCAGCCGCGGATCAGCCGGATCAGTCACCTCGATGGGACCAGCCATCCCGCCAGTCTGCCTGGCCGTCAGCCTCCGCGGCCCGGCCGGTGGCTCTCCGCGGCCCGGCTGGCCGCTCCCCCGTAGCCCGGCTGGTGGCTCCCCGTGGCCGGCTGGCCGCTCCCCCGTGACCCGGCTGGTGGCTCCCCGTGGCCGGCTGGCCGCTCCCCCTGGCCCGGCTGGTGGCCCCCACGGCCCGGCTGATGGCCTCTTCGGTGACGGGCTGACAGCTTCTCCGGTGACCGGCTGGCGGACGCCCGGTGCCTGGCGGCTGGCCCGTCCGGTGACCGGGTGGCAGCCCCCCGTGACAGACTGGCCGCCCCCGGTGACCGGCTAGCCGCCCGCCCCCGCCGCGGACCCAGCCCTGGGCACAAACCAGGCAAAACGCCTGACCCGGCCACGTTTTCCCGGTTAGAGTCGCACCGCAGACCGCGTGGGGAGCGGGTCCCCGCGAGCGAGGAATGCTGTGAACGCTGGATTCGCCGGAGTTGACGGCCCGGGCAACCACAATCGGCAGAGCCGACGGCGCCGCGCCCGCATGGTCATCACCCTGAGCGCACTGGCCGGCGTGATCGCGTGCACCTTGCTGGTCGCGTTCGGTGCCGAGGCTATTGTGTCCCGGGCCTCCTGCACCGAACACCCGGTGATGGTCAATCTCGCTACGTCCGCGGACATCGCGCCCGCCATCCGGCACGTCAGCCAGTTCTTCAACGAGCAGCACAACAGCGTGAACGGGCACTGCGCGCAGGTCCGGGTGGTCAGCGAGGAGTCATCATCGGTAGCCGCCCAGGTATCCGGGCTGAAATCCGGCGCGAGCGGGGCCGACTTCGATGCCTGGATCCCGGATTCCACCCTCTGGGTGGATGTCGCCCGCAGCTCGCCGGTGGGCGCGCAACTGGTCCAGCCGTCCGGCATCACCGTGGCCCGCAGCCCGCTGATGATCGTGATGCCCAGGTCGGTGGCGGCGCAGACCCCGGCTTTCGGCTCGTCAGTGGGCTATCAGTTCCTGCTGCCCGAGGCGGTGGGCGGTCCGGCCGCCGCGCTCGGGCTGCATGTGCGGTTCCCCGACCCAGCGGACAGCTCCGCCGGGCTGGCCACGCTCATCCAGCTGCAGCAGTTGCTGGGCAACGGCCCGTCCGCCCGGGCCGGGTTCGCCGACTTCGTGTTCAACGTGCAGGTCACCGGGGGCTCCAGCAGTGATGCGTCGCTGGCGAGCCTGGCCACGGGGTCGCGCGACGGACGGCCGGTGACCATCGCCTCCGAGCAGGCAGTCGCACAGTACGACCGGGCGCATCCGGACCAGTCCCTCGCCGGGCGGTACCCGGAGCAGGGCGCCTACGAGCTCGACTACCCCTATGTGCTGACCACCACCAACTCGCTGAAGCTGAAGGCCGCTGAGGAATTCGAGACCGCCCTCCAGTCGAGTTACGCGACGTCGTATGTACGTTACGAGGGCTTCCGCTCGGCCAGCGGGGTGGCCCCGCCCTGGATCGGCGCGTACGGGCTGGACACTGGCCAGCCGACCCTGGCTCAGGTGATTGCCCCGGGTCAGGCGGAGACTGCCCTCCAGGCCTGGCAACGGCTGAGCCTCGGCTCCCGCGACCTGGTGCTGCTCGATGTATCCGAGCAGATGGCCAAGCCGGTCACGGCCGGGGGGCCATCCCTGGAACAGGTCCTCGCCCAGGCCGCATCCCTTGGTCTCGCCCAGTTCCCGGATAGCACGCAGCTGGGTGACTGGGCCTTCGCCAGCCACCTGGACGGCCCCCTTCCCTACAAGGAACTGGTGTCCGTCGGCCCGCTGCCCGCCCCGCTCGGGCTGGTCAGCCGGCGCCAGCAAGCCGCCCAGGTCGCCAACCTGGGCAAGCCCCTTGTGGGCGCCCCGGCGGCGCTGTACGGCACGATCCTGGACGGCTTCAAGCAGATGACCGCGACCTACCAGCCCCGGTACAACAACGCCGTGCTGGTCATGACCGCGGGCATCGACAACGCGCCCGGCGACATCTCCGCCACCGCCCTGGTCAACCAGTTGCGCACGCTCTACAACCCGCGGAAGCGGATAGAGATCATCCCGATCATGTTCGGCACGTCCGGCAACTTCAGCGCGCTGCAGCAGATCGCCAACGCCACCGGCGGCCAGGCCTTCCAGATCACCGACCCCACCCAGATCAGCTCGGTCTTCTTCCTGGCCATCGCGCGCCGCATCTGCTCCCCCAACTGCGGCGGCTAGCTGCGCCACGTTCACACCCGGCCGCACGGGGCTGACCAGCCCAAACGCTGGCGCTGGGGGCGGGAAATTTCTTCGATAAACCTTACAGAGTTATGACAACCACCCTGGCCGGACCCGCGTCTTGTATATGAGGCCTGGCGAGAGCGGGGCGTCGGGCCTCATTAAGCTTCCTCGGCAGGCGGTCGGTCTGGGGCGAGTTTTCACCAGGCCACTGCGCTGAAGGATGGGGTGTGAGGTCCGGCCAGAGCGGGGAGCCGGACCTCATTTCCTTTTCTACCGGTCCTTCCGCCCCGGCTGCCACTTCTACCGGGCCTTCCGTCCGGCCTCCTACCAGGCCTTCCGCCCGGCTCCCCGGCCACCCCCGGTCGCCCGGCCTCGCCCACAATCCCCGGCGATCAGAATCTGTGGACCAGGTGGCGGACGGTGTCCTTGGTCAGCCCGCCGAGTCGAGCAGGCGGTGGGCCCGCCGGATCAGCTGCGGCACCGCCTGGCCTTCCCGCTCGAACCCCTCGCCGACGGTCTTGCGCTGCAAGAACCTGGCGTGGATGCCCTCCAGGACCACAGCCAGCTTGAAGCAGCCGAACGCCATGTAGTAGCCGATCGAGGACACGTCCCGCCCGGTGACAGCGGCATACCGGTCCGCGATCTGGACCCGGGTGAGGAAGCCGGGGGCAGTCGTTACCGCGGCGCCCACGCTGAGCCGCATCCAGTCCTCGTCGTCAGCGTCCGCCCAGTACACCAGGGAAAGCCCGAGGTCGGCGAGCGGGTCGCCCAGCGTGGACATCTCCCAGTCCAGGACGGCCTGGATGACCGGGTCGGTGTCCAGCGAGATGAGCATGTTGTCCAGCCGGTAGTCACCGTGGACCAGGGTGCCGCCGGCGTTCTTGGTGACAGCGGGCAGGCCTGCTGCCAGCCGCGCGGTGAGCTCCTCGTATCCCGGCATGTCCCGGCTCACGGACAGGTCCCACTGGCGCTGCCAGCGGGCCAGCTGACGCTCCATGTACCCGTCCGGCCGGCCGAAGCCCGCCAGCCCGGTCGCCTCCGGGTCCAGTCCGTGGATGGCCGCGAGCATGTCGGTGAACCGCTCGGACAGCTGCTGGGCTTGCTCCGGCGTGACCCGCTCACCGTCCTGCGCGCTGCGCAGGATCAGCCCCGGCACGTACTCCATCAGGTAGAAGGGCGCGCCGATGATGTCCGTGTCCGAGCACAGCGCGACCGGCTTGGGCACCGGGATGTCCGTGCCGTCCAGGGCAATCAGCACCCGGTACTCTCGCGCCATGTCGTGGGCGGTCGGCAACACATGGCCGAGTGGCGGGCGCCGCAGCACCAGCAACGGCCCCCGCACCGGGTCGGCCGCGGACCCGGTGTCCAGCAGATAGGTCAGGTTGGACCTGCCCCCGGCGATCAGCTGCACGGCTGGCGCCTGGTCAGTCGTGGTGATGCCGTTGTCAGCCAGCCACCGGCCGAGCTTTGGTATGTCCTCGATGCCCGGGACTCCATCACCTGTCATGGGCCTCGCTCCTGTCCCGTACGGCCGACGCCGGTATGTCCGGTGAAACGTTCTAGCATGATTCCTGACTGCGGGCCGTCCTGGCCAGTACCGCTCGCGGGCCGGTGCCTGCGGGCGCCCCCGGCCGGGCCTGCCTCCGCCGCACGCATCCTGATTCGGTTCAGCCGTACCGCCTCTGGACTATTGCCGCGCCGTGACGTAGGCAGGTAAGGGAGGCCGCACCAGAGGTCTAAACCTGTGCAAGGAGCGCGGTGACTGACGCGTGGATGCCGGGAGCGCACCGAATCCCGGCGGCCGCGGACGGGGGGAGCATGAAAGGTGGCGCCCCCCGCGCCGTCTGGCTGGTGCTGTACGCGGACCCGATGCTGGTCTCCGCCCGCTGGGCGGCGGACCGGCTGCTCAAGCTGGGCAAGCCCTGCCACCTGGTCTGGAATCCGGTATCCGGTGAGATCGCCCAGCTCATCCCGATCGTACGGGCGGCCCGGTCGCTGGGCTGGCCGGACGAGCCCGGGACACCAGGCGAGCATGGCTGGCCCGGCCAGCCCGGCGAACCGGGCCAGCCTGCCGAATTCGGCCGACTCGGTGACCCCGGCTGGCGGGGCGGGTACAGCCGCCCACGCCTCGCCCGTGCGACGTCGCGCGATCCGGTCTCCCCGGCCGCGCCCGACGGACTGCCCGGGGTCAATACCGAAGGCCGCCTCTGCGCGCAGATCGGGGTGATCGCCCAGGCATGGGTCCCGGTCACGGACAGCCCGGCCGGCCGGCTGGACGAGATCATCCGCTGGCTGGATTCCTGGCAGGTGGCACGGGGCTGGCCTGCCGGGCGCCCCACCCCGGTGGCGATCACGCAGCCGCAGCGGCGCAGCCGGCGCTGCTGGGCCAGGGGCGGCCATTTCATCGCCTCCCAGGTACCGGGCGGCAGCCACGATTCCGGGGTGATCGATATCGAGCCGCTGGCCAGCACGGGCACCAGGCCCCAGCCTGCCCCGTCAAGTTCCCGAGGCGTGCAGGCGGACCAGGCCGGGCGCGCCGCGGCCAGCATCCTGACCATGTCCTGGCTGCAGGGGCGGGTGCGGTACGGCCCCCCGGACGAATACGTGGCCGCGGGCGGGCGGAGTGCGGTCGGCTGAACCTGGCCGCCAGCGGGCTCAGCTGGCCAGGGTGGCCAGGATCTCGGCGATGACCCGGCAGGCCCGCCTGACCCCGGCCAGGTCGGTCGCCCCGTAACCGAGCACGAGGCCATGCCTACTGGGCGGCCCGGCAAAGTACCGCTCCAGGGTGACCACCTCCACCCCCCGGGCCCGGGCAGCGGTCACCACCGCGGCGGTGGTGTCCCGGGGCAGCTCGAGCACCATGTGCATGCCAGCGGTATCCCCGGTCAGCCGGGCCGGCCACGTAGCCAGCCGGGACACCACGCCGCCAAGCTCAGCGGACATGACCGCCCGGCGGCGTGCGTACTCGTGCCGCATCCGCCGCACGTGCCGCTCCAGGTCGCCGCTGGCCAGCAGGGCCGCCAGGGCGTACTGCACGGGCTCGGCAACGCGCTCGCCCAGATCATCCGCGGTCTCCGCGAGCGTCGCGGTCAGGTCGGGCCGGGCGACCAGCCAGCCCGCGCCCAGGCTGGGCACGAGGGTCTTGGTGGTGGTCCCGAGGTAGACCACTACCGCCGGGTCCAGGCCGGCCAGCGTAGGCAGGGGCGCCACGTCGTAGCGGAATTCACCGTCGTAGTCGTCTTCCAGGATCAGCGCCCCGGTGGCCCGGGCCCAGGCCACCAGCGCCTGCCGGCGCGGCACCGGCAGCCGCCCACCCAGCGGGTACTGGTGGGCCGGAGTGGTGTAGACGAACCTCAGGTCGCCCGGGAGGTCGGCAACCACCAGGCCGTCGGCGTCCACCTGGCAGGGCACGATTTGCGCTCCGTGCGCCGCGAACACCGCCCGGGCGGTCTGATAACCAGGTTCTTCCACGCCCACCCGGTCACCGGGCCGGAGCAGGGCCGCAGCCAGCAGGCTGAGACCGGCCGAGACCCCGCGGGTGATCATGACCTGGCTGATCGTGCAGCGCATGCCGCGGCCGCGCCGCAGGTATCCGGTGACGGCCTGGCGCAGGCCAGGCAGGCCCCGCGGATCCGGCGCGTCCGCCGGTAGCTGGGCGGCAGCCTGCCGCCAGGCTCTGCGCCATGCGGCCCGGTCGATGCCCTCAGCCCAGGGGATGCCCGGCCGCAGCGACAGGCCACCGCGCGGCCCGGCCGCCTCGCCGCCCGGTAGCCGGGCCCTGTCCTGCCGCGGTACCGCCGCCGGGCCGCCCGCCACGCCCACCACGCCTGCCGTACCCGCCGCGCGCCAGGGAGGCGGGACCCGGACCGCGCCAGCCGCTGGGACCACGGCCGCCTCGCCCACCGGGACCGCGGCCGGGTCGTCTGCCGGGACCGCGGCCGGGTCGTCTGCCGGGGCCCCGGGTGCGCCGTCAGCCACATAGGTGCCCGACCCGTGCCGCCCCTCCAGCCACCCTTCCGCGAACAGCTGGGTGTAGGCCGTGGTCACGACCGTCCGGCTGACACCGAGGGTGGTGGCGAGGGCCCGGCTCGACGGCAACCGCTCACCCGCGGCGAGCCTGCCGTCCGCGAGCGCCTCGCGCAGTTGGGCCGTGATCTGCCCAGCCAGTGATTCGGCCGCGCTGCGGTCGGCCAGGACCGGCAGCTCGACCGCCACCCGTGGAAAAGTGGTCATGGCAACTTCCGTCATAGTGGCTACTGTCAACAGTCCACTTCCTGAATACCGTAGATCACTATGAGCAGCGAAACGACCCTTTCTGCCGCTGGACCCGCTACTGCCGAACCCTCCGGCCCAGGAGCCTCGGGCCCAGAACCTTCCGGCCCAGAACCTTCCGGCGCAGGACCCTCCGGCACGAGCCTGTCCACCACAGGCCGCACCCGGCTCGGCCGGCACCGTGAGCGCGGCCGGGCGGACCGCCGCGAGCTGCACGCCGTGCTCGATGCGGGCCTGATCTGCCATCTCGGCGTGGACATGGGAGGCGCGCCAGTAGTGCTGCCCACCGCATACGGGCGCAGCGGCGACACCCTCTACCTGCACGGATCCTCGGCCAACCGGAGCATGCTGGCCGCGGCTGGCCGGGAGGTGTGCGTGACCGTGACCCTGCTGGACGGGCTGGTCTGCGCCCGGTCGGTGTTCAGCCATTCGATGAACTACCGCAGTGCCGTCATTTTCGGCACGGGCCCGGCTGGTCACCGACAAGGAGGAGCAGCTCGCCGCGCTGCGGGCCATCACCGAACACCTGGTACCAGGGCGCTGGTCCGCGGCCCGCACCCCGTCCCGCAAGGAACTCGCCGCCACCGCCGTGCTCGCGATTCCGCTCGATGAGGCGTCAGTGAAGGTCCGCACCGGCCCTCCGGCCGACGACCCGGAAGACCTTGACCTCGATGTGTGGGCCGGGGTGCTCCCGGTCGCGCTGACGTTCGGGGAACAGCAGCCCGATCCCACGCTGGCCCCCGGCACCGCCATTCCGGAGCACATCCGGGCGCTGACCGGGCGGCCCCGCGGCTGACCCGGAGCCTGACCCGCGCGTGACCAAGACAGTGGCGGCGACAGTGACAGTGACATGGGACAACAGACCACCGCGCGGGTCTAGGCTGTAGTGATGAATGACCGGCTCGTCTGGATCGACTGTGAGATGACCGGGCTCGACCTTGCCCGCGATGCCCTTGTAGAAATCGCCTGCCTGATAACGGACGGTGAGCTGAACGTACTCGACGAGGGCATCGACCTGGTGATCAAGCCCCCCGCCGAAGCGGTAGACCAAATGGTGCCGGTGGTGCGGGAGATGCACACCAGCTCGGGCCTGCTTGACGAGCTGGCGTCCGGGGTCACCCTGGCCGAGGCCCAGGAGCAGGTGCTGAACTACGTCCGCGCCCGGGTGCCGGACGCACGGCGGGTGCCGCTGTGCGGCAACTCGATTGCCACCGACCGCGCGTTCCTCGCCCGGGATATGCCTGAGCTGGACAGTTACCTGCACTACCGGATGGTCGACGTGTCGAGCATCAAGGAGCTGGCCCGCCGTTGGTATCCCCGGGTGTACTTCGCCAGCCCGCCGAAGCATGGTGGCCACCGGGCCCTCGCCGACATCCGGGAAAGCATCCAGGAACTGCGGTACTACCGGGAGGCGATCTTCGTTCCGCAGCCCGGCCCGGACTCAGTGACCGCGCGCGAGATCGCCAGCCGGTACGGGATCGCGGCCGCTGACGCCGGCCAGGTGGGAGAATCCGGTTCAGATCGGTGACCAGGCACCGCTATGCTTCATGCAGCCGTTACCGATGGTGGGCGTAGCTCAGCTGGTTAGAGCACCAGGTTGTGGTCCTGGGTGTCGGGGGTTCGAGTCCCCTCGCTCACCCCACTGAAGTAGCAGGCCAGAGGCCCGACCCCTTCGAGGGACCGGGCCTCTGCCGTTGTCGGTGTCCGATTCTGGGAGCGGAATGGGAGCCGATCTTGGTCGCGCGGACCTCAGCGGGCCGCCAGAAGGCTGTCCAGCACCGGCACAACGGCTGGCACCGTTCGCCGCGGGCCTGCACATGACGCCCATGAGTGGCTGCACATGACCACCCTCGTAGCTGGGCCAGCCACAAGCTTTTCGAGCGAGCAGCTCCAGCAGATGACCCGCACGGCGGCCAGCCTCCTCGCCGACGTGCCGCCCGTCACCGTCACGCTCGGCCGCGTCCTCTATCACCCCGAGGCGATCATGCTGGGCGTTACACCCGCTGAGACGCTCCAGCCCATCCATGACGCAGCGGTGCAGGCGACACAGCAAGCTACTGGCACTCCGGACACCGGCACAGATCCGCCAAGCTGGATCCCCCACATCACGATCTGCTACAGCACCGCCGACCGGCCAGCCCAGCCACTCATCGACGCACTCGGCCTGCAACTCCCTAGCTGCGACATCCAGGTCAGCGCATTGAGCCTCGTCATCCAGCACGGCCCCGAGCGCACCTGGGACTGGAGCATTATCGACACCATCCACCTCGGCGAGCCTGCCCGAACGTTAGCCTAAGCAGCCGCATGACTGGTACCAGGAGCCCACCAGCCAGCGGCCCACCCGGAACTCGCTGTGCGTTGCCGAAATTAGCCACGCTAGTTCAAGGCGGCGCCGCAGCGCGGCGCCGCTGGCCGGCGCCAGCGCTTCGGCCTCTGCCTTGGAAGGCCCGGCTGGCGCACGCCGGGCCACATCCCCGAAACGGGCAGAATAAGCCTGCTCACCCGTCACGCAGTCAGTGGTTCCCGACAGGGACCACGTAGTTATCCGCGTTGAAGACGTAGCCACCTTCCCGAAGGGTCTGCACCGTCTGGATGTCATGACGGCTGATCGCTCGCTTCTGGGCGGGCATTGCGTTGAGCTTAGCCGCGAACTGCTGAAGCTCGGCCTGGAATCTCACCGGGACGCGGTTCTCCAAGGACTTGCCATCCCAGGTGAAGCGGTCGCCGGGCTGGATCTCCAGTGCCTGTGGACCCATTTCGGCCACCGGCGCCTCTATGTCCCGCCACGGTTCGCCTGAGTCCGAGAGCAGATCCATTCTGAGAGTCTTCCGATCCCCGCTTAGCAGTACCGCTGCGACGCGGTAATAGACATAAGCGGCTGGCTCCGGGTAGATCTGAACTGACTGGGGCGGAGCGGACGGCTGATGCTCGGCTTCGGCTACGCGCTTGGCGCGACGGTTAGCTGCTGCAGCCTTAATCGCCTGGCCGGTTGTCGGCTGGCGCCACGGGGAGAGCCTTTCCACTGGCGGCTGGTGCCAATCCTTCGCGGGGCCTGCCTGCACTGGCTGCATCCCGCGCCGTCTCCCCTCGCGCCGAGAGCACTCGATCGCCGCGCTCTCGGTCTGGTGATGGTGTTCGCACTTCCAGATGACCTTGCCATTCACCTTGAGCCGACCGTAGTGGTCATCGAGGTGACCGGCCGCCCACGCGGACGCGATGTCCACCACGTGCTGGTCGTCCCAGACCGCACGCGACAGCAGATGCTGCAGCCGGTGTGGCCCGCAATACCCCACCGCCTCGGCGATCGTCCAGCAGTTGTGATCTTCCAGTTCCATCAGCAGCCCGCGCACCATCTGGCCGCAGCACTGCCGGGTCTCCCGCCGGGGAAAGCACCCGGCCACCCGCCCCAGCAGGTCCGCCAGCAGCGCGGACCGGGCATCATCGGCTACCGTGGCAGCAGCGACTGCCGCATCTTGATCGTGTCTCACAAACCCATCATGATCGCGGCAGCCGCACCTCTACGCGGCCCCCCTGACCTGCATCAACAACCCCACGGTCACGAACTACTGCTGCCGTAACGTAGGTCTCTGGTGAACGCCGAGTTGTAACGGCCCGCAACGGGAGGATGGGGGAAGATGGCATGGTGGCAGCGACGCGGACCTCTAGCGCGTGGGAGCGGTATGCCTGGGCGGCGGGCATCCTTTACGTCATAGCGCTGGTGGCGGTGTCCCTGGTCGGGCTGCTCGGCGGCGGCTTGAGCCAGAACGCCTCGGCGGCGAAGATCGCGAACACGCTTTACGACCACCGCGGGCGGCTGTTGGTGGTCACATACCTATCCGTCGTCTATGCCGTCATGTTTCTGATCTACCTGGCCAAGCTGCACGACCTGCTGCGCCGGGACACAGATCGGCCGCGGTTCCTTGGCTCCCTGGTGCTAACTGGCGGAGCGCTCTTTATTGCCCTGCATGCCGTCAGCGACATCGGTATCTTCGGCTTGCTCGGCGCGAAGCTCGCGTCGTTCGGGTTCCACCACGATCAGGGCGTGTCCTACGCGCTGTACCTGGTGACCTATGGCCTGGACAGCGTCGGGGACGTGTTCGGCAGTCTCTTTGCTTTCGCGGCAGGCGTGCTCGTGATCGGCAGCGGCGTCCTGCCGCGCTGGCTGGGGTGGGTTTCGATCCTCGCCGGGATCTTGTTCTTCCTCCAGGCCTTCGGCCTCGGCGGCGTCATCGCCTCGTTCGGGCTCGTTCTCGACCTCATCGCGTTCGTGCTGTTCGTGATCTTCGTCCTGGTGAGCAGCGTCATCTTGCTGACGCGCCAAAACGCGGTCCCCGACACCGCGGGTGCAATCGAGTAGACAACTACATCGCAGCTACGAGAAGACGGGGAAGGGGCAGAAACCCGCAGGCCACGCGGTGGGTCTGCTAACGGATTCGCCAACGAGACCCTGCGGACGCCGGAGATGCCGCGCGCGGCGTGAGACGACTCAGTTCGTCGTGTCCTGGTCAGCGAGACGCAGCGGTATCCCAGGGACCAGCAAGACGTGCGTCGTGGTGCTCATAACCCAGCGACCGCATCTGCTGGTGGACGGACACGGCTCGCAAGATCATCGTGCCATTAACGTGCCATTTGCCAGGGTAGTGAGCGGTCAAACCAGGTCATGTGCGGTCAACGAAAACGGCAGGTCAGGCTATATAACCGCCATTATCCCGGCTCCTTACAAGCGAGGGGTCACTACGATGGGTACAGCAGCGGAATACAGCAACGACCCCCTCACAGCCACCAGCCCGTGCGGCCACGAGCACCACGCGATGGCTGGGACGATGACCAAACGCCCAGCGCCGCGCGTAGTTCGGGACGAAGAGGCTGTTCGCAACCACGGCGGAACAGCAGCATCAGTGGAGGACTGTCTGGACGGTTTAGCCGCAGGTAGAGGCCATGGATCTAGCGAGGCCGCCGACTCCCTGATGTAAAGCCGTCGGCTTTATTGCGGGGGCGCTGCCCCGGACCCCCGGCCCTCCCTCGGAGACGGGGGGATCAGAACGGGGGTCATCTCCTCGCCCGGGCAGGCAGAGCCCTACTCCCGAACCCCCCGGGACGGCAAGGGCTCGTTTCGCTCGACCCTTCGGGCAGACCCTTGCCGTCCCGGAGAACCGGGAGTAGCCCAGAGGGTGCCCGACCGAGGAGATGACGCCCAGATGTGGCTAGGCCCTGTTTGGGCGGAACACGAGTGCGAGCACGCGCAGCGCGAGGATAGCTGAGATCACCAGCAGGCAGTAGCCGAGGAACTGGAAGAGGGATACCCGGCTGGTGATGGTTGGCCCGCCGCGCAGGCCGAGCATAAGTACCGCCATGATGCCGCTGGTCGCGGCGAGAAACGTGGTCAGCACCAGGTAGAGCAGGCCCGTGACTATCCGGCGGTCGCCTTCATCGGCGAGGAGGCGGACATTGACGCTGAGCCGTCCGGCTTCGAGCGCTCCGCCGATCCGGTCGACGCGCCTCGGGAGGCGGCGCAGCAGGGGCAGCAGCGCGACCAGCTCGTCGGCCGCGGTCGTGCGCAGCGTGTCCGGCCTGAACTGCCCGGCAAGCTGCTGGCCTGCGAACCGGCGGGCTTCGGCCACGATGTCGAAGCCCGGGGCGAGCTGGGTAAGCGTGCCCTCCATCGTGGCCAGCGCGCGGAATACCGCGGCTATCTCCGGTGGTACCGCCAGCCCGTGGTCGGAGACGATGCGGAACAGGTCGGTGAACATCGTCACGTCGGGGGTGATCCCGGCTGCGACGTGCCGGGCCAGGAACCGGCCCAGCATCCGTTCCAGGCGTAGCTCGTCCAGCTCCTCGGGTCGCTCGACCACCTCCAGGAGCGCGTCGGCCAGCCCGGCCGGGTCGCCCCGGTCCAGGGCCAGCAGCAGCCGCTGCAGCGCGGAACGCAGCCCTTGGTCGATGCGCCCGACGGACCCGAAGTCCAGCAGCCCGAGCCTGCCGTCGGCCAGCAGCAGGACGTTGCCCGGGTGCGGGTCGGCGTGGAAAGTCCCCTCCAGCATGACCTCGCGGAGCAGGCAGTCGAGCAGGCTGCGGGCCAGCGCGGCGCGCACGTCAGCGGGCATGCCGGCGTCGATCGCGGCCAGCGGACGCCCGTCGAAGCGTTCCATCACCAGCACCAGCCCGGTGCACAGTGGCTGGTAGGGCACCGGAATGGCGATGCCGTCGCTGCCGCGGCTGCCCGGCGCGGCGGCCACCGAGGTCATGTTGCGCGCTTCTACCCGCAGGTCGAGCTCCTCGCGCAGGGCGCCGGCGAATCCGGCGGCAAGCCCGGCCGTGCCCACCGCCCGGCCCCAGCTCGTGCTGCGCTCCAGCCGGGCCGCCAGCCGACCGGCGATGTCCAGATCCCTGTCCACGATCTGGCTGACATCCGGCCGCCGCACCTTGACCACGACCCGAGCCCCCGACGGGAGCGTCGCCGCGTGCACCTGGGCGATGGACGCTGCGGCAAGCGGCTCACGATCGAAGCTGGCGAACAGCTCGCCCACCTCAGCGCCCAGCTCGGACCGCAGCACCTGCTCGATCCCGGGCCAGGGGACTTCGGCCGCGTCGTCTTGCAGGCGGCTCAGCTCGCTGATGAACTCCGCCGGGAGAAGATCACGGCGAGTGGACAGCACCTGCCCGAGCTTGACGAAGGTGACCCCGCCGTCCTCCATGGCCAGGCGCACCGAGCGGGCCAGCCTGGCCCGGCCCTCGGGCGTGGCCAGCTCGGACCGGCGTCCGCCCCGCACGTACGGCATCAGGCCGCGCCGCACCAAGATCCTGCTGATCTGCCAGTAGCGCCGCGCCCGGCCCATCCGCCTGTGCATGCCGCGCAGCACGTAGAGCGGCCCCGGCACCGACCCGCTCGGCATCAGCGCCTCGGCCACGACCAGGAACACCATGCCGACCACCAGCGCGATCGTCACGCCCAGGATCACGAACCACAGCTCGGGCAGGACGCTCGTTCGCTTTGTGACCACCGAGCCGCTGATGGCCGTGATTATTGGCGAGGCGATCAGGAACGCCAGGACGCCTGCGATCAGCGTGCGCAGGAACGAGAACCGCAGTCCCAGCAGCCGCCGGGCACCGACCGCGAACACCAGCACGGTCAGCGCGGTGAACACGAAGATCAGTGGTAGCACCAGAACCGTCATCGTGATCGCGGGTCCCCTCCAGCCATCCGGAGCGCCTCCTCATCCTCTTTGCCCGATACCGCAGCCTAGAGTCACAGCCTGAGGAAACTGGACTTTACCCGGCAGGCGACAGCATCCGGCGGACCGGATTCTGGTGGCTGGACGGCCAGGCTGCCTGAGCCGGCTCCACGGTGACCTCGCAACCGAGCTTCGCTAGCCCGGCGACGAGCGACGCGGAGAACGACAATTCGGCGCATGACGCGGGATGGCCCGTCGATGCCGGCTGACGTCGTTCTTCCGTATTTTCGTGATCATCCCGATCTGGATCGTGCTCGGCACCGTGTCCGGCGGAGCCTGGGGATGGGCGGGAGGCCATTCCATTCCAGCATGGCCTACGGGAGCGCTGGCGCGGGCGGGTTGTTGTGCGTCGCTGACGACGTTTCGCTTCGCCCATCCCCAGACCGCGAAGTCATCCCAGGCCCGGTGGAGCATACGGTGTGTGTTCACGACCGTCTTGGGTTCCAGACTGGGCGACAGCTTCCGCAGTGCCGCTTCGCTGCCGTCCTCGGCCGCGCGTCGACCGAGCTTCTTTGACGTGATCGGCTGGCCTATCAGCGGGTCATTTGCGGCGTGCTTGCGGTAGCACCGCACCGTGTCGTAGCTGTAGGGCCTACACGGCACTTCCCGGCCATCGGGCGCGAGCCGACGGGTGTGAACAGGTAGGCAGCCTCCCTGCCCCAGCCGACTTGTATCACCGTGTAAAGCGACCAGCGCCGGCTTGCTGTCCCCCCCGGACCGGGCGAGTCTGCGGGCCATCACCCGCTGGCTGGGCGTCGAGGTCGTCCGGTCGTCCCGCACGCCGGTTGTTCACATCGAGAGGTCGGGGTTCAAAGGCCAGGTAGCGGGATCTGGCCTGCCACGACCAGGCAACGAGCCGCCTATCTCCTCCCGATGTAAGGTACAGGCCATCAGGGATGGTGCATGGACGCGGAGGATGTCATGGCGAGACGGTGGAGCGACCTCAGCGACCGCAGCCGCAGGCTGCTCATTGCCGCAGCGATTGCCGAAGCCATCCTCAAGACGGCGGTACTCATCGACATCAGGCGCCGTCCGGCGAGCCAGATCCGCGGCTCAAAGCGGATGTGGATCGCAGCGGCGGTCCTCGTTAACTCCGCCGGGGTCGGGCCGCTGTCATACTTCGCCTTCGGGCGGCGACAGCGTGCCGAAGGCGTCGAGCTGGAAACTCCGGGCGAGGGCTGAGTGACCAACTGACAATCCCGGCAGCCGAGCAGGTACACCAGTGGACGTCCGCGGACGGTCGCAGCAAGTCAGCGGGGCGACGCCGCAGGGGGCATTATGTTCAGCTGAACATAAGCCGCCCTATGCGCAGTGTCGGGTTATGCGTAGCGCTGGTCTATTGGTCCTGGTGGGGGCTGGGTCGGCGGTCGAGCGCTGCGCATAATCCGTGGACTCTGATCACGTGGCTCGGCATGGTGCCGGGCCCGCATGATTGGAGGTCGGCTGCGATGGTGGCTTTGTCTTCGCTGGTGTCCGGCCTGGATGCCGAGTTGGTGCGTCTGGGCTACAAGGGCTCGACGATGGTCCGGTACCGGGGCTGCTGGCGCCGCCTGGAGAAGTTCTTCGCTGCCCGCGGCGTGGAAGAGTTCTCACGGGATCTGGCCCTGGCGTGGGTCGACGAAGCCTGCGGCTTTTTCGGCAAGGAGCAGGCCGGGCACGCTCAAACAGACCGATGTCTACTTGTTCAGGGTCGCCCAGATGCTCGGCGATTACGCGGTCCACGGGGCGGTGCTGCGCCGCTACTCCCGCGCCATTAACAGGCTGGCTGGGGACGGGGCGGACACCGTCGCCCGGTTCCAGGTGTGGCTGCGGGCCGTCGGCAGTGTCGTGTGCTGAAGTACAAGCTGTACTCGATCGACCGCATCATCAGCCGGGTCATCTCCTACGCCGTCATCACCGCCGTGCTCGCCGGGGTGTTCGCCGGGCTGGTGCTCCTGGCCACTGAGGTGCACCCCTTCAAGACGCCGGTGGCGGTGGCCGCCGCCACCGCCACCGCGGCGCTATTTAACCCGCTGCGTCGCCGTGTGCAGCGGATTGTTGACCACCGGTTCAACCGGTCCCGCTACAACGCCGACGCGATCGTGGCCGCGTTCACCGCACAGCTGCGCCAGACCGTCGATCTCGACACAGTGCGAGGCGATCTGGTCGGCGTCGTCCATGAAGCACTCCAGCCCGCCCACGTCTCGGTATGCCTCCCCACCACTGGACCGGGCGCCGCGGTCCCGGCGCGTGCATCGACCCGGCCCGGCCTGCCTGAAAGTCTCCGCGGCGGACCGAAGATTCACCAGCCCTGGCGGGGCTTAGATCCGGGGATGGCCCGCTGAGTGTACGTGCCCGCCCCTCCAGCATCAAGCGTGACTGTGGCCGCAGGGCAACGAACACAGGTGAAAAGTTCCTGGTCAACGCACACGCAAAGTCACGCTTGACACCGGGAGACCTCTGCGGGCACTCCGGTCTCAGTTGAGCGACAGCACCGTTACGCCGATCGAGGCGTGCCCCCGGAATGCCTAGCGGCAGGGCAACGCGGGGTCACGGCGGCGGGGTTCGGTGGTGGTGACCAGGGCGCCGTTGTAACATCCCGAGCATGGGCTCCGACTCCCCAGCCTCGGATGGACCTCGCATCGTATCCTCCGATGAGGGCCGCCAAGTCACCCTCATGGGAGCTCGCGTACGCTATCTACTGCCTGCGGACGACCCGCTCCCGGCCGGTTCTCGGTCATCGAGTACACGGTGCCCGCCTTCTATGCGGCGCCACCGACGCTGCATCATCACCTCGAAGACGACTGGGCCGCGGTGGTGCTTGAGGGCGGGGTGACATTCGAATTCAAGACGGGCTCGAAGGTTGCCAACACCGGGGCGTTCGTCTGGTGTCCGCACGGGAGTCCGTTCGCGTGGCGGAATAACAGTGATCAGCCAGCGCGGGTGTTGTACATGTACGCCCCAGGGGGTTTTGAGGAATTCTTCTCGGAACTCGCCAGCTCTCTGGCAGCGGCTGGCGCGACGACGGTGACTCCGACGTTCGCGGCCGAGGTGATCCAGCCGCTGTGGACGAAGTACGGAATTGCCGTCAGCGAGGACTGACATCCAGGGCCGACGTCCGCCGGGCCATTAGCGGGCCATTAGCCATGGTAACCAGGGGTCAGTCACGGCTATTGAGAAGCACCGGAGTTGCCAGCTCAGCGGCCCTGACGGCTGTGCGCCATACACCTTCCAAGCTGGTCATGATCATTCTAGAGGCTGGTCCTGGCGCATCAGGAAGTACTGTTGGTATATCTCCACCCGCGTCCGCAGGTCACAAGAGGCATACCGATGCACGCACAGAGTGACAACACCGCCCCTTCGCGGTCCGTCCTCGACAGGCTGCTGTTTTCAGATCAGAGTGGGTATACCGCTACCGCCACCCCCGTGTCTTGGTGGGCTTGAGCTTTACCGTTGGAACCTGGAACCTGTTCCTTGGCGTTCGCCTGCTCCGTAACCGCAAATGGCTGGGACTGCTGCCGCTAGCGTCGTCGGCGCTACAACTCTTGGCAGGCTGCCGCATATACCAGATCAGAATTGGCCCGCGCGAGCGACCGAGCCTTGGTCCGGGCGAATGACTCTAGGAGCGTTTCCGCACCCCGTGCAAGATCCGTGCCAGAACGGTCCGGGTAAGACGGTAGCTCACGGTCATTGGTGGCATGTGGAGATAGGCACTGACCTCAGATTGGCCTGGCAGCTGCCGGGCGCGAAACGACCTCCTAAGCAATAGATTGCGGCCGGGTGACGGTCCGGCGAACAGGGCATGATGACGACCGTGGCGCATACGCTTACCCGCTGGGGCCCATGGGAACCGGCGAGCCTGGCCGAGGTCGCCGAGATCTTCGCTGGGGCGCCAGGTCCGCTGGTGGATCGCTGGTGGCCACGCCATCGAACTGGCGGCCGGACGGCCGGTCCGCGAACACGGTGACATCGACGTGCTGCTGCTGCGCCGTGACCAGTTCGCTGTCCAACGGGCGCTGCCAGGCTGGCAGTGGCAAGCAGCCGATCCGCCTGGCAGCTTGCGCCCTTGGCGCCCAGCGGAGCGGCTGCCAGTCGGCGTGCATGACATCTGGTGCCGTCTCGGACCAGGCCAGCCGTGGCGGATCCAGGTCATGCTCGATGAGTCCTGTGGTGATGACTGGGTGTCCCGGCGAGACCAGCGCATTCGGCGGCCCCTTAACAGCCTCGGATCGGTCACCGCCGAGGCCATCCCCTACCTCGCTCCGGAGATCCAGCTGTTTTACAATGGCAAGGCCCCGCGCCCCAAGGATGGAACCGATTTCGCCGCCGTGCTCCCAATGCTCAGCACGCCTCAGCGGGAATGGCTGGCCGATGCGCTCAGCCTCGTATATGGCCCAGGGCATCCGTGGCGTGCCCCTCTGCTGGCCAGTTGACGTGAGAACAGCAGGAGCAAGCAATCCCGCATCCTGCCGCGTGGATGTCGGCAGGGACAGTCTCGGTTGCAATTTGGGTTGCAATTCACCACCGTGCTGAACCGTACAGGGAGGACGGACCAATGACGTTGGTCCGGCTTGAACCGATCTGGACAGCCGCGACGCGAGCTGCTAATGCGGTTGACGGTACAGTACGTAAGTACAGCAATGTCTGTCCCGCACAGGCGCCAGCAGCGACGACCGGCAGCACACTGAACTGGCTGGGACCACGGCCAAACGCCCAGCGGCGCCGCTAGTTCGGGACGAAGAGGCCCGTGCCCGCTGCCTGCCCGATGAGGCGGTCGCGAAGGAGGTATCACGGCCACTCTTGGACAGCGCCGCAAGCGTCGCGACCTGGCTTGACGCACGTGAGCCACGTCTCCGAGGAGACCTGACACGGAAAGGGGCAGCGGTTCGAGGCTCACAGAGTCACCCACTACCCCAGCGTCGATCACATATGCCCCTACGGCGAGGAGGCAGCGAGCGTAGAGAAACTGGCAGGCCGGGAACCCGATTTGTGCACGGATTTGTGCACGAGACGCGACGGGACGGACTGAAACGGGTGAGCGAGCTGTCAGTCTCATTCCTAGTCTCATTCAGCTACGTCTGCCCGGGTTCACCTGGCCACCGTCGGCCGTGCCACCGCAGGTCGCAGACAGCGACCACCCGCGGTGAACACGGACCTACAGACTTGGAAAGCGTGTTGGGACACCCTGGCGACTTCGAACTCGCATCCTCCGCCCATGTGATCAGGCGGGATGGAGCGACGCTCCGTTAGCATCGGGCACGTCGCCAGTCGGCCGGGCGCTGGAAGTAATCCCCTGAGGGTGAGGCGCGGGTCCGATGCCGCACGGCATCCTGGCGAGGATATGAAGCCAGGCATCGTAACCAGGGCCGTCCGGTGGAAGCTTGTCATGGTGGTGTGCGGCCTCGCGCTGCTGGCTGCCGGATGCGGATCCGGCAGCGGCACCTCCCCGGGCAGCACGTCCTCCACTGCGACCTCGTCGTCCACGATAGCTTCCCCGGCGGCCTCACCGCCGGATTCGGTTCTGTGCGCTGACGCCGCCGCCTTGCGCGCCTCGCTGGACAAGCTCAGGCACGTCAACGTGGGGACAGGCATGGTGAATGAGATCACCGCTGACCTCAGCGACGTCAAGACAGCCTTGACGACGTTCGCGAACGATGCGCACAGCCAGTACCAGGCCCAGGCCAGCTCGCTGAGTTCGGCGCTCTCCAAGCTCAAGTCGTCGGTCAGCGACCTGGCCGCGCATCCCGGAGCCAGCACAGCATCAGGCGTGGTGGCCGCCCTCGGCGAGGTCAGCACTGCGGGGCAGGATCTCCTGGCCGCGGTGAACACGAGTTGCCTGTCCGCTTCGCCATCATCCAGCACGTAGATGTACAGCCCTGGCCAGCGAAAAGTGGCTACCGCGGCGTGCCCAAAAGCCCCTGCCGGACCTGGTGATTGGAGGCGTAGGCCCCAATGCCGAGCATGAACCCGAAGTCGTACCATCGCCCGTTGTTGTTGGTTTCATAGATGCGAACGCCGTCCGCGAAGAGGCTGACGATGAACGTAGTGGGGGCGATGATTCGCGTGGAGACGCAGCGAGTGGCAGGGGAACTGGCCCCGACCTGGCAGGGCAAGAGTCCTGACTTTGCGAGGCTGCCCGGGCCTTAAGTCCCTCCCGTGGCTCCTACGGAATAGAAGGTCGTGCCGCCGCGTGCTCGATGAGATGGTCGACCGAGGGCTACAACGGCCACTCCCGGACAACACCGCAGACATCGCGAGCTGGCCTGACGCACATCAGCCACGTCGCCGAGGAGACCTGACACGAAAGCGATCACGAGTAGTTGCCGACCCTGGTACCTGTCTGCGATAAATTGCAGATGAAGTGCAACTCGCCTACTATTGATCCATGAGCGCGCAGACCCTGGGTTTCGCAGTCCAGCCGGAGGATCGCCCGGTGCTGGATGAGCTTGTCGCCTACTTCGGCGGCGGCAACCGGTCCGCTTACCTGCGGGCCACCCTCAAGGTCATGAAGTCGATCATGATCGCCGACCAGCTCAGGGAGGCGCAGGCCTACGGCCAGCAGCGCACCGCGGAACTCGGCATCGACCCGTCAGATGTTCCCGCCCGGGTCCAGGAGTTCCTCAAGGCGACTCCCAAGGGCAAGCGAGAGTGAGCAGCCTCGAGCCTGTCCCGGCAGCTGTCGTCTACGACATCAACGTCCTGGTAACAGCGGCGGCAGGCGGAAATAGCCCGTTCCGGTCCTGGCCTTCACCGCCGCCTGTATCCGGCAATGCCTCGGCTGACTGCCTGGGCATAATCGTTGACGCCGCCGAGTTCGCGCTCTGGTTGTCCCCGCACATCATCACCAGCATCGACGGGATCCTGGCCCAGCTGTTCAATGGGCCCAGCCGCAGGTCGACGCTTACCTGCGCGCCATCGTGATGGCGGCCGGGCACGGCGGCGGCGGCATCGTGGCTGACGTGCCCCGGACAGTTCACGACTGCCCCGACCACGAGGACAACCTGATCCTCGACCTTGCCGCCGAGGTCGGGGCGCTGCTCATCGTCTCCAATGACACCGATCTGCTGTCTATGTCGCCGTGGCGCGGAACACCGATCATCGGCCGGCCGCGTTCGCCGCGAAGGTGGACGCAATGCGCAGGCACGCACGCCAACGACGCAGATAGATCCTGATTTGCCGAATTCCCCCTATTAGTAAAACAAGGCGGCCTGGCCTCCGTGCTCGGCAACTCCGCCGCGGGGCGCCGCCAAGGCCGACGCCTTCCTCGGGGAGAAGTACCGGCGCATCGCCCGCCGCCGCGGCTCCAAGCGCGCCATCGTCGCCGTCGGCCGGTCCATCCTCGTCATCGCCTGGCACCTGCTCTCGGACCCCGATGCCCGCTTCCAGGACCTCGGACCCGGCTACTACGCCGAACGCATCGATGCCGAGCGCCGCAAGCAAAACCACATCCGCCAGCTCGAAGCCCTCGGCTACACCGTCACCCTCCAGCCCGCCAGCTGACCACCCCGCCCGGGAACCCGGCTCCGCTAGACGCTCCGCCGAGCGCTGCCGCGCGCCCAGTAACTCACCAATTTTCGGATTAGCAGTAGGTCGCACGTTCGAGTCGCGCTCGGGCATAGCACTTGCGCCCCAGGTGACGAAGGTCGTATTTCAGTTGACCCGGCCGCCCGGCGCCGAGAAGACTTAGCGCATGCATGCGGTAGTAGCCACCGTGCGCATCGAGGATGTGCAGGTGGCACGCGACGCGCTGGCAGGCTTGAGGTTGAACTTGGTGCCGAGGGCACCCGGTTTCGTCAATGCGTACTGGCTGGCGCCGGTTGATGGGATCGGCATGTCCGTTATCGTCTTCGACACCAAGGAACACGCCGACAAGGCTGCCGCCTATCCGCTTCCGCCGCTACCAGGTGTCACGCCGCTGACGCTGGAGATCCGCGAGGTATACGCCAGCGCCTGAGTCATAGATCTGCCTCTGTCAGCTGGGTGCAGGCCTTTACTAAAAGGACATCGCCCAAAGTCACGGACTGATCTGAACGTCGCACCCGGCAGCAGGCGAGTAGAACACACCGGTGACGGGAGCGTAATGGCTGAGTAACTACCGCCATTACCAGCATGGACACCGGCGGATGCTGACGGACGGTCGTCTCCAGGTCAGGCATGCCGCAGGCCTGGTAGTCCATGGCGCGAGTCGGCTTCGGGACGAAGAGGCCACTTGCGCGGACCAGGCCTGGCAGCGCGACGGGGGAGACGGGGCGACACGGGATGAGACAGCCTGGACTTGGTGTACGCTGCCGCCGCGATCGCCGGGTGCTCCGCCCAGAGGTAGTAGGCACCCACCGGTCTCTTCCTGTCCGTGCTGGGCTAGCCGGAACACGCTTAGCAATAGCGGGGTTGCGTCAGCCTGCCGGATATCTGCCCGTGGCATCTGCCTACCGGGAGCGAGGTCCAGCCCTTGCTCGAGTTAATGACGGCGTCGCGGACAGGGCGGTGCCGGCGAGGCTGCGTACTCGTTCCGTGCATTGCGCAGTCGCTGACTACCAGCGACTTGCCACGGGCAGGCTCGCGAACGCCTCGCCGTGAAGGCGCCGATCCGGCCGAGGCCGGGCAGGCCGAGGCGCATCAGTCCATGCCTCCCAGCACGTTCTGGTCCCAGTCGATCACCGACCCGGTGACCACTCCGGAGCGATCCGAGAGCACCAGGTCGATGAGGTCGGCCAGGCGGCAGTCATCGGCGGACAGGTAACCCGGCGCGGCATCGGAGGTCAACTGCTTGCTCCTTAAGGGTTCTCGTGCGCGGACGCCATCGGCTTGCCGTTATTCCAGCCTCGGAGGGCCTTCAGGACCGCGCCTGCGGCGGGACGGACTGGGACATGCTGACCGCCGCGGCAGACGGTGTCCCGCCAGCAGGCGGGTGCGCCGTCGCGTCACCGGCCGGCGGTCAGCAGCTCGCGCAGGTAGTCGGCGCTCTGGCGGACATCAGCCACCGGGCCTTCGCCGCGCGGTTCCTCGGTGAGGATGGTGTCCTGCTCCAGGACGTACCAGCCGCCGTAGCCGCGGCCGCGCAGGTAGCCGACGATGGCGGCGAAGTCCACGTCGCCGCAGCCCAGCGGCCGGTACATGCCGCCCCTGACCGCCTCGGTGTAGGTCAGCCGGCCCGAGCGGACCTGCGCCGCGAGCTGGTCGTTGACGTCCTTGAAGTGGGTGTGCGCGATGCGGTCCGGGGCCTGCCTGGTCAGCTCGGCCGGGTCGGTGCCGCCGATCAGCAGGTGGCCGGTGTCCAGGCACAGCGAGATGGCCGAGCCTTCCAGCACCCGCTGCACTTCGGCGCCGCGTTCGACCATGGTGCCGACGTGCGGGTGCAGGACGGCGCGGACGCCGCGCCCGGCGGCCAGGACGGTGAGCCGGTCCAGGTTGCCGAGCAGCGTCTTCCAGCCGGCCTCGTCCAGCTCAGGGCGGGTGTCGTAGCTGCGCGCGGCGAGATCGCCAAGATCGGTGCAGCGCACGTCGGCGGGGGGCTCGCTGACCGGGTCGTGGGCCAGGATCCGCATGCCGAACGCCGCGCCGAGCTCGGCGGTCCGCTGGCCGATGCGGCCGTAGCCGATCACGCCGAGGGTGGCGCCGCCGAGGTCGCCGACCGGGACTGTGCCGCGCTGCGCCCAGTGTCCGTCGCGGACCAGGGCGGTGAGCGGGCCGAACCGCTTGACCAGGTGCAGGGCCATGCCGATCGCGCCCTCGGCCACGGCCGCGGCGCCGGCACCGGGGGTGATCGACCACGGCGATGCCGCGGGCGGTCGCGGCTGGCATGTCGACCAGGTCGACGCCCACCCCGGTCCGGGCGATGACCTTGAGCGCGGGCGTGCGGCGGAGCAGCGCCTGGTCGACCCGGGCGTCGGCGCGGGCGATGGCGCCCGCGGCGAGGTTAAGGTCGGTGTCGCCGGGGTCGGGGACGAACCGGCAGTGCCCGTCGAGTACCCCGGTCACCAGCGCTGGGTCGACCAGTCCCAGCGCCACCACGACCGGCAGTTCGGCCATCAGGCGTGCCCGAACGTGGCCCCGGGGACTGGTGTCACGCTGTGCCAGGCGCCGTCCCGGGCCGAAGCCGCCGTCGCGGCGATGACCTCGGCGTCCGCGTGCGCCTCCTCGATGGTCGAGTTGCGCCGCTCGCCGCCGCCGGCCGCGACCAGGAACTTCTTGGCCTCGATGACCTTCAGGTCGTCATAGCTCATGCTGGTGCCCGGTCCCGGCTGGAACCGGCCGTACTCGCCCAGGCCCGAGTTGCCCAGGACGGTGGTGTACCCGTGGTCAGGCCCGCCCCGGCCCAGGCAGAGCCGCAGCTCGTTCATCTGCTCGAAGCTCCAGACGGCGGAGCCGTCGGTGCCGTAGATCTCGAAGCCGAGGGCGCACTGCGGGCCGACGCTGACCCGGGACGCCTCCAGGGTGCCGACCGCCCCGGGCGCGCGGGCGCCGGCGAACCGGACCAGGGCCGCGACGTAGTCGTCGTTCTCGACGTCGCCCATCTCGCCGTCCTCGATCACGGCGAAGTGGGTGGCCGAGCCCATCGGCAGGATGGGCCGCCGGGCGTACACGGTGGACAGCAGCGAGCTGACCTCGGCGATCGGCGCCACGACGTACTGCATCAGGTCCACCACGTGGCTCAGCAGGTCGCCGAGCGCCCCGCTGCCGGCCTGTTCGCGGCGGAACCGCCAGGACAGGGCGCCGTTAGGCTCGGCCGCGTAGCTGTTGAAGAACACCGCGCGCACGTTGGTGATGCGGCCGAGCCTGGCCGGCCGCGATCAGCTCGCGGACCCGCTCGACGGCCGGGACATGCCGGTAGTTATAGCCGATGCAGGTGACCACGCCGGCCGCCCGGGCCGCGGCCGCGACCGCCGCGGTCTCGCCGGCGTCCCGGCCGACCGGCTTCTCGATCCAGAACGGCTTGCCGGCCCGGGCGGCCGCGACGCCGATCTCGCGGTGCAGCATGTTCGGCGCGCAGATGGACACGACGTCGACGTCGGGGTCGGCGAGCACGTCACGGTAATCGGTGCCGGCCCGGGCGTAGCCGAGGACCTCGCGGGCGTAGCCAGCCCGGTCCGGGGCGGTGTCGGCCGCGTGCACGAACCTGGGCCGGATCTTCAGCTCGGGATAGACCAGCGGGATCGACTGGTAGGCGCGGCTGTGCAGCTTGCCCATCCAGCCCACGCTGATCAGGCCGATACCGGGCTGGGCGTATCCGTCGCCGGTGGTTCTCATGGCGGGGTCCCTGTTCTGTCAGTGAGGCTGGGTGAGGTGCGGGCCCGGCCGAGCTCGGCGCTGACCGCGGCCGGCGAGCAGGGTGGAGTCCGAGCCGATGGCCACGAACGACCAGCCCTGCTCCAGGCGCCGCGCGGCCGCGGCGCCGTCGGTCACGAGCAGGCCGCAGGCCTTGCCGTGGCGGCGCCCAGCCGCCAGCACGTGCTCGATGGCCTCGGTGAACGCCGGGGCGGCGAGGTCGCCGGGGACGCCGAGGTCGTGGCTGAGGTCCCGGGGGCCGACGAACAGCACGTCCACCCCGTCCACTCCGGCTATCTGGTCGGCGTCGCCGACCGCGGCGGCCGACTCGATCTGGACCACGCCGAGGACCTCCTCGTTGGCCCGGTCCAGGGCGCCCGGGTCCAGGCCGAACCGGCAGGCCCGGTTGTAGGTAGCCACGCCCCGGTCCCCGGCCGGGGGGTAGCGCAGGTGCCGGATAGCCTCGGCGACCTCGCCGGTGGTGTTGAGGCGGGGCAGCATGATGCCCGCGGCGCCGCTGTCCAGGACCCGGCCCATCCGGATGCGGGCCGCGGACTCGACCCGGACCACGGTCGGCACCCCGTAGCTCCCGGCGGCGGGCACCACGTCGCGGATCTGCTCCTCACCCCCGGCCCCGTGCTCGAGATCGAGCAGCACCCAGGTCCACGCCGGCCGCGGCGCAGACCTCCGCGGCCAGCGGCGACGCGGTGCCGATGAAGGTGCCGAGGGTGGGCCTGCCGGACCGGACGGCGGCGGCCAGGGCACCGTGATTCAGCGGGTCGCGGCTCAACCGAACCACCGCTGGGCCTTGAGGTCCGCCTCGTACCCGGCCCGCAGGCCGGCGGTTCCCTCCAGGGTGGACACCTCTGCCGGGGCGACGTCCCACCAGGGCCCGGCGCCGGGCAGGTCGGCGTGCGGGACGACCGGCACCACGATCACGACCGGGCCGGGATGATCGCGCGTGCCGGACAGCGCGTCCCGGAGCTCGGCCGCGGTCGTCGCCCGGCAGGCGCGAGCGCCAAGACCGGCCGCGACCTGCGCCAGGTCCAGGCGGAGGTAGTCGCCCTCCAGCCGCGGCGCCTTGGCCACCTCCGCGGCGGCCAGCTGCAGCGGCTCCGGGCGGTACCGGAACTCGTTGCCGAACTCGCGGCCGCTGCGCAGCATCTGCAGCCGGTGAATGACCTGGTAGCCGTGGTTCTCCGGGACGACGAGCGTGACCGCCAGGCCCTCGGCGGCGGCGGTGACCAGTTCGGTCGGCGCCAGCAGGAACGTCCCGTCACCGAGGAACGAGACCACCCGGGCGGCCGGGTGGCCAGCGCCGCCCCGGTGACCATGTTCAGCGCGCCCGGGCCGATCGAGGCAGTCACGGCCAGGGTGGCGTGGCGGCGGCAGTGCTTGGCGAACGCGGTGGCCGCGTGCACCAGGGCCTGCTCGTTCCGGCCCTGGATGAAGGGCATCGCGTCGCTGAGCTGGTCCAGCGCCTGGCCGAGCCCGGCCACGTTGCCGTGCCCGAAGATGCCCAAGGTGGCCGGGATCAGCCGCCGGCGCTGGCCATCGGCCACCGAGTACTGCCGGGACAGGTACGTCACCACGGCCTGGACGGCGGTCAGCCGTACGGTCTGGGGGTCATCGTCCTTCCTTTACCAGGCCGGCCGTGCAGGATGACGGTCTTGGTGTCGGTCATCTCGGCCACCGCCGAGCGCGGGCCTTCCTTGCCGGTGCCGCTCGCCTTCAGGCCGCCGTAGGGCATCAGGTCAGCCCGCCACAGCGGGGTCCAGTTGATGTGCACGTTTCCCGCGTCGATCTCCCGGATGGCGCGCACGGCGCCCGCCACGTCGGAGGTGAAGATGCCGGCGCCCAAGCCATAGGGAGTGCCGTTGGCCTGGGCGATGGCGCTTTCCCAGTCGTCGGCCGAGCTGACCGCCACGGCGGGGCCGAACAACTCGTCCTGGCTGAAGGCCGACCGCGGGTCGACCCCGGCCAGCACTGCCGGGGACACGATCGCGCCGTCGCGCTCGCCGCCGGTCAGCAGCTTGGCGCCCTCGTCTACGGCGCGGCGGATGGTTCCCTCGATCCGTTCGGCTTCATCCGCGGTGATCAGCGTGCCCATGGTCGTGTCCGGGGATCTGGGGTCACCGGTCCTGATGGCCTCCACCTTGGGCACCAGGGCGTCGAGGAAGTCCGCGCCGATGGCCGGGTGGGTGATGACCCGCTGCACGGAGATGCAGACCTGGCCGGCGTTGACGTACCCGCCGGCCGCGACCGCGCTGGCGGCCAGTTCGATGTCCGCGTCGGGCAGCACGACGACCGGGCACGACGAGCCGAGCTCCAGGGACAGCTTCTTGATCCCGGCCACCTGGGTGATGCGCTGCCCGGTGGCGGTCGACCCGGTGAAGGAGACCTTGCGCACCCGCGGGTCGGTGACCAGCGCGTCGCCCAGGATCCCGCCCGGGCCGGTGACCACGGACAGCACCCCGTCCGGCAGCCCGGCGTCGGTGAAGCACCGGGCCAGGGCCAGGGCGGTCAGCGGCGTCGTCCTGGCCGGCTTGAGCACCACCGCGTTGCCCGCCGCCAGCGCCGGCGCCAGCTTGTGCATGACCAGCAGGGCCGGATAGTTGAACGGCGTGATCGCCGCCACGATGCCCACCGGCTGGTGGATGGTGAACCCCAGCTTGTCCAGGCCGGTGCCGCGGTTGGCGTCCAGCGGCAGCGCGTCGCCGTACAGCTGGGTGCCCTCGAACGCGGCCAGCCGGATCAGGTCGCCCGAGCGCGACGCCTCGCCCCGGGCCTCGGCAATGGCCTTCCCGGCCTCGGCGCTGATGATCTGCGCGGTCTGCTCGGCGCGCTCATCGGCAAGGTCGGCGGCGCGCATCAGGATCCGCATCCGCTTGTGCGCCGGCGTGCGCCGCCAGGTGGCGGCGCCGAGCTCGGCGCGGTCGAGCGCGGCGCGGACGTCGTCCGGGCCGCCGACCGGCGCCGTCCCGATGGCCGCGCCGTCGAACGGCGAGGTCACCTCCTCGGCGCGGCCGCTCGCGGCCGGCTGCCACGTGCCGCCGATCAGCATCTCCATCTGTGCACCAGCCCTGTCAGCGTGTCGGGGGCGGTCACCCGCCCCTACCGGTCCGATGAACTCGACACTGCATGACCCGATCCGCTAAGTCAACAGTCGGTAAACCATCAAAAAGCCATCATTTTGACGGTCGCGTCAATGGCCTGACATACAGGCTTTGCCGACCCGGCATGGTCCGCAGAGGCCAGAAGTCGGTCTTCGCGCCAGCTGATGAGGCAGAATTAGGCCGAACGGAGCAGGCTGACGCGCCTGCCCTAAAACAAGGGCTCGCGGTGGCAGGCGACCTGTTTGGCCGCGTATCCTCACGTAGGCGAACTTCAACAATCCATCAGGACGGCAGCATGCCTCATCCTTACCCCATCCGGGAGATCGCCCGCCAGGCCGGCGTCAGCGAGGCCACCGTGGACCGCGTCCTCAACCATCGCGGCGGCGTGCGCCCGAACACCGTGAACGACATCCGGCAGGCCATCGCCGATCTGGACCGGCAGCGCAGTCAACTGCGGCTCAACGGCCGGGTGTTCATGATCGACATCGTGATGCAGGCACCCGACCGGTTCTCCTCCGCAGTCAAGGCCGCGCTCGAGCACGAGCTGCCGTCGCTGCGGCCCGCGGTCGTCCGGTCCCGGTTCGACTTCCGCGAGAAGGGCCACGTCCACGAGATCGCCAAGGTCCTGGACACGATCGCCAGGCGGGGCTCACGCGGGGTCATCCTCAAGGCACCGGAGGCGCCGGAGGTCAACGCCGCGGTCCTGCGCCTGAGCGAGGCGGGCATCCCGGTCGTCACGCTGGTCACCGACCTGCCGTTCAGCAAGCGGGTGGCCTACGTGGGGATGGACAACCGCTCGGCCGGCGCCACCGCGGCGTACCTCGTCAACCAGTGGCTAGGCGAGCGGGACAGCCGCATCCTCGTCGCCCTGAGCCGCACCGTCTTCCGCGGCGAGGAAGAACGCGAGATCGGCTTCCGGGCCGCGATCCGCGAGCGCTGGCCGCACCGCGCCCTCACCGAGATCACCGACACCGACGGCCTGGACACCTCGGTCTACCGGCTGGCGCTCGACGCCCTGGACCGCCACCCCGACATCGACGCCGTCTACTCGATCGGCGGCGGCAACCGCGCGATCCTGGACGCCTTCGATGCACGGCACCGCCCCTGCCGGGCGTTCATCGCGCACGATCTTGACCGGGACAACCGGGAACTGCTCGAGGCGGGCAACCTGTCCGCCGTGCTCTACCACGACCTGCGCCGGGACATGCACCGCGCCTGCCAGATCATCATGCAAGCACACGGCGCCCTAGACGGCCCGATCGTCACCGCGCCCGCGCCCACCCAGGTCATCACGCCCTTCAACATCCCGCCGGAAACTGCGGCGTAAGCATCACCCGCCGCCGGGAAACGTCGTGTCGTCGGACTCGTTCATCTTGGCGCGCCGGCCCATGCGCTGCCAGGAATCCG
This sequence comes from uncultured Actinomycetes bacterium, assembly GCA_963804455.1. Taxonomy (GTDB): domain Bacteria; phylum Actinomycetota; class Actinomycetes; order Streptosporangiales; family Streptosporangiaceae; genus RYN-230. The sequence continues at coordinate 225,828 of CAWDRD010000125.1, forward strand.
GCGGCATCGTTGGCGCCGAACTTCCAATAGACACCTCGGGCCCCGGCAGGTTCGAAGAACGGCGCCACCGCCACTGCCCTTCGAAGGCCGACACCTCGCGCCTAGTAGGAGGGAAAGGCCGCCCCGCATGCTTCGCACGCGTCCGGGTGCTCCGCCTGGTTGAGCCGACCGCATTCCGGGCAGACGCGGTGCGCCCAGCAGGCCGGGTCGCCGCCTTCCTCAGGCTCGGTGGCTGAAGATGAGGGGACACTTGCCCGCTCCTCGTCCATCGACGCCGTCATCCGCTCCCTCCTCGTGTGTGCGCTTCCGGCCAGCCCGCGGCCGGATCACGCCTTGATCACCGGCGATTCAACGGCTTTTGTTTTTCCTACTACGATCCGCGCTGAGCTACAAGCGCTCAGCCAGCAACACAAGAGTCAGTTCCGTCCCGCGACGCCGCGGGGCGCGACGGACGTCCGCTTGACCACCGGGCGCATGCAAGAACGCTAGATACCGGAGGCAACGATCAGGCTTGAGCCTGCCCGATGGCCATCTCGTCCGCAACGCGGCGTGATTCCCTAGATCGCAGCACGAGCCGCGCTTGCGATTGAAAGGCACGCCAGCTTCGCTCCCACTGCCCGTCACGCGGCGTAGTGAACGCGAACCTGCCAAGCAGCCCGGCCAGCGACTGCTCGACCTCGCGGTCGACGGCGGCCTGAGAACGCTCGGACTCATACGAGTCCGCATCCACCCAGTCGGCCGGACCCCAGATGCAAACATCGATGCACTCCTGAGGAGCATCAACGCCCCCGCAGTCCTGGCATCGCCAGACGATCACGGTCTCCGCAGGCGAAAGCAGCTCATCATCGCGGCCCTCAGCCGCGGGCCTCAAACGTCGCAGCGCCGAACGCGCCGATTGCCGAACCGCCTCATACGCGGCCCGCCACTCGCCCGGGCCCGGCTCTGTGCGCGCCAGCTCCCCGACGACCGCCCAGAGCCCCTCGATGCGAACATGACAGGCCACCGCGGCCGCCGTCAGCTCGTCGTAATCACCGCCGCTGACGAGCTCAAGCCTGCGCTCGCGGCAGGCCCCCGCGCAGCTCTCATACTGCCTCATCGCCCCGCAGCCGATGCAGCCCGGGATCGACAGGCGACGGGGCAGCTTCACGGAGTCACTATAAGCCCGGCGCCGGCGGCCGCCAGCTGGCAATGCCCGGCGCGTTTCTGCCCGGCCCGGCCATGTCGCCGGCCGGCGACGACGACATCGGCGCCGGCTTTACCGGCCTCGATTATGCCGGACCGCTCACCGGGCAGCCGACCGGACGGCGGCCCGGCAGACGCCTGCAGCGCTTATCAGTACGACTACTAGGGCCGTTGGTCCCGTAAATGCGGGCCTTTAGGCTGTCCGGGCCGAGCGGTTCGGCCGTGGCGTGGCCGACTTCCGCTTACTGCAATGGCGGTGAGCGGGAAGGGCGATCGCAATGAGCAGTACCGTCAAGGACGTCATGACCACGCCCGTCGTGACCGTCCGGCCGGACACGCCGTTCAAGCAGATCGTTACGACGGTTCGCGCAGTCGGCGCCGTTCCGGTCATTGATGACTCCGGCCTGGTCCTCGGCATCGTCTGTGAGCATGACCTGCTCGCTGAGAAGGGCATCCTGGAGCGCTCGGCTGGCCGACTGGCCGCGGCGCGGCACCACGGCAAGCGCGGCAAGGCGGCAGCCGCCACTGCGGCCAGCCTGATGACCAGCCCGGCGATGACGACCCGCGCCCAGGCCACGACAGATGAGGCGGCACGGCTCATGTACCGCCACCGCCTCGGGTCCCTGCCAGTCGTCGACTCGACCGGCCGCCTGATCGGCATCATCAGCCGAGGCGACGTGCTGGACGGCTTCACCCGCCAGGATGCGGATATTCACCGTGAGGTGGTCCGGGACGTCATCGCGCGTCAGTTCCTGCTCAACCCGCAGGCGTTTACGGTCACGGTTCGGGACGGCATTGTCACGCTGTCGGGGCGGCCGGAAAGCAACCAGGTCGGGCAGCTGCTGGCCGCGGCCGTGCGGCGCGTCGAGGGCGTGGTGGGTCTCCGAGACCAGATGCGCTACACAGGCAGAACCGCTGCGTGGACGGTTCTGCCCCCTCTGCGGCCCTGGTGATCGGCGGAACCATCGGAGTGATCCGGGCATGGACACCACGGGGAGGTCCCTCACCCAGCTGAAACGCAAGTACGGCTGGGAGACCAGCCCTCCCGCCGCCCGTACGGCGGCGTGAGGCGCTCACGCAGCAGGAGGGACCATGATGCTGCTGGAATGGCCCATCGGCTCGGCCACCGTCCGGCTCGGGATCAGCGCCGACGAGCCGGTGCGCGTCATCGGCGTCGACCCGCCGGACGCCGACTGCGGTGCCGACCGTCCGGCCGCGACCCGCTGGTGGAACTGGAACTGGACGCGGCGGGCCACACGGGCAGCAGCCCGAATGGCCAGCACCGGCTGTATTCCGCCAGCGCCCGGCTGCGCTACGTCACCCGCCAGGAGACGGCGATGCCCTCAGGAAGGGTGCTGCGCATCGTCCAGCGCGACCCGGTCACCGGAGTCGAGGTGACCAGCAGGCTCGAGCACCGCGATGGTGCCACGGCGGTCCGGGCGGAGACGCTGACGGAGAACCAGGGGACGGTGCCGGTGACATTGCGCTACGTGTCATCGCTCAATCTTGCCGGCTTCACTGGCGAACCTGTCGCCGCCGACCCGGAGCGGCTCGTCCTCAGCTGGGCTCGTAACGGCTGGGCCACGGAGTTCCGCTGGCAACACCACACTCTCGAACAGGCAGGGATCGTCGACCCGAGCCCGCTGGGAGGTGCCCGGCACGATTCGTCGCGAGCCCATGTTGGCGTGGCCAGCTTCGGGAGCTGGTCGACCGGTAACTTCCTTCCGGTCGGCGCGGTCACCGACCAGCGTGTTCAACGGCCTGATCGACGGCCTGAACAGCCACACCCCGTACCCGAAGCAGGCGTGGGAGCTGGAAGAATGGCTCGGCTCCCCGCAATCGGAAGCGATCCTCGGCTCGGGCGGCTACATCTGGCCGGCCATCATGAGCCTCGACCCGCTTTTCCTCCATTACTGGCAGAAGCAGGGCATCAACATGTCCCCGTTCCTTGCCGAGGCGCACGGGAACGTGGTCAACTTCCCGGTCAGCCCGGGGATGACCGACGCGCTTACCGACATCGATAATGATCTCGCCCCGGCCTTCTTCGGCACCGAACCGGCAAGCCAGGCGCTAAAAACGGCCCAGACCGATGGGGACTACGTACTGAGAACCAGCTGACACCGATGGCCGGCTTTCTGCGGGTATTGGCCATGGAGCGCCGGAACGTCCCCGGGGCCGGCGCGTGGTTGAGATTGGAGCCCAAGTGACTGCCGGTGACAAGGTCCCTACCTACGCCGCCGACGCCCCGGCGGAGCAGGGTGCGGCCGGGCCGCGCCCGCTGCTGGTGGCTCCCCCGGGTGCCGCGCCGGGGACCGCGCTGATCTTGTTCCCGCGAGCGGGCGCCCTGCCGGCCGTCTGGGCCGGCCCAGTGCCCGCTGCCGGGATCGATCCGGACGATGCCGCGGCGCTGCTGGCGGTGGTCCGGCCATGCACCTTGCTGCCCGAGCACGGAGAAGGCTGGTTCGGCAGGCCGGGCCTGGCCGGGCACCGGCTGGGCTCCGCGCCCGGCGACCCGGTGGCCGCCGGGCGCGACTGGTCGCCGCTGTTCCAGCCGGTGCGGTCCGAGCATGACGGCACCCGGGCCCGGGTCGAGGCCGAGGACACGGCCGCCGGGCTACGGCTGGTAACCGAGGTCGAGGCGGTGCCCGGCGGCGCGATCCGCGCCCGGCAGGCACTGACCAACACCGGCAGCCTGCCCTACGTCGTCGACAGCCTGGAAGTGGTCTTCCCGCTGCCGGCGCGAGTCGGCGAGGTCCTCGACTTCACCGGACGGCCGATGGCCGAGCGCATCCCGCAGCGCCACCGGATCGGCGACGGACTGTGGCTGCGCGAAGGCCGCCGCGGCCACACCGGCCACGACTCGGCCACCGTGCTGATCGCCGGGGTCCCCGGCTTCACTTTCAGCAGTGGCGAGGCCTACGGGCTGCACGTCGCCTGGAGCGGGAATACTGTGCACCGCGTCGAGCCAGTGCCGTCCGGCCTGGGCACGGCCGACGGGGGTGCCCGGATGCAGCCGGGGGTGACCACCATCGGCGGCGGCGAGCTGCTGCTGCCGGGCGAGATCGCGCTGGCCAGCGGCGAGTCCTACGCCACGCCCTGGGTGTACCTCACGGCCACCCGGGCGGGCCTGGACGGCCTGTCGGCCCAGTTCCACGGCTACCTGCGCGCCCTGCCCGCGCACCCGCGCTCGCCGCGCCCGGTCAACCTCAACGTGTGGGAGGCGGTCTACTTCCGGCACGACTTCGCCACGCTGGCGGCGCTGGCTGATATCGCCTCGGACATCGGGGTAGAGCGGTACGTCCTGGACGACGGCTGGTTCACCGGACGCCGCAGCGACCGGGCCGGCCTGGGCGACTGGCAGGTCGACGAGCACGTCTGGCCCGGCGGATTGCACCGGCTCGCCAGGTACGTGCGCGCCCGCGGCATGCAGTTCGGGCTCTGGATTGAGCCCGAGATGGTCAACCCGGATTCCGGGCTCTACCGCGCCCACCCGGACTGGATCCTGGCCGCCGGCCAGCGGCGGCCGCCGCTGCAGCGGCACCAGCTGGTCCTCGACCTGACCCGGCCCGAGGTGTCCGGGTACCTGCTCGAGCGGATCAGCGCGCTGATATCGGAATTTGAGATCGACCTGGCCATGCTGGAACGCGTTCAGCGGGTGTGGACTTCGGACATGACCGATGCCCTGGCCCGGCAGTCCATCCAGCGCTGGACCGGGCAGCTGGTGCCGCCGGAGTACCTCGGCGCGCACATATCCGCGCCGTTCTCGCACCAGACCGGCCGTTACATGCCGCTGTCGCTGCGCTGCGCCACCGCCCTGTTCGGTCATTTCGGGATCGAATGGGACCTCACCGAGGCCAGTGACGAAGACCTCGCTGAGCTGGCGGCCTGGATCAGGCTGTACAAGCAGCACCGCGCGCTCATCCACGCCGGCCGGATGGTCCGGGTCGACACCCCGGACGACACCGCCTGGATGCACGGTGTCGTCGCGGCCGACGCCTCGGCGGCCCTGATGAGCTACGTGCAGCTCGACGAGCCCCGCAACGACCAGCCGGTGGCCCTGCGGGTACCAGGCCTTGACCCGCGGCGGCGCTACCGGGTCACCGAGGCGACCCCGGGCGCGCGGCTACCCCGCCGGGCCGGCCTGGCCGACTCCAGCGTCCGCGGGGTCGAGGCCGCCGGTGCCGCGCTGGCCGAGATCGGCCTGGCCATCCCGCCGCAGCGCACCCTGACGGCCGTCGTGCTGCTCATCAAAGCCGGAGCTCCCGATTGACCGGAAACCAGGCAAAGGTAGGCGTTTGCCTACTCCCCATATGTAGAGCCCGGTCCATGGCGGCTGCCCGGCAAGCGGATCACCATGGACGGTATGGAAAGTCTCCTGGATGCCCTGTCACGACGCCTGGGCGCCCTTGGCTGGCCGGGCCTCGCTTCCCTGTCGTGATGCTCGTGAGCACCGTCTACTGGGGCGACACATCGGCCCAGCGTCGTCCAGGCACCCCATCCAGGCGGAGATGAGCGCCTGGGGCGGCGAGCACCCCAGGTGCAGCGGAGGGACAGGCCGCTAGCCGGGACAATGGCCTGTGCGGAAGCTGCACTCTGGGGTATGGCTGCTCCTGTGCTGGCTACTTGCGCAGTGATCTGAAGCTGGCGCGCATCTCTTCTGAGAAGAGTTGCGGCTGTTCCCAGGCCGCGAAGTGGCCGCCTCGGTCGAGCTTGTTGTAGTGGATGAGGTTGTTGGGGGTACGCGCGCTCTGCCCAGCTCCGCGGGGCTTGATACAGCTCGTCGGGAAAGACGCTGATGGCAAACGGGATCGAGATGTTCTTGGCGTCGAAGAAGTCGGCCTTGTTCTCCCAGTAGAGGCGAGCGGAGGAGACCCCGGTGTTCGTCAGCCAGTAGAGCGTGATGTTGTCGAGGATGTCGTCTCGGGTGAGGTCGCCCGTCGGGTGTCCCTGAAGGACCTGTTCCACGAGCCCGGGCTGGCCGGTACCGTCGCCGTGGTCGAGCATGAACGCGGCGAGGTCGACGGGTGAGTCCGCCAGCCCGTACAGCGTTTGCGGGCGCGTGGTCATGATCTGTGCGTAGGCGACGTGCTTCGCGTAGAAGTTGCTCAGCTGCTCGTACGCGCGTCGCTCCTCGTCGGAGAGATCGGATGGCGGCGGGTCGCCGCGCTCGAACCCCTTGTACGAGGTCGGCTGGAGCGGTACCCGGCATGTTGGAGTGAATGCCGAGCAACTCCGGAGCTGCCTGTTCACCCATCGTCTGCGTGACGGCCGCACCCCAATCGCCGCCCTGCGCCACAAACCGGGTGTATCCGAGGCGCTTCATCAGCACCACCCAGGCACGTGCGATGCGGACGGGATCCCACCCGGTGGCGGTCGGCTTGGCGGAGAACCCGTAGCCCGGCAGCGAGGGAATCACCAGATCGAACGCGTCCGCATGCGCTCGCGCCGTGCGCCGTCGGATCGGTAAGCGGCTCGATGATCTTCAGCTGCTCGATGATCGAGCCAGGCCACCCGTGCGTGACGATCAGCGGCAGCGCGTCCTCGTGCTGGGAGCGGACGTGAATGAAATGAATGTCGAGCCCATCGATCTCGGTCATGAAGTGCGGCAGGGCGTTCAGCTTCGCCTCGCACTTGCGCCAGTCGTAGTCGGTCCCCCAGTAGCGCGCGAGGTCCTGCATCAGTCGCGAGCGGCACGCCCTGCGAGTCGTCGGTGACCGTCTCGCGCTCGGGCCACCTGGTCGCGTTTACGCGCCTGCGCAGCTCGGTGAGCTCCGCCTCCGGGAAACCGACCTGAAACGGGCGAACAGCGGTGTTGCCGCTGCCCGTCTGTCCCGCAACTTCACTAACGGACATCTGCTCCTCCTGAGGTCGTGTCGTGCATCGGGGCACGATCGCGGCTCGTCGCGCAACACCTATCTACGATCCTCCCTCGTGCGGCTCCTCGCACCCGTGAACTCCCTGGTCGACCCCCTGGCCGTAGGTTGTGCCCGTCCGTGTCCTCGCGGGGCCATTGCCGAGTTTGTCGCCGAAATGGCCGCTCCACCGGTTGCCCCGAATCAGCCGATCAGCGGCCGAAGCGGAGGAACGCCGTGAGTGCCGCGATCACCAGCGCTACCGCGGCGCCGAGGTAGAGCGTGTTCAGCTCAGCCTTGGACTCCACGGCCACATCCACGAAGGTGACCGCCGCCACCAGGATGATCATCGAAATCACCCTGGCCTTGAGGTCGTTGAGATCGTGCATCCTCAGCCAGGCGGGCAGACGCAGCGACGGGCCAGCGTCGATCCTCGTAATGAAGAGGTCGTGGAGGCCGAAAGCCGCGATCATGAGAGTCGCCCCCACCAGGAACAGGTCGGTCAGGAGGAGGAGAAAACCGAGGTTATGGCTGGTCACTTGGGGATCGTCTACGACGCTCGCCACTGACCTGATAAAGACGTCGGTCCCGTAGACAAAGGACGCGAAGGCAGAGAGCAGGAGGACGATCACCGGAATGATGACCACGAGCCGAGACAGGCTCAGCGCCCGCTCGAAGCGAGCCTCCAGCCGTGGCCGCGCGTTCCCGGCCCTGAATGCCCCAGCGGTAGCTGCCTCGGGTTGGGACGATCCGTCCTTGGTACTGCCAATTCGGGGACGTCCCGCCCCCCTCACGTGGCGGATCAGCCATGCCTGATCGGACTCCTTCGCTCCCGTCAGACACAAGGACCCCAGGCCTCCGAGCTCGGGCGTCGCAAGCGTCTCCGATAACCGCAGGCTACGTCAGAGAGCTTGTCGACAGCAGCTCGTGTCCCGCCTCGCCACTGGGCGCCCAAGCACCGGTCAACGATAGCTGGACAGGCCAATGTCCAGCTCGCAGTCGGCGCGCCCGCGGCATGCACAAGATCGAGAAGCCCGTCGGCCAGGACGCGAATCGGCGGACAGGATGGCTAACCGAGGCCGACCGGGACGAGGCTGGCCGGGGCGATCCAGGATCAAAACGGCGCTGCTGATTGCCAGCGCAGAACGAGAAGAGCGATGTCGTCTCCGAGGTGCTCGCTTCCGACCAGGGCTCTCATCACCGAGTTGCAAACGCTCTCCGGCGGCCCAGACGAGACAGCCTCGCACAGACGGGTGATGCCGTCATCTAGCGGTTTGTCGCGGCGTTCTACCAGCCCGTCGGTGAAGAAGCACAGCACCGCACCGGGCACGAGGGCCAACGTGGTGGCCTGCCGACGGGGGAGATCGGCGACGCCGATCGGCGCATCGACGGCGATCTCCGCCAGGGCACCCCGTCGGCCGGGGGCCGCGATAACCGGCGGGAAATGGCCTGCGGATGAGATGCGCAGCTGCCCTGAGGCCAGGTCGAGAACGGCATACGACACGGTGGCCATGACATCGCCCTCGAAATACTGCATTTTCTGATCGAGCTTGCGCAAGACGACCGCCGTATCCGGGAACTCCAGCGCGTACGAGCGCAGGGCGCTGCGCATACGGCCCATGACGACCGCACCCCCGAGCCCGGAACCGGCCACGTCACCGACCACCACGCCCAGCTCGCCCCAGGGCAGGGGGAACACGTCATACCAGTCGCCGCCGACCTGGCCGTCCCCAGGCACGTAGCGCGCGGCAACCTCCACTCCCGCTGACTTCGGGCAGAGCCGAAGGCAGCAGGCTCCGCTGAAGGGCGGCCGTGGCGGCACGGTCCTCGCGGGACCTCAGCGACTGCACGGCCAGCGCCGCGCGGTCGGCGGCGAGTTGGAGCAACGGGCGGCACGGGCGGCCGTGGAAATCCTGCTCGCGCACCGTGCCGACGTGCAGAACTCCCGATCACCGCGCCATGACACCAGCAGTGACACGCCTACCAGGGAATGGATCCTTTTTCAACAGGATCGCGTTGAGCACATTGCTGTG
>CAWDRD010000126.1:0-91465 GCA_963804455.1 uncultured Actinomycetes bacterium
GAGGCGGGTGGGCAATGTTCACGAACGGGGCGCGAAACGCAAAAACTCCGAGGCCGTGCGTTCGTTCTCCAAAAAATTGCCGCAAAAACAACCGCCTGCCCCAAAACAATCGCCCTGATAAAGGGGTCATAAAGGGGTCAAACTATAGTCTGGACTATTTGTCAAGGGATTCATTGATTTTTCTCCACCGATGGAGTTTTGCGTTGAGGCTCTTCCAAGTGCCGGCTTGGAGCCGGGCCGCGATCCAAGGGAGCGTCAGGGTCGTTTCCCGGCGCAACCGCGCGGCGATGGCCAGCTTGGCGGGGTCGCTTTTAGGGCGTTTGCATAATTCGCCCGGACTCCACCGCAAGCGCTTGCGCTCCTCCCGGATGATCCGCTCGGCCTTGGCTTCCGCGCTTTCGCGCTTTAGTTCCCCCGCATGATGTTCTCCCAACTTCCCGATCCCTGACTGCTTCCGCACTTCCCGTTCAAGATTTGAACCTCCTTACGCGGCTGCCACGAGTAAAAAAAACCCCTTCCGGCGAACCGGAAGGGGTGCGTGGTTCTAAATCAAATTAGAACGTGTAGATGAGGTTGGCTGCCAGCAAGAACGAGTCGGAATCGGCGCCACCATTGGCGAACGCCCTCCCGCAATCGATATGATCCCAGCGGAATTCCACGCGGCTCGTGACGTTGGCCCAGAGGTTGTACTAGACCGTGGCAGTGACTTCTTCGCCTCGGCCATCATTGGGATCGGCAGTGGTGCCGTAGGGATTGAAGGAGCCAACTCCTGTCAGATTAAAAATACTCCCCACGGAAGTTGAAGGGAGCTTGTCGGTGGCTTGGATGGAGGCGTACATGCCAAGGATCGAGCCGCTGTCGGTATTGGGATTGTGCGAGAAGTTTGCGTCGTTAACACCCGCGTCGTTAACGCTCACTATATCAACCGCAGCACCCACCTTGAGGGCGCTGATCGGCGTCGGGACGGTCAAGTGGCATAATAATTATACTGGCCGCCTTTTTCACGTTCTCAAGCCCGGCCAAGGTCAACTGGGCGCCTTTGGCCCAACCGAAGCTGTCGGTAGCTGTGAACGAAATGTTCCACGCAGTGGTTCTGTCAGACGAAGCCGGCAAAAAGCCGTTTGCGGGGTTACCGTAGAGTGCCAGAAGCGGTGAAGCAGTTGCGTCAACAAGGCCCGCCTGGACCGTGACCGCGTCCACTATCTTGTAGCTGCCAACCATGCCGAGCAGGGTTGTCGGCTCCACGGAATAGCCGATGGAACGGGTGTAATTGGGGTTGCCACCGTCGGTGTTGCCCTCGTAGCCGATGATGTCGTCTTGGATACCAACTTTCCAGTCAATGCCATTACCCACCGGGGTGCGAACCACAACATAAGCCTGACGAATTGCGGCCGAGGCCGTCCCGGAAGCGAGTGTGCCTTGCGCGCTCTGCCCTCCATTGAGTGACAGACCAACGGCATCCGTTCCGGCGTTGAGGTCAATGTGGTAACCCGCAGCCCACGGCGACTCGTCCTGCGCCTTGTCAAAGGCGATGTCAACGTCGTTCAGGCTGAAATTATCAACCTTGCCGGCACCGCCAAACGACCCAGCGGGAACGCCCGCAGTGGGGCCGTAGTTGCCCATGTCATATTGGGCGGCCACATCCACGTAACCGCTGATGACCGTGCTCGAAAGCGCGGTCTCGACCGGTACGAGTTTGGGTTCATCTGCACGCACCGCGGACGCCATGCTGACGGCGCCAACGGCGGCGAGACCTAATGTCCATTTATTAAACTTCATCTGTTCCTCCAGTTATAGTTTGTTTTGTTTATTTGTTGAACCTGTGATCAGTGGGGCGAAACCGTTCGCCCCCTAGCACCACAAGGTGCCATTGGGGCCCTGGCCGACCACCACCGACCTGCAGGCGCTGCGGGCCAGCCTGGCCGGGGCCGCCCGCACCGACACCCGGGTCCGCCGCGTCCTGCAGTTTTACGCGGGGCGGCTGGCCGAGCCGGACCGCTACCTGCTGGCCGGGGATATCCCTGTTCGCCCGGCCCGTCCCGCCGGGCGCGGTGCTAGCGGTGGCCGCCCATGAGGCGTTCGGGGGACGGCTGGCCGGGTGGACGCAGGCGATGGTGCAGGCCGCGGTCCGTGACCGGCTGGGCGGGCTGGCCACCTGGCACCCCGACGCTACGATCTCCGCCCACCCCCTGGTCCGCGACAGCTTCCGGCCCCTGGCCCTGCCCGCCGCCGAGACCGCCGCCGACGCTAACTTGACCGGGGTCCCCAGAGGGCGGGTGACCAGCCGCGCGGATGCCCTGCGCGTGGTGGAGGCCATCGAACTGCTGCTGGACGCCGGGCACTGGACGTACGCCGACGACCTGTACACCCGCCGCACCAGCGGCAGCCGTTCGGTGTGGACCCACTTGCCCGCGGCGCGGCTGGGCAGCGGGCCGCCACCGCGTTCGTGGCCACCCCCGGACGCCGCCACGACTGCGCCACCCAGCTCGTCCGCCACGCTCTCGGCTTCTACCTGAACGAGGTCGGCCTGCACGCGCTGCACGCGGGGGATCTGGCCACCGCCCGCGACTACCTGGACCTGTCCGTCCGCCAGGCCCGTCGCCTAGCCGCCCGCGGAGCCCGTGACACCGACGACCTGGCGATCCGCTTGCAGAACCTGGCCGATTGCCTGGGACAGCTCGGGCAGCCCGGCCCGGCCCGGGACGCCGCCGCCGAATCCCTCACCCTCGCCGAGGCCGCCAGCGACCGGAAGCAGGTCCGCGACATGCGCGGGTGCCTGGGGTGGCTGGCGGGCCTGGCCGGGGAGACCGCCGAGGCCGAGCGGCAGTTCACCGCCGCCGACCAGATCGAGGTCACCGACGACCGGGATGGTGATCACCTGTACTCGGGTCGCGGGGTCTGGTGGGCGGAGTGGCTGGCCCGTACCGGGCGGCCCGGCCCCGCCCACGCCCTGACCACCCGCAACGCCGCCATCTGCCGCGGGCACGGCTGGAACGACAACCTGGCCCGGTGTGACCGGCTGCTGGGCCGCCTGGCCCTGGACACCGGGGACATCGCCGCCGCCGGGGAGCACCTGGCCGCTGCCGCCGCGTGCTTCCGCGACGGGGACTTCCTCACCGACCTCGCCGAGACCCTGCCCGCCCTGGCCGGGCACGCCCAGGCCACCGGTGACCTGGACGCCGCCGGCCGGTACTTGGCCGAGGCGATCACGATCGCCGCGCCCCGGGGCCTGGTCCCGGCCCAGGCGGCGGCGCTGGCCGCCCGGGCCCGGCTGCGCGCCGCCCAGGCCACCGCCGCCGGCCAGCCCGGATCTGATCGCCCAGGGCCGCGACGCCGCCGACGCCGCGCTGCGGCTGGCCACCCGCCACCACCTGGCCTGGCCCGAACTCGACGCGCTGCGCGCCCACGCCGCTCTCGATGAGGCTGAAGGCAGCGGCCATGGCTGGGCGACCCGCGCTGACGCGTTGTATGCCCGGCTGGTCCCGCCCGGCCTGGATCCCGATCCGCTAGCCACCGTTGAACAGCTCGTAGCCGCGGGACGGAAGGGCACCAGGAAGAGCTGATGGCCAGCGGGGCCGTCAGCGGTCACTGGCTGGCTGCTGGCCTCACGCGGACAGGAGCGCCAGGAGCACGTCGGCGTGGCAGGGCTGGCCGGGCGGGCACCAGCACGCGAGGTCGCGTCCGGCCAGGTCACGCCGGGCGGCTTCGGCCAGCTCGGGATGGGCGTCCAGATGCTCGCGGTAGCGGGCGATGGCCTCATCACGGCCGTGGGCCCGGACCGGGAAGGGATTCGCGTACGGGCTCGCGGGCAGGCCAGGAGCGGCGCGGCCGACATACACCGCTCCCGCGGGCACCCGGCCATGCGACAGGCCGCCCTTCGACCCTGACCCGCCGCCCGGCCGCCGCCGTCGCGCTTGCCGCTGCTGCCCGCTGTGGCCCTGGCGGGCCCGTCGCCAGGGCCTTGCGGGCGGCGTGGCCGGTGCGCAGCGTGTCGAAGGCCATCGACGCGGCGATCTCGCGGGCGGCCAGGGTGACCCGGGCCCGGGGCTCGCCCCAGCCAGTCGCGGCCCAGCCTTCGGCGATCAGGTCATCGGCGAGCACGGTGACCCGGTCGCCCTTGCCGACCGAGGCGGCGGTCCGCTCGGCGAGCGGCCCGTAGGCGGTGACCTTGACCCAGCGGGTGATGCCCTCCCCGCCCGGGATCCGCGACGGGACGTCGATGGCCAGGCGCAGCTCGACGCCGGTGGTGCCGTTGCGGGTGGTGAACGTGCGCGGCGCGTCGCCGAGCCGGCCGATGACGGCGATGCTGATCGGGTTCATGAGTGCCTCCTGGCGGGCCGGGAGAGCTGGCCGCCCTGGTGGCGGCCCGGGACTGGGGTGCCCTTCCCGGCGGTCAGATGCCCGCGCCGGGCATAGGCCGGGGGCCGCACCACCGGGCCCCCCGGACCCCCAAGATCTTTTGCCTGCGCCAGCGCGGAGACAGCGCCGACGAAACCGGCATCCACAAGCCCGCGGGAAGCAAAGATCTGTGGCGGGCCGGATCAGGGGCCCGGTTGCGGCACCCGGCCGCCCGGCGCAGGCTGACCAGGCCGGGAAGGAACCACACCCAGTCCCCGCCACCACCACCGCCAACCCGGCCGCCACACCCAGGGAGACCCAGGACCCGCCAGCCCCAGAGCACCGGGCCGGGCTACCTCGGGATCCGCCCCCAGGACGGCAACGGGCTGCGCCAGATCCGGAGCGGGCGCCCGCCATATTCCACCTGGCTACCAACCGCAGGCGCAGGCGTGATCAGGTCACCGCTGACAGGTGCGAGCCGCCCGGGTATGCGGCACTATCGGTCTATGGCGGGGGATAACGGGGCTGGGTACCTCAGCGGGCTGCCAGCGGAGCAGCAAACGGGACTGGGACGGGTGAACCAGCGCGGGTTAGAGACGCTGCGCACGTATCTGGAGTCGGGGCAGGTGGTGGCGTTCCTGGGCGCCGGGGCCTCAGCGCCGCTGTACCCGCTGTGGGACGCCCTGATCACCGACCTAGTGGACGTGGCCGCCGGGACCGGGCAGCTGGCCGACCCGCAGGAGGCGACCTGCCGGGCAATAGCCTCCGAAAGCCCTGAAGAGGTCGTGGAGATCATCCGCCAGCATCTGGGCACCACCGCCTACCGAGAGGTGCTACGGGAGATCCTGCGGCCCCGGACCGACCAGGACTCAGGGCGGTCCTGGACGCCCGTGCAGGAACTGGTGTGCCGGTGCGCGTTCAAGGCCGTGGTGACCACGAACTACGACCCGGGGATCGTGGATGCCCGGATGCGGGTTCGCCCCGGTGTGTCCGCGACCGGATTCACAACGTGGCAGGACGAGCTTGGTCTGGATGAGTGGCGGACCGGCCGGGTGTTTGGCGGCGTGGAACTGCCGGTGCTATACGCGCATGGGGTGCACAGCCAGCCGGATTCGGTGGTGCTGGCCGCCAGCGACTACCGGCGGGCCTATGCCGGGAAGCTCACCGGGGTCCTGGCCCGGCTGGCTGATGGCGGCCATCTGTGCTGGATCGGGTTCAGCTTCACCGACCAGCGACTGGCGGCCATCTTGCGGGAAGTTCCGCTGCTGTCGGGCACCCGTGCCGCCCCCGGCGCTGCCCCCGCCCACGTGGCCATCATGGCCTGGGATCCAGAGGGAGAGGGAAACGATCCCGGGATCTTGGCTCAGCGTGCTGAGATCAGCTATGGCGCCCGGGTCATCCTGTATCCCGCACCAGGCGGGGATCATTCCGCGCTCGCGGCTCTGCTGACCAGCTTCACCGATGTCCAGTTCCCCCCGGCCGCTAACCTGCCCTCACGAGCCGTGCCGGCCGCCACCGCACCAGCCCCTGACGTTGCAGCCTGTCAGCGGCCAGTGGCGGCGAAATGGTCGCCAGAGCCGGACCCGGTATCGCATTTCACCGGGCGGGCCGAGGAACTAGCCCGGCTGGACCGGTGGGCCGCCGATCCGGAGGTCCGCCTGGTTGGGGTGACCGCGTGGGGCGGAGCCGGGAAAACGACTCTGGTCACTCACTGGGTGCACGAGGACGGCGTGTCGCGGCGACTGGGGCTGCGCGGGGTGTTCGGGTGGAGCTTTTACACCGACCCCTCGGCCAAGCACTGGGCTGCCGCGTTGCTGAAATGGGCGCGGAAGGATCTGAACCTCCGGGTCCGGCACACCAGCCGCGCGGGGGCGGTGCTGGCCCTGTTGCGGCAGGCACCGATGTTGCTGGTCCTGGATGGCCTGGAGGTGTTGCAGGAAGGTCCAGCCGGTAACAGGTTCGGCCGGCTGCTCAACGGCACGTTGCGGGAAGTGCTGGTCGGGGCCTGCCAGCCTGGCCATACCGGGCTGGTCGTACTGACCAGCCGGTTCCCGTTCGCCGACCTGGAGAGCTACGACGGTGGCAGCGCCCGGATGCTCGACATCCCGCCGTTCACCCCAGCCGAGGGCGCGGCCCTGATGGCTGCCGCGGGCGGCGGCTGGCTGCCTGAACAGGATCGGCGCAGCCTGGTAGCTGCGGTGGATGGGCATGCATTGGCCGTCGCCGTGCTTGCCGGGCTGCTCGCCGCCCACCTGCCAGGCAGCGATCTGGAAGCGCTGCGGGCCAGCCTGGCCGAGGCCGTCCGCACCGACATCCGGGTGGGCCGGGTCCTGGAGTTCTACGCCGAGCGGCTTCCCGACCCGGACCGCTACCTGCTGGCCGCGGTATCCCTGTTCACCCGCCCCGTCACTGCCGGCGAGGTGCTGACCGTCACAAGGCACAAGACGTTCAGGGACCATTTGGACGGGTGGACACAGGCCATGGTGCTGGAGGCGGTCCGGGACCGGCTGGCCGGCCTGACCTCCTGTCAGCCCAACGGAGCCATCTCCGCTCACCCCCTGGTCCGCGACACCTTCCGGCCCCTAGCTCTGGGCGCCGCCCGGATAGCCGCAAAGACCTCCCTGACCGGGGTTCCCAAAGGGACGCTGACCAGCCGCGCTGATGCTCTCAGCGTCGTGGAGGCCATCGAACTGCTGGTCGACGCCGGACACTGGAAATCCGCTCACGACCTGTACACCCGCCGCGCCGACAAAGGTAGGGCATGGTGGACGCTGCCTGCGGCGCGGCTGGGGCAGCGAGCCGCCACCGCGTTCGTGGCCACCCCGGACCGCCGCCACGATTGCGCTACTCACCTCACCCGCCACGCTCCAGCCTTCTACCTGGACGAGGCCGGCACGCAAGCGGCCCTCGCCGGGGACACGGCCACTGCACGTGAATACCTATCCCTGGGCATCGACTACGCCCGGGACACAAAGAAAAAGAAGCGCCAGGCGCAGTGCCTGTGGAACCTGGCCGCCTGCTTCGAAGAATACGGGCAGCTTGACCAGGCCCGGGACGCCGTCATGGAATACATCGCCTTGGCCAAAATCGTCAATAACCGAGGGATGATCAGCGACGGGCAAGCGTTCCTGGGGTCGCTGGCTGGCCTGACCGGCGACGCCACCGAGGCCGAACAGCTCTTTAGCGCCGCCGCCGTCACCCAGAGCCGTATCGCTCACGGCCAGTATGGTTACCGCCTGTACGGCGTCCCAGGACTCTGCTGGGCAGGGTGGCTGGCCCGTACCGGGCGGCCCGGCCCAGCCCAGGTCTTGACCTCGCGCAACGCCAGGATCTGCCGCCGCAACGGTTGGAGCATCCATGCGGCCCGATGTGACAGAGAGCTTGGCGAACTGGCCCTGGCCACCGGGGACACCACCGCCGCCGGAGAGTACCTGGCCGCTGCCGCCGCATGCTTCCGTAACGGCGACTGCCTCTCCGACCTCGCCGGGACACTGCCTGTCCAGGCCGAATACGCTCAGGCCATCGGCGACCTGGATACCGCTGACCGGCATCTGACCGAGACAATAGATATCGCTGCCCCCCGCGGCTGGATCGTGGACCACGCGACCGCGATGGCGGTCCGGGCCCGGCTGCGCGCCGCCCGGGCCGCCGCGACGGCCAGTCCAGACCTCATCATCCAGGGCCGCGACGCCGCCAACGCCGCACTCCGGCTAGCCACCGGCCACCATCTGCCCTGGCCCGAACTCGACGCCATGCGCGCTCACGCTGCCCTGGATCAGGCCGAGGGCAGCGACCACGGCTGGGCCACGAAGGCCAAGGCTCAGCACGCCCGGCTGGTCCCGCCCGGCCTGGACCACGATCCGCTGGCCACCGCGAAAGGGCGCGCCGCCGCCAGGAAGAAGAGCAAGAAAAAAAGCGGCCGACGCTGAGGAAGAAAGTGACGAGACCACAGACGACCGCAGATCAAACCGTCGTATCCAGAGGGCAAGGCGGAACTCGACGCCGCTGGTGCCGTTGCCGTGGTGAAGGTCCGCGGTGTGGCGCCCGGGCAGCCGGTGCGATCGTCCGTCCCGATACGCTCAGCACCCCGGCCGCGATCGAGATGGACCGGCATCGGCCTGACCGCGACGCTCACCGTGACCATCACGACGTCGCTGCCAGCGCATATCGCGGCGCCGTGAACACCAGGCCGTCATCTGCCGTGAGCATGAACCGCCGGTCAGGCACCTGGACCGCGTGGTCGTGACACTCACCGTGACCGTCAGTCGTGCTCACCAGGCGCGCACAACAGGCCAGGCTGGCAACAGAGCCGCCAGGCACCGCGCATGCCACAGATCTACGGTGACCCCGGCGAGTACTCCGCCTCTATGGGCGAGCCACAGCGGCGCCGCTGGCCCGGCTCTCCCGCTTCCCATCACCACCAAGTCCCGGCTGACCCTGCGGGTTATCGTGGACGAGGCGGCGCCGGCCGCCCGGGACAGCCCTGGGGTGTGGTGTGTGATGCGGGTCATCCGGTTATCGGATCATCCCGGGGACATGCTGCAGCAAGAGCAGGCCAGCCGCGCCGCAGAGCAGCAACGGGAGCAGGCCCGCTACGAGGCCCAGGCCGCCGGGCACGCCGAACTGCTCGCCCACGCCCGCAGTCTGCGGGCCCAGGCCTGGTCCCAGCATCGCTGGGGCACATGGCTGCGCGCCGTCCTGGCCGTGCGGCGCACCCGCCGCCAGGCCCCGCCCCCACCATCACCGCCGGCCCGGCCTGCCGACCGCGAGCAGATCTGGACCGCCGGGGTGAGGGGTGAGCAGCTCGCGGAGACCGCGCTGGCCCGCCGGCTGGGCGATGAATGGGTACTGTTGCGCGGCTACCGTAACCGCGGCGGCGAGATCGACCACCTGCTGATCGGCCCCCGGGGCCTGTTCGCCATCGAGAGCAAGCACATCAACGGCATCCTCGACGCCACCGGCGAGCACTGGTACCGCACCCGCCTCGACCAGTACGGCAACCCCGTCGGGGACCGCGAAGAGATCCACGACGGCCACGGCCGGTCCCCAGCCCAGCAGGTCAGCCAGCCCGCCGCCCAGCTGCAGCAGTTCCTGCGCTCCCGCGGGCTGGCCGTCACGATCGAGCCCATCGTGCTGTTCACCCACGACCGCTCCCGCATCCGCAGCCGCGACGACCGCACCGCCCGCGCCGCCACCCTCGCAGAGATCACCGGCCTGCTCAACGCCTCTCCCGCACGGCTGAACGCCGCGCAGCGCGAGCAGGCCGAACGGCTGATCATCCACGACTACGACCACCACCGCACCCGCCGCACCCGCTGACCCTCGTTATCTTTTACGGCCCGCCGCACCGGGCCAGGCCCGCCAGCACGTCACTCGCATTAGTGACCAGGACAGCGTGCCCGTCCCGGATGAGCGCATGGCACCCAGCGGACGCCGCCGAGGTGACCGGCCCGGGGACGGCCATCACCGGCCGGCGCAGGCCAAGGGCACGCCGGGCGGTGTTCAGGCTGCCGCCGCGCAACGTGGCCTCCACGACCACAGTCGCGCGGCTGAGCGCGGCGGTGATCCGGTTACGGGCCAGGAACGCAGCCCGGTCCGGCAGCCGTCCCGGCGGCAGTTCGCTGACCAGCACGCCGCGCCCGGTGATCGCGTCGAACAGGTCGCGGTGCCCGCGCGGGTAAGGGTCATCCACGCCGGAGGCCAGCACCGCGACCGTGACGCCGCCGGCGGCCAGCGCACCGCGATGAGCGCAGGCGTCGATGCCGTACGCACCGCCGGAGATCACGGCCCAGCCCGGCCCGGCCACGGCGGCGGCCAGCGCACCAGCCAGGTGCCCGCCGTAGGCGGTGGCGGCCCGGGTCCCCACGATCGACACCGGCCGCCAGCACGCCGCAGCCAGCCCGCCGTCACCACGGACCCACAACGCGTACGGGCGCCTGACGCCGAGGTCATCCAGGCCCGGCGGCCAGCCCGGATCAGCCGGGCACAGCAGGCGGATGCCCGCCCGTTCCGCCTCGCCGATCCCGGCATCGGGCGGGACGCCGGGCCGCCGTTCCTGCCAGCGGCCCAGCATCCGCCGGGCCCGGGAAGCCTGAGCCTCATCCAGCCGGCCCGCGACCGGGGCAGGCAGGACGCCGCCGCGGATCGCCGTGAGCATCACGGCCGGGCCGGGCGCACCGTAAAAGCGTGCCCAGGGCCGGGGCCCCAGGGGCCGCGACATAGGTGAACGTGGCGCAGGCGACCCGGGCGCTGCGGTCAGCGGCGGCGCTCACCGGGCTGTCCCAAGGATGCAGGTGAACGTGGCGCAGGCGGCCCGGCCGCCGCTCCCGGCGGGGCTCACCGGGAGGTCCCCAGGTAATAGCCGAGCGCCTGGCCGCATTCGCTGGCCCCGGGCTGGTCCTCGCCAGCCAGGTCGGCCAGCGTCCAGGCCAGCCGGATCACCTGGTCCGCGCCGGACCGGCTGAGCTGCCCGGCCGTCACGGCCCGGGTGATCACGGCCATCGCCCCGGCCGGGGGCGGGAAGCAGCGCCGCAGCCGCCCGCCGCGTTCGTGCGCGCGGGGGTGCCGTCCAGCCGCCCCGCGGCCCGGGACCGGGCGGCAGCGACCCGCGCCGCTGACACCTGCTCCGCCTCCCCCGCCGGCCCGCCGCCAGGCGTGGTGAACGCGCCCGGGGCCAGGTCGAGGCGGATCGCGAGATGACGGCCGAGCTCACTCTCCAGGCGGCCACGGTAACGGCGGATGGCCAGCGGGCTGCACCCGCAGCCGGGAGTGCCGCCGCATGGGCACGGGCGGATGGCCGCGACGAGCGCGAACTCGGCGGGCTCCATTGCGGCGGCCAGAGCGTGGCGAGCAGCGTGGCGAGATCGCGGGGTCGTCCCGCCGCTGGTCGGCGGGCTCCATTGCGGCCAGCGGATTACCTGTGGACCGGCACGAACGGCCACGTCGTCCCGCCGCTGGTCGGCGGGCTCCATTGCGGCAGGTCCGCGCCGGACGTGCCGACCGAGCCGGTGGCGACGTCGTCCCGCCGCTGGTCGGCGGGCTCCATTGCTCTTGCCCGCAACGTACCGGGAGTCAGCCGGGCAGGTGCAGGCCCTCGCCGGTGTCCTCGGCCCGGTAGAAGAGCTTCGAGGCGTGTACCGGTAGGCCGAGCCGGTGGTAGAAGGCTTGGGCGCTGGTGTTACCGCGGTCGGTGGTCCATTCGACCCGGCTGCACCCGTGCTTGGCGGCCAGGCCGAACAGTGCCTGCATCAGCAGCCGCCCGATGCCCCGGCCGCGGCAGGCCTGGGCGACGTAGAGCTCTTTGAGGTACAGCGACCGGGTCAGCCCCACGGTCGGCCACAGGAACGAGTACGCCGCCACGCCGGCCAGCCGCTCCGCGTCCCAGGCCAGCAGCGCGTACGCCGCGGGCGGGGCGGAAAAACAGCGCTTCGCTGATCTGCTGGGCCCGCTCCCCGGCCGGCTCGGTGGTGTCGTCGCCGTAGAAGCGGTCCATCTCCGCCAGCAGCCCCGCCATCGCGGCCACATCGTCCGGGCTGGCGGGTGCGATGGTGATCGTGGTCACGGCGCGTCCTCCCCGGTGTCATCGGGCAGCAGGTCCCGCAGCTCGCGCACGGCCGGGAGCTGCTGGTAGCTGCCCGGCAGGGCATGCAGGAGCTGGCGGCCGCGCAGCGCGATGATGCCCCGGCTCTGCTCGGTGCCCAGGTCGGCGAGGGTGTCCGTGGCGTAGGCCACTGCGCTGCCCGGGTCATCATCATGGGCCAGGCACGCGGCCCGGTCCAGACGGGTCAGTGCCCGGTCGGTGTAGTCCTCCGGCGGGCACACCTCCAGCGCCCGGTCCTGGGCCCGCCACGCCGTCCGGGTTTCCCCGAGCTGGGGGAGAGCGTTCTCCTCATGGAACCGGAACTGCGACTCGCTGTACCCGAACGCCGACGCCGTCACCGATCCTGAATCCAGCACCCCGAGCCCGGCTTCGGCCCGGCGCAGCGCGCCATGAGCGGCCCGGGCATCCCGGCGGGCCTCCAGCGCTGCCGCCAGCATGTCCCGGTGCACGCGGTCCACGGCAGCGCCTGGGCCTGCCGCGCGACGCTGACCGCATCGCGCATATCCCCGGCGTAGTACCAGCCGTAGGCTTCCTGGGCCAGCACCCAGGACACCACCCCGGATCGCCTGCCTCGCCCGCCGCGGCCCGGACAGTGCGGGCCCAGCGGCGGAACGCGTCGCGTTCATCCAGCTTGACCAGCAGCAAGCAGACCAGCCCGGACAGCTGCGCCGCCACCCGCGCCAGCCGCCGCAGCGACGACGCCGACCGGCACCGCCGCATCACGCCATCCAGCTCGGCCAGGTCTGCGGCCACCCCCACGAGCAGCTCAGCGGGCGGCCGCCAGCGAGTCGCCTGCCCGTGCACGGCCGCTGCCTGCCCAGGCATCCAGCACCGCCCCGGTGACCGTGCCCTCACCCAGCGCCCCGTCCAGCCGCACCCGCAGCGACTCCAGCTGGCCAGTGCCCGGCAAGACCTCCAGCGTGGTCGCAGCGCCCGGCGTGCCGCTCCCGGCAGCCCGGCCGGTGGCCATCCGGTCCTGGCGCGCCGCCGCAGCGGTTTCCACTTCACCGCGCCGGGTCATCCCGCTTATCTCTTCGCGCCCCCGCGCCAGCGCGGTCCCGGTGCCCAGCGCCGCGTCACACCGAGCCCAGAACTGCGGTGACACCCGCTGCCGGCCGGCTTCCGCGTTCGCGATCGTGCTCCGGCTGTACGTCGTTAACTCAGCCAGCTGCTCCTGGCTCAGTCCGGCCGCCCCGGCGGCTGGCCGCCAGCTGGCGCCCCAGAGCATCCCAGGCCCTGGCCACCTCGCCCGCATCAGCCACCCGCCCGCCTCCTGCCGTGACGACCAAACCGGCGACAAGCACTCCCAGCAGGCAACGTACCGCGCCCAAATCCCCACCCAGCGCAGCCCAGCGTGGAGGTGAGGCAGGGCAGGCTTCATCTGGTGGGACCACCAGGCCAGCCTGCCCACGGTGCCTCAGATCGAGCGGGACAACACGCTGGATACCCCAGCCAAGACGGGACTACCTCAGGTCAATCGGGATCGGACACGGTGTTCAACGGGTGCGCAGACTCAACGGAAACGTATGCCGGTTCGTATCGGCCGAGGATGAGTGCAGGCGACCACTGCCGCCTTGGGCGACGGTCGAATGACGGCCAAACGATCTTGAGGCATGATCACCATAGTGGCGATCATGCCTCTGACCTGCATTTCCTAGTGGAGCTGAGGGGATTTGAACCCCTGACCCCCTCGATGCGAACGAGGTGCGCTACCGGACTGCGCTACAGCCCCTGGAACAGCCGCCAGCGTAGCAAAGACCGGGACCGCTTCGCTCACGCCCGGCTCCCTCAGGCTCAGGACACCTGGCTATCCTCGATGCGTAACGCACCGGCTCACACTTCATGAGCCTCGTAACAAGGGCGGTTCGAGCGGGACGAGCGGGACGAGCGGGACGAGCAACTGACGGCCCGCTCTAGGCAAGCAGTCACCGCGCGAGCGGAAGTCCTGCCGAGCCAGCGGCCGGATCACCTTCCGCCGATCTCAGCGTCAGCGGCTCTCCAGGCTCCAGCACCTGGACAGCTGAGCCGGGCGTCGGCCGCCGAGACAAAGCGGCCGGGATCACGGTCGCCCTTGGTGATCAGCCAGTCGCCGAGCCAGCCGCCAGTGAAAGCGCCCACGTGTGCTGGTAGCCGCCCTGAGCCGGAGAGACCACCTGTAGGGCGTGGCGCGTCGGACTAGGCCGGGCCGCTAGTCGCCGACCGCCCGGGCGGCCGCGTCTTCGTACTGGTCGTACAGCTGGTCGCGGGCCCGGGCGGTGAGGTCGATGATCTGCGCGGTCTGCCCGGACTCAGCCACCGGCTCCAGATCCTCGTCCGGTGCGGTTACACCAGCCCCAGCCGAGCCAGTCCCCGCAACCGCAGTTCCCGCAGCCCCAGTACCGGCAGCCCCAGTCTCCGCAACCGCGGCCGCAGCCGATCCAGCCGCAGCGGCCGCGCGGCGCGGCTCAGCAGCCCTACGGCGCGGCTGAGCCACCCCGGCAGCCTGCGACGTCGCCTCGGCGGCACGGGCCAGCCTGCGAGCCCGTGCGGCGTCGCTGCGCGCGCACTCACGCAGCAGCAACAGGAAGATGCCCAGCATGATGGCGGGCGGGATGACGACCCACGGCTCGGTGAGGCGGAAGCCTGAGAACGCCCCGGCGCCCAGCGTGATGACCAGCAGCGTGCCCAGCATGCGGCGCCGGGCGCGCAGGACGCTGGCCCGGGCTGGCGTCACCGCTGCCCCAGCAGCTGGCGCGGCCGCCGGCGCCCCCCGCTCCTTCTGGCCCCGCTCCTTCTGCGGCCGCTCCTTCTGGGCCCGCTCCTTCCGCGCGCCCGGCTCATCACCGGCCCGGACGGCAGGGCTGGCGCTGGCCCGGGCGGCAGGGTGAGCCTCGGCCACAGCCGCGTCACGGCCCGGCCGAGGATCATCGAGCACCGCGCGCCGCCGCGGCGGTTCGGCCGCGGGAACCTCGCTCCGCTCCGGCCGGTCATCCGCCACAGCGCGCCGCTGCGGCGGGTCCGGCAGTACCGCGCGCCGCTGCGGCAGGTCGTCGGGCAGTACCGCGGGCCGCCGCGGCAGGTCGTCCGGCAGTACCGCGGGCCGCCGCGGCAGGTCGTCCGGCAGCACCGCGCGCCGCCGCGCTGGCGGAACAGCGGCCTCGACGCGCGCTGTATCGAGAGCAGGCTGGGCGAACTCAGCCTGCTGAACGTCAGTAACCACCTCAGCCTCGTCCCCATGAGACCGGTGCCGGATTGACTGTGACGGCCGCAACCACCTCGGCATCAGCACACACGCCCAGATGGCGACGATCGCCAGGTACAGAATCGCGCTGCTCAACACAGCCCCCCGGGAGCACGCCGCAGCCAGCTAACCGTGCCCAAGAGCGCGGGCGCGGGAGTCACCGCCGCGGGCATGCTCACGTCACGCACCGTAGGGGCGAGCGCAGGCGATCACCAGCACTAGCCCCGGTGTGTCGTGAGATCAGTGGGACTGGTCAGGTTAGCTCAGGCCGCCCCGGGGCGTCCCGATCCGCCGCCACCGGTGCCCGGTCCCCAGACCTCCGCCCCCCCGGGGCTCCCCGACCCCGACTGCAATGCCGACAGCGCATTGCGCCACCGGGGCAGCAGCCCACCAGACGCCTCTTCGGCGGTCATCGCGTAGCACAGGTGATCCCGCCAGGCTCCGTCGATATGCAGATACCGGCGCCGCAACCCCTCCTCGCGGAACCCCAGTTTCTCCACCACCCGGCGGCTGGCCCGGTTCTCCGGCCGGATGCTGGCCTCCACCCGGTGCAGGCCGACCACGAAGAAGCAGTGATCCATAGCCATGGCCAGCGCGGTCGGGGTCACGTTCCGGCCCGCGAACGCCTCGTCGATCCAGTAGCCGACCTGGGCGGTCCGGGCCGACCCCCAGGTGATGCTGCCGACGGTCAGCTGGCCCGCGAACCGGCCCCCGTAAGTGATCACCCACGGCAGGGCCAGGCCCTGCCGGGCCTCCCGGCGCATAGTCCGGGTCATCGACAGGTAAGGGCTGAGTGTGGACCGGTACAGTGGGGTTTCCGGATTCGTGGGCTCCCATGGCCGCAGCCAGTCGGCGTTGCGCACGCGGGCATCGCGCCAGATCCGCGAGTCCCTGGCCCGCACCGGCCGGAGCCCGATCGGCTCGGCGAGCAGGGCTGGCTCCACGAGCGTGACTGGCCAGCCGCGCATTCGTCCCACGGGGCCCATCTTCCCCCTGTTATGGATCAGGACGCTACGGCGACACCAGATGAATACGAATAGCGATCCTGCGGCCCGGCGGAAACCGGACCCGATAACCAGCCTAAGCTCACCCAGACCGGGGGTGGTCGCCGCCCCGGGCCTGGTCCACCGCGTGCGCCAGGACCGGGCCGAGTACGGCCATGCCGTCCCGCACCCCGCCGGAGGACCCGGGCAGGTTCACGATCAGCACCTCGCCGGCCAGCCCAGCCAGCCCCCGGGACAGCATCGCCGACGCGATTCCCTTGGCTACCCCCGCCGCCCTGATCGCCTCCGCGATGCCCGGGATCTCCCGGTCGATCACCCGGCGGGTCATCTCCGGGGTCTGGTCGCCCGGGGTCAGCCCGGTGCCGCCGGTGGTCACTACCACCTGGTACCCGCCCGCCACCGCGTCCCGCAGCGCCTTCTCCACCGGCTCACCGTCCGGCACCACCAGCGGGCCGTCCACCGCGCAGCCGACCTCGGCCAGCAGGCCCGCCAGCACCGGCCCGGACTTGTCCGCGTACACCCCAGCGGACGCCCGGTTCGACACGGTCACGGTCAGCGCCCGGATCTCACCCATCGCGCCGCCAGATCCCGGTCTTGCCGCCGAGCTTCTCCTCGACCCGCACGTCGGTGATCACCGCTGCCGGGTCCACCGCCTTGACCATGTCAATCAGCGCGAGCGCGGCGACAGTGACCGAGGTCAGCGCCTCCATCTCCACACCCGTCCGGTCGGCCGTCCGGGTCACGGCCAGGATCCGCACTCCGTCGTCCTGGACGTCCAGCTCGACTGTGACCGAGTGCAAGGCAATGGGATGACACAACGGGACCAGATCCGGGGTTCTCTTCGCCCCCTGGATGCCTGCGATGCGGGCGACTGCGAGGGCGTCACCCTTGGGCAGCTCACCGGCGCGGAGCGCAGCCACTGCCAGGGGCGACAACAGTACCCGCCCACTCGCCCGCGCCTCCCGGGCGGTGACGTCCTTCCCGGACACGTCCACCATGCGGGCGTTCCCGGCCGCATCCAGGTGGGTAAGCACCTGTCCCGGGTCCGGCTGGCGCTGCTCGGTCATGGCAGGCACATTACGTCGACGCCCTCGCCTTCCTCCATCTGGGTGGCCTGCTCCGGCACCACGATCAGCGCGTTCGCCTGGGCCAGCGCACCAAGCTGATGCGAGGACTGGCCCGTCAGCGGAATGACCGTCTCCTCGGCGGGATCCAGCACGCTACGCAGGTACGAGCGCCGCCCGCGCGGCGAACGGACGCCGGCGGTGAGGGCGGCACTGACGGTCCGGAGGCGTTGCGGAAAAAGACCTTGCCGGGCGGCCAGCGCCGGCCTGGCGAACAGCAGGAACGAGAGGTACGCGCTGACCGGGTTGCCGGGGAACGTGAAGATCGGGATGCGGTCCGGGCCGAGGACCCCGAAACCCTGCGGCATGCCCGGCTGCATCGCGACCTTGCGGAACGTCACCGTGCCGAGCTTGGACAAGGTGGCCTTGACCACGTCGTGCTCGCCGCCCATGCTCACCCCGCCGCTGGTGATCAGCACGTCGGCCTCGGGGACCAGTTGCTCGACGGTGGCCAGCACCGCGCCCGGGTCGTCGGGCAGCCGGTACCGCACGGCGGTCGCGCCGGCCTGCCGGGCGGCGGCGGCCAGCAGGTAGCTGTTGGACTCCCAGATCTGGCCCGGGACCAGGGGGGTGCCGGGCTCGGCGAGCTCGTTGCCGGTGGAGATCGACCATGACCCGGGGCCGGGGGTGCACCAGCAGCGAGCCCAGCCCGGACGCGGCCAGCAGGGCCATCTGCACCGGGCCGACCTTGGTGCCCTGGGGCAGCAGCAGGTCGCCCTGCGGCCACGTCGTCGCCGCGGCGGCGCAGCGCGTTCCCGGGCTGGACCGGGCGGCGGAACCAGGCCACCTCTGTGCCGCCGTCGGTCCACTCGACCGGGACCACGGCGTCCGCGCCAGCCGGCAGCAGCGCGCCGGTCATGATCCGCAGGCAGCGGCCCGGCTCGACCCGGTAGGAGCCGGTGTCGCCGGCTGCGATCTCGCCCGCCACCGGCAGCTCGACCGGGCTGTCCTCGGTGGCGCCGGCCAGGTCGCTGGCGTGCACCGCGTAGCCGTCCATAGCCGAGTTGTCGAACGAGGGCAGCGGGGTGCCCGCGGTCACGTCCGCGGCGAGTACGCCGCCCTCGGCCTCGGCCAGCGGGACCAGGACCGGGGCCACCGGGTGGATGGCGGCCAGCACCTCGGCCAGGTGATCCTCGACGGAGGTCAGGTCCTGGTCGCCGTGATCGTGCCCGCCGCCCCCGTGCTGCCCGTGGTTGGCATGCTCGTGCCCTGGGCCCGTGGTGGTCATCGCAGGTTGTCGAGGTACTTGCGGAGCCAGGGCACGAACTCGGCGGCCACGTCCGGCCGCTCGCAGGCGAACTGGACCAGGGTGCGCAGGTAGTCGATCTTGTTGCCGGTGTCGTAGCGGCGGCCGCGGAACAGCACCCCGTACACCCCGCCGCCGTCGAGCCGGGTCGGTCTGGGCCAGTTCCTTGAGCGCGTCGGTGAGCTGGATCTCGCCGCCGCGGCCCGGCGGGGTGTGCTCCAGCACCCCGAACACCGCCGGGTCGCAGACGTACCGGCCGATGATGATCCAGTTGCTCGGGGCGTCGGCCGGGCGCGGGCTTCTCGACCAGGTCGGTGACCCGGACGACGTCCTCCTCGTCGGTCGTCCTCGATGGCCGCGCAGCCGTAGCTGGACACCTGGTCGGAGCCGACCTCCATCAGTGCGACGACCGAACCGCCGCGGCGCTGGCGTACCTCCAGCATGCGCTGCAGCAGGCCGTCCTCGGGGTGGATGAAGTCGTCCCCGAGCAGCACGGCGAACGGCTCGTGGCCGACGTGCTTGGCCGCGCAGAGCACCGCGTGGCCCAGGCCCTTGGGGTCGCCCTGGCGCACGTAGTGCACGGTGGCCAGCTCGTAGGGCTCCCGGATCAGGGCCAGCCCCTCTTCGTCGCCCTTGGCGGCCAGTGCTTCTTCCAGCTCATAGTTACGGTCGAAGTGGTCCTCGATGGACCGTTTGCTCCGGCCGGTGATCAGCAGCACGTCGTCGAGCCCGGCGTTGACCGCCTCTTCCACCACGTACTGGATGGCGGGCTTGTCGACGACCGGGAGCATTTCCTTGGGCGTCGCCTTCGTGGCGGGCAGGAACCGGGTTCCCAGGCCTGCCGCGGGGACGACGGCCTTGGTCACGGGGGCAATGTCAGGCATCCCTGTACCCTAGCCCGCCAGCGGCGCCGCAAACTCACCGTCTGGCCACCTTGGAGGCGACATCCAGTGAATCCGGAGTATCCGGACAGCTCCGGGCCGGACCAGGCGCCTGGCCTAGGGCTGGGCCAGGGGTTTGACCAGGGATTTGACCAGGATCAGGGGCTGGGCCAGGGGCCCGATCCGGGGCAAGGGCTGGGCCAGGAGCTAGGCCAGGACCTGGGGCTGCGGCAGGCTAAGGCCGCGCTCCGGAAGCGGCTGCTCATAGCCCGCCGCCAGCTCAGCACGGAGCAGCGGACCGCGGCCAGCCGGGCCATCCGCGACGCGGTGCTCTCGCTGCCCGAAACCCAGATGGCCGGGACCGTGGCCGCCTACTACTCGGTCGGCACCGAGCCTGACACTCACGGGCTCGTGTTCGCGCTGTGGAAGCGCGGCACGTACGTGCTGCTGCCGGTGCTGCGGCCGGACGGGGACCTGGACTGGGCCTCCTACGAGGGCCCGGACTCGCTCCGGCCCGGCCCGCGCGGGCTCCTCGAGCCCACCGAGCCGCTGCGCGGCGTCACCGCCATCACCAGCGCTGACCTGGTCCTGGTCCCGGCCCTCGCGGTGGACCGGGTGGGCCGCGGCTCGGCCGTGGCGGTGGCTCGTACGACCGTGCGCTGAGCCGAGTGGGGGCCCGGATACCGACCGTTGCGTGCCTTTATGACGAGGAGCTGGTGGACGAGGTCCCGGTGGGCGAGCATGACCAGCCGGTGCGACTGGTGGCCCGACCTGGGCCGGGCGTGACCAGGCTGCCCTTGACATAAGCTAACATTTAGCAGTCGTGGACCGAGAGTGCTAGCACTTGCAGAACCGCTAGCAGCGTCATCGGCCACTGGAGGAGGGACAGTGCCGACCTACCAGTACAGCTGCACCGATTGCGGCGAGCAGGTGGAGGTCGTGCAGAAGTTCAGTGACGACTCGCTGACCGTCTGCCCGCACTGCGGCGGCAAGCTGCGCAAGGTGTTCTCGCCGGTGGGCATCGTGTTCAAAGGCTCCGGTTTCTACCGCACCGACAGCCGCAACGGCTCGTCCGCGGGGGACCGGTCCAAGAAGGACAAGGAGCCGAGCGGGTCTGGGTCCGGATCCGGGTCTGGGTCTGGGGCGTCCGGGGAGAAGTCGTCCGCGGACGGCAAGTCTGGGGACTCCTCGGGCTCGTCGTCTTCATCGTCCTCGTCGGGGGAGAAGAACGGCAGCAAGAGCTCGTCGGCGAGCACGGCGCCCGCTGCTTCCTCCTCGGGCTCCAAGTCCTCGTCGTCTGGCTCCTGAGGGCATCGCCGGGTAGCCGTCCGGCGGCTGAGCCCGTGCGGCGGCCGAGCCGGGCATCACGGGGCAAAGGTCCCGCCGGCCCCCGGCGGCTGGCTAACCTATGCGCGTGAGCGAGCAGCAGGCCCAGGGTCAGCAAGCAGAGATCGGCGTCATCGGCGGGTCGGGTTTCTATGAGTTCCTCGACGCGGCCGATGAGGTCACGGTCGAGACGCCGTACGGGGAGCCCAGCGATCCCATCGTGATCGGCGAGACCGCGGGCCGGCGAGTGGCGTTCGTGCCGCGGCACGGCCGGGATCACCGGTTCCCGCCGCACCGTGTCCCGTACCGGGCCAACCTGTGGGCGCTGCGCTCGCTCGGCGTCCGGCAGATCCTGGCCCCCACCGCGGTGGGCTCGCTGACTCCGGCCTTCGGCCCCGGGCGGCTGGCCATCCCGGACCAGATCGTGGACCGCACCACCGGCCGTACCCAGACCTTCTACGAGACCGGCGGGGCCGTGCACGTCCCGTTCGCCGACCCCTACTGCCCCCTGGGCCGGGCGCAGGCGATCGCCGCGGCCAAGGCCGCGGACTGGGACCTGGCCGACTCCGGGACGCTGGTTGTCATCGACGGGCCGCGGTTCTCGACCCGGGCGGAATCACGGTGGTACGCGGCCCAGGGCTGGACGCTGATCGGCATGACCGGGCACCCCGAAGCCGTGCTGGCCCGGGAGCTGGCGCTGTGCTATACGGCACTGGCCCTGGTGACCGACACCGACGCCGGGGTGGAGGAAGGCGAAGGAGTGACCCAGGACGAGGTGTTCCGGGTGTTCGCCGGGAACGTCGCCCGGCTCCGGGAACTTGTCGTGGACGTCATCGCGGCCCTCCCAGTGGACCGCACCTGCCCCTGCCCGAACGTGCTGGACGGCATCCGCCTCCCGATCGAGCTTCCGTAAGCCGCCTGCCCCTGGTCCATGCCGCGCGCCAGTAACTGGACCCGTGCCGCCTGCCCCTGGTCCCATGCCGCGCGCCTCGGTCCCGTAGCGCGCGCCAGGCGCCGTCCCGCCTCCTGCGGGGCGCCCGTCGGCCGGTATTCAGTTATCAGTTCGAATTTTTGCCCCCGGGCGGGCAAAAATTCGAACTGATAACGGCTAGGCGGTCAGTCGAGGTCGCCGTGCTCGATCCGGGCCAGGCGGCGCTCCCGGACCAGCTGGTCGAACTCGTGCTCCACATTCACCCCGGCCGGGCTCAGCGCCGCAAAGACCCCGGTGATGTCGCGCATGCTGATCACGCCCAGCAGCTCGCCGTCCTGGACCACCGGCAGGTGCCTGATCCATCGGGTGGCCATCTGCCGGGCGGCCTCATGCAGCGGCATGTCCGGCGGCACCGTGAAGACTTCCGTGGTCATCGCCTCATCGACGGTGCTGGTCTCCGGGTTCGCGCCGAGTGCTACCGCCCGCAGCAGGTCCCGCTCGGTGATGATCCCGGTCAGCTGACCCCGGTCGGTGATCAGCAGTGACCCGGTCTGTTGCCGCCACATCCGTTCGGCCGCCGACCGTAGGCTGTCCGACGGGGTCTCCGTAACGGTGGCTTGTGTCATGACGTCTCGTACCTGCACCGAGCTGGGCTCCTTGATCCTGCGTATTGGCCTTGCGCCGTGGTCCGGCTTGACCCACCACCCTACGGGCCTGGTGGCGGCCGTGGTTCAGGTACCGTGCCCGGCCCGTGCCTCCAGCCCGGCAAACCAGCCACGCCCGGGCAACCAGCCGCCGGCGCGATCCTGCGGCAGACCAGTTAGGCTAGGTCGGGCCCATACGGCCGGGCCCGGGCGCTCAGCTGCCCGGACCGGCCATGCCCCGATAGCTCAGCGGATAGAGCAACTGCCTCCTAAGCAGTAGGTCGCGCGTTCGAGTCGCGCTCGGGGCGCCACCCGATCCTGACAGCTCAACCCATCAGGCTGTGCTGGCTGATGGTCTTCATGAGGCCCTTCGACGGTCGCAGCTAATCAAGATTACCGCTGGTGGCTGAGAGACCAATTAGCGCGTACCATTCGATCGCGGAGCGTTCAACGGTTGCCAGAACTGGGAGGGTGCTCACCTCGCCAGCCGCCAGCACGCCGAGCAGTTTCTCTGAGAGAGGGAACTGCCCGAAGAGGGCGTCGCACCGAGAACAGCCGTTGGATAGGTAAGTCTCTTTAGCGGTGCGGCGACGTGCGTCATTGCTGGTGTGCACAGCGCTGGGGTCGTTATGCCTCCTAAGCGGTAGGTCGCGCGTTCGAGTCGCGCTCGGGGTGCTGGCTCAGCCTCGGGAGGCCCGCCCGGCGCACGCCGGCCACACCCGCGCGGGCACGCAGATCAACACGGCTCACAACTGACGCGGCCACCGTGAGCTGGACGATCGAATCCGGGAAGACGGCTGTGCGCTGTGCCCGGCCTGCGTGAAGCCCTGCGGCTTGAAGAACGTGCTGGAGGCCGGGCGCCACAGCAGCCACACCGCGGCGAGGCCGATCAGCCAGGTCAGCGCGGGGACGATCAGGCCGAGCACCGTCACGCCGAACCCGAAATGGATCACCGGCTGCACCTGGCCCCCGATGACAAAATGACCGAGATGGCTGCCTGGATACTGCGGCAAGGTGCTGATCAGCTCCAGCGTCGCCAGGCCGAACAGCACCGTGGACAGGATGCGCACCCAGTTCCTGCCCTGGCCGTTCGCCCGCGCCATCCACAGCCACAGGGCGATCACGACCAGGCCGGAGACTACCGCCAGCGTGATGAGCGTGTTCAGGTCGCTGACCTGGGCCGCGGTGAGGCTCGGGTTCGCCTTGCGGAGCGCGGCCTTGATGTCGCCGATGAGGGCCAGCGAGATGATCAGGGTGATGGTGTTGACGGCGGCGCCCGCGTACATGAGCTTGACCGCGGTCAGCACCGGCGCGGGAGCAGGAGGCCGCAGCGGCCCGACCGGCTGGCCGCTGGACGGGTAGGGCTGGTACATGGTGACCTCTGCTAAGGCAGCCCGCCGAAGCGGGCGCAGTCCTGCTATAACCTATCGCGCTTAAGCAGCAGCGTAACAGCGCGGCCTTAACCCACAATTAAGGCGTTATTGAGGGTTATTCACAAGATCATTAACTCTAAGTTGATCAAGCTCTGGCCAGCGAAGCCGCTGCCAGAGATGCTCGGTGATCATGGCCGTGAATAAGCCTCATTGCGTAAATGTCCCCGTACTCCCCGTCTCCCAGCGGAGGGACAGCCCGCACCCCGCGGTTGACGGTGACCACCTGGTCCACGAGGACACGGGGAAAGATGCAAAAGCCGCGGTGAAGGATGGTGGTCAGGGACAGGACCGAACTGTTGACCTTCCGCTTTCAGGATAGCGCGCAACTTACCGCGGCCGGTGGATCGTGTCACGACTCGCCGTCCGTTGGCTGACTCCAGGATGCCGGGGTGGTCCTCGCCCAGGACCCGGCGGCGGGCGAGGGTGTCTTCGTCCAGGTCGCGAGCGGCCTGCACCTTGCCCAGCGCGCTCAGGGGGTCGATAGGGCTAGCTGGTTACCTTGACGAGGAACAGCCATGCGTTGACCACACCGCCCAGGAGACTCGCCACAGTGGCGGGGATCAGCCAGTACAAGCCGCCACCGGCCTTCAGGAGGAAGGTGAGCCCGGCAACGCCAACGAGCACGGCGGTGAAAGCGTTGGGGGAGAACCTTTCGACATAGCGGGCCACGCCCTGATCGGAACCGTGACCAGCTCGCCGGTCCAAGATGAGCAGGGCTGCGCCCGAGACCACGGCCACAGCGAGCAGCTCCCAGCCCAGGGCTGCTGGTGGCTGGGGAGCCACCAGCAAGAGCGCGGTGAACACTGAGATCCCGAACAGCACCAGAGTCTGAGCGGCGCGGGAGCTGAGGCTGCGTGATGCGGCCAGCACGTCACTCTTGACCGAGACCGCAACGAACAGTAGCCCCATCAGCGCCCCGGCAACCGCAGCGAGCGCCTCACCGAAGCCAAGCCACATCGCGGTCGTGTACCCCACCGGGCGACCTCTCAGATCTTCGGCTGCACAGACGAGCTGATTCAATCAACGACTTGTGGCAGACGCAGGAGATACGCCAGACTACGCCGGGCTCTGGCCGGGGGAGGTCCCGCCCGGCGCGCCCGCGCCGGCCCAGCCAGTAAGCGCGTCATTGATGTCACTGACACTGTCGTCATCCCGACCGGTGGAACGCGTAGCCGTCTTCCTCGCCGGTCATTGTCCAGCTCGCGGCCACCGCGTCTAGGGTGGCCCGCCGGGCGTCGCACGCGATGGCTTCGCCGCCCTTGGACCCGGTAACCACTCACAAGGGTCCGGCGCCTATGAGGAACAAAGCGCCGTTCCTCACCCAGAGGGTCCCTACCGCTACGAGCTTGGGTGCCCGGTCAGGAACGATTCGATGAGGGAAGCGAAGGGCGTTCCTTCCTGGAACAGGAACCCATGCCCGGCATCGGGGTAGAGCACCAGTCGTGCCCCGGGGATGAGGCGGGCGAGGGCGTGGTCATTGGCGACCGGGTCGAGCTGGTCGTCGGTGCCGTCGGCGATAAGCGTGGGCACTGAGATCCTGGCGATCTCGCGCCCGGCTGCGTCGGTGCCGTCGGACCAATCGGATACGGCGCCCGCCTGAGCCACTTTCGTGAGGGCCGACGGCGCGGGGGCGGCTGGGTATTCCGAGATCGCTGCTGTGAACGCGTCGTAGGCGTTGACCTGATTAGCAGGAAAATCGCTGCCGGATTGTCTTGCCGCCTGCGAGGGCACCGCGACTGCGCCGGTCCCGGGGTACGTGGCGCACAGCACCAGGCGGCGCACCTGGGCGGGGTGCAGGACCGCCAGGGCCTGGGCGATCATGCCGCCCATCGACCAGCCCAGCACGTCCGGCCTGCCCAGGCCGAGGGTGTCGATGAGCGCACTGGTCTGGTCGGCCATGGCGTCGATGGTGAGCGTCGCGGTCAGTTCCCCGGGCAGTGGCTGCGTACGGCCGACCCCAGCGTTATCGAACATCACCACCCGGTTGTGCCGGGCGAGGGCGTGAACCAGCCGCGGATCCCAGCCCTCCATGGTCCAGGCGTAGCCCATGATCAAGACCAGCGGGGGGCCGCTCCCGACGACCCGGTACCCGACGGCGCCGAGCCTGGTGTGAGCGATTCGCACTGGCGCCGACACGACTGAGGCCGTTCCCGGTGCCATCCCCGGTGCGGAGCCGCACGCGCTCAGCGCGACGGACACCACCACCGCGACCAGGCCCAAGGCGATTCCTCGCCGCAACGCCCGCCAGCCGTCGGCAGCCCGCATCCGCGCAGTCACGTTCGTGGCTGCGAGGCCAGATATCGCGTCAGCGATCGTGCACCGGCACACCTGCGACATCGCCACCCACATGCGGCTACTCGTTCCGCCACGTGCCGCCGTGCTCCCTGGCGTACCTGCGCCGCTTGCGGGCGAATCGGCGAAGTTGTCGTACATGTCCTGGGCAGTACGGTCAGTCCGGTGCGTCAAAGTTCGCGTTCGGAGACCAGCTATGCTCACGAAGGCCCAGATTGCCAAGATCACTGCGGCGAAGAAGATGACAGCCTCGGGCCACGGCATTTGGATCACCTCCATCCCACCCGGGCGGCGAATCCTTCGTTCCCCGCAGGACCGGTTGAAACCTGCACCTTTGTCAGCGTCTGGCTGCGGCTCAGCGCCGCACGGAAATGCTCTACCTGCTCATCAGTAGGGAGTCGGCCGATCTGCAGGGTCCTTCTTTATTACCCTTGCTTGAACCCCCGCAGGCGGCTCATGGGAAGCGCGGCCAGCAGCGGACGTGGTGAACCGGGCGCGCTGACAGCAACGGCAGCAGCCAACGAGGGCAGGGCCTGGCGGTGTCTCAAGGTCACTCACGGGCACACGGCTGGCCCGCTGACCTGGCGCCGGGCAGGCCGGGGAATGGCGATGCAGACCTCCTAAGCAGGGTGTCGCAGGCGACTCAAGCTTACAACAAGCCCGGTTCCACGTCGGGTAGATGACTCTCGACCCACCGTTCAAGCCGACGATCCAGATGAATGGCCAGGCGTTGGACGAAGGAACGCCATGAGCGAACGCCTGCGAGATCCAGGTCGCCTGGAGTTTGACCCGTATGAGCTATCGAGCCTCGGACATGGACCAAGAGTGCAAGATCGTCTTTGATCTTCTTTGAAGACATCCCCTGCCATCCGCATTCGGCCAACAGCCGAGTACCCAGCACCTGGTCATGCAACACATTAACCTGCCCTGGACCGGCCGTATTCACACCGCCCGAGTGATTATCTTCATTGCCACGAACGAGAGCGGTAACTGCCTTGACGGTAGCGTCCCGCCAATCGTCACCAGCCAACTTCCAGGGATCCGATCCGACCTTCTCTGCAACGAATGTTCGGAGTGCCCCCGGAAGCTGTCAGCGCGTCAAGAGCAGGTGTCATGCCCACATCCTGGCAAAGAGGGCTGCGAGCAGGCTGCATACCGACGAACCCGCACACGTGCTGGGTCTCGCGCTCGCCGGTCTCGTAGCCCACGCCGCCGTGTTGCCGGATGCCGCGATCAGCGCATCCAGAAGTAGACACCGGCCTGCTCGGCGTCCGCCGACCGGGCAAGCCCCGACATTTCATAGCGGATCTTCCTGGCCTCGGCAGGCTCGAACCTCCCGTGATTTCCGGTGCAGCAGTATGGGGTCAGCCTGCTGCCGATATGGTGAAGTACCGCCGGTAGCCTCTGAACATCGCGGCGTAGACAGTTTCGAACCGGGCAGCGGCAGTTGCCCGGCCGGCGGGGTCTCGCACATCGAACATGGACGAGATGTGGACCGCGCAACCCCCGCCCTCTATCGCATCAACGTAGGTGCTGGCGACGTACCCGGTAACGCTCTGATCGTCCGACTTACTGTAGAAAATGCGCCGGGTCTGGTCGTTCTGGTAGAAGAGCTGCTCATCGGTAACCGTGCCATTGGCCAGTGTCATCCGGCGCGTGCGCGGGACAGAGCCGTGCTCTCCAATCAGCTCACACTCGACCAGCGCAGGGCCTCGCAGCCCATCGTCCTCGGCAGTGAGCCACCAGCGCAGCAGGCCAGCCCAGTCGCATATCAAGGCCCAGACCGCGTCCGGCGGCGCAGGGATGTTCACTGAGGAGTGCAGCGCCACACGAGAATAATCCTGCATGCTCGGAGTGTAACGATCGACAACCGGAGTCCAAATCCTTTAGATCGCACGCCGCAACGGAGCAGGGTTTGGCTCACTTGCGAGTGATACCGATGGGCTAATGGCGCTATTGTGCCCGTGCTGCCCGCCGAGCCGGTCGCCCGGCCCTGGCATCACCAGGCCTGGCTCACCAGCGCCCGGCCTCACCGGGGCCTGGTCTTACCAAGACGGCAGGCCCGGCGGGCGCACCTGCGTGCTGAGCGTCAGCCGGGGTCGGAATGCCTGGTCTCGCCCAGCGCCCGGTTCACGATCTGCTCGGCCCTGGCTGCCAGCTGCTCAGCCCGGTCCCGGAACTGGTCGAGCCGCTGGACAAACTGGCCGACCCGGTCCTGCAACCCTTCGGCCGGCCCCCACTGCGGGCCAGGATGGTCATGACGGCCCGGACCCGGCGGTGGTGGCGGGGGCGGGGGTGGCCCGGGGCGCCCGTACTGGGCCCCGCCCCAGTGCTGGCCACCCCAGTGCTGGCCACCCCAGTGCTGGCCACCCCCGGGCCGGACGCGGTGCGTCCGGTAGGCCTGGCCGTGCGGCTCGTCGTCGTCGCCCATGTCCTCCGCCAGGCTGTCCGCTTCGCACGCGGCCTCCTCGGCCTCATCGGCGGCTTCCTGCGCTTCCTCGGCGTTCCGCTCGGCCGCCTCAGCGAGCGACTCAGCCCGCTCGGCCCGGCGCCGCGCCTCGTCAGCAGCGGCCCAGGCCTGATCCGCGTGCTGCTGTGCGCGTTGCTGCTCCGCCGGGTCCGCCCAGCCGCGGGTCATGTTCGCGGCTTCCTGCGCCATGTCCGCGGCCTCGCGGGCCATCGAGGCCGTCTCTTCGGCCTGCTCCGCCCGCTCCCGTATCTGATCGGCCTGGTGCTGGGCCAGGTCGGCCTGCCGCTGGGCCTGGTCAGCCTGATGCTGGGCGTTAGCCGCGGCTTCCTGCGCCTTGAACCGGGCGACGGTGATGCCCGCCTCCTCGGCCATGCTGGCGTACCAGTCCTCATCGCGCGGTGTCCCGGATGGGGGCGGATCGGCGGCCGCGGCACAGTCGTCCTCGTGCTCGCGCTCCACCGCATGCCTGGCCACGCTGTACGGCTCGCCGGTGGCCGCCATCCGCTGGCGGGTGGCGCTCTTCTGGGCCTTGTTCGACGTCATGGTCATTTCTTCCTGGCGAGGCGGCCCGCGTCTGCTCGCCATGATGAATGGCATGACTGAGAGACCCGCGAGTCTTAAGACCCTTGTCCTCGTTGCCAGCAACGGCGCGGGCCGGTGGCTGGCTCGGAAGCGGGCAGGCGGTGCACTGCCACTGTCGCCCAGGATACCCCGCGTCGCGGCCGGCTGGCCAGAGCCGCTGGAGGGTGGGCGCTACTCACGGGAGCGGTGCGGCTGCCAGCCGCGCGGCGGCTGGGCCAGGGCCGAGCTGGGCTGGGCGAGCGCCGGGTAGTCCGGCACCCGGACGTCCGGGTGCCGGACATCCGGCCAGCGCGCACCGAGCCGGTCGTGCAGGGCAGCGGCGAGGGCCCGGAGCCGGGGCAGGGTACCGGTCCGCTCAGCCTGGCGGGTGAAGCTGGCCAGCCAGGCCAGCAGCCGCGGCCGCATCGTCGTGGGGCCGGCCGGTGAGCCAGACATGGCTGAGCACCCGGTCGAGCGGCCGGGGGATCCGGCTGGCGTCCAGCGCCTCGGTCAGCAGCCGGGCGTAGAGGATCTTCCGGCCGGACCGGGTGCCCATGAACCGGCGGAGCTGGGCCTGCGGGGTGCGGCCCCGCTGGGCGGGCTGGTTCTGGAAGGTGCGCAGCGACCTCAGCTCGCCCTGCGCCGCCACCACCTGCTCGACCGCGGTGATGCCGAGCGACCGGATCAGCTCGTCCTCCAGGTCGGCGGCGCACACGAAGAAGCCGAGCCGCTCCAGGTCGGCGCGGCCCAGCCGGGAGCCGAGGCCGACCCGTTGCAGGCCGCGCCGGAAACCTGCCTCCTCGGCCAGGTCGCACAGGCCAGCCAGGCGGACGTCGAGGCCGTGCGGGCCGAACAGGCTCAGGAAATGGCCGATGTTCGTGGCGCCGCCCATCGGCACCACGCTGACCCCCTCCTGGTCGAGGTCCCGGCCGCGGCGCCGGGCCAGGGCCTGCAGCGCGGACTGATCGCTGAGCCCCTCGACCAGGATCACCGCGGCCAGCCGGGTCAGGTCGGGCACATACGCCGCCGCCCGCGCCCGCGCCTGCTCGTCCACTCGCCCAGTCTCGCACCGGACCCGGGCCGGCTCAGCCGGGTCCGGCTCGCTCAGCGGTGCGGGCCGAGCACCGCATGCGGGTCGGTGCCCTGCTGCGGCTCCGGGTCGGCGTGAACCAGCGCGGCGGTGAGCCGCGGCAGCGCGTGCAGCAGCCGGTGCTCGCTGTTCACCGCGACCTGGTGGGCCTGGATGGCGGTCAGGCCGCCGTCCACGATGACCTCACACTCGGCGCGCAGCTGATGCCCGATCCAGCGCAGCCGGACCTGGCCCACCCCGAGCACACCCGGGGTGGCCCGCAGTGTCTGCTCCACCTGATCGACCAGGCCCGGATCCACCGCGTCCATCAGCCGCCGGTAGATCTCCCGCGCGGCCTGCCGGAGCACCGCCAGGATGGCCACCGTGATCAGCAGCCCCACAGCCGGGTCGGCCCAGTTCCAGCCCAGCGCGACCCCGCCCGCGCCGAGCAGCACCGCTAGTGAGGTAAAGCCGTCGGTGCGGGCGTGCAGCCCGTCGGCGACCAGTGCCGCCGACCCGATCTTGCGGCCGACCCGGGTCCGGTACCGGGCCACCAGTTCGTTGCCGGTGAACCCGATCAGCGCCGCCAGGGCCACTGCGATCAGGTTGGACACCGGGCGGGGATGGGCGAGCCTGCTGATCGCCTCCACCGCGGCCAGAGCCGACGAGGCCGCGATGATCAGGACGACGATCACCCCGGCCAGGTCCTCAGCACGGCCGTACCCGTAGGTGTACCGGCGGTTGGGCGGCCGCCGTCCCACCAGGAACGCTACCCCGAGAGGCAGCGCGGTGAACGCGTCGGCCGCGTTGTGCAGGGTGTCGCCCAGCAGCGCGATCGAGCCCGAGAACGCGACCACGGCCGCCTGGATCAGCGCCGTGCCGCCCAGCACGGCCAGGGAGATCCACAGGGCCCGCATCCCCTCGGCGCTGGCCTCCATGGCCGTGTCGATCTTGTCCGCCGCCTCGTGCGAGTGCGGGCGCAGCAGGTGCCGCAGCCGGCCCAGCAGGCCGGCCCCATGATCGTGCCCGTGCTCATGCCCGTGCTCATGATCGTGGTCATGGTCATGGTCATGACCGTGGCCGTTCCCCGCACCAGGCCTGTGGCCGGGCTCCGGGCCGCCGGGCTGGTCGTGACCGTGCGGCTGATCCTGCGCATGGCCGTGACCGTGGTCATCGGGGTGCTCATGGCCGTGGTCCCCGGCATCCAGTAGCGGGCCGCTCATACCTGCAGCATGACAGTTTTTTGCGCCCGGTCACCGCACCGCCCTGGCCGCGCCGATCATGGGGGCATGCCCCCTGCACCGATCCGGATCAGGCCTGCGGGCCGCCCCGTTCTACCTGGCCCTGGGTTATGCGGAGTCCGCGACCTGCTTCCGCACGGTGCTGGCCCCGGGCCGGCTGGGAGGGCTGGCGTGACGAGCTGAGCCGCTCCGGTCGCCCGGCTGCTCCGGATGACGCCGCTGACCGGGGCAGCACCTAGGCAGGGACAGCGCGCGAACATAGGATAACGGTCGTTAAGTATCCGTAAAGTCCCGGTCCGCAACGGCGCAGGCGGGACTTGTGCCGTCCCGGGCCCCGCGGTGCGCTCTGGATCCTTGTTGGCACGAGCACGCATAGCATCCGGCGCGGTCACAGAGGTGCGCGCTGATGGCTTCCGCAGGCAGTCCCCAGCCATGGGCTGAGGTCTCGGCCAGCATCGCCGAGCCTCCGGCCCATCCCTTCCAGCGACCTGGGCTGCTGGTCCGCGCCGCGCCGTTCGCCGCCATCGCGGTGGTGGCCGAGGCCAGCCTGGCGCTCCCGCCCGGCCCGACCTCGGCCTGGGCGGTGCTGGCCAGCGTGGTGCTGCTGGCCGCCGTGGCTGTGGCGTTCCTGCTGCCCTGGCCGCGGCTGCCGCAATGGCTACCGGTGCTGGTCCCGCTGGCCTACACCGGCTCGGTCCTGGCCCTGATCCTGGCCGC
This sequence comes from uncultured Actinomycetes bacterium, assembly GCA_963804455.1. Classification (GTDB taxonomy): domain Bacteria; phylum Actinomycetota; class Actinomycetes; order Streptosporangiales; family Streptosporangiaceae; genus RYN-230. Next base: position 32,098 of record CAWDRD010000126.1, read on the forward strand.
GGGCGACACCTCCGGTGTGGGCATCGTGATCTTGATCCCGCTGGTCTGGACCGCCCTGTTCCACCGCGTGTGGGAATCGGCCTGCGTGGTCCTGGCCGTCGTGGCCGTCGAGGTGGTCCTCTCGCTGACGCCAGTGTTCGCCGGGGACGCGGTCATCGCCCGGCGGGTGATCCTGTGGACCTCACTCGGCACGGTGATCTCCATCGCCACGCACGGCCTGCGTGACCGGATCCGGCGTTCACAGCGGGAAACGGCTCAGCTGCAGGACCGGCTGCGTGAGCTCACCGTGCTGGCGGACCGGGACCGGATCGCCGCCGACCTGCAGGACTCGGTGGTTCAGCGGATCTTTGCGGCCAGCCTGGACCTCGAGGGCGCGGCCACGCTGAGCCGGGAGCCGGACGTGCGGCACCGGGTCGAGTCCTCGGTGGCCGCCCTGGACGAGGTGCTCCGGATCATCCGGGACACCATCTTCGGGCTCGCGCAGCGGCGGAAGGACCGCGGGTTCCGCGAGGAAATCCTGGAGCTGTGCGGCCAGGTGTCACCTGCCCCCGAGGTCAGCTTCACCGGCCCGGTGGACCTCGGGCTGCGTCCGGGCCCCAGCTGCAAGCTGCTTGGCATCCTGCGCGAGGCGCTGAGCCTGATCGGCGAGCATTCCGCCCCGGCCCGGATCGCCATCACTGTCACGGGAAACTCGTGCGTGACGGTGATCGAGGCCACCCCGCTTCCCCGCAGCGTTGCGGATCATGCGCCAGTCCGGGAGTTTGCCCAGCTACGCGACCAGGCTACCGCGGCCGGTATGCACATCGCGATCGAGCCGGTGCCCGGGGCCACCCGGTTCGCGTGGCACCTCCCGCTGGACACTGTCACGCGCTGAGCCGCCGGGCGGCTGGGCGGTCACTGCGGCGGCCCGGCCAGCAGGTGCAGGTGGCTGGTGGTGCGCTGGCCGGACGGGCTGACCCAGCTGACGGAGATCGTGGTGCCGGGGTGGAATCCAGCCAGGATGCTGGTCAGGCTGGCCGGTGAGCCGACCGCGCGCCCGTTCACCGCGGTGATGACCGCCCCGCCGGTCATCCCGGCGGAAGCGGCCGGGCTGCCGCAGACGGTCCCGTCGATCAGCGTGCCGGAGCCGACCGGGGCGATGCTGGACGGCACGGCCAGGTTGGCGTTGCTGGTGTAGCAGCTCGGGGTATTCCCACCGCCGCCACCCAGGCCGCCGAACCCGCCGAACCCGCCGAAGCCGTCACCGAAACCGCTCTGCTGCTCCTGCTGCTGCGCCTGGGTCTGCGGGCTGCTGCTCGAGCTGCTGCCGATGAAGATGCCCAGGAACGGCGGGTAGCCGATGGTGATGGCCGAACTGGCCTGGCCCGCGGCGATCTGCCTGGCCACCACCAGGGCGGTATTGATCGGGATCGCGAACCCGCTGGAGGATCCCTGCTGGAAGCTCACGTCGTTGCCCGCGGTGTCCATGCCGATGACCACCCCCGCGGAACTGGCCAGGGCCCCACCAGAGTCACCGGACACGACGTCCGCGTTGGTCTGGATCATCCCGTGCAGGGTCTCCGAGCTGACCGTTCCCCCCTGGTCGCTCGCGGTGATGGTCTGATTCAGCCCGGTGACCTGGCCGGGGGCGGGCACGATACTGCCCTGACCCTGGGCGTTGCCCATGGCCACGACCTGGGTCCCGGTGGTGACTGCGGCCGAGTTGCCGACCGGGATCGTGCGCAGGCCGTTCGCCCCGGTGAGCCGGATCAGCGCGACGTCGCCGGTCTTGTCGTAGCCGACGACCGTGGCGGGGTAGGTCCGTCCGGTCCCGGCCACGGTCGCGGTGATCTTCGTGGCCCCCTCGATGACGTGGTTGTTCGTCAGCACCAGGCCGTCGGAGTTGATGACCATGCCGGTGCCGGCTGCCTCCTCGTTGCTGTATTGCAGCGTGGTGTTGATGAGTACCAGGCCGGGCTCGACCTTGCTGAGGACGGCCTGCTCGCTGCCGTTCGCCGGTGCGCTGGGCGAGGGGGCGGCCGGGGCGGGCACGGCGTTGCCACCGGGCACGCCCGTGCCCGGCGCCGCCGAGCTGCTGGACGACGGGCGGTATACGGCCAGGACCACGCCTGCGGCCAGGGCGGCGGCCAGCGCACCGCGACCAGCAGGTGGGTCAGCATCCCGGTGCCCCGGCGGCGCGGGGGCGGCGGTGGCGGGCCGTAACCGCCGTACCCGTAGCCGCCGGGCCCGTACGGCCCCGCGCCGTACGGGCTGGTCTCATCCGGGCCCGAGCCGTACGGGCTGGTCCCGTAGGGCCCTGATCCGTACGAGCCGGGCTCGTCCCCGCTGTTTCCCATGTGGATCACCCCACCTGCCGTGGTGGCTGGCCCGCCGCCGGACGCGGCGCCGGGCTGGCGCCTGGCCGGTCCAGTACCTCTAGTGAGCGCCACAAAACCGGCCATTCGCTGAATGCCAGCCTAAGGTTGGCGCAGGACCGGACGGCCCCCGCGGGCGGGCGGGATCCTCGTGCGGCGGCCGGGCGGGCGGGGGAATGATGCTGGCTATGGATGATCGAGTGGAGTTCCGGCCGGCCGCCGAGGATGACCTGCCGGTGCTGGCGAAGCTGACCTGGGATCCGCAGGTCGCGGGCGAGTTCGCGCAGTTCGGCTGGTTCGATCCCGGGCTGTGGCGGCGCCAGTGGGCGGAGAACCGCCTGCTCGGCCGGGACGGCGGGGTGCTGATGGTGGTCGTCCCGGATGAGGTGCTGGGCTTCGTGAACTGGCGCCGCCGGGACACCACGCCGTCGGCGTACTGCTGGACGATCGGCATCGCGCTGCTGCCGGAGGTGCGCGGCCACGGGTACGGCACCCAGGCGCAGCGGGCGCTGGCCCGGTACCTGCTGGCGAACACGCCCGTGCACCGGGTCGAGGCGGACACCGAGACCGGGAACCTGGCGGAGCAGCGGGCGCTGGAAAAGGCCGGGTTCAGCCGGGAAGGCGTGACTCGCGGCATCGGCTGGCGGGACGGCGCGTGGCGGGACGGGGTGACCTACAGCATGCTGCGGACCGACCCGGGCTGGCTGGCTGATCCCGGGCCCGCCAGCTAGCCCGGGCAGCTCAGGCGTGGGTGGCGGCCTGCGCCCCGGCGCTGACCGCGGCGGGATCATCCGCCCAGACCCGGACGATGTCACGCATGGACAGCAGCCCGGTCACCTCGCTGCCCCTCGACCACGACCAGGTGCCGGAACCCGGCCCGCACCATGGTCTCCGCGGCCTGCTGCAGGGTCCAGTCCGGCGACGCGAACACCACGTCCGCGGTGCGGTGCTGGGCGGCCAGTTCGATGTCCGGATCCTGGCCCGCGCCGACCGAGTCGAGGATGTCGCGTTCGGTCAGGATGCCGATGCCGGGATGCTCATCGTCGATCACCACCGCGGCGCCGACCCGCCGGGATGACATCAGGCGGGCCGCCTCACGCAGCGTGTGGGCGGGCCCGATGGTCAGCACCAGGCTGGTCATGCCGTCTCGCACCTTCACGATCGATCACTCCCAGGGCGGTCTACTACACCGCAGCCTGCGCGCTGGCCAGGACGCGGCGGCGGCCCTGCGGACGCTGACGCTTGTGCCATTGTGACGAGCCGTGCCTTACAGCATCCGCGATACCCGGCAGGAGGGCAAGTCCCTATCCCAGACCGCGCCGATGACCGGCCGCCATTTGGCGGGCGGTGCCGCCGCCCGTCCCGGCCTGCCCCTGGCGGTGCCGCCGCGGGTCCCGGTTCCGGGCTGCGTCAGTGCAGGTCGAAGCTGGTTTGCCGGGGCCCGTCCTGGTGTGCGGTGAGCTGCCGGAGCACCTCGTCGTGCAGCCGCCCGTTGGTGCACACCGCGCTGCCGCCGTCCGGCCTGGCGTCGCCGCCCAGGTCGGTGAACCGGCCGCCCGCCTCCTCCACGATGATCTGCAGCGCGGCCAGGTCCCAGAGCGACACCTCGGGCTCGGCGGACACATCCACCGCGCCCTCGGCCACGAGCACGTGCGACCAGAAGTCGCCGTACGCCCGGGTCCGCCACACCGACCGGGTCAGCCCCAGGAAGCCCTGGAGCATGCCCTGGTCTTCCCAGCCGGGCACCCCGGAGTAGGAGAACGAGGCATCCTCCAGCTTCGCCACATCAGACACCCGGCAGCGGCTGGCCTTGGTCAGGCTGCGGCCGGTCCACGCACCGTTGCCGCTGGCCGCCCACCAGCGGCGGCCCAGGGCGGGCGCGGACACCACGCCGATGACCACCTTGTCCCCGTCCATCAGGCCGATCAGCGTGGCCCAGACCGGCACGCCGCGCACGTAGTTCTTGGTGCCGTCGATCGGGTCGATCACCCAGCAGCGCGGGCCGCCACCGGTCCGGCCGAATTCCTCGCCCAGCACGGCGTCCCGGGGCCGGGACCGGCGCAGCACGTTGCGCAGCGAGTCCTCGGCCGCGCGGTCCGCGTCGGTCACCGGGGTCAGGTCCGGCTTGGCCTCGACGTGCAGGTCGTAGGCGCGGAAACGGCGCGTGGTGATGTCATCGGCCGCGTCGGCAAGGACGTGGGCGAAGCGTAGGTCGTCGTCGTATCCCGCCACGCCGCCTCACGCTAGCGGATCAGGGCCGGATGGGCGTATCAGAGGCCGTCGTCGCCTTCCCGGCTGCGCAGCAGGCGGCGCAGCGAGTCCAGCCGGGCGACCAGGCGCGGGTCGCCGCCTTGGTCACGGACCCAGTCGTCGAGCGCGCAGTCCGGCTCGAGGTGGGTGCAGCCAGGCGGGCAGGCGGCGGCGCCCGGCGCCAGGTCCGGGAAGGCCCGCACCACCCGGTCCGGTGCGATGTGGGCCAGCCCGAACCCGCGCAGTCCCGGGCGTGTCGATGAGCCAGCCACCCGCCGGGCAGCGGCGAGCGCGACCGCGGAGGAGGAGGTGTGGCGGCCCCGGCCGGTGACCGGGCTGACCATGCCGACGGCCCGCCCAGCGTCCGGGATCAGGGCGTTGACCAGGGTCGACTTACCTACGCCGGAGTGGCCGACCAGCACGCTGAGCCGGCCGTCCAGCGCCTCACGGAGCGGGGCGAGGGCGCTGGCGGTCAGTGGCTGCCCCAGCACCACGTGCGGGATCCCCAGCGGCCCGTAGGCGTCGAGTATCGGCCGGGCGGAGGCGAGATCGGACTTGGTCAGGCAGAGCAGTGGGCTGAGCCCGCCGTCGTAGGCGGCGACCAGGAAGCGGTCGATGAGCCGCGGCCGTGGCGGTGGGTCGGCCAGCGCGGTGACGATCACGAGCTGGTCCGCGTTGGCTACGATGACCCGCTCGACCGGGTCGGTGTCATCGGCCGAGCGGCGCAGCACCGAGGTCCGGGGCTCCACCCGGACCACCCGGGCCAAGCGTGCCCGGCGCACCGGAGACGTCCCCGGCCAGCGCGACCCGGTCGCCCACCACCACGCTGCGCCGCCCCAGCTCGCGGGCGCGCATCGCGGTTATCACGTGATCGCCGACCACGCAGCCGTACCGGCCGCGGTCCACCGAGGCGACGAACCCCTCGACCGCGTCCTCGTGCGCAGGCCGGCGCCGGGTCCGCGGCCGTGAACTGCGCGCGGGCCGGACCCGCACGTCATCCTCGTCCAGGTCGGTCCGGGCCGGCCGCCGGTTCAGGGAGCGCGCTCCAGCATCGCCGCCCACATCGCGGGGAAGTCAGGGAATGTCTTGCCGACCGTGGCCGCGTTCTCCACCCGGAGGCCGGGCACGGCCAGGCCGAGCACGGCGGCGGCCATCACCAGCCGGTGGTCCTCGTAGGTCGCGAAGGGCCGCTGGGCGCGCAGCGGCCGGGGCCGGATCTGCCAGCCGTCCGGCAGTTCAGTCACCTCGCCGCCCAGCGCGTTGATCTCCGCGGCGAGCGCGGCCAGCCGGTCGGTCTCCTGCAGCCGCTGGTGCCCGATGCCGGTGAGTACCGATGGTGAGTCAGCCAGCGCGGCGAGCGCGCCGAGCACCATCGATATCTCGCTGCAGTCGGCCAGGTCAGCGGTGATCCCGTGGACAGTACCGGTGCCGGTGACGGTCAGCCCGCCGGGCCCCTGCTCGCAGTGGGCGCCCATGGCGCGCAGCGCGGCGATGATGTGGCCGGCTGGCTGGGTGGTCGCCGCGGGCCAGTCCAGGATCGTGACACTGCCCCCGGTGACCAGGGCGGCGGCCAGGAACGGGGCGGAGTTGACCAGGTCAGGCTCGACAGCTATGGGGTGGCTGCCGAGCCCGCCAGGGTGGGCGAACCAGGTGTCGGGGCCAGCGCCGTCGCTGCCGCCCGCCTGCTGGTTCCCGGTTTCCACCACGGCGCCAGCGTCGCGCAGCATCTGCACGGTCATCGCGATGTGCGGGGCGGACGGCGCTCGCGGCCCGCGGTGGCGGACTTCGAGCCCCTTGTCGTACCGGGGGGCGGCCAGCAAGCAGCCCGGAGACGAGCTGGGACGAGGCGGACGCGTCCACGGTGACCACACCGCCGGGCAGCGACCCGGAGCCGTGCACGGTGAACGGGATGGCCCCGCGGCCGCCATCGTCGATCACCGCCCCGAGCTCGCGCAGCCCGGCGATGATCGCCCCCACCGGCCGCTGCGACGCCCGCGGGTCGCCGTGGAACTCCACCGCGACGCTGGCCAGCGTCGAAGCGGGCGGCACGAAGCGCATCACGGTGCCGGCGTTGCCCACGTCGACCCGGGTCGCGGTGTGCGTCCAGCCGGGGGTGACCCGCCAGGACGGGGCCGCCCCGGCGTCCGCCGGGGCCTGGTCCACGGTCGCGCCGAGTGCGGTCAGCGCCCCGGCCATCAGGGCGGTATCCCGGGCCCGGAGCGGGCCGGTGATCACGGTCGGCCCCGGGGCGAGCGCGGCGAGCACCAGCGCCCGGTTGGTCATGGATTTCGAGCCAGGCAACCGCACCTGGGCCCGTACCGGGCCATCCGCGGCGGGCAGCGGCCATGGCGGCGGCGCGCCGCCGGGATCTTGCCGGGCAACTTCCATGGTGTGAGCGTAATGGGTGGTCCGGCCTGCGCGCGGGGAGTGAATCGAGGCTGCGGGGGAAGATCCATCGTGCGCGCCCGGCACGAGGTGGCGCGGCCCAGGTTTGGCTCGCCGGCTTTGCGGCTATGAAAGGGCTCATTCTGAGCTTCTTCGGCGCTGTCCTGGGCAGGGCCGAAAAAAAGGAACTGCCCGGACCGGGCCCGTCAGACAGGAACAGGTGACCACGGCATGTGTGGCCGGTACGCGTCGGTGCGCAAGCGCACCGAGCTCCTCGAGGAGTTCGGCGTGCTGCGCGACCGGGTCGCCGAGCCGCTGCAGCCCGACTACAACGTCGCCCCGACCAAGCCGATCTACGCTGTGCTCACCCGGCGCGCCGGTGACGACCGGGACGCCGCCGACGGCGCGGCGGAGAAGGACGTAGCGGAGAAGGACGCAGCGGACAGGGCCGGCCCGGCGGCCGTGCGCGAGCTCCGGGTGGTCCGCTGGGGGCTGGTGCCGTTCTGGGCCAAGGACATCTCGATCGGCAGCAAGCTGATCAATGCCCGGGCGGAGACCGTGGCCACGAAGCCAGCTTTCCGCCGCGCCTTTGCCCGGCACCGGTGCCTGATCCCGGCGGACGGGTACTACGAGTGGGAGAAGGTCGGCGACCCGGCCAAGCCGCGCAAGCAGCCGCACTACATCCACCGCGGCGACGGCGGCGTGCTGGCCTTTGCTGGCCTGTACGAGCTCTGGCGGGACAAGAACCTGCCCGACGACCACGCGAAGGCCTGGCTGTGGACGGCGACGATCATCACGACCCGGGCGGAAGACGAGGTCGGGCACATCCACGACCGGATGCCCATGGTGATCGAGCCCGCGCGCTGGCAGGACTGGCTCGACCCCGAGGCCACCAGCCCGGATGAACTGCATGAGCTGCTGGCGCCGGCGGTTTCGGCGCACCTGACGTCATATCCGGTGTCCACCGAGGTCAATTCGGTGCGGCACAACGGCCCCCAGCTGATCCAGCCGGTGGCCGGGGATCCCGAGCCGGCCGGAGCGGATGCTACCGGCTCCCGGGCGGGGTCCCGGGAGCGTGATGGGGAGACCCATGACGCCCCCAGCGCGTTGTTCTGAGGCCCCGAAGCGAGCGGCCGGCCCCCGGACCAGTGCGCTGCGCTTTTGGTGCCCCGGTGAGAGCAGGAGGAACGGTGGAGACTGGCACGGTACGCAGGCGCCTGGAAGAGGCCCGCGACGAACTGGACAGGTCCATCTCGGTGCTCCGCAGTGAGGCCCCGCAGGGGCACCTCGCTGATGTCCCGCACGATCTGGCCGATGTGGGCACGAACCTGTCCGAGACGGACCGGACCGAGGCGATCCTGGCCTCGGCGATGAGTCAGCGTTCCGCGGTGCTCGACGCGCTCCGCCGGATCCAGGAGGGAAGCTACGGCAACTGCGTGGACTGTGGCCGCGGGATCCCTGAGGGCCGGCTGGAGGCACGGCCGGAGGCGACCCGCTGCGTCGCGTGCCAGTCCAAGCGGGACCGCCGCCGCTAGCTAGCGGCGGCCTCCGGGCTTGCGCGCTGCGGCCAGCAAGTAGATACCGAACGACTCGTTCCCGCCCACCCCGTAGAGCCCGTGCACGCCCGCGGCCAGCTCCGCCCGGACCAGCCGCGTGATCGCGCCCGGGTCCTTGCGCAGCACGTGATCCACGGTGGACGGGGACAGCACGGTCCGCGGCCTGATCCAGCTGACCTCGAGCCCAGCCTCGGTGAGCAGATCGCGGAGCTGCTCCGGGCCGAAGCAGCGGGTAATGCTGCCGTCCGGCCAGGGCACCAGCACCACCTCGGCCTGCGGCAGGTCGGTGAGCTCGGCCCAGTGCCGCTGCTCGGCCAGGATCGACATGCCGAGGACCAGGGAATCGACGCAGGCCAGCAGCTGGCCGCCGGGCCGGAGGACCCGGGCGATCTCGGCGGTCAGGTCTTCCGCGACCAGGTGGCGGGACAGCGCCCGGTCGTCGGCGATGACACCGTCCACCGAGCTGTCCGCCAGGAACGACAGGCTGTCCGGGTCGGCCTGCACGGTGAGCACGCGGCCCGGCCCCCGGGATCGCCGGGCGAGTTCCGGTGCGGCCGCTGGCGGCCAGCTGGGCGGCCCCAGGCCGCCCGCCCGGGCAGCACCTGGATGACTGCGTACCCGGCCGCGGCGGCCTGGGCGGCGCCGCGGCCCAGCGGCCCGGAGATGTCGACCAGGACGTGCCCGCGCGGCGGGAGCCAGGCCCGGAGCTGGGCCGCGGCGACGGCGCGCTGGAACTTCCAGTAGGCCGTGAGCGATCCGGAGCCGAGGACGCTGAGCGGGCTGGTCGCGCTTGCCGACACCGTGACTCCATCCAGCGGACTGCGCGCGTTGCGTCCCACGGCCTGCCGGCGTGGCAGGGACGAAGCGTCGCCGCGACGGCATGGAGCTGCACAGTCCTCGCCTGAGATGTTCCCCGCGGGGGGGCCCGGCTCACCTGCGCCGGGCAGGAATTGCCCGGGCCGGGACGGCCCTGGCCATCAGGGCCGCGCTGGCGGGGAGCGGTACCCGGCCGGGGAAGCGGCGCCCCGGCCGGAGGGGAGCGGTACCTCCGGCCAGGCCGGTGGCGGGCCCGGGCGAGCCGGAATGAAGGCGGTCAGCGCCCTGTTACACAGGGCGTGCTGCTTGCCGACTGCGCACCGCGCCCCGGTGCCCTCTGCCGATGACTCGCTTCGAGCCGCCCATGCCCGGGGATGTATCCTCCCGCCCATACGTTCGTCACGAATGGCCGGTGCAGGAGATCTCCGAGGGGGTGGGTCCGGTCACCGAGACACTCGAGCAGCGAAGCGAGCGCTTCGAGCACGACGTGCTGCCTTACCTGGATCAGCTCTACTCGGCCGGGCTGCGGATGACGCGTAACCCGGCGGACGCCGAGGACCTGGTCCAGGAGACGTTCGCCAAGGCCTACGCGTCGTTCCACCAGTTCCAGCCGGGCACGAACCTGAAGGCCTGGCTGTTCCGGATCCTGACCAACACGTTCATCAACAGCTACCGCAAGAAGCAGCGGGAACCGCAGCGCTCCGGGGCTGAGGAGGTCGAGGACTGGCAGCTGGCCAGGGCCGCGTCGCACACCTCGTCCGGGCTGAAGTCGGCCGAGGCGGAAGCGCTGGAGCGGCTGCCGGACTCTGATATCAAGAGAGCGCTGCAGGCCCTGCCGGAGGAGTTCCGCATCGCGGTCTACCTCGCCGACGTGGAGGGCTTCGCGTACAAGGAGATCGCCGACATCATGGGCACGCCGATCGGCACGGTCATGTCGCGCCTGCACCGCGGGCGCCGGCAGCTGCGCGAGATGCTGCAGGACTACGCCGCTGATCGGGGCCTGGTGCGGGCGGCCTCGGCCACCGGGTCACCGGACGGCGACGGTGCCGAGCCTGCGCAGGAGGATGCGCCATGAGCTGCGGGAACCCGCACGAGACTCCGTGCAGCGAGGTACTCGACCGGGTCTACTCCTACCTGGACGGCGAACTCGGCGACGACGGCCGGGCCAAGATCCGGCAGCATCTCGATCGAGTGCGGTCCCTGCCTGCGCGAGTTCGGCCTGGAGGAAGCGGTCAAGCGGCTGGTGCACAAGCACTGCGGGCACGACGTGGTCCCGGGTGAGCTGCGGGTCAAGGTGATGGCCCGCATCCAGGAGGTCCGGGCCACGATCGAGATCACGGAGATATCCGCGGAATAGCCGCCCGGCCGCGGCCCGGATCAGGCTACCTTTGCCCTGTTGTCCAGGCCGCGCGGCGGCTACCGACCATGTCATGGGCGGTTGGTGCCACATGGCGTCCTCAATTGCCCACGGTCATGGATAGCGCCAGCCAGCGGTGCTCGGGGTCGGTGCCGGGCGGCGGCGCGCTGGCCGGGCCGGCGCCAGTTGCGTCCCGCTGGGCCCACTAATGACTTCTAGTTATCTCATATAACTCTAAGTAGATATAGGTGCGGACCGCCCCGCGAATAGCGGTGATGGCGTTACCCTGAGTGGCGAGAACGAGCTATCGGCGAGTCATCGTCTGGTAATGGTGGCCGAAGGAGGCGACCTTCCCATCGCCGCTACCCAGGGCTGCCACTACCCACCCGTCCGGACTGACGGCTAGGGGGGGCTGTGAGCAGGCTGTCGCGAGCCGCGTGGCTCTACCTGGCATCTGTCGTGCTGGCTGGCCGCGCTGCTGCTGGCGCACCTGCTGGTACGGGACCTGGACTGGGATCTCGATTACCCAGTGTCACTAACCCTGCTGGTCCTGGTCGTCCTGTTCCTGGTCTGCGACTCCACCCCGGCTACGCTGGCGTCCGCGGCAGTCCGCCTGGTCGCCCAGCTCGTCGGCCACGCTGGCCGCCGTCGTGCTGCTCGGCCCGGCCGGCGCCGCGCTGGTCGGCGCCAGTCTCGCTGCTCAGCCTGCGCCGCGGCAACGCTGCTGGCCGAGCGGCTGTTCAACGGCGGCGATGTACGCGCTGAGCGCGGCTTCGCGGCCGGGCGAGGCCTATCGTCGCGCTGGGACGGCACTGTCGGCGTGCCCCATCCGGCCTCACTTTCCCGATCGATCATCGTGCCGTTCGCGGTGGCCGCCGCCGCCCACGTGGTGGTCAACCACGGCCTGCTCTGGGGCATGCTGCTGCAGCTCTCGCCGGCCCGGGACCACGCCCCGCCGCAGGCGCCTCGACCCGCACCTCCCGCTGCTGCTCGTCTCCGACCTGGGCTACGCCATGCTCGGGCTGCTCATCGCGGCGCTGTGGGCCGTGGTGGGCGCGTTCGCCGCGGTGCTGGTGCTCGTCCCGCTGTTCGTGGCCCGCTGGGCGATGGGCCAGTTCGCCGCGCAGCAGGGCGCCTACGCGGCCACCATGACCGCACTCTGCCAGGCGGTGGAGACCAAGGACTTCTACACCCGCGGGCACAGCGAGCGGGTGTCCAAGGCCGCCGCCATGCTGGCCCGGGAGATCGGCATGCGCACGGAACGGGTGGAGGCCATCAGGTACGCCGGCATGCTGCACGACGTGGGCAAGCTCGGCGTGCCGACCAAGGTGCTGCAGAAGACCGGGCCGCTGACCGAGGAGGAGTTGGCCGCCATCCAGCTGCACCCGATGCGCGGCCTGGAGATCGTCCGGCAGATCGGCTTCCTGAACGAGGCGCTGGCCGGCATCATGCACCACCACGAGCGGATCGACGGCAAGGGCTACCCGATGGGCCTGGCCGGGGACGAGATCCCGGAGTTCGCCCGGGTGATCGCGGTGGCCGACGCGTTCGACTCGATGACCTCCACCCGCTCCTACCGGGGCGCCCGCAGCATCGACGAGGCCGTCGGCCGAGCTGCGCAAGGGGTCGGGCACCCAGTTCGACCCGGTGCTGGTGGACGCGTTCGTCGCCGCGCTGGACCGGGAGGGCTGGGAGTGCTCGCAGGCCGCGGCCGTGCCGCGCCGATTACCCAACCGAGGTGACGGCCCAGGATCACGACGACCCGACCGCCCCGCTGCGGGTCGTGGAGAGCCGGTGAGGACGGCCCGGTGACCACGCAACGCCACCTCGCGCGGCAGTCGGCCTGGCAGTCCATGGATTCCGGGCAGCTGCTGCTGGTCGCCGCGGCCGGCCTGCTGCTGGTCGCCGCGGTGGCCCAGACGGCCGCGGCGGGCCTGGTCCAGCCGCGTATCGCGCTGGCCTTCGGCGCGCTGATCGCCCTGGGCGAGCTGCTCCGGCTGTCCCTGCCCGCGGACCGGGAGGCCGCGCCGATCGGCAGTGCCGGGGCGCTCGGCTACGCGCTGCTGCTGCGGATCGCGGGGCACCCGGCGCCGCACCCCGCCCTCCAGGTGGTCGCGGTTACCGCGGTCGGCATGATCGTCGGGGCGCTGCCGCACCTGGCGGCCGGCCGGCCGGCCGGGGTGGCCGGGATGGCGTCCCGGCTGCTGGCGGTGGCGTTCGTGGCCGCCCTGTTCCGGCCGCTGGCCACCGCGGCGCCGGTGGCCCACCACCTCTGGCTGCAGCTGGCCGCCATGACGGTGCTGATCGTGGCCGGCTGGTTCGCGGAATGCGTGATCCGGGCGCTGATCCGGGCCGATGCGCTGCGGGCCCGGTTCGGCGTGTCGCTGAACGACGAGCTCCGGGTGCAGCTGCCGCTCGGCGCGGCGGTCGGGGCGTCCGCGATGCTCATCGCCCTGGCCGCTGAAGTGATGGGCCTGGCCGCGCTGGCCATCTTCATCGCGCCACTGCTGGTGACCCAGGCCGCGTTCCGCCGGTACGCCGGGATCCGGGCCACCTACCTGCAGACGGTCCGCGCCCTGGCCCGGGTCACCGAGGTCGGTGGCTATGTGGAAGACGGCCACTCCTACCGGGTCAGCCGGCTCGCGGTGGCGGTCGGCCGGGAGTTGGGCATGGCCGAGCGGGAGCTGCTGCATGCTGGAGTACGCGGCGCTGATGCACGACATCGGCCAGCTGTCGCTGGCGGAGCCGATCCCGGGCGGCGCCACGGTGCTCGCCTCACCGGCCGAGCAGCAGCGGATCGCGGAGCTGGGCGCGGGCGTCATCGAGCAGGCCGGAGTGCTGGACCAGGTCGCGCAGATCGTGCGCGGCCAGTGCCAGCCCTGGCGTGGTACGGGCCCGGAGCCGCTGATCGGCAGCCGGATCATCCGGGCCGCCAATGCCTTCGACGACCTGGTCGGGGGGTCCGCGAACCGGGACCGGACGGCGGCCGCACTGGAACGGCTCCGGCTGGACACCACCGCCGAATACGACCCGGGCGTGGTGGCCGCGCTGACCACGGTCACCGGCCGGTATTACCCAGGCCACCTCTAAGGAATGACAGACCGTTGTTACCGGCTAGCGAGCGGTCGGTGCACGTTATGGCGGCCGGGAAGCGCGCTGGCCAGAGCAATGGACCAATGCGGCTGCTGAATGAGGTACAGCCGCGCCGGTAGGCTGTCCCGGTGATCACGTCGGTGCTGGTCGCCAACCGGGGTGAGATAGCCCGGCGGGTGCTGGGCACGGCCCGGCGGATGGGCATCCGCACGGTCGCGGTCTACTCCGAGGCCGACGCCGGCCTGCCCGTTCGCCCAGGAGGCGGACCAGGCGCTGCTCATCGGCCCGCCGCCGCCTGCCCGTAGCTATCTCGACGCCGGGGCCATCATCGGCGCTGCTCGGCGCGCCGGGGCGGACGCCCTGCATCCCGGCTACGGCTTCCTGTCGGAGGACCCGGCCTTCGCCCGGGCGGTCGAGGCCGAGGGCATCACCTGGGTGGGCCCGCCGCCCTCGGCGATGGAGCAGATGGGCAACAAGATCAACGCCAGGAACCTGATGGCGGCCGCGGGCGTGCCGGTCGCGGCCGGCACCGCCGAACCGGTGACCGACGCCGAGGCGGCCCTTACCGCCGCGGAGCGGATCGGTTACCCGGTGATGGTCAAGGCCGCGGCCGGCGGCGGCGGCATCGGGATGAGTGCCGCGGCCGGCCCGGACGCGTTGCGGGCCGCCGTTGCCACGGCCCGGTCCCGCGCGGAACGCTTCTTCGGCAGCCCGGCGATCCTGCTGGAACGCTACATCGAGCAGGCCCGGCACGTGGAGGTGCAGATCCTCGGGCTGGCCGACGGCCGGGTGGTGACGCTCGGCGAGCGGGACTGCTCGGTACAGCGGCGGCACCAGAAGGTCGCGGAGGAGACGCCCTCCCCGGGGGTCAGCCCGCCGCTGCGGGCCCGGCTGCTGGCCGCGGCGGCCCGGGCAGGCGAGGTGGTGGGCTACCGCGGCGCCGGGACCGTGGAGTTCCTGCTGGACGTGGCTACGGGCGAGTTCGTATTCCTGGAGATGAACACCCGGCTGCAGGTCGAGCACCCCATCACCGAGCTGGTCACCGGCATCGACCTGGTCGCGCAGCAGTTCCGGATCGCCAGCGGCGAGGAGCCCAGCTTCGGCTCAGCCGTCCCGGCCGGGCACGGGCACGCGATCGAGCTGCGGGTGTACGCGGAGGACTCCCGCCGGTTCCTGCCCAGCCCGGGCACGATCACCGAATGGGCCGAGCCCGCAGGGCCGGGTATCCGGGTGGACGCCGGGTACCAGGCGGGCAACACGGTGACCCTGTTCTACGACCCGTTGCTGGCCAAGCTGTGCGTGCACGGGGCGACCAGGGAAGAGGCCGTGGCGCGGGCCCGGGCGGCGGTGGCCTCGTTCCGCATCGCGGGCCTGAAGACCAACCTGGAGTTCCATGCGGACCTGCTGGCCAGTGCGGAGTTCGCCAGCGGTGCGTACGACACGTCCATCGTCGACCGGCTGCGTCCTTGATCGGAAACCAGCACAATGAGGACCGAGCTCCGCGGCCAGGCGACCTGCCGGGCCGGGAGGCCGTGACGGAGAGGAGCAGCGGGTGGCCGAGGTCCGCGCGGAGATGGTGGCGAACGTGTGGAAGGTGGTGACCGCAGAAGGCGAGCAGGTCACCGAGGGCGCCACGCTGGTCATCCTGGAGTCGATGAAGATGGAGATCCCGGTCCTCGCCGAGGAGCCTGGCACGGTGACCGCGCTGGCGGTGGCCGAGGGCGACGTGGTCCAGGAGGGCGACCTCATCGCCATCATCGAGTGACGGCCGCCGCCGGGCGCGACCGGGCCCCCGGACGCGCCCCGCGCCCCGCGCAGGGTCGCCGGGATCAGAGGCCCGAGGTGGACCGGGGGTAGGAGATCGCCGGGTCAGTGATCACATTGACCAGGTACGGCACGGGCGAGCTGAACGCCCGGCGTAGCGCCGGGCCGATGTCCGCCGGCCTGGTGACCATCTCCCCGTCCCCGCCGAGAGAGCGGACCACCTCGTCGTAGCGGGTCTGCGGCTGCAGGTCGGCGGCCACGTCGTAGCCGTAGATGGCCTGCATCGGGTGTTTCTCCAGGCCCCAGATGCCGTTGTTGCCGCAGATCATCACCACCGGCAGCGCGTGCCGGACCAGGGTGTCGGCGTCCATCAGCGAGAACCCGGCCGCGCCGTCCCCGAGCAGCAGCACCACCTGGGCCGAGGGCCGGGCGATCCGGGCCGCGATGGCATAGCCGAGCCCGGTGCCCAGGCAGCCGTACGGGCCGGGGTCCAGCCAGCCGCCCGGGCGCTGCGGCTCGATGTACTTGCCCGCGTAGGACACGAAGTCGCCGCCGTCGCCGATGACGATCGCGTCGTCGTCCAGCAACTGGGCCAGCTCGCCGTAGATGCGCAGCGGGTGGATCGGGTCGGCGTCACTGGCCAGGGCCGCGGCGTCCGCGCCCATCGCCTCGGCCACCGCGTCCTGCAGGTGCGGCAGCCAGGTACTGGCCCAGGGCACCTCGGCCGGGCGGCCTGGCCAGGCCGCCGGGTCGGCGATCCCGGCGAAGAAGGCGGCCAGGTCACCGGCGTACGAGGCGGCCAGTGGGCAGTGCCCCGCAACCTGCCCGGGGGAGTCGGCGACATGGACCACGGCGGTGCGTTGAGGATGGTCAGGCTCACCGAACATCCCGTAGCCGAGCCGGAAGTCCAGCGGGGTGCCCACCACCACGACCAGGTCCGCCTGGCGCAGCGCCACCGACCGGGCGCGGGTGACCAGCAGCGGATGGCGGGGGGGCAGAATGCCACGGCCCTGGCCGTTGCTGATCACCGGCAGCTGCAGGGCCTCGGCCGCGGCCCGGGCCGCGGCGTCGGCGCGGCCGGCCCACACATCCGAGCCGAGCACCAGCACCGGCCGCTGGGCCGCCGCGATCAGCGCGGCGATCTGGCTGATCGCATCCAGGTCGGCTGGCGGCGCGCCGTCCGCGGCGGACGGCCGGGGCGCGGCGGGCGCCACCGGGCCCGCCTGCCCGAACAGCGCCTCCAGCGCGAAGTCCAGGAAGACCGGGCCCCGGTGCGGAGTGCTGGCCAGCCAGAAGGCCTCATCCACGGCGGTGGCGATCTTGGCGGTGTCGTGCTCGGTCCAGGCCCGCTTGGTGACCGGCCGGAGCAGCTCCGGGTGGTCGAACTCCTGCAGGCTGCCGGAGCCCCACCGGTAGTCCGGCGCGCGTCCGCCCAGCACCACCACGGGTGATCCGTTGAAGTGGGCGGTGGTGATCGCGCTGACCCCGTTGGTGATCCCGGGCCCGGCGGTGAGCACGGCCAGGCCGGGGGACCGGGTCAGCCGCCCAGTCGCCTCGGCGGCGAACACGGCGGTCTGCTCGTGCCGCACGTCCACCAGCCGCAGCGGCGGGCTGGCGTGCACCGCCCCGTCGTACAGCGGGAACACGTGCCCGCCGGACAGGGTGAACATGGTGGACACCTGGTGCCGCTGGGCCGCCGCCACCGCGAGCGTCCCGCCATGCACCGCGGTCTGCTGGCTCTGCTCGGTCATGCCGCGACGTTACCAGCTGGTAGCCCGGTGCGGACAGATGCCACCGGGCCCAGGACCGGCGCCGCGGGGACGCCGGGACGGGCGCCCAGGGCACGCCGGGACGGGCGCCCCCCGGACGCCGTGACGGGCGCCCCGGGACGCCGTGACGGGCGCCCCCGGGACGCCGTGACGGGCGCCCCCGGGACGCCGGGACGGGCGCCCAGGGGACGCCGGGAGGGTGCCGGGCCGGAGGTTGCGGCCGGCCCGGCACCCGTGCGGTCAGCCGCTGTCGGCGGTGGCCGTAGCCACCGCGAGCGGCGCGGCGGCTGGCTCCGCCGGGTCGGCCACGTAGTGCTCGGGCAGCGTCTCGTCCGTCCCGCCGGGCACCCGGAACGCCCGGAACACCAGGGTCAGGACCACGGCAATGACCAGGTTCATGACCAGCCCGGTCAGCCCGATGTAGACGGTGTGGTTGATCACTGGCACGGTGTCCGCCGAGGCGCCGAAGTGCGTGCCTGGCGAGCCCGGGGTGGGCAGCCGGTAGGCGGCGATGGTGCCGAACACCATGGCCACCGCCCAGCCGATGACCAGCGCCCAGCGATGGAACCAGCGGGTGTACAGGCCTGCCACGATGGCCGGGAACGTCTGCACGATCCAGATGCCGCCCAGCAGCTGGAACTGGATGGCGTAGGTCTGCTTCACGAAGATCACGAACAGCAGCGCGCCCAGCTTGACCACCAGCGAGGCGGTCTGCGAGACCCGGGTCTGTTCGGCATTGCTGGCGTCGCGGCGGAAGTACTCCTTCCAGACGTTGCGGGTGAACAGGTTGGCCGCGGCGATCGACATGATGGCCGCCGGGACCAGCGCGCCGATAGTGATCGCGGCGAAGGCGACGCCCGCGAACCAGCTCGGGAAGATCCGCTGGAACAGGAACGGCACGGACAGCTGCGCGTTCCCGCCATTCGCCTTGACCAGCGCGGGCACACCGGGAGCGGCCAGCGCCATGTAGCCGAGCAGCCCGATCAGGCCGAGCACCAGCGAGTAGGCGGGGAGGGCGGCGATGTTGCGCCGGATCACGTTGCGCCGCTTGGCCGCGAACACGCCGGTGATCGTGTGCGGGTACATGAACAGGGCTAGCGCCGAGCCGAGGGCCAGCGTGGCGAAGGCCCACTCCCCGGCCGGCTCAATGATGAGGCTGCCGTTCGGCTTGCCGGTCTTCGGGTTGACTGCCTTCATGTGGCTGTCCGCGGTGCTGAAGATGTGCCCCCAGCCGCCGAGCCGGATCGGGATGTAGATGATCGCGACGATGATCATCACGTAGATCAGGGTGTCCTTGACGAACGCGATGAGCGCGGGGGCGCGCAGGCCGGACACGAAGGTGTAGCCCGCAAGCACGAGGAAGGCGATGATCAGCGGCAGGTCATGGACGAACCCGGTCGAGGAACTGCCACCGATGCCCATCACGGTCAGCACCGCCTGGATGCCGACCAGTTGCAGGGCGATGTAGGGCATGACGGCCAGGATGCCGGTGCAGGCCACGGCCAGGGCCAGCCCCTGCGATCCGTACCGGCCGCGGATGAAGTCCGCCGGGGTCACGTAGCCGTGCACCCGGGCCACGGACCACAGCCGGGGCAGGAACACAAACACGATCGGGTAGACCATGATCGTGTAGGACAGGGTGAAGAAGCCGGCCGCACCGGTGCCGTAGACCAGGGCGGGCACCGCGATGAAGGTGTACGCGGTGTACAGGTCGCCGCCGAGCAGGAACCAGGTGATGAAGCTGCCGAAGCCGCGCCCGCCGAGCCCCCACTCGTTCAGGTGCAGCAGGTCCTCGGCCCGGCGCCACCGCGCCGCAGCAAAGCCGATGATGGCGACGAGCAGGAACAGGACGACCAGGATCGTGAACGAGACGGCGTTGATGTGGCTCACGACGACGCCTCCGCACCGCTGCTGCCGGGCTCAGCCGGGGGCGCGCTGAGCGGCCCGGGTGGCGGGGCGCTGAGTGGCGTGGGCCCGGTGCCCGCGGCGCTGGTTGGCTGGCGCTTGATCCGGACGGTGATCAGGTAGCAGATCGCCATCAGGATGGCGACGACCGGTACCCAGAGCAGCTGGTACCAGTAGAAGAACGGGAAGCTGCCGAGCATGGGGGTGCTGCGAGCGTAGATCGGGACGATGAGCGTCCCGAGCACCGCTATGAGCACCAGCACCGCTACTAAAATCCAGGCGCCAGTGCGCCTGGGTGCGGGGCCGGAGTGCGCCATCGCGTCGTCTCCCTGCGTGGGTTGGGCCACGCGCCACCGCCAGGCCACAGCGCGGGCGGGGGCGCGCGCGTGACGTATGTCACGTTATTGACGTCAATGGTGCGACGGATCGGCGCATCCTGCAATGGTTTGCGTATACAGAATCCGTGCAGCACGTATACAGGATCCGAAGACGAGGCCCCCAAGGGCTCCCCGCAGTTACCCGGCTGACTCGCGGTTAAACGTGGTCACCGCCTCGTAGTCCGCATCCGGGCCGCGCACCTGCCAGCGTTCTTCCAGCAGGTCGGCGCCCAGGACGCAGTGGCTGAGCAGGTACCGGTCCGCGCCGCACAGGTGCTCGGCCTGCCAGTGGCCGTCGCGCAGGTCGAGCAGGTAGAACGGGCGCCTGTCCGCAAACCGCACCGCGGCGGTGCCGTCCGCCCGCCCGCAGAAGATCAGGCTCCGCCGGGCCGGGCCCGCATGCTGGCCGAACTGCAGCTGGCCATGTTCCGCGTAGTACAGCACCCGCTGTGGGGCCGCAACGCTACCGCCCTCGTGGTCCTGCCCCGCCCGAGGTCCAGACCGGAGCGGGCCAGGCGGGGCACCCGCGGCGGTGCAGCCCGCACCGGCCTGGGCCGCACTGGCCTGGGCTGAACCGGCCTGTGCTGGATCGGCCTGTGCTGAGTCGGCCTGTGCTAGGCCGGCCCTGTGCTAGGCCTGCCTGTGCTAGGCCTGCCTGTGCTAGGCCGGTCTGGGCAGCGGCGGCCTGGGCGGTGCCGCGGAACACGCCGCGGATCCCGGACCGGTGGTCGATGATCAGGCGCTCGACCTGCCAGCGGCCGTACAGGAAGGCGAGCGTGTCGGGTACCCGCATGGTTCACCATTGTGGCTGCTCGCAGGCCCGGTCTGGCGGGCCCGGACCCGGCTGCCCCGGCCGCTGGCGGGCTGGGTGGGCCTGTTCAGCCGTGGCTGCGGGGCGGTTCGCCTGACCGGTGCAGCCGGGTGACCAGCTTGTAGCGGTCGCCGCGGTACTTGGACTGGGCCCATTCGACCGGGGACCCGGCCACGTCAAAGGCCTGCCGGGAGAGCAGCAGCAACGGCATGCCTGCGTCCACGCCGAGCAGCCGGGCGTCCTTCGGGTCGGCCAGCACGGTCTCGATCGTCTCCACCGCCTCGGCCAGCTGCACCCCGTAGGCGGCAGCGAGCGCCTCGTACAGCGACGCGTACCGGTCGAGGTTGCGGCGCAGCCCGGGGAACCGGCGGGCGGGCAGGTGCGAGGTGTCCGTGGACATGGGCTCGCCGTCGGCGAGCCGCAGCCGGTGGATACGCAGCACGCGGCTGCCCGGCCGGATGCTGAGCAGGGTGGCCAGCTGGTCGTCCGCGGGCACGTAGCTGGTGTCCAGGATCTGCGTCTGCGGGTGCAGTCCGTGCGCCCGCATGCCCTGGGTGTAACTGGCCAGCTCGAGCAGCTGGGCGACCTTCGGCTTGGCCACGAATGTGCCCTTGCCCTGCATCCGCAGCAGGCGCCCTTCCACCACGAGCTCGGCCAGGGCCTGCCGCACGGTCGTGCGTGAGGTGCCGTACTGCTGGGCGAGCTCGCGCTCGGGAGGGACCGGGCTTCCCGGGGCCATGGCCGCGGTGAGCTCGAGCAGCTGGCGCTTGACCGCGTAGTACTTCGGGATCCGGTGGCCCCGGTCAGCTGGCCTGGGAACATCACCGTCGCGGATGGCTGGCGAAGCTGTCACGATCGATCCTTCCGCAGATGCCGCGTTCCGGACATGATCCCTCATCGCCGCGACCTGCGCTTCCCCTGGAGACCTGGCCGGTGGCCTGGATGGGCGATGATGGCAGGGTGCCCACCCTGAACGCGCTCGCCCGGCGGCATACCGCGCTGACCCATACCGACATCGACTGGCTGCACGCACTGGTGTCCGACTGGCAGCTGCTCGCTGACCTGTCCTTCGCCGATCTCGTGCTCTGGGCGCCGCTGCAGGACTCTTCCGGCTGGGTGGTACTGGCCCAGATGCGCCCGACCACTGGCCCGACCACCTTCCACGATGACGCGGTGGGCTCGTTCGCGTCCACCGGCGCCCGGCCGTTCCTCGACTCAGCCAAGCGCGAGCAGCGGATCTGCCGGGAAGGAGACCCGGAGTGGACCCGGGGAGTCCCGGTCCGCCGCGAGTCCATCCCGGTCACCCGGGAAGGCAACGTGATCGCGGTGATCGAGCGGAGCACCAACCTGTCCTCCGCCCGCACCCCGAGCCGGCTGGAGCTGACCTACCTCAAGGGCGCGGACGACCTGGCCCAGATGGTGGCCTCCGGCATGTTCCCCTGGCCGGGGCAGCAGCCCGCGCTGGTCAGGTCGCCCCGGGTGGGCGACGGGCTGCTCCGGCTCGGCCGCTCCGGCAAGGTCAGCTACGCGAGCCCGAACGCGCTGTCCGCCTACCGCCGGCTCGGCCTCACCGCGGACCTGGTCGGCGCGGAGCTGGGGCCGCTGACCGCCCGGCTCTGCGCCCCGGGCCGGCCCACCGACGACTCACTGATGGTGACGGCTAGCGGCCGGGCGCCGCGGGAAACAGAGGTCGAGGGCAACGGGTCAGTGGTCCAGCTGCGGGCCATCCCGCTGGTGGTCAACGGGTTGCGCACCGGCGCGCTGGTGCTGGTCCGGGACGTGACCGAGCTGCGGCACCGCGAGCGGGAGCTACTGACCAAGGACGCCACGATCAGGGAGATCCACCACCGGGTCAAGAACAACCTGCAGACCGTGGCGGCACTGCTCCGGCTGCAGGCCCGGCGGGTGGAGGCGCCCGAGGCGCGGGCGGCGCTGGAGGAAGCCGTGCGCCGGGTGGGCTCGATCGCGACCGTGCACGAGACGCTGTCGCACGCCCCTGAGGAGATTGTGGACTTCGACGACGTGGCCGAGCGTGTGGTCGCGATGGCCGGGGAGGTCTCCACCGCCGAGGCGCGGGTCAAGCCGGTGCTGATCGGGCGGTTCGGCCTGCTCCAGTCGGCGGTGGCCACCCCGCTCGCTCTGGTCCTGGCCGAGTTGCTGCAGAACGCGCTGCAGCACGGCCTGGGTCAGTGCCCGGAGGCCGAGGAGGAAGGATCGCTCGAAGTGACCGTGAACCGGCGGCGGCACCGGCTGGTCGTGACGATCGAGGACAACGGCGTCGGCCTGCCCGACGAATTCGACCTGGACTCAGCGACCAGCCTGGGCCTGCAGATCGTGCGCACCCTGGTGGTCTCGGAACTCGCCGGCCGCCTCGAGGTCAAGCCGCGGGATAGCGGTGGCACGATCGCTGTGGTGGACCTGCCGCTGGAGCTGACGGCGGGAGCGTCGTTAGCCGGGCGCCGGAAGCGGTTGGCCGGTACCGACCACTGACGCCGGCCCACCGCCGTGGTAAGGAACGGACTTCAGCGGCCGGCCGGTACCGGCCGGCCGCTGCCGGCAGTTCAGGCGTGCATCAGTTCAGGCGTGTGCGCGGGCCCGGAACCGGGTGGTGCGCCGTTTCAGCGCGCGCCGCTCGTCCTCGCTCATCCCGCCCCATACGCCAGCGTCCTGGCCGCTTTCCAATGCCCATTGCAGGCACGACTCGATGGCCGGGCACCGCCGGCACACTTGTTTGGCTTCGTCGATCTGGAGTAGCGCAGGCCCGGTGTTCCCGATAGGGAAGAACAGCTCCGGGTCCACGTCACGGCAGGCGGCGTCGTGGCGCCAGTCCATGCGGTCCACTCCTCCTTGGCAGCCGGGCCAGGGCCCGGATCGTGGCCGCCACTCGTGCTTGTGAACGATTTCACGAGCTAGGCCGTATATCGGGATCTTCGAACTTCCCGGGGTGGTAAAACTACACATCAGACTCGAGTGGCCGTTCTCACTGCGCTCCTGGCCTGCGGCCGCAGATTGTCTCGCCCACACACCAAGGCCTGCCAGGAAGGCGCGCAGCAGCGCTTACCCGAACCGGGTTCTAGCCTGTCAAGCTGATGGATCAAACGCAAGACTATTTGGCAAAGGTTCAGCCGGATTTCCATGTCAGATGAGTCACATCAGCGCCTGTCCGGGGCGGTCAGGCTATTACCCGCAGAACATGCGGAACAGCCCGAAACCTCACGTATTCGTGTTCACCCATATACTCTCCGTCGACCTGAACCGCTATTGGCCGGGCCGACCTGAGCGTGAACGAGGGCTCGTCGTGCAGGTTGAGCACATCCTTGCCGCGGGGCGGGCCGTCGCGGCGGGTGAGCACCTGGCGCAGCGCGGACAGTGTTCCCACCGTACGCATGCGGCGCAGCGCGAAAAGGTCGAGGCCTGTCTCGAAACTGGCCGCCGGGCTCGGGTTGACCGGGCGCCGGCCCAGATAGGTCCAGGGAGTGGCATTGGAGATGAGGGCGAAGAACAGGTGCCCGATAGAGGGCTGGCCGTCGCGTTCCACAGTCAGCGCCGGATTCCGGCGGTCGCTGCCCATGTAGTACTGGCGCAGCGCGGTCCATACGTACAGCCGGGGGGTGGCCACCCGGCCCCGGGCTCGTAGGCCCTCGATCATCCGGACCACCTCGGCGTCCAGGCCAAGCCCGGCGTTGAAGGTGAAGTACCGGTCCCCGGTCCCGGCCATGCTGATCCGGCCCAGGCTGATGTCCCGGTGCCGGCCCGTCCGCAGCGCCTCGATCAGCCGGCCGGTCGCGTCCACCGGGTCGGCGGGCAGCCCGAGCGCCCGGGTGAACACGTTGGCCTGCCCGGCGGGCAGCGTGGCCAGGGCCCGGGCCAGCCCCAGACTCGCCGCCGTCCCGGACGAGCCCGTTGACCGCCTCGTTCACCGTGCCGTCGCCGCCCAGCGTGAGCACGAGTTCGTAGCCGTCGCGTGCGGCCTTCCCGGCCAGTGTGGCCGCGTGTCCCCGGTAGCGTGTCTCCACGACGTCCAGTTCCAGCTGGGAAGCGAGCGCGTGCTCGATGACGTCCCGGCGCAACCGGGTGGTGCTGGTGGCATGCGGGTTGACGATCAGGAGCGCGCGCACGCGCTCAGGGTAGCCAGGCGGGGAGGAATGCGGGAAATGCAGCGGAGGCCGCCGAGCCTGCTCGGCGCGGCGGGAGTGCAGGCGGCAGATGCCGCCGGGGTGCTCGTGGCCAGCGTGCTGGCTGGAATCGACGCGGCGAGCGGGAAGGCGTACCAGCAGGGCAGCGGGATCGCGCTGACCGTGATCGGGGTGGCCACCGCGGCCGCGCTGGCCTGGGTCGCGGTGGGGCTGGGCCGGGCCCGGCGGTGGAGCCGGACCCCGGCGCTACTGACCCAGCTGTTCGCCGCCATCGTGGGCGTCTACCTGGTGCAAGGGCACCGCTATGCCTGGGGCGTCCCGTTCCTGGTGCTGGCCGTGGCCGGGTTCGTGACCATCCTGCTCCCGCCCAGCCTGCGGGCGCTGACCAGCAGGCCGCCCGCGGCCGACGAGGCCCCGGGCCGCCATTAGCCCCTGGCCCCGTCAGCCGACTGCAGGTCCACGGCACGCGGTCCACGGCACGCGGTCCACGGCACGCGGTCACGCGGCACGCGGCCGCGGCACGCGGCACGCGGCACGCGGCACGCGGCACGCGGCACGCCGTCCGCGGTCAGTCGTCCGCGGTCAGCCCGTCCCGGAGCTGCGCCAGCGTCCTGGCCAGCAGCCGGGACACGTGCATCTGCGAGATACCGAGCTCGCTGGCGATCTGGGACTGGGTCATGTTGCCGAAGAACCGCAGCAGCAGGATTCGCTTTTCCCGGCTGGGCAGCTGCTCCAGCAATGGCTTGAGCGACTCCCGGTACTCGACTCCCTCCAGCGCATCGTCCAGCATGCCGAGCGACTCGGCGACCGCGGGCGCGTCGTCGTCGCCTGGAGTCCGGGGCGTCCAGGGAGACGGTGGAGTAGGCGTTGGCCGACTCCAGGCCCTCCAGCACCTCTTCCTCGGACATCTGCAGGTGGGCCGCGATCTCGGCGACCGTGGGCGCCCGGCCCTCCCGCTGCGCCAGGTCACCGATGGCCTTGGTCAGCGAGAGCTTCAGCTCCTGCAGCCGGCGCGGAACCCGGACCGCCCAGCCCTTGTCCCGGAAGTGCCGCTTGATCTCACCCACAATGGTCGGGGTGGCGTAGGTGGAAAATTCCACCCCGCGGGCCAGGTCGAACCGGTCGATCGACTTGATCAGGCCGATCGTGGCCACCTGGGTCAGGTCGTCCAGCCATTCCCCGCGGTTGCGGAACCTGCGGGCCAGGTACTCCACCAGGGGCAGGTGCAGCTCGACCAGCTCGCCGCGGATACGCAGCCGCTCCTCATCGCCCGCGGGCAGGACCGCCAGCCGCTCGAACAGCTCCCGGGCCCGGCCCCGGTCCGGCACCGCATGCTGAATCCGCGGTGCGGCCACCACTGCCTCGGCGCTGGCCTCAGCCTCAGCCCCGGCGTCGTCGGCCGTCCTGGCGTCGATCTCGCCGGCCACGCGCGCGTCCATGTCCCCGGGAACCCGGATCCCGATTTCCTCAGTCACCCGGACCTCGATAGCTCACGGGTCTTCCGCAACATGACCGTGACCTTGCTGCCCGGCCCGGCCCAGGCGTCCACGCTGCCGGCCAGCGCGGCCAGCACGGTCCAGGCGAAGGTCTCCCGGGACGGCAGCTGCGGCTGCTGGGCGAGCACGGACACCGCGATCGTCATGCTGTCGTCGCCGAGGGTGAAGTCACAGTCCAGGGTGGCTCCTGGCGCGGCCTGGCTGAGCAGCATGCCGCAGGCCTCGTCCACGGCGATGCGCAGATCCTCGATCTCATCCAGGGTGAAGTCCAGCCGGGCGGCCAGCCCAGCCGTAGCCGTCCGCAGCACCGACAGGTAGGCGCCCTCAGCAGGCATGCGGATCGTCACGCAGTCCGTGGCGTCCAGCGGAGACGGCTCGCCGTCCCGGACCGCGGTGGGCACGGCCGCAGATGCCGGTGCGGTCGTTTCTTCCGTCACGTCGTCCTCCAGTGCCGCCCGCCGTCCCGCGGGGCTAGCGGCGTCGTGGTGTTGACTTGCAACCTACCGCCCGCAGCGGCTGCCGCCGAACGCGCCGGGCCGTTTCGCCGCCGCGCGTTTCGCCGCTCACCAGCCGTCCGGGCCCGCTGGCCCGTCGAGCTGACCAGCACAAAAGCGGAGGCCGCACGGGGTATCCCCGTGCGGCCTCCGCTGTTGCCAGCCGCAGAAATGGCTGCGGTCTCAGCCCTGCTTCGTCTCCCAGAAGATCTTGTTGATCTCCTCGATCTTGGCCAGCAGCTCGTCGGCCACAGCCACGTCCGTGCTGCTCTTGGTCCCGCCAGGGCCGCCGCCAGCCAGCTTGGTGGCCTCGTTGAACAGCTGGTTCAGCTGCGGGTACTTCTCGAAGTGCGGCGGCTTGAAGTAGTCGGTCCACAGCACCCACAGGTGGTGCTTGACCAGGTCCGAGCGCTGCTCCTTGATCAGCAGTGCACGGGTCTGGAACACCGGGTCCGAGCTGTCGTTGTACTTCTGGATGATCGCCTTGACTGACTCGGCCTCGATCCGCGCCTGGGCCGGATCGTAGATGCCGCAGGGCAGGTCGCAGTGCGCGTGCGCGGTGGCCCGCGGCTCGAGGAGACGTGCCAACAGCCTCATCGAAGTCCTTCTCTCATGTCGGATCATGGGTATCGGCACCGACACTACCCCGTCGGTGCCCGGATGAACGTGGGAGGGCGGATGCACTGGCCGCTGTGGCGGGTTGCGGTCGCGGAACAGTCGATGGAACCGGGGTTGCGGCCCGGCGACTGGCTGCTGGCCTGGCGCGGCCTGCGCCGCTCCCGGCCGCTCCGGATCCGGCCCGGCCAGGTGGTGGTCGCGGAGCATCCCGCCCGGCCGGGTTTCCTGCTGGTCAAGCGGGCGGCGCGGCGGACCCCGGACGGCTGGTGGCTGGAGTCGGACAACCAGGCCGTCCCGGCCGTGGACAGCCGCGTCTTCGGGCCGGTTCCTGATCAGCTCATCAACGGGAGGGTGCTGGTCCGTTACCGCCGTGCCCCGTTCCCGGCCGGGCCCGGAAACGCCGAGGACCTCCGCCCCATGCCGCGGGGCGGAGGTCCTCAGGGTCCTCAGGCGGGCAGTGGTTAGTGCCGCAGCGGCGGCGGCCCGGCCGGCGCGGCCGCCTGCCGGCCGACCAGGTTGAGCATTTCCTCCCTGGACAGCCTGGTCGCCTGCGCCCAGTAGTAGATCGCCAGGCTGAAGGCGGCCACGATCAGCATGTCCCACCAGAACGGGATGCGGAAGGTGTTGTCCGGGCCGTACTGGCCCTGCCAGGAGATGATGCCCATGCCGATCAGGTAGACCGGCAGCCACTGCGCGGACCGCCAGTCCAGCGGGGGCCGCTGCGGGTCCCTCGCCATGAAGATGCCGATCAGGACGTAGCCGATCACGATGCAGATGCCGAGCTTCCACAGCGTCTCGAACCCGGACCAGTAGATGATCATGTTGGCCAGGACGAAGGCGAGCGGCGCCAAGACCGTGGCCGCTGGCACCCGGTACGGCCGGGACGCGTCGGGCACCTGGCCGCGGAACGCGCCCAGGGACAGCGGCGCGCCTGCGTACATGAGCACCGACGCCGACGTGACCAGGCTGACCAGCGAGTGCCAGCTCGGGAACGGCAGCAGGAAGAGCAGGCCGGCCAGGAACGCGACGATCAGGCTGAACCAGGGTACGCCCCGGCTGTCGGTCCGCTGGAATATCTGCGGGTAGTAGCGGTTACGGGCCAGGCCGTAGCCCACCCGGGAGGTGGAGGTCTGGTAGATCAGGCCGGTGCCGAACGGTGAGACGAACGCGTCGATCCGCAGGATGACGGCCATCCAGCCGAGCCCGACCACCCCGGCCAGTCCCGCGAACGGGCCGATGGCGATGGGGTTGTTGGCCGGTATGCCCGCCCAGCCCTTGGGCCCGGAGATCAGGCTGTGCGGCATCGCGCCGATGAACACGAGCTGGAGCAGCACGTAGATGGCGATGCCGATCCCGGTGGCGAGGAGGATCGCCCGGGGCAGGTTCTTCGCCGGGTTCTTGATCTCGCCTGCCAGCTGGTCAGCCTGCTCGAAGCCGAGGTAGGCGAACACGATGCCGGCCGACGGGATCGCGCCGAACAGGGCCTTGATGCCGTAGGGCATGAAGCCGCCGCCCGCGCCGAGGTTGTTGGGGTGGAACTTGAACGCCAGCACGATGATGGCCAGCACCGGGATGGCTACTTTCCACCAGGTGATGCCCGCGTTGACCTTCGAGAACAGGCCGATCGCGAGGAAGTTGATCGCGGTGAAGATCGCCATCAGGATGATCGTCATCACGAAGCCGAGCCCGGTGACGTTCTTGGTGGTCGGGTCGTACAGGCCGTGCCAGTAGTACGACCCGTAGGTCATCACCGCGAAGCACTCGATCGGCGCCACCGTGACCGCCTGCAGCCAGGAGAAGAAGCCGAACGAGATGCCTGCGATGCTGCCGAACGCAAAGTGCGGGAACCGGGCGGTGCCGCCGGAGACCGGGTACATACCACCGAGTTCGGCATGCACGAGGGCGAGGATGACGACGATGACTCCGGCGATGACCCAGCCCAGCAGCGCAGCGGTCCCTGCCGCCTGCGCCGCGAAGAGCGCGCCGAACAGCCAGCCTGAGCCGATGATCGATGTCTCGGACGCCCAGGTTGCGCCGATCAGGCCCATCTCCCGTCTCAGGCCGACGTCCGCCGGCCTGGTTACGGGAGCTGCTGCCTCTGTTGTCATGTCCGAACCTACTTTCGGGTCCGCATACGTGGGCCATACGGCCGGTGAGTAGGGCTCATGGTAATGATCGTCAAACTTCCTGAGAAGAAGTCAGTGGCTTCATTTCGATAACACGGATCACGATCGGTCCACCAGACGACACATATTGCCGGTCTGGTGGCGTTGGCCGGGATGAGTTGATCTGGCCTGGTCAGGCTGGAACGGGTGGGGATTGGCCGGGCCGGGGGCAGGGCCGCCGGGGGCGGTGCGAAATCAGCCCGGGTGGTAGCGGAAATCTGCCGGAGCGGACACCGGATCTGCCTGGGAGATTTGCCGGATTTGCCGGATTGACACAGAAATCCGGGGATTCTGGGCGGGAATCCCCGGCCGGTCAGACCGCGGCGGTGGCCGGTCAGACCGCGGCGGTGGAGGCGCGGTCGCTGTCCTGGCTGCGCCGACGGCGGCGCAGGGTGGTCACGTTGACCTTGGCCGCACAGCGGTCTGAGCAGAACCGCCGGGCTCCGCGGGTGCTGGTGTCCACGAACACGTCCGGGCACGATCCGGCCTGGCAGGTGCGCAGCCGGTCGGGGCCCAGCATGGTGATGATGCCAGCCAGCCCCATGATCGCCCCAGCGGCGTACCGGTCGGCCGCTGAGCCGCTGTTGGCGTGATGCAGGTGCCACGGGGTTCCCTCCCCGTCGCGCGCGACTTCCGGGTGAAT
Source organism: uncultured Actinomycetes bacterium (assembly GCA_963804455.1). Lineage (GTDB taxonomy): Bacteria > Actinomycetota > Actinomycetes > Streptosporangiales > Streptosporangiaceae > RYN-230. Next base: position 62,087 of record CAWDRD010000126.1, read on the forward strand.
CGGGTGCCGGGCGAGGAGCGCGTTCAGCCGGGCCACCGCGCCCTCCGCATCATCCGCGGCGCAGCCCATGAAGATCAGCCGGAGTTCGGCGCGCAACTGCCGGAGCGCATCGAGGTCCGTGGGGATGACGCGGGCACTCAGGTTGGCGTGGTCGGCCACCAGGGCCCGGTACGCCTCCACGGTGGCAAGCTGATCAGGACGGCCGTCACCCGGCTCGCCCGTGTTGACCAGCCGCACCGCCAGTTCGGCGTAGGAGGTGAGGTCCACTCCAGTCCTTCGGTGCTTGGGGCTTGGTGCCCGCTTCCCCGTCCCAAAGTATGGCACAGGCTGGCCAGGCTGGCTGGGCCTTCCAGCGGGCCGCCTGGGCCTTCGGGAACGCCGCCCCGGGTACCAGGCTGGCTGGGTCTCCCGGCGGCCGCCCCGGGCGGTTCTGGCCCGCTGCGGTCGCCCCGGGCCGCCGGGCCGCGGGCGCGGCAGGTTAAGGTGCGCCCATGTTCGCTGTGACCGCCGCACGCATCGACGCCGATGACCCGATCAAGGCCCTGGAGCTGGGCGAGCGCCCAGAACCCGAGGCCGGGCCGGGCTGGACTACCGTCACGGTCCGGGCTGCTGCCCTCAACCACCACGACTTGTGGACGCTGCGCGGGGTGGGCATCTCCGCGGACCGGCTGCCCATCATCCTAGGCTGCGATGCTGCCGGGGTGGACGAGGACGGCAACGAGGTCATCGTGCACTCGGTGATCGGCGACCCGGCGGCGGCGGGCGGCGACGAGACCCTCGACCCGCGGCGCTCGCTGCTGTCCGAGCGCTACGACGGCACGTTCGCCCAGCGGGTGGCGGTGCCCCGGCGGAACCTGGTGCCCAAGCCCGCCGCGCTGTCCTTCACCGACGCGGCCTGCCTGCCCACCTCCTACCTCACCGCGTACCACATGCTGTTCGACAAGGCCGGGCTGGAGCCCGGGTCCACCGTGCTGGTGCAGGGCGCGGGCGGCGGGGTGGCGACCGCGCTGATCCTGCTCGGCCGCGCGGCAGGGTTCCGGGTCTGGGCCACCAGCCGGTCGGAGGACAAGCGGGACCGCGCCCTGGAGCTCGGCGCTGACCAGGTCTTCCCCGCGGGTAGCAAACTGCCGGAGCGGGTGGACGCGGTGATGGAGACCGTGGGCGAGGCGACCTGGGCGCATTCCCTGCGCGCGCTGCGGCCGGGCGGCCGGATCGTAGTCTCCGGGGCGACCAGCGGCGCGATGCCGTCCGCGGACCTGAACCGGGTGTTCTTCCTGCAGCTCTCGGTGATCGGGTGCACCATGGGCACCCGCGACCAGCTGGCCCGGCTGGCCCGGTTCTGCGAGCAGGCCGGGGTCCGCCCGCAGATCGACCGGGTGCTGCCGCTGGAGCGGGCCGAGGACGGGTTCGCCGCGATGGCCGCGGGCGATCTCTTCGGCAAGGTCGTGTTCACCGTCTAAGGTCCTGGCCTCGTGGCCGTCTCAGCCGCGGATCACCGGCTCACCGGGGACCGCGCCACGTGGCCGGCGCCCGCGTCATCGTCTGCCGGGCTCTCTTCGCCGACGCCATAGGTGGACAGGCCGAAGAGGTAGGCAAAGCCGGTGACGGCGAGAATGATCACGAACGGCCACCAGGCGGCGGACCGGACCGCGACCGCGATCGTCAGGCCAGCGAACGCGGCAGCCAGGGCGGTTTTCCCGGCCAGTGCCCAGGACCGCTGGGCGACCAGCTGCTGCCGCTCATCAGGGCTCGCGCCGACCAGCGCATCCTCGTCGCGGCCCGGCCCGCTGCGCACGTACACGGTGACCGCCCAGGACAGCATGGCCACCTCGGCCACGATCGCCTGAACCCACCACGACGGGCCGCCGCCGCCATGCACTACCAACGCGGCGGCGAACAGGGTCCCGGCCAGGGCAATCATCGCCGGCTTGCGCAGCCGCGGCGGGATGAACGTCCTCATGTTGCTGCCTCCTCATCGTCTGGGTCGAACATCTTGTTGACCGGCAGATCGAAGAACCGGTGCGATCCGGAAAGCCAGTGGCAGTGACGGCAGGTAACGGCCGCTCTCGATGGAGATCACTGTCTGGCGGGACACGCCCAGCGCCGCCGCTACCTCTGCCTGCGACAGCCCTCGATGTGTCCGCTGCTCCCGGACCCGGTTCCGCATAATGTCAAGGTAGCTTTACTTTCCGATCTGTGTCAAGCGACCTTTACAGGCTGATTGGCTGGCTGGCTGCTACTGGCGGCGGTGCGGTGGCTCGTGGGCGCGGACCCGGTCAGATATGCAGAACCAGGCCGTCGTGCGCGGCTTCGTAACCGAGCTCGCCGGAGTGGCCGAGCACGTCCGCGGACATGTGGGTGAGCACGATCCGGCTGCTGGCCAGCTGGCTGGCGTGCGCGGCGAGGTCCGCGAGCCGGAGATGGTAGGGCACGCTCTTGTCCCGGTAGTAGGCCTCGGCGATGAACAGGTCCGACCCGGCGGCCACCTCGATCAGCGCATCGGTCCAGCCGGTGTCCCCGGTGTAACCGATGACCTTGGCTCCGATGGCCAGCCGCAGCGCGAGTGCGGGCGCGCCGCTGGGATGGTCGGCCGCCCAGGCTGCGGCGTGCACGCCGGCGACGGTGACGGAGCGGCCCGGCCCCAGCTCAGCCACCTCGATGCGGAACTGCCGCCGCACCGCGGACGAGCCCGGGAACAGGCACTCTTGCGCCTCGGTGAGCCGCTGGCCGGTGCCGGGCGGCCCGACCACGGTGAGCGGGGCGGCCCGGCGGGAGAACTGGCCGTCCAGGATCAGGAACGGCAGCCCGGCGAAGTGGTCGCCATGCAGATGCGAGACGAACACCGCGGCGATCTCGCCGGGGTCGAGCCCGCACCGCCGCAGCGCGGTGAGCGAAGTCGCACCGCAGTCCACCAGGACCGGCTGGGGCAGGCCTGCGCCCTGCAGGTGGATGCAGGCCTGGCTGCGGCCGCCGCTGCCAAAAGCGTCTCCCGAGCCCGCGAACGTAATGGTCAGCGTCGCCGGGGCCGATAGTGCCATGCGGCCATTCTCCCGGCCCCGGCCTCGGCCGGCCACGGCCCGGATGGCAGGCTGCTGGCCATGGCCAGCAGGGCGCGGGTGGTGGTCACCCACTGGGTACACCCCGAGGTCCGCGAGTACCTGGCCAGCTTCTGCACCCCGGTGCTGCCCGCCGCCCGGGCGGCCGGGCTGGCGGCGGCCCCGCTGGGCCGGACGGAGTTGCTGGCCACCAGTGACGTGGTCGTGCTCACCCTGCCGCTGACCCCTGCCACCCGGCATCTGGTGGACGTGGCCGCGCTGGCGGCGATGCGGCCCGGCAGCTACCTGGTGAACGTCGGCCGCGGCTCGGTGGTGGATGAGGAGGCAGTGGCGGACAGCGTGCGGCGGCAGATGTCGCTGGAGGCGGCCCGGCAGGTCCGCCGGGTGCTCAGCGGACAGCGGCCGGACCACGCGGTGCGTCGCCGGCCCGCTGACCCGCGTTACTGCTGGTAGCCGCTCAGGAAGGCGGCCAGCCGCCCGATCGCGTCGTCGAGCACATCCACGCTGGCCAGGAACACCATCCGGAGATGGTCGGGGGTGTCCAGGTTGAACCCGGTGCCGTGGGTGAGCAGCAGGTGCTGCTGTTCCAGCAGGTCGATGACGAGCTGCTGGTCGTCGGAGATCTTGTAGACCTCGGGATCGAGCCGGGGGAAGACGTACAGCGCGCCGGCCGGCTTGACGCAGTCCACCCCGGGAATCTCGTTCAGCGTGCGCCAGGCGAAGTCCCGCTGCTCGCGCAGCCGCCCGCCCGGCTGCAGCAGCGCCTCGATGCTCTGCCGCCCGCCGAGCGCGGCCTGGATCGCGAACTGGGTCGGCACGTTGGGGCACATCCGCATGTTGGCCAGCAGTTCGAGCCCTTCCAGGTACTCGGTTGCCCGCCGGCGCGGGCCGCTGACCACCATCCAGCCAGAGCGGAAGCCGGGCGCCCGGTAGGTCTTGGACAGCCCGGACAGGGTGAGCACGACCAGGTCGGGGGCGAGCGCCGCCGCGGACTCGTGCGCCGCGCCGTCGTAGAGGATCTTGTCGTAGATTTCGTCGGCGAGCACCAGCAGGCCGTGCCGGCGGGCCAGGTCGAGCAGGCCCAGCAGGGTCTCCCTGGAGTAGACCGCCCCGGTGGGATTGTTCGGGTTGATGATCACCAGGGCCCGGGTCTGCGGCGTGATCTTCGACGCCACGTCGTCCAGGTCGGGCTGCCAGCCGGCCTGCTCGTCGCACGTGTAATGTGCGGCCCGGGCGCCGCAGAGGATCACCGCGCCGGTCCACAGCGGGTAGTCGGGGCTCGGCACCAGGACCTCGTCGCCCGGGTCCAGCAGGGCCTGCAGCGCCATCACGATCAGCTCGGACACGCCGTTGCCCAGGTAGACGTCGTCCGGCCCGACGCTCGGCGACGCCCAGCGTGGTGTAGTACTGGGCCACCGCGAGCCGGGCGGAGTGGATGCCGCGCGCGTCGCTGTAGCCCTGGGCCTCCGCGATGTTCTGCACCACGCTCGTGCACCACCGGGTCGGGCGCATTCAGCCCGAACGGCGCGGTGTTGCCGATGTTGAGCTTGAGGATCAGGTGCCCTTCGGCTTCCAGCTGCCTGGCCCGGCGCAGCACCGGCCCGCGGATGTCGTAACGGACATTGTTGAGCCTGCTGGCCTGTGGCACCTGCACAGCGCACCTCCTGATTCGACGGCATGAACCCCGGCTGGGCTCCCGCCGGGATCGCCGGCGCGGTGACGCAGCGGCAGTCACAGAGCGATACCAGATACTACCGGCCACGCACGAGTGGGGCCTCTGGTTTAAATTCCCCCGCCCCCCGGACGGCCTGCTGGTGGTGCTGGGCTACGCCGGTCAGCTTTCGGCAGGGTGCTCGCTGGGGTCGGTCGCGTGCGGGGCGGCGCCCGTGGGGTGCTGGCTGGCATCCTCGGTGCTGCCCGGCGCCGGGCCGGGCCCGGGCTTGGTGCCGAAGACCTCGGCCTTGATCCGGTCCAGGGCATCGTCCAGGATCGTCCGCAGGTCGCTCACGGCATCCTCACTCACCGCCTGCGCCTGCCAGGCGGCGGACCGCAGTTCCCGGCTGAAGTGCCGGGCCAGCTGCTCCAGGTCGCGGAACGCGCGCGGGTTGGCCCAGCCCGCCGAGCCAGGCGGCCAGCTGCGCCGCCCAGTCCAGTCCGCCCACGACTGCCAGTCCCAGCCGGTGCGGCCGCGGCCTGGCTCGTCCTGTGGGCCCGGCTGGCCGCGGCCGTGACCCGGGCGGCCCTGGCGCGCCTCCTCCCGGGCCCGGCGGCCTTCGTCCCGGGCTCGCCGGGCCTCCTCCCGCAGCTGGCGGGCCTGATCACGTCCGGCCTCGGCGTGTTCCGCGGCGGCCTCGCTCCAGGCGTCCGCGTGCTCCTGCGCTGCTTCCTGCCAGGCGCTGTGGGCCCGCCGGGTGTCCGCACGCTCCTCGCTGGCACCGGTGCCCTGCTGCGCCGCTTCCTGCCAGGCATCCGCGCCGCCCTGGGCCGTCCCGCCGCGCGGGCCTGCGCCGGACCCGGCGGAACTGCGCCGGTGCACGTCCCGGGCCGCCCAGGTGAGCTCCTCGCGCAGGTTCCGCACGGTGGCGCGGACGTCTTCGGAGACCTCGCGGGCGATGTCCTGGACCGAGGCGGTGATCTCCTCCTCCAGCTCGGCTGAGGTCACTGGACCGGCTGCGCAACTCCTCCCGGCCCTTCTCGGTGATCCGGTACACCTTCCGGCCGTCCGCCTCGTCGTGGGTGACCAGGCCCTCCTCCTCCAGCCGGGCCAGCCGCGGGTAGATGGTGCCGGGGGACGGGCGCGTACACGCCCATGAACCGGTCCTGCAGCAGCCGGATCACCTCGTAGCCGTGCCGGGGCGACTCGTCGAGCAGCTTGAGCAGGTAGAGCCGGAGCCGTGCCGTGCCGGAACACCGGGCTCATCGGGTCTCACCCGCGGTGCTCGGCGGCTTCCCGGGGCGGCTGCGGATCATCTCGCTGCAGCAGAGTGACCTGGCCGGACATGGTGGTCACGGCCAGCTGCCCGGAGGCCGCCGGCCCGGCCGAGCTGCCCGTTCAGCACGTTGGCGCCCGGGGCGGTGGCAGGATTCCAGGCCAGCGAACTCGCTCTGCACCCGGCCCGCGGTGGACCGCAGCTCGACCTGGGCGGCGGTGTCCCGGCAGCCGGATCGCGACCGCACCGGACACCGTGCCCACCCGCAGCTGCCCGTCCCGGCTCCAGGTCGATGTCCGCGGTGATCCGCCCGCTGACGCGTCTTGGCGTCCAGCCGGTCCACCGAGCCGTCGGCCAGGGTGAGATCGCCGGACACCGAATTGAAGCCCGACCTCGCCGCCGATGCCCTGGGCCTCGATGTCGCCGGACACGGTGGTGGCATCCACGGTGCCGGTCACCCCGTCCAGGGTGATGTTCCCGGAGACGCTCTTCACTGAGGTCTTCGCGGCAATCCCGGAGACGATCGCGCCTGCGGTCACCACGCCGAGCTGGACCGGGCAGTCCGTGGGCACGGTGACCGTGATGGCTGCGGAGTGCCGCTGCGGGCGCAGCCAGCCGAGCAGCCCCTCCCAGGTCAGGTCCTCGTAGCTGACGGTCAGCACGCCGTCGGAGTGGCTGACCAGCAACGGTTGCCCGGATACGTGGTCAATGTCCAGGCAGGGCCGGTCGTCCGTGCTGAGCACGGCCACCGAGCCCGCGATGGCCCGGACCCGCAGCGCAGCGACCCGGTCGAAGTCCAGGGTGGTCGGTGATTCAACGGTCCAGCGCGGCATCCTGGGATTCCCTTCTGACCTGGGCAGCTACCACATACGATATGTCGCGACCCCAAAAAGTCAAGATGTATCGCGATATAGTCCCCGGCGGTGGTTGCTAGCGCGGGCGTCCGGCTGCCACGCTGACGCGGGCGTCCGGCTGCCGCGCTGGCGCCACCCTAGAGCGCTTCCTCATCCTCCAGCCGGGCCAGCCAGCTGGCTAGCCGGTCCACGGCTGACTCCGACTCCGGGAACAGGTCCACGAACTCGCGCAGCCGCTCGGCGAGCCAGCCAAGGCTCACCTCGTCGTCGGCCCGCCGGTCCTGCAGTTCTTCGATGCCACGGTCGGTAAAGTACATCGGCTACCCCTGCTGCAGCGCCTCATCGGGATGCACCGCCTCCTCGACCACCTTCCGATGCTCGGCTGAGTGCACCTTGGCCGACCCCCCGGCTGGCGCGGAGCTGGCTGGCAGCGACACATGCTGGACCTGCCGCCCCACCGCATCGGGGAGCTTGATCGCCATGGTCGGCCAGGCGCCCATGTTGGCGGGCTCCTCCTGGACCCAGCTGACCTCCGCCGCGGCCGGGTAACGGTCCACTTCGGCCGTCAACTCTGCCTCGGGGAGTGGGTAGAGCCGCTCCAGCCGGATGATCGCGGTGTCCGTGCGGCCGCTCTCGGAGCGCTTGTGCGCCAGGTCGTAGTACACCTTCCCGGAGCACAGCAGCACCTTGCGCACCGCGGCCGGGTCCAGCCCGGCGTCGTCGCCGAGCACGGGGCGGAATGCCCCGTTCGCGAAGTCAGCGACCGGCGAGGTCGCGTCCTTCAGCCGGAGCATCGACTTGGGCGTGAAGACCACCAGCGGAGTGCGCCGCCCGGACAGCGCCTGCCAGCGCAGCAGGTGGAAATAGTTGGCCGGGGTGGTGGGCAGCGCGACCGTCATGTTGCCCTGCGCGCACAGCCCGAGGAAGCGCTCGATCCGGGCGGAGGAGTGGTCCGGGCCCTGTCCCTCGTAGCCGTGCGGGAGCAGCAGGACCACGCTGGAGTACTGGCCCCACTTCTGCTCGCCCGAGCTGATGAACTCATCCAGGATCGTCTGCGCCCCGTTCACGAAGTCGCCGAACTGAGCTTCCCAGCAGACCAGGGCCTCGGGCCGGGCGACTGAGTAGCCGTACTCGAAGCCCACCGCGGCGAACTCGGACAGCAGCGAGTCGTACACGTGGAACCGGGCGCTGGCCGAGTTGAACTGGCGCAGCGGGGTGTACTCCGCCCCGGTGTGCCGGTCCACCAGGACCGCGTGCCGCTGGCCGAATGTGCCCCGGCGGGTGTCCTGGCCGACCAGCCGCACCGGGTGCCCGTCCATCAGCACGGAGCCGAACGCGAGCAGCTCGCCGGTGGCCCAGTCGATGGCGTTCTGCTCGACCATGGCCGCGCGGCGGGCCAGCAGCGGCTGCAGCCGGGGATGCGGGGTGAACCCCTCGGGCAGGTTGAGCTGGGTGTCCACGATCCGCTTGATCGTCTCTTCGGAGATCGCCGTCGGCGTGGCCCGGTGCAGGATGGGATGCTGGGCGGTGGTGGCCGGCCGGACCACGGCCCCCGGGTCCATCGGCCGCTTGGCCGCCTCCCTGGTCTCGGTGAAGGCACGTTCCAGGTGCCGCTGGTACTCTCGCAGCGCCTGCTCCGCCTCTTCCAGGGTGATGTCGCCCCGGCCGATCAGGGACTCCGTGTACAGCTTGCGGGTGGACCGCTTCGCGTCGATCAGGTCGTACATCAGCGGCTGGGTGAACGAGGGGTTGTCCGCCTCGTTGTGCCCGCGCCGCCGGTAGCAGATCATGTCGATGACCACGTCCTTGCGGAACGTCTGCCGGTATTCGAAGGCGAGCCGGCCGACCCGGACCACCGCCTCCGGGTCGTCCCCGTTGACGTGGAAGATCGGTGCCTGGATCATCCGGGCCACGTCGGTGGAGTACACGCTGGACCGGGACTCGGCGGGCGCGGTGGTGAAGCCGACCTGGTTGTTCACCACGATGTGCACGGTCCCGCCGGTCCGGTACCCGCGCAGCTGGGACAGGTTCAGCGTCTCGGCGACCACGCCCTGGCCCGCGAACGCGGCGTCGCCGTGGATCAGCACCGGCAGCACGGTGAAGCCGGGCTCGCCCATGTCGAGAACGTCCTGCTTGGCCCGGACCACGCCCTCGAGCACGGGATCGACCGCCTCCAGGTGGCTGGGGTTGGCCACCAGAGAGGTCGGGATCGTGGCGCCGTCGCTCGCGGTGAACACGCCGCTCGCGCCGAGGTGGTACTTCACGTCACCGGACCCGTGCGTGCTGCGCGGGTCCAGGTTGCCCTCGAACTCCTGGAAGATCTGCGCGTACGACTTGCCGATGATGTTCGCCAGCACGTTCAGCCGCCCGCGATGGGCCATGCCGAGCACGGCCTCGTCCAGGTGAGCGTCGGCCGCCTCGGTGAGCACCGCGTCCAGCAGCGGGATGAGGGACTCCGCGCCCTCCAGCGAGAACCGGCGCTGGCCCACGTACTTGGTCTGCAGGAACATCTCGAACGCCTCGGCCACGTTCAGCCGGGACAGGACCTGCACCTGCTCGTCATGGTCGGCCCGGCCGTGCGGCCGCTCCACCCGGGCCTGGATCCAGGCCCGCTCGTCGGGGTTCTGGATGTGCATGTACTCCACGCCCACGGTGCGGCAGTAGGAGTCGCGCAGCACGCCCAGGATCTCCCGGAGCTTCATCAGCGGCCGCCCGCCGAAACCGCCTGTGGCGAACGTCCGCTCCAGGTCCCACAGGGTCAGCCCGTGCTGGTTGATGTCCAGGTCGGGATGCTTGCGCTGCTTGTACTCGAGCGGGTCGGTGTCGGCCATCAGGTGACCGCGCACCCGGTAGGCGTGGATCAGCTCGTGCACCCGGGCCGACTTGGTGATGTCGTCCTCGTGCCCGGCCGAGATGTCCTGCACCCAGCGGACCGGTTCGTACGGAATCTGCAGGCTCTTGAAGACCTCGTCCCAGAACCCGTCCTCGCCGAGCAGCAGCGCGTGGATCCGGCGCAGGAACTCCCCGGACTGCGCGCCCTGGATGATCCGGTGGTCGTAGGTCGAGGTGAGGGTGACCGCCTTGCTAATGGCCAGCCGCGTCATGGTGTCCTCGGCCGCGCCCTGGTAGGCGGCCGGGTATTCCATCGCGCCCACCCCGACGATGCAGCCCTGCCCGGCCATCAGCCGCGGCACCGAGTGCTCGGTGCCGATCGTGCCCGGGTTGGTCAGGCTGATCGTGGTGCCCGCAAAGTCGTCAACGGTCAGCTTGCCGGTCCGGGCCCGGCGGACCACGTCTTCGTAGGCCATCCAGAACTGGCGGAAGTCCATCGATTCCGCGGACTTGACCGCAGGGACCAGGAGCTGCCGCGCCCCGTCCTTCGCGGTGACGTCGATGGCCAGGCCCAGGTTGACGTGGCCGGGCTCGACGATCGCGGGCTTGCCGTCCACCTCGGTGTAGGCGTTGTTCATCACCTTCACCGTGGTCAGGGCCTTCACCACGGCGTAGCCGATCAGGTGGGTGAACGAGACTTTGCCGCCGCGGCCCCGGGCGAGGTGGTTGTTGATGACGATGCGGTTGTCGATCAGCAGCTTCGCTGGGATGGACCGGACACTGGTCGCCGTGGGGACGCTCAGGCTGGCGGCCATGTTGACCGCGGTCCGCGCAGCCGCGCCGCGGAGCCGGGCAACGGCCGCATCGGCTGCCGCCGGAGCCGGGCCGGTCCCGCTGTCCGCCCCCGTCGCGGCCGGGGCGGCCGGGCGGCTGGTAGTGGCCGGCTGGGCGGGTGCCGTGCCCGCGCCGCTGGCCATTCCGCCGGGTGGCGCGGGAGCAGGCGGAGCCGGGTCGGTCGCTGCGGCCGGGCGCTCCGGCCCCGGCCCGGCGGGCGGAGCCGTGGCCACATCCGGGCCAGCGTCATCCGGGTGCAGGGCGCCCGCGCGGCGGGCCTCCGGCCGGACGCTCCCAGCAGGCGGGGAGTAGTCCGCGAAAAAGTTCCACCAGGCCATGTCCACCGAGCCCGGATCGGCCAGGTAGCGCTGGTAGAGCTCATCCACGAGCCATTCGTTGGGCCCGAAGTCCCGGGCCATCTCCTCGGCCGAATGCTCGTGCGCCGCCCCATCGCCAGTGCCGGGATGAGCCTGGCTGGTGCGTGCTGTCTCGTTGAGATCCGCTGACTGCGGCGACTCAGAAGACACGGCGGACATCGCCCTCTTCCGATTGTGGATAACAGATATTGCCCGGCGTCAAGGCTACCGCCGTGGCAGAGCCGGAGGTCCGGGGCACAAACTCATGATCGCCCGGACAGGCGCTCTCTGTCATGTGGTGAGAGCCAGTTCACATAAGGCCCCTTGGGCACGACCCGGCTCGGGTTGATCCAGTCCTGGGTCTGGTAGTAATGCCGCTTGATCTGCACGAAGTCTGTGGTGTCGCCGAACCCCGGCGTCTGGTACAGATCCCGGGCGTAACCCCACAGCCCGGGGTAGTCCACCAGCCGGTTCAGGTTGCACTTGTAGTGCGTGTAGTACACCGCGTCGAACCGGGCCAGCGTCGGGTACAGCCGCACGTCCGCCTCGGTGATCTGGTCGCCGAGCAGGAACCTGCGCCGGGTCAGCCGTTCCTCCAGCACGCTGAGCGTGCTGAACAAGGAGTCGAATGCCTCTTCGTAGGTGGCCTGGTCGGCGGCCAGCCCCGCCTTGTAGACGCCGTTGTTCACGGCGTAGTAGATCAGCGTGCTCAGCGCATCGATCTCGGCCCGCAGCGGCACGGGGTAAAGGTCCGGTGACCCGGGCCGGTGATAGCCGCGGAACTCGGTCTCGAAGGTGACGGTGATCTGCTGGAAGTCGTTCTCGACGATCCGCTGGCTGCGGGTGTCCCAGATGACCGGGACGGTGAACCGGCCGCGGTAGCTGGGATCGGTGGTCAGGTAGAGGTCGGACAGGTAGCGCGCGCCGGTCACCGGATCGGCGCCGCCGGTGCTGGCCGGGAACCGCCAGCCGCGTTCGTCCCGGATCGGGTCCAGCAGGCTGAGCCCGATGATCCGGTCCAGGCCGAGCAGCTTGTGCACGATCAGGGCCCGGTGCGCCCACGGGTCAGCGAGCGACGAATACAGCTGGTAGCGTCCCGGTTCTGCCAGGTACCCGCTCGATCCGTCGCCTGTGATCCGCGTGGCGAACGTGTTCGCCTGGCGGACGAACCCGCCCTGGGGGGAGACTTCAGGACCCGTGTCGGGAATTGCCGGCATCATCCTCCTTCCGGCGATGTCGCGTCCCGCCAGCCGTCAATCGTTTGCAGTGGGTGGTCAGCTGCTGACCTGCTGGGAGGTTGCCGCCGGTCGCGGCCGCCGCGGCTGGATCCGCGGGCAGCGGCCCACCTGGCGCAACCTCCTCGTGCTTCTGGCTAGCATCGCAGCTTAAGGCACCAATCCAACCGGAAGAGGGCCAACCGGAAGAGGGCGGACCCGAAGTGGGCGGACCCGGAGCGAACGGACCCGGAGCAGGCCGGCCAGGAGTCGGCCGGCCTGAGGTTGGCCCGCCCGAGATGGACGGGCCGGAAGCAGGACGGTCCGACGTGGGTGGACTGGAAGCAGGCCGGCTGGGAGTCGGCCGGCTGGGAGTGGGCCGGCCGGAGGCTGGTCGGTCCGAGGTGGGTGGACTGGAAGCAGTCCGGTCCGTCGTGGGTGGACTGGAAGCAGGCCGGCTGGGAGTCGGCCGGCTGGGAGTGGGCCGGCCGGAGGCTGGTCGGTCCGAGGTGGGTGGACTGGAAGCAGTCCGGTCCGTCGTGGGTGGACTGGAAGCAGGCCGGCTGGGAGTCGGCCGGCTGGGAGTGGGCAGGCCGGAGGCTGGTCGGTCCGAGGTGGGTGGACTGGAAGCAGGCCAGCCTGTCGTGGGTGGGCCGGCTGCGGGGCGGACCGGATGAGCTCGGTCGTCGGAGAGCTGACCCGGCTGAGTGGCCCGGTGATTTACCTTGTCGTGGCCGCCCTGGTTTTCGGTGAGACCGCGGTGTTCCTCGGCTTCGTGATCCCGGGGGAGACCGCGGCCGTGCTGGGCGGGGTACTGGCCGCACGGGGCCGGGTGTCGCTGCCGTGGCTGATCGTGGTGGTGCTGGCGGCTGCGGTGATCGGGCCGCTGGTCGGCTACGAGATAGGGCGGCGGCTGGGCGGCCGACTGGTCGGCGCGCGGGCGATGCGCCGGGTGGCCGTCCCGGCCGAGCGGGCGCAGGCGCTGCTGCGTGACCGCGGCGCCGTGGCTGTGCTGATCGGCCGGTTCACTGCGGTGCTCCGGGCGCTGATGCCCGCGGCGGCCGGCACGGCGCGGATGCCCTACCGCACGTTCTTCGTCTTCAACCTGGCCGGCGGGATCGTCTGGGGCGTCGGGTACTGCCTGCTCGGCTACGCGGCCGGAAATGCCTACGCGGTGATCGAGAGCCGGGTGGGTACCGGGCTGGCGGTGGCGGTCGCGGTGGTGGTGGTCGCAGCGGTGGTGGTCTGGGCGGTCCGGCGGCACCGGCGCCTAGCCGAGCGCAGCCAGCAGGACCCCTGACCCCTGACCCCTGAGGCTAACACTGCCCTCTCTACCTGCATGAACGGCCCGGAACGGGTGACGAAAACAACCCGCAGGACCGATTTCCTCCTCCGGTCCTGAACCGTTTCACGGTGCACCGCGACCGCCTCTGCTTAGCATGGGTAACCAGGAGGTGGCGGAAAGTGCGCGAGTTCGGTGAGCTCGAGTCCGCGATTATGGACGTGGTGTGGGCTGGCGATCGGGCATACAACGTGCGGGAGGTCCGTGAGCGGCTGACGTACAACCGTTCCGTCGCCTATACGACCGTGATGACGGTCATGAACATCTTGTACGGCAAGGGTGTGCTGCTCCGGGAGAAGCACGGCCGGGCTTGGCGGTACTGGCCGGCCGAGTCCAGGGAGGAGCACGACGCCCGGCTGATGGCAGAGGTGCTCCGCTCCGGCGGGGACCAGCAGATCACCATGCTGCGGTTCGTCGAGCGGGTCAGCGACGAGGAGATGGAGAGCTTGCGCAGCGCGGTGCTAGGCCTGACCTCGCGCCGCGTGGCCTCCTTATCAGGCTGTTTCCGCTGGCCTTCCTGAGCCCGGGTCAGCGGCCCGGTCCAGCGTCCTGGTTCGGCGTCCCGGTCCTGCGTCCCGGGTCAGCGGCGGGCCATGGCGGCATCCGCCGCGCCGAAGACGTCCTCGCGGCGATGCTCCAGGCACGGCAGCGCGGTCCTGACCTGGTCAGTCAGTGCGGTGTCGAGGTCGCCCACGGCCAGTCCCGGGAACGACCCGAGATCCAGCCGCACGGTACCCATCGGGTCCACCAGCATGCTCCGGCCGATACCAGTCGGCGCCCGGGTGGGCGGCGCGGTGGTGTCCGGGACCTGCCCGGCCGCGGCGACCCAGACCGTGTTCTCGATCGCCCTCGCCCGTACCAGCGTCACCCAGTGCTCCTCCTTGAACAGCCCCGCGGCCCAGGCGGCCGGCACCACGAGCAGTTGCGCCCCGTCTGCCACCAGGGCCCGGGCCAGCTCGGGGAACCGGATGTCATAGCAGGTCGCTATCCCGACCCGGAGGCCGGCCAGCTCGGTGACCACTGGTGCGTCGCCGGGCGCGACGACCTTGGATTCCATCTCGCCGAGCGAGTCGAACAGGTGGATCTTCCGGTAGGCGGCGGCCAGCTGGCCGGAGCTATCGTAGCCGACCGCGGTGTTGTAGACCCGGCCGTCCGGCGCGGGCTCGAACACGCCCGCGACCACGGCGATCTGCTCCTGCCGGGCCGCCTCGGCGAGCCCGGTGCAGAACGAGCCGGACAGTGGCTCCGCCACCGCCCGCAGGTCAGTGCCGAACCGGGCTTGCGTCGCTTCTGGGAACACGGCCAGGTCCGCGCCACGCCGTGCGGCGCTGGCCAGCGCCTCGCGCACCCGGCCGAGGTTGACGCTGGGATCGGGGCTCACCGGAAGCTGGCACAGGGCGACACGCATGCCCGCAGCGTAAACCACGCCCGGGACAGTCCAGTGTGGGACGGTCCAGCGGGGACGGGCGCCGGTGCGGCCCAGTGTTGGACGGTCCAGCGGGGGCGCCCGGGACGGCCCACGCCCGGCACGGTCCAGTGTGGGGCGGTCCAGCGGGGACGGGCGCCGGTGCGGCCCAGTGTTGGACGGTCCAGCGGGGGCGCCCGGGACGGCCCACGCCCGGCACGGTCCAGTGTGGGGCGGTCCAGCGGGGACGGGCGCCGATGCGGCCCAGTGTTGGACGGTCCAGCGGGACGGGCGGCGGTGCAGCCCAGTGTGAGACGGTCCAGCGCGGGACGGGCGGCGGTGCGGCGTGATCTCATGGCAGGGTGACACGACCCTTGCTGAACCGCCGGCTCACCGGGATGGGAACCACGATTTTCGCCGAGATGTCGGCGCTGGCCCTGACCACCGGATCGGTGAACCTGGGCCAGGGCTTCCCAGACACCGACGGGCCCGCCGAAATCGCCGCGGCCGCCGCCGCCGCGATCATGGAGGGGCGGGGTAACCAGTACCCGCCCGGACCGGGCATCCCCGAGCTGCGCCAGGCGGTGGCCGCGCACCAGAAGCGGTTCTACGGCCTGGACGTAGATCCGGCCACCGAGGTGCTGGTCACCGCGGGCGCCACCGAGGCGGTCGCGGCCGCGCTGATCGCGCTGATGGAACCGGGTGACGAGGCGATCGCGTTCGAGCCGTACTACGACTCCTACGCCGCATCCGTGGCCATGGCCGGGGGCACCCGGGTGCCGGTCACCCTGCGGCCACCCGGTTTCCGGCCTGACCTGGCCGCGCTGCGCGCCGCCGTCACCCCGCAGACCCGGCTGATCCTGCTGAACACGCCGCACAATCCGACCGGCGCGGTGTTCACCCCCGCCGAGCTCGCCGAGATCGCGGCGGTGGCCTGCGAACACGATCTGCTGGTGGTGTCCGACGAGGTCTACGAGCACCTGGTGTTCGAGGGTGAGCACGTGCCGATCGCCACCCTGCCCGGCATGCGCGAGCGCACGGTCACGGTCAGCTCCGCGGCCAAGACGTTCTCGTTCACCGGCTGGAAGATCGGCTGGGTGACCGGCACGCCGGAGCTGGTCACCGCCGTGCGGACGGTCAAGCAATTCCTCACCTACGTGAGCGGCGGCCCGTTCCAGTACGCAGTGGCCGAGGCTCTCGCCCTGCCGGACTCCTACTTCACTGCGCTCGCCACTGACCTGCGCGGCAAGCGCGACGTGCTGTGCGCGGGCCTGGCCGAGGTCGGCTTCGAGGTGTACCGGCCGGCCGGCACCTACTTCGTGACCACCGACATCCGCCCGCTGAACCAGGCGGACGGGATGACGTTCTGCCGTGAGTTGCCGGACCGGGCCGGGGTGGTTGCCATTCCCAGCTCGGTGTTCTACGACAACGTCGAAGCGGGCCGGACCCAGGTGCGGTTCGCGTTCTGCAAGCAAGAGGCTCTGCTGCGCACGGCAGTGGACCGGCTGGCGCGCATGCGGCATGGCTGACCGGCCCGGGCCGCCCGGCCCCGCGCCGGGCGGCCCTCTAGCGAGCAGCCCTGGTCCGGGTGGCCCTGGTCCGGGTGGCCCTGGTCCGGGTGGCCCTGGTCCGGGCGGTCCCGGTCTGGGTGGCCCTGGTCCGGGCGGCTCCATGCCGGATGACGCGTTCGGCGCTGATCTCTACGGCCAGCTGCCCAGCGGCAACCTCGTCTTCTCCCCGGCCAGCATCGCCGCGATGCTGCGGTTGGTGCTACTCGGCGCCCGCGGCCAGACCGCCGCGCAACTGGCCGCCGCCCTGCACGAGCCAGCCCAGGACGAGCCAGCCCAAGGCGAGCCAGCCCAAGGCGAGCCAGCCCAAGGCGAGCCAGCCCAAGGCGGCCCAGCGAGCGGCGGCCCGGCGGTACGGGCCCGGCTCGCGGCGCTGCCGGCCGCGGCCGCGGAGCTGACCGGCAGCGGGATCACCCTGGTCGCGCCGACCACCCTGTGGCTGCAGGAGGGCTTCCCGGTCAAGCCGGAGTACACCGCCGCCGTGACCGGGCTGGCCGGGGTCGCGGTCCGCGCCGCCGACTTCGAACACGACCCTGAGCGGGCCAGGCAGGCCATTAACGCGCTGATCGCGGAGCAGACCGCGGGCCGCATCAGCGGGCTGCTTGGGCCCGGGGCGGTGATCAGCAGCAGCCGTCTCGTACTGGCCAGCGCGGTGTACCTGAAGGCGGCCTGGGCCCAGCCGTTCCCGGCCACCGCCACCGGCGACGCGCCGTTCTACCCGGACTACCCGGCGGGAACCGGAGCGGAGGCGGGTGCCGGGCCAGCTGGGCAAAAGGCGGCCGCCGGGCTGGCCGGGCAAGAGGCGGGCGCCGGGCCGGCCGGGCAAGAGGCGGGCGCCGGGCTGGCCGGGCAAGAGGCGGGCGCCGGGCTGGCCGGGCAAGAGGCGGGCGCCGGGCCGGCCGGGCAAGAGGCGGGCGCCGGGCCGGCCGGGCAAGAGGCGGGCGCCGGGCCGGCCGGGCAAGAGGCAGGCGGCGGGCTGGCCGGGCAAGAGGCGGGCGGCGGGCCAGGTCCGGGCGGACCCGGACCAGCCGGGCCGTCACGTACCGTCGCCATGATGCGGCTGCGCGCACGGCTGGGTTACCTGCGCGGCGACGGTTACCAGGCGGTGTTGCTGCGCTATGCGGGCCAGCGGCTGGCCATGGCGGTGCTGCTCCCGGACGGGCCGCTGGCCCCGCTGGAACGGGCGCTGGCTCGCGGCGGGACGGCCCCGCTGCTCACCGGGGCAGCGCCCCGGTCGGTCCTCCTCACCCTGCCCCGGTTCCGGGTGACTACCCGGCTGCCGCTGGAGCAGCCGCTGACCGGGCTGGGCATCACCGAGGCGTTCCGCCCGTCCGCGGACTTCACCGGCCTGAGTCCAGCGCCGCAGCTGCACCTCAACCGGGCGGCGCATCAGGCCTTCATCGACGTGAACGAACAGGGCACCGAGGCCGCCGCGGCCACCGCGGCTGGCTTTGCCCGGCCCACGGCCATGCTCCGCGCCGACCCGCCGGTCGAGGTGACGGTCGATCACCCGTTCCTGTTCGCGATCACCGACACCGGGACGGGCCTGCCGCTGTTCCTCGGCCGGGTGACCGACCCGGCGGCCCGCTGAGCTCCCCGTTCGCGCGCCGGGCCAGGCCAGCTGACCGGGTAGGGCTGGTGGCCAGCTGCCCTGGCTGCGAGACTGGGGGTATGCGACCGGACGGACTGCACCATGTCTCGCTCAACGTCCGTGACGTCCCTGCGGCGCTGGACTTCTACACCCGGGTGCTCGGCCTCACCGAGCGCACCGACCGGCCCGACTTCAGCTTCGGCGGGGCCTGGCTCGATGCTGGCGGTCAGCAGGTTCACCTGATCGAGGCGGACGCCCCGCCGAACCTGGGCCAGCACTTCGCCCTGGCCGTGAGCGACCTCGACGCCGTGGTCGCGGAACTGCGCGGGTTGGGCGTCACGATCACCGACCCGGTCGGCGTCGGCACCGGGCGGCAGGCGTTCCTCGACGACCCCGCCGGGAACCGGGTCGAGCTGCAGGAACCCGGCGGCTGAGGCGGGCAGGCCGCCCGCCATGGCCGGCCCGGGCGGGCGGCATCGTCGGCTGGGGTGGGGCGGCGGGTGGCACCGTTGCGGCCAGAGGGGTGGCCGGATCCCGCCGGTGAGGGTGGCTGGACTGGCCCACTGCCGTTGCGGATTCAGAGGTTCACCGCGTGGCTGCCGGTGCTGGCTGTTCTCACAGGCCGCGGCGCTGCGGCGCTAGCCTGACCGCGTGATCCCTCTCCTGCTGGTCGCGGCGTCGGTTGGGCTGTCCAACCTGGCCGCCGCGGTCGGTATCGGCTTGGGCGGGGTCAGCGCTCGGACGCGATGGCAGGTTGGCGCGGTGTTCGGGGCGTTCGAGGCCGGGATGCCCATTGTCGGGCTGGTCATCGGGGCCGGGCTGGCTACCGGCCTCGGCGAGCTCGCGCGCTGGATCGGGGCGGCGCTGCTGATCGTCATAGGTGCTGTCACCGCCATCCGGGCGGCACGCCAGCCCAGCGGGGAAGCCAGCGGGGGCGCGGGGCGCGCGGACAGCGCGGGGCATCCGGACGGCGCGGGGCGCGCGGACGGCGCTGGGCATCCGGCGGGCAGCGGGATCGCGGCCAGCCCGGGCCGCCTGATCCTCAGCGCGTTCGCGCTGAGCCTGGACAACCTCGCCGCTGGCTTCGCGCTCGGCACTATGAACATCCCGGTGGCCGAGGGCGCCATCGTCATCGGCGCGGTCAGCGTCCTGCTGTCGCTGGCCGGGCTGGAGCTCGGCAAGTGGATCGGGGTGTCAGCCGGCCGCCGCAGTGAGCAGATCGGCGGGGTGATCCTGGTCGCCGTGGGCGTGGCCATTGCCGCGGGGGTGCTGTGACCGGCGGCGAGCGCCCCGCGTGGCCGGAGCGTCTCCCGGCTCCGGGGCAGCCGCCCGGCCCCGGGTCAGCCCGGGGTCAGCCTGGCTCTGGGGTCAGCCTGTGTCCTGGCTCAGTCGGCGGCCTGGAGGGCCTGCTTCGGGCAGGACGCTACGGCCCTCCGCACCGCATCCGCCAGCCCGGTCGGCACCTCCGGCTGCCGGATATGCAGATAGTCTTCGTCGTCCAGGTCGAAGATCTCGGGTGCCAGGCCAGCGCACACGCCGTTGGCCTCGCACAGTTCGCGATCGACCGTCACCCTCATCGCGGTGTCCTCCTTCGCGGTTCCGCGGTTCCACTGTTGCCGCAACTGCTGTGTCGCAAACTGCTGTGTCCAGGACTACCGCACCGGGCCAGCCCGGAGGAAGGCGGACCCGATGACGCTTGTGATGCCCGCCGAGTTGCAGCAGGCGGCTGAAGCGGCCAAGGGTTTCATGCCACCCGCCGAGGGACTGGCGCTGTTCCGGACCGCCGCTGCCTACGCGCCTCGCGGGCCGGTTCTGGAGATCGGCACCTACTGCGGCAAGTCCACGATCTACCTGGCTGCCGCGGCCCGCGCGGCCGGCCAGCTGGTGATCACGGTGGATCATCACCGCGGCTCCGAGGAGAACCAGCCGGGCTGGGAGTACCACGATCCGTCGCTGGTGGATGAGCGGACCGGGTTGCTGGATACGTTGCCGGGGTTCCGGGCCACGATCGCCGCGGCCGCCCTGGAGGACACGATAGTGGCCGTGGTCGGCAGGTCCGCGCAGGTCGCCGGGCTGTGGCAGGCACCGCTCGGGATGCTGTTCATCGACGGCGGGCACACCGACGCCGCAGCCCAGGCCGACTACGTGAACTGGGCTCCGAAGATCACTCGCGGCGGTGCGCTCGCCATCCACGATGTGTTCCCCGACCCGGCCGACGGCGGCCAGGCCCCCTACCGGATCTACTGCCGTGCCCTGGAGTCCGGCGAGTTCACTGAGGTGGGCGTCTACGGCTCGCTCCGCGTCCTGGAACGTACCGCCTGACGGACCCGAGTGACCTGTGTGCCTCATGTGTTCTGCGTTTTCCCGGAGCGGGTGGCGGCGCGCCCCCTCCGAGGCTTATGTGGTGGGGATTGTGCACATACGGCGCATTCCCCACCACATAGCGATGTGCAGCGCGATGGATGGGGCGGGTGTGGCTGGCGAGGCTGGGGTGGGGTGCCTGCGGCGGGTGACGGGCGCGGCGGCGCGGGTCGGGTGGGACGGTTAGGCCGAAGTTACGTGATCCAGCGGACGTGAATGCCGACAGTGACCTGGGCAAACGATGGGTGAGGCAAGTAGGCGTTCTGGCTACATGCCGCTGTCCGGCGCGGCATCCGGCCGTCCGTTGATGATCAACTTGGTATCACGCCGAGGGTATCGCCAGATTCTTCTGGCTACATTTTCGAGGCTGAAACGCAACGTTTCTGCAGCTCATGTCCCCTTTTCATGCGACATGCCGACGTAACTTGGGGTTAGGCCGGGCGGGATGGGCAGCCGCAGGCGGCGGGTCGGGCGGGGCGGTTAGGCCGGGCGGGATGGGCAGCCGCAGGCGGCGGGTCGGGCGGGGCGGTTAGGCCGGGCGGGACGGGCAGCCGCAGGCGGCCGGGTCGGGCGGGACGGTAAGCGGGACATCAGGACCGGCCTCGCGGAACAGCGCGGCGCCGCCGGTACCGCCGCTGCTACCAGCGCCACCGGCGCCGCCGGTACCGCCGCTGCTACCAGAACCGCCGGTGCCGCCGGTACCGCCGCTGCTACCAGCGCCACCGGCGCCGCCGGTGCTACCAGAACCGTCGCCGGAGCCGTCGCCGGAGCCGTCGCCGGAGCCGTCGCCGGAGCCGTCGCCGGAGCCGTCGCTGTCTGCCGCTAGCGTGTCGGCGGCGAGGATCATCGCGGCCGCCGTCCAGTTGCTGCGCTCGGCTGGGAAGTGCGCGCGGTTCTCGAACTGCCAGCCGGTCCAGTAGCCGCCGTCGGCGTCCCGCAGATGCTGGGTGTCCGCGTACACCTGCAACGCCCGGGCCCGGTCCCCCACGGCGTCCAGCGCCAGCGCCAGCTCACAGGTTTCGGCGCCGGTGACCCACGGCTGATCGGCCACGCACCGGGCCCCCAGGCCGGGTACCACGAACGTCTCCCACCCGGCGTCCAGCCGAGCCAGCGCCGCGGGGCCGCGGACCGGCCCGGCCAGCACCGGGTAGTACCAGTCCATGGAGTACCGGCTCTTGTCCGCGAACGCCTCCGGGTGGCAGCGGACCACATGGCCGAGCCGGCGGGCGGCCAGTTCCCAGCCGGGTTGGGGGTCGCCGAGCAGCTCCGCAAGCCGCGCGGCGCAGCGCAGGCTCTGATACGTGCTGGAGCACCCGGCGAGCAGCGCGTAGCTGGCCGGCGTCCCGTCCGCCGCCACCTCCCAGCGGATCTCACCGCGCGGGGTCTGCAGCGCCAGCACGAACTCGATCGCCCGGCGGACCGTCGGCCACATCTGCGCCGCGAAGTCGCGGTCGCCGGTGATACCGAACTCGTGCCACGTGCCCACGGCGACGTAGGCGGCCTGGTTGGTCTCGGCCGCCGGGTCGGTGATCACCCCGGCCTCGGTCCGCTTCGGCCAGGAGCCGTCCGCGCGCTGGGCCTGCCGGAGCCAGTCGTAGGCGCGGCGGGCGGCGGCCCGAAGCCCGCATACGGACAGCGCCATCGCGCACTCGGCATGATTCCAGGCGTCGGTGTGCCCGTCCGGCCAGCCGATCGCCCCGCACGACTCCTGCCGGGAGGCGATGTGCTCGCCGGTGGCCAGGATCTCGGCGGCGGTCAGGACACCAGGCACCGCCGGGACGGCATGGGCGGCTGAGGCGGCATAGGCGGGTGCGGAGGCCGCGCCGGCCAGGATGTCATGCGGCGGCATGCGCCCGCTCAGGCCGGGGCCGCGCGGCGCACGGCGCGGCCGGTTTCTCTGCGTAGATGACCAGGCTCTTGCCGATGAGCGGGTTCAGCGCCTGCTCGGCGGCCCGGGTGGCGACCGGTCGCTTCATGATGTCCCACACCAGCAGCCGGTGGTAGGCCCGGGCCAGCGGGTGGCCGTCGTCGTGCACGCCGACCGCGCACTTCAGCCACCAGTACGGCGAGTGCAGCCCGTGCGCGTGGTGGTGCCCGCCCACCCGCAGCCCGGCCTGGCCAAGCTTGGCCTCCAGCTCGGCCCGGGTGTAGATGCGCACGTGCCCGCCGGGGGTGTTGTGGTAGTCGTCGGACAGCCCCCAGCAGACCCGTTCCGGCAGCCACGCGGGCACGGTGACCGCCAGCTGGCCGCCCGGCCGCAGCACCCGGGCGATCTCACGGATCGCCCGGCTGTCCGCGGGGATGTGCTCGAGCACTTCGGCAGCGATGATCCGGTCGAACGCGGCGTCGCGGAACGGCATCGCGGTGGCATCGCCGCACACGGTGCGCGCGCTGGCTGCCGCGGGCGCCTCGCCTGCCTCCCGCATCGCCGCGAGCATGTCGCGGACGCCGCGTAGCTCGCCCGCATCGGCGTCCAGCGCCACCACTGAGGCGCCCCGCCGGTAGGCCTCGAACGCATGCCGCCCGGCGCCGCAGCCCAGGTCGAGCAGCCGGTCACCGGCCCCGACCGGTAGCCGGCGGAAGTCAACGGTCAGCATGCGGCCCGCCCTGGAACTCCGTGATCGCGGCCCGGTACCGCTCGACGGTAGCCCGGGCCACCGCGCTCCAGGCGAACCGCTCCTGCACCCGCTGCCAGGCCGCCGCACCCAGCCGGGCCCGCTCGGCCGGGGAGTCGAGCAGCTTGCGCAGCGCCGCGGCCAGCGCCTCCACATCCCCGGGCTCGACCAGTACCGCGGCGTCCTCGGTCACTTCGGGCAGCGCGCCAGTGTGGCTGGCGATCAGCGGGGTCCCCGAGGCCATGTGCTCAACGGCAGGCAACGAAAACCCCTCATACAGCGATGGCACCACCGCGATCTCGGCGCGTGCGGCGAGATCGGCCAGTTCGGTGTCGCTGATCCCGGATACGAACCGGACCCGGTCGCCCAGGGCGAGCTCACCCACCAGTCGCTCGGTGGGGCCGCCCGGCGCGGGCCGGCCCACCACAGTCAGCCGCGCCTCCCGTTCCACAGTGACCTTGGCCACTGCCTGGAGCAGCGTGGCCACCCCCTTCAAGGGGGAGTCCGCGCTGGCCACGGCCACGATCAGGCCCGGCTCGCGGGGGGCCGGGCGGGGGTGGAACAGCCGGGTGTCCACGCCGAGCGGGATCACGTACACGTTGTCCGGGGCGACCCGGAAGTCCCGGATGATGTCGGAGCGGGAGGCCTGCGA
Source organism: uncultured Actinomycetes bacterium (assembly GCA_963804455.1). Classification (GTDB taxonomy): domain Bacteria; phylum Actinomycetota; class Actinomycetes; order Streptosporangiales; family Streptosporangiaceae; genus RYN-230. The sequence goes on from CAWDRD010000126.1 coordinate 85,697, forward strand.
GGCGGTGAGCACCGGCCCGACCCGGCGGGCCACCCGGCCCTGCATCCGGACGAACGAGTACCAGCGCCACTTGCCGACCCGGTCCCAGCCGCGGGCCGCGGCCAGCTCGATCCGCCGGTCCACGCTGATCGGGTGGTGGATGCTGGTCACCAGCGGCAGGCCGGCCCGGGCCAGGCCGAGCAGGCCGTAGGCGAGGACCTGGTTGTCGTGCACCAGGTCGAAGTCGGCCCGCCGGGCGCGCAGCAGGCGCAGCGCGCGCAGGCTGAACGTCAGCGGCTCCGGGAACGCGCCGGTCTTCATGGTGGCGAACTCGAGTACGTCGATCCAGTCCCGGTATTCGCTCAGCCGCGGCGTGCGGAACGGGTTCTCGTCGGCGTACAGGTCCAGGCTGGGCACCTCGCGCAGCACCGGGCCCGGCTCCAGCTCGGGGTAGGGCTGGCCGGAGAACACCTCGACGTGGTGCCCTAGCGCGGCCAGCTCGCGGGACAGGTGGCGGAGGTAGATGCCCTGACCGCCGCAGTGCGGCTTACTGCGGTAGGACAGCAACGCGACGCGCAGCGGGTGATCCATGCTCATCACGCAGGTCTGCCCCTCTCGTCCCGCTAGCTGTGCACTGTCCCCAGGGTGCCCGAGGTGGCCTGCCCGCGTGGCCGGTTAGGCAGCGAACATTACCATCGGGTACAGCGCCGCCCGGGATGGGGACGGGCCCGCCCGGTAAGCTGCGCCGACGTACCCGAGGTGGCTGGCCCGGGCCAGAACGGAGGCTCCGCTGACGAAGCGCGCACTGATCACCGGGATCACTGGCCAGGACGGCTCCTATCTCGCCGAGTACCTGCTGGCGCAGGGCTACGAGGTGTGGGGCCTGGTCCGCGGGCAGTCCAACCCCCGGGTCCGCCGAGTCCGCGAGCTGCTCGGTGACATCCGGCTGGTCCGCGGCGACCTGCTGGACCAGGGCAGCCTGATCTCCGCCGTGGAGCGGGTCCAGCCCGATGAGGTCTACAACCTGGCCGCGATCTCTTACGTGCCCATGTCCTGGCAGCAAGCCGAGCTCACCGGTGAGGTCACCGGCCTCGGCGTGCTGCGGGTGCTGGAGGCGATCCGGGTCTGCAGCGGGATCAGCGGATCGCGCACGCCCCAGGGCAGCCAGATCCGGTTCTACCAGGCGTCGTCCTCGGAGATGTTCGGCAAGGTCCGGGAGACCCCGCAGAACGAGCGCACCCCGTTCCACCCGCGCAGCCCGTACGGGGTGGCCAAGGCATATGGGCATCACCTGACCCAGAACTACCGCGAGTCCTACGGCATGTACGCGGTGTCCGGGATCTTGTTCAACCACGAGTCGCCGCGGCGCGGCGCGGAGTTCGTCAGCCGCAAAGTGTCTCTGGGCGTGGCCCGGATCAAGCTCGGCCTGGACCGCCAGCTCCGGCTGGGCACCCTGTGGGCCCGCCGGGACTGGGGGTTCGCCGGGGATTACGTCCGGGCCATGCACCTGATGCTGGCCGCGGCCGAGCCTGAGGACTACGTGGTGGGCACCGGGGTCACGCACACCGTGGAGGAACTCGTCGATCTGGCCTTCGGGGTCGGCCGGCCTGGACTGGCGCGAGCACGTCACCTGCGACGCGGCCTTTGTCCGGCCCGCCGAGGTGGACCAGCTCTGCGCCGACCCGGCCCAGGCCGCGGAGCGGCTCGGCTGGGTGCCGAAGACCGGTTTCGACGAGCTGATCACCATGATGGTCGAGTCCGACCTGAAGCTACTGTCCGGCGGTGGCCACGAGGACGAGGCCTTCGGCCTGGAAGCCTGGTAACCGCGGCGGAGTCCGGCGGCCCTCAGGCGGGAGTCCGCCGGCCGTGCAGTGGGAGTCCGCCGGCCGTGCAGTGGGAGTCCGCCGGCCGTGCGGTGGGAGTCCGCCTGCCGTGCGGCCGGCCGGGCGGAGCCGGTCAGGAGACGCCGGCGCCGACAGCCAGGCCGATCAGGAACGTGGCACCGGCCGCGGCCGCCCCCAGCAGCAGCTGGCGCAGGGCGCCGCGCAGGAACGGCCGGCTGGTGAGCCGGGCGACCAGCCCGCCACCGACGAACGCGGCCACGGCAGCCAGGCCCAGGGCCACCCACAGCACGTTGAACCCGAGCAGATAGGGCAGCAGCGGGATCAGCGCGCCGAGCGAGAAAGTGATCAGCGACGCACCGGCGGCCGTCCACGGCGACGGCAGATCGCGGTGGTCCACCCCGAGTTCCTCGCGGACGTGCACGTCGAGGGCATGGTCGAGATGGGCCGAGATCTGCCGGGCGACCTCGGTGGCGAGCTTGGGCTCCACGCCCTGGCGGCGGAACGTGCCCGCCAGCTCCCGGAGCTCGGACTCGGGATTGTTCTGCAGCTCCAGGCGTTCCTTGTTCACCTCGGCACCGACCAGCTCGTTCTGCGAGGAGACCGAGACGAACTCACCGGTCGCCATGGAGAACGCGCCCGCGGCCAGGCCCGCCAGCCCGGTCAGCACGATGAGGTGCGGTGACCCCCCGGACCGGCTGATGCCGGCGCCCACGCCCGCGATCAGTGAGACGTTGGTGACCAGCCCGTCCATGGCGCCGAACACGGCGGGGCGCAGCCAGCCGCCGGACACGTCCTTATGCTCGTGCCCGTGCCCGTGGCCGTGCGTCTCGCTCTTGCCGCTCTTGGCTTCGCTGGCAGCAGTCATCCTTAGTCCCTGGAGTGTTGGTTTCCGGTCCGGCCGGATGCTGGCTCGCGGTCTCCGGCTACCAGGCCGGGCGTAGGCCGCACGACGCGCCGGGTCGGCCACGCGCCGGGCGGAGTGCTGATCAACAGGCGTGAACTACTCATTATTCCTGGTGCATTCCAGGCCACCGGGAACAGCCCGGTCAGGAAAGTGCCCGCCAGCCGCGCTGTCACCCGCCGGGCGCGGTTTCCGGGCCCGGCGGCCAGGGCGCCTGGATGAGCCGCTCGATGTCCTGGCCGAACGGCCGGTCGCCGTCGATCCGGCCGATGATCTGGGTCAGCCAGCGCAGGGTGGCGCGGCAGCCCGGCGGCGCGGGGCGGCCGGACAGCGCCATCGCCTGGTAGGCGGTGAGCAGCTCGCAGGCGGTAACCACCCGGGCATGGTGCAGCGCCTGGCGGAGGGTCTCGGCCGCTTCCCAGGCGAACGACTGCACATCCTCCTGTCCGCCGGAGGTCTCGATCAGCCCGGCCGGGGTGGCCATGGCCAGCCGGCGCAGCGCGTGGATCTCGCCGGCCGCCCGCTTGTGCACGGTGACCAGCCCGGTATCTGGGCCGGGGGTGACGGCGAGCTGCGCGGGCAGGCCGGTCACCCGCGGATCGAGCAGCCGGTGCACCCGCGCGGCACCGACCTCGGCCGCGTGCGCGAGCGCCGCGGTGAGCTGGTCGCAGTGCGCCGACAGGTCGATCCCGTGGAACCCCGCGGTGCCGGTGAACCGGCCATCCAGCAGGGCGGGCGAGTCTGTCACCCCGTCCAGCCCGCGCTGCGCCGCCGCGGCCAGGCCGGCGCTGGCCCGGTGCACCTGGGTGAGCACCGGACCGGCCACCCGGAACGACACCGGCGCCTGCAGGGCCGCGGGCTCGGCCAGGTCGCCGACGGCCTGCCGGAGCCGGGCGAGCACCTCGCCGTGCAGGTCGTCACCCGGGCGCAGGCGGCGCGGTAGGGGTCCCGGGACGCCCGGACCGCGGCGATGGCCAGCGCGGCCGCGGTTTCCATCTGGCTGGCCAGGATCCTGGCCTCGGCCAGCCGCCGCAGCGCCAGCGCGGTCGCCCCGGGCACCCCGGCCAGAAGCGCGATCCCTTCCTTGGGGCCGAGCCGGTACGCGCCGAGCCCGCGCTCGGCCAGCGCTTCCGCGGCGGGCCGGGTGGCCAGGCCAGCCGGTTCCCGGTCCGCCGGGGCCAGCACCCGGCCCAGGCCAGCCAGGGGCCCGAACATGTGGGCCAGCGGCATGATCTCGCCGGCGGTGCCGACCCCGGTGCGCGGCACCGCCGGGACGATCCCCGCGTGCAGAATGTCCACCAGCCGCTGGCAGAGCGCGGCGGAGACACCGGCGTCGCCGGACAGGAAGGTGCGCAGCCGGACCGCGATGATCGCGCGCACGTCCGCGGCGCCCAGCCACGGAGGGCCACCGGTGGCCCGGGCCAGCAGCAGGTTCTGCTGGTGCCGGAGCTGCTCGGCGGCGCTGAGCCGGACACCGGACAGGGCGCCCATCCCGGTCGTCACGCCGTACACCTGATCACCGCGGCGGAGCAGCTCACGGGCCTGCGCGCAGCTCTGCTCCAGCACGGCCAGCACCCCCGGTGCCAGCCGGATGGCCTGGCCTTCAGCTACCGCATCGATCAGGGCCGGGTCGAGGTCAGCGGCCTCGTGCAGAGTTCGCGGCGTCATGACGTCCCAGCGTGCCCGGACTGGCGCTATGTTTAACGGTTCGGCGTCAGTTCCGCGTGTCTGCCTGGCAGGCGGCTACGCTGATCTTCGATTGGTTACGGGTGGCGGTTGCGGGTAATGGGGCCCGGGCCGGTACAGGGCACCTGGTAACGGCGCAGTGCGCGCGTCAATACAAGCCCCGGACTTCGGGCGGGGGGACACCGGAAGGCCACGTCTTGATCACATTCGAGGGTGATGCCGGCACAGTATGTGAAGCCGTACGTGAAGACCAACAAGAACGACTTCATCGATGCCGAAGCGTGTGCCGAGGCTGTCACCCGTCCCACGATGCGCTTTGTGCCGATCAAGACCGACGACCAACTCGACCTGCAGTCGCTGCGCCGAGTGCGCGAGCGGTGGGTTGTGCGACGCACCGCGGTGATCAACCAGATGCGAGGATTGCTGCTGGAGCGCGGCATCACCATCCGCAAAGGGCGCCATCATATTGAGGAGTCTCTACCCGGTATTCTGGAAGATTCGGACAACAAGTTGTCCGGCGCATTGCGAGTACTTCTGACACAACTGCGGCTGGAGATGCAGTATCTGCATGGGCAGATCGAGGAATCCGACAAGCTGATCGTGCGCATCGCCGGCGAACTTGAAGCCTGCACACGCCTGGTCGCGATCCCCGGAATCGGACCGATCACTGGTACGGCCACGATCGCAGCCATCGGCAACGGAGCTGCCTTCAAGAAGGGCCGAGGGTTTGCTGCCTGGCTGGGAGTGGTGCCCGGCGAGCACTCCACCGGAGGCAAGCAGAAGCTCACCGGTACCAGCAGACGCGGAAACAAATATCTGCGAAAACTCTTCGTGCAAGGAGCGCATTCCGTAATGCTGCAGAGAACCGAGCAATCGGCCGGCCTCGGTACGTGGCTGGCTAATCTCACCGCGCGCAAACGCAAACAGGTGGCCACCGTGGCATTAGCCGACAAGATGGCGCGCATGGCCTGGGCGGTTTTGTACAAAGGAGAAGCCTATCGCCCGCCGTTATTGCCACAAACCGTCGCAGTCTGATGGCCTGCACATGACGCCTGGCACAAGCGCCAGGCTTGGAAATCGCTTCGCGATTCCCACATCTGCAGTCCAACGGCGACGGCTCTGAGTTTTAAGATTCCTGCCAGGTTTGCTGGCGAACCATGAGATGGCACAACGGTCGATCCCGGCGCTCCCGAAACCTGTAACCGGAAAATGCCTCCAAAGGCAGCGTTATTAAATAGGACGAGAGCGCAGCGCATTCCATTCAGGCCAGGAGATCGCTACTCCAACAAAGGCCGGATACATTCGCGCAGACCAATTCTGTCTTTTCATTTTTCGCTTGCAAAACGGCGGCGGACCATA